>SEOL01000001.1 GCA_016808295.1 Candidatus Liberibacter ctenarytainae
CATGGCGGAGTAGGAAAGTCATCCCGACCATCCAAAGGATCGTATCTTTGAGCCATTACCGCATAAGAAGTATTTTGCTTCCTCATCAACTCCACATCTCACTTATTTTAACAACATTATCTTCTATTGGTCTTTTTTTGATATTTTTTTGAGAACAGTAAAGGCTTATTGGTTATGATGAAAGGGGTAAAGCTTGCCTTTTTTTAGAGAATCACAACCTCGCCGCCAAATTGTCCCCTCCGGTAGTAGCTTTTACCAATGCTTCATTTAAAGGAGCGTATTCGTCAGTTTCATTAATCACTGCGATACGAGACCCGAACCCTTGCAACGGAGTGGAAAGACCTAAACATAAAACCGATGGTTTTATCCCTTGGGCAATAGAAGATATGAAAAAGTTCAAAAGTTATTGGAAAGAAGGGTCTCAACCTTATCTTGCTTTTGAGTTCTTCCTCTATACAAAGGCTGCGGTGTTCTGACGCATGTCGTGCAGGAAAACAGCATCTTAAGGATAAGATTTTTTCCATTAAAACCCAAAAAGTAGGAACTCTCGTAACCGTTGAGCTATCAGAACATTTAATGAATCTTCTCGAAATAACACCTACAGGGGATAACACCTTTCTTGTAAACCGAGACCAACAAAGCATGAGCGCAGCACAATTTACTCAGTGGTTTATATTAAAAGCCAAGAAAGCTGGAATTAATAAATCAGCTCATGGGATTAGGAAACTTTCTGCCACGCTAGCAGCTGAAGCTGGGGCAACGGCTCATGAACTAATGGCTGTTTTTGGTTGGAAATTAATATCACAAGCAGAATTATATACTAAAGGGGCGGATCGTATTCGTCTTGGAATCCAAGCATCAAAACTTATCTCTGTCTCATCTTATAATTCCGAACCCAATAAAAAGTGCGGGGTCAATCAATAAAAGCATGTTAAATCAAATACTTAAGTTTATTATTTTCACTACTATACATTATAGACTTTGTAATAACGCAAGAATAAACATTGGATTTAACTAAAGAACATTTCTACATATCACCCGTTACTCATCATATAGCTCAAAAACTACACTGCCCACTTTTTCTGCGCTGTGAATGAAATCGTAAGCCATCTATCCTCTTCACAGCCCCCAATAGCGGCACCTATCTCATGTCTTATGGAATCAAAAGATGCTATGCTCTTAACAGGATAATTCAACGGAACTATCAAGTGTATTTCTATAATACGAGCACGACCTATTTTTGCAGCATATGTATAAAACTCAAGGAATCCATGACGAAGAACGATTGGATATACAGCTCTCTTAACCTGTATATCAAGGTCAGGCGGCGTCATTTGAAATATTTCAAATGTTGATTTCTTCAACATACGAATTGATGAGGGAAGAACACACAAACAGATCACCATCAAAACAATAGGATCAACATAAAGAGCCATCCAATGATATGCGCTATTTTTCAAGAGCATGCCACATAAAAAAGCAGCGAAAAGACCGTCTAACATGATAGCCGAGATAATCCAAGCTCTTGCATCAAAAGCTATAAAATCAGATTTTATCTTGCGATTACACCTCTTTTCATAAATTCCCATTATCCAATGAATAGATGATACTATGAAAGAATAAAGAGCCACTTGATAAAAAGAAACATCATGTCCTCCTGACATAATAGACGATATAGAATTTATTAGTCCAAAAAACGTTCCAAAGATGAGAAAGATAGAATTAAAAGCTAGAACCATCGGTTCCAAATGCCAAAAACCAAATTGAAAATATCTTTTTCTTCCATGATTATTGACTTCTAACGCGTCTCTCGATATAAGCCTTGTTACGAATAAAGAGATTCCTATGATGAATGCGTCTATGCATAAGTAGAATGAATCGAAGATAATTGTGGAAGCTCCTGAAAGAATCCCAACGGCCATGTTCATTAAAGCCATCAACATAGTGATACCAATGGATAACTTCAACACACCTTCTTCTGATTTTAACCTTGCTTTATAATTTTGCATCAAGTAATCTTACACTGTGTTCTTATAAAAATCTATAATGAATGGGTTATTATTTTACATGTTGTCTGAGACTATGATGCCAAAATCTTTTTATCTTTAATGGAATTACGCTGGAGAAAAATATATGAATTTCAAGTTACCAGATCTTCCCTATAGTTATGATGCCCTGTCTCCATATATGTCACAAGAAAGTTTAGAATTTCATCACGATATACACCATAAGGCTTATGCTGACAATGCATTAAAACTTGCATCCGATGCTCAAGTGTTGGACTTGCCCCTTGAGGAGATTATCACCAAATCATATCGATCAAATGCTTCCCTTTTTAATAATGCCTCCCAACATTATAATCACAATCTTTTTTGGAATTGTATGAAGAAAAATGGTGGAGGAGACAAATTACCTCAAGTCCTCAGTGATGCTATCATCTGCAATTTTGGAAGTTACGAAAAATTTAAGTCAGATTTGCTCACAGCAGCTATGACACAGTTTGGATCCGGTTGGGCATGGCTATCTGTTAAAAATGATAAGCTAGAAATATCAAAAACCCAAAATGCCGAGAATCCTCTTATCAATGGAGCAAAACCAATTCTTTGTCTGGATATTTGGGAGCACTCTTATTATATTGATTATCGTTACAAGCGTGCTAATTACCTCGAATCTTTCCTTGATCATCTCGTAAATTGGGACTATGTCCTTGAACGTTATCAATCATCTATGTCTCGCTAAAAGATTCTACTTAGTAACTAGGTTAATGCTCCATTATCTTACTTAAATGCAAAGGAGCGTTATATACACTCTCTAAAAAAGGTCCTAGTATACTGTTTTTTGAGAAAATATTCACCATGCACATGATGAGCTCTTGTTATAGAGTCCTCAAAAGATTTTCTTTTAATCTATTTGTCTTCTTGTGATGTTGCAAAACAAGTTTTATGCTTTTTTACCTTGGTAAAAATAAAATTTTCTTGCAATTTATGGCAACCATCAAAACGTTATGAATTCTTTCTCCTATAATAAAAATAAATAAGTTTATGGTCTTCACCTACCTGATACCTTTCTTATTTTTTATATTATCCCCGTATGAACATAACTTGGAATGGCTGTATAACAGCGTACTATAAAACATATCCAATCAACGGTATTTATAAATCAAAGGTCTATATCTATAACAATCTAATGTTTTCTGAACTACAATAAAAATCATAAATATGCTAAAATTGACTATTATTCTCAATAAAAGAGGATAGTTATTAGTATATATGTGAAATTCCTTAAAAATTATCATATTTTAAAATAATACAGAAGAGATCGAAATCAGCAGTTCTTGCAAAAGACGATTCCTTTGCCTGTTATTGCTGATTGACATCCTCATCTGCTAAGTTTTCATCATGTAAACAATCTATAATCCGCTGCTTTAAAACAGAAGAAGATTTAAAAACCATCACCCTACGAGGTAAAATCTTTACTATCTTCCCAGTTTTGGGGTTACGGCCAACGCGTGAATTCTTCTCCCGTATTTGAAAAGTAGCAAAAGAAGAAATTTTCACACATTCCCCACGGACAACAGAATCACAAATCTCGTTAAATACTGTTGCAACAAAATTAGCAGATTCCTTCCTAGAAACACCAAACTTTTGTGCAATAGATTTTACCAAATCTGATCGGGTTACAGTCTTTTTCATAACAAAATATCCATTTCATTATACTTTAGTCTATAGATATCAGAGCATATACTAAAAATTGTAATTTTTCAATTACCATCGCATTAATATAGCTCCTGCGGTAAATCCTCCTCCCATTGCTTCCAATAAAAGATAATTTCCTTTCTTAATACGCCCTTCCTTATGTGCTACAGATAAGGCAAGAGGGATAGAAGCAGCAGAAGTATTTCCATGTATATCGACTGTAACAACAACTTTACTGATAGGTATTTTTATTTTCTCTGCGATGTTATTAATAATACGTTGATTAGCTTGATGCGGAACAAATAAATCAATATCTGCAATTGTCAAATGAGCAGAACTCAAAACTTCATCGACCAATCCCACTGCCAATTCTACTGCGCATTTAAAAACTTCTTTTCCCTGCATACGCAAATTTCCTACAGTTCCAGAAGTAGATGGACCACCATCTACATATAGTTTTCCAATATGCGAACCATCAGAATGTAGATGCGTAGACAATATTCCTATCTCAGATGAAGCATCTTCAACCTCTACTGATTCAAGAATCAAAGCACCTGCCCCATCACCAAATAAAACACAAGTAGAACGATCAGACCAATCAACTATACGTGAAAAAGTATCTGCTCCAACAATCATAGCACGCTTTACCATTCCTGAACGTATATAAGCATCTGCTGTTGTCATCGCATAAACAAAACCAGAACAAACAGCTTGAATATCAAATGCAAAACCACGTTTCATGCCTAAACGATTTTGAATATTAACGGCAGTTGCAGGAAAAGTTTGGTCTGGAGTTGACGTAGCTAGGATCAACAAATCAATATCGTGTACGCTCATTTTTGCTTGAGATAACGCATCTTTTGCGGCTGCTTCTCCCAGAGAAGCTGTTGTCTCACCTCTTCCTGCAAGAAAACGTTGACGAATACCAACACGTCTCCTAATCCAATGATCAGACGTATCAACAAAATTTTCTAATTCAGAATTTGGAAAAACCCTTTTTGGAAGGGCCGAACCTACTCCTCGTACGACAGAACGAATCATCTGCATCGCTTTCCATTATCCGACATACTGTTTTTCCCACTGATATCTGCAAATTGATCTTGAAATCTTTTCATATCGACTTTTACTATATTGATAAAATCACTCTGAGACAAATCTCGAGCAATTCCCAAAACATTAAATATAGACTTAGCATCACTACTCCCATGACCTTTAACCACAAGACCATCCACTCCTAGAAGAACGCCCCCATTAAAATTACGAGGATCAAATCCTTCTTTTAGCTCTTGCAAAGCAGGCTTAATAAATAGACAACCTATCCGAGACAATAAACTCCGATTTAAAGATTTTTTTAAAACTCTTGACACATGACGCACTGCCCCTTCCGCAGCCTTAATTGCAATATTGCCAGAAAAACCTTCAGTCACAACAACATCAACTAGACCATTCGCAATATCATTGGCTTCAATAAACCCCTTGTATTCAAAATCACCTAAACCCTCTCCTCGTAGCAAGCGAGAAGCCTCCTGAAGAATATCATGTCCTTTTGCTTCCTCAGTGCCAACATTAAGCAATCCTACAGAAGGACGCTCTATCTTAAGTACAGAACGCGCAACAATGCTTCCTAAAATTGATAGCTGTACCATGTGTGGTATAGTGGCGCCGATACTAGCACCAACGTCTAATATAACAGACTTACCCCTAATAGTCGGCCAAAATGCCGCAAGAGATGGACGACCAACCCCACCTATTTTGCTCAGACATAACCTTGCCATAGCAATTAAAGCTCCGGTATTTCCCGCCGTCACAACCGCTGTAGCTTTATTTTTTTTTACTGCTTCAATGGCACGCCACATACTTGATACATTCCGCCCCCTTCGCAATGCATCTGCTGGCTTTTCATCCATAGAAATTGAAACATCACAATGATGAAAACTGCCACTATTCTTTAGTTTTGTATGAGATTCCAAAATAGATAAACAAACCTTTTCATCTCCATACATTAAAAAGCGAACTCCGGGATTAACTTCGAGGAATCGAGATGCCCCCAAAATAAGATCCTTTGCTCCTAAATCACCTCCCATAAGATCAAGAGAAATTGTACTATCACTACTCATTTCCAGCATGCCCTCTTTAATTCATCTTATTGTCCCATTAGGGATTATAATCTTCCTAAATTATGTGCAATGTTCATTTCCTATCAGATTTGCACTTATCCAATTCATCTTCCTATTTTCCACAAGAAACAGGCTTATGACCTATCATGTCATGATATATCAGAGAATGAGACTCCTTCTTTTCTAGGATACGGATTAACCGCAACTGCAACAGTATCAGCAACCATTGAACCGATATCAATAATTCCATCATCAGAAAAGGGCAAAATATCAGGCCCTCGCACTTCAGCAATATTTTTTCCACTACCACTAGAAGAGTCATGCTTTGGGTATAGTAATTTTGAAGAATCTGGAACAAAAATACACCCAAGAGATTCCTCTATTTTTGATAGTACAGGTTCTAGCGTGATGACACAAGTCTGCACAACCCTTGCGTGGACCACTCCTTTAACACGTATTCCAATTCTTTTCCAGCTAGAAAGATGGACATCAGCATACAATGATTCTACTGACAATACCTCCCATTGTCGCGCTAATTTTTCACAATCATGCACATTCGCTTCTACTATAAAATTCTTGGGAGAAGAGAATATCTGTCTTACATTCACCATATATGAAAATCGTTCGGATATTTCTGAATGCTTTGCCATTAACATACTTTCTAAAGGAATAACCTCTTCACGATCTTAATCACAAAAGCATTGAAAATCACAGAACAAAATTACACTATCAAAAATATTTATATCGGCAGCAATCCGTCAAAAAGAGCACTCATTGCGATTAAAACGTAGCTTTCCTGCAATCATTTTTTTCTTCTTCATACCGCTCCTACTTCTCCGCACCCTTTCTGGGAAACTGAAAGTTAGATCCACCACCCAAGGCCAGACGGATGAAAAAATCGTCCCTTTTATCTGTCTCTTGGAAAATATAAATAAGCAGATTGTCAACATATATATTTTATATATATATATATATAAAATATATATGTTATGTATATTATGTATATATATATTATTGACAGTCAGCAATTATGTTGCCTAATAGATGAAAGAATTTCGTCACTGGATTCGAGCTGTGAATGAAAAATTCAGATCGAGTGAACACGAAAAATAAAAAGATAATCCGTCAAAAAGGAAGAAAATGTTGTTCCTAAAAAGTCGTATTTTGCATTTTTGGAATTTTTTTTTGGGCATACTTACATCAGTATCTCTCATTATATCTTTTTCAGGGCTGATGGGCCTTCTTAATGGTTCTTATGGGAGCAACGATAGTGTTAGTGGATTCGTTTTAGAGAAACGTTCTGCTTTGTTGGTTTCCAAACAATCATCTCGTGAACAGGTGATTCAGTCTCTAGGGACTCCATCTTTTGTGTCCCTTATGGAAATCAACAACAACCCAAAAGATTTTTATTACGTATCACAACGGAAGAAACGATTACTTCCTTTGAAATTTTTGAAGGAACGGGTTGTGGATCGGACGATTCTAAAACTCTCTTTTGGAGAGTCTGATCGGGTCTCAGACATTACTCGGTACCCCCTAGGGTCTCAAAAATTTGACATTAATCCTAAAATAACTCCCGCTCCTATCACAAAAGAAGACGGGTTCTTCACACGGGTGGCCGAGGCGATTGACGGAGAAAAATCCGCTCAGATGTCCGCCCAAATGTCCACTCATGGCGCTCTTGAAAAATAAAGACGTGCTCGGCGCTGAGAATTTTTTTACTTTATATTTCAATTAATGAGGAAGAGGCTATGAAAAATCACAGTGAAATGTCATTGCCCTTGTTGGCTTATCCATTCCCTGAAAAAATTCAAGGAATTCAGGTGGTTCGTCGCAACGGAATGACAACTCCTTTTGATCCTGCAAAGATTAGTTTAGCGCTTATGAAGGCATTCGTCGCTGTGGAGGGAAAAGGCGCTGCTGTTTCAGGTCGTGTGCAAGACATTATAAAAGATCTCACAGAACAAACTGTTATAAGATTATTACATCGTTGCAATTCTAATCTTGTGATGCACATTGAAGCCATTCAAGATCAGGTAGAATTATCATTAGTGCACGGCGATTATCTTAAAGTCGCTAAAGCATATATTTTGTATCGTAAAGAACGATCTGATATTCGCAATGCAGAGGCACATTTACAGAAAAGCGATGTCTTGATTGTACAAAATTTAAGAATAAGACTAGATGATGGGACGTTCTCCCCTTTTGATTCCAAAAGATTGGAATCCGTGGTTGCAGAATCTTGTCAAGGACTTGAAGATGTTTCTTCAAAGATAATTCTCAACGAAACCTACAAAAATTTATATGATGGCCTCCGAGAAGAAGAAGTAGAAACCGCCTCTATTCTTGCTGCTCGTACTCTGATCGAAAAAGAGCCTAATTATTCTAAAGTCAGCGCACGCTTGCTTCTAGATAAATTGCGTCGGGAGGTTTTAACTACTGTTTATCAAAAACCTCGAAAAGCCGTACATCAAGAAATGGTTCATCTATATAAAGATTATTTTCTTAATTACATCAAAAAAGGCATTACAGCTGGTCTGCTCCATCCATCTATGGGGGATTTTGATTGCGTGCGTTTAGCAGATGCTCTAAAGCCTGAGCATGATTTCTCATTTGATTATCTTGGACTTCAAACACTTTATGATCGCTATTTTCTCCATATAGATGGCTCTCGCTTTGAAATGCCCCAAGCATTTTTTATGCGTGTTGCTATGGGACTTTCTTTAAAGGAATCTGACAAAGAAAACCGAGCCATTGAATTCTATAATCTTCTCTCTTCTTTTCGCTTCATGTGTTCTACACCAACGCTTTTCAATGCAGGAACCTGCCGTCCACAGCTTTCTTCTTGTTTCCTCACAACATGTTCCGACGATTTAAACGAAATTTTTGAATCAATCAAAAATAATGCACTCTTAGCTAAATATTCCGGTGGTCTTGGCAATGATTGGACACAAATTCGCGGACTTGGAGCACATATTCATGGAACCAACGGGAAAAGCCAAGGTATAGTACCATTTCTCAAAGTCGCTAATGATACTGCTGTTGCGGTCAATCAAGGAGGAAAACGCAAAGGGGCGGTATGTGCTTATTTAGAAACCTGGCACATTGACATTGAAGAATTTTTGGATCTCAGAAAAAATACTGGTGATGATCGCAGGCGTACTCATGATATGAATACTGCAAATTGGATCCCAGATCTCTTTATGAAAAGAGTTGAAAGAAATGACATGTGGACCTTATTTTCTCCTGACGAAGTCAGTGGTCTCCATGACTTATATGGACTTCCCTTCGAAAAAGCCTATGAATCCTACGAAAAACAGTCGGAGCAAGGAAAAATAAAAATGTTTCGTAAGGTCTCAGCAGTCAATTTATGGCGCAAAATGCTCACAATGGTCTTTGAGACAGGGCACCCATGGATCACCTTTAAAGATCCTTGTAATGTCCGTTCTCCTCAGCAACATATCGGCGTCGTCCATTCTTCCAATCTCTGTACAGAAATCACATTGAATACATCAGAGGATGAAATAGCCGTCTGTAATCTTGGATCAATTAATCTGGTTGCCCACCTTACCGATTCAAGTGCAATTGATTATAAAAAGTTAGCTGATACTGCTCATACAGCCATGCGAATACTGGATAATGTTATTGATATCACTTGGCATACAATTGAAAAAACAGAAACTTCTAACCGGCGACACCGTCCTGTAGGAATGGGATTAATGGGCTTTCAAAGTGTATTACATGCGTTACGTATTCCTTATACAAGCGAAGAAGCAGTCGCTTTCGCTGATGAAAGCATGGAATTCATTTCTTTTCATGCCATATCAGCATCTACCGATCTTGCAGAAGAGCGTGGTCAATATGAGAGTTTTAAGGGGTCTTTATGGTCGAAAGGTATTTTACCTATTGATTCTATTCAGTTGTTAGAGAATATACGTGATGAATTAAAAATGGATCGTTCTTCAAAATTAAATTGGGATTCTCTGCGACAGCGCGTAAAATCTATTGGTATGCGCAATTCAAACTGTTTAGCAATAGCACCTACTGCAACAATCTCCAATATTTGCGGAGTATCTCAGTCTATTGAACCTTCTTATCAAAATCTTTTTGTTAAATCTAATATGTCTGGTGATTTTACGGTTGTGAATCCTATTCTTGTCAAGGATCTCAAAGAACGAGATCTCTGGGATGATGTCATGGTTTCTGATTTGAAATACTATGACGGAAGTATCGGCAAGATAGATCGTATTCCAGTGGACTTGAAAAATCTCCATGCTACCGCCTTTGAGATTGATCCTATCTGGTTAATCGAAGCTGCTTCACGAAGACAAAAATGGCTGGACCAAGCACAGTCATTGAATTTATACTTAGACAATCCTAATGGAAAGAAACTTGATTTTATTTATCGTCAATCTTGGCTCAGAGGTTTAAAAACGACATACTACCTACGTTCACGATCAGCTACCCATGTTGAAAAATCTACATTAAAAGAAGTAGATGGTAAATTGAATGCTGTGTCTATTACGGATTGTGATTTCACTTCATCTGCTGTTGAAAATCGTATATCTTCCAGTAGAGAAGATGATTCGGAGTGCGAAGTTTGTCAATAAGGACAATTGCACTCTATCTATAGAATGAACCATCAATTCTTATTGATCTTTGATAAGAACATTATGTCTCAATTCGAAATATAAGAGACCCGACAACAAGGAAATAAAGGAATGAGCACCAAAGGAACTGTTTTAAATGATACTGTGGGTTTAGGCCCTATTCAGAGAGGTTCTTCGCGCATCAATGCAGATGACAAGAAAATGATTAATGCACGCTGCGATGTTAATCAACTATTACCTCTAAAATACAAATGGGCTTGGGAAAAATACCTAGCTGGCTGCAATAATCACTGGATGCCAACAGAGGTATCTATGCAAGCGGATATTGCGCTTTGGAAGTCAAAAGATGGCTTAACAGATAGTGAGCGCCATATGATTAAGCGTAATTTAGGATTTTTTGCATCATCTGAGAGTATTGTTGCCAATAATATTATTCTAGCTATATATAAACACCTTTCCAATCCAGAATGTCGACAATATCTCCTGAGGCAAGCTTTCGAAGAAGCCGTTCATTCGCATACATTTCAGTACATTGTAGAAAGCCTCGGCCTTGATGAAGGAGAGCTGTTTAATATGTATCGAGAAATTCCTTCCATTACCAATAAAGCAAGCTGGGCTCTAAAGTATACTCAAAATCTCGGATCTGCATCATTTTCCACTGGAACTGATGATCATGATCAAGATTTTTTACGTGATCTTATTGCATTCTATGTGGTTTTTGAAGGAATGTGGTTTTACACTGGATTTGTGCAAATACTATCTTTGGGCCGATATAATAAAATGGTTGGTATCGCAGAGCAATACCAGTACATCATGCGCGATGAATCATTGCATCTTAATTTTGGTATTGATGTAATTAACCAAATAAAAATTGAGAATCCACACTTGTGGACAGAAAGTTTTCAAAAAGAAGTACGAAAAATGTTAGAAGAAGCCGCGCTGCTTGAAGTCGCTTATGGAAGAGATACAATGCCCCAAGGATTTCTGGGAATTAATGCTGATTTATGTGAAAAATACATGCGTTTTATTACTAATCGTCGCTGTGTGCAAATTGGTTTAAATCCTGTTTTTGATAGGACAGAAAATCCTTTTCCTTGGATGAGTGAAGTGATCGACCTCAAAAAAGAAAAGAACTTTTTTGAGACACGTGTTAATGAATATCAACAAGGTGGCAGCTTAGATTGGGATTGATTATTCAGAGCAAAATAATCAAAGTATGAAAAATTATTCTCATCATAGAATTATGATTATACTATATCAGCGCACAAACCAATCATAACACCCGTCAAAAAGATAAACTTGTTCAGAATAACTGCATAATCTACACGCAATGGTATTTTGTGCTTTCTATCTTACTGTTTATAGGGTCATTTCAGCTCATTTCTCTCTGTAGAATGCATATTATAGTATCTATTATTTATATTATCTATATATGCATTCTACTTAGTAGCTCTAATATTTCATTGAATGATATTATTCACCTCGGAGATGAGGATAATACATCGCAACGATGAATGTATTATTTGTATCATTTTTACTGAATAAAAAATTTTATCGAAGATAACATAGAATAAGCATTCTATCTATTCATCATATAGAAAACACAAGTTTTCTACCCATATAACAAAAAATATAAATACGTAAATCTTATTTATTATTTGAGATATTCATGTTATAGTATGGTTATAGTATGATCATATTAAGAAAACATTGATTAGTTTAAGAATGGTATTCCAATATAACCTTTGATAATATTACTGAAAACAAGTGATTTCTTATTATGAAAGAAGACAATTCATATCCGCTGAACGTGCGAGGCGTCAAGAATTGGGACCAAGCAGAACAATGGCTCAAACATCATGGTATTGAAGACATTGAGTGTATTACCCCGGATTTAGCAGGAATTCCTCGCGGAAAAATGATGCCCGCATCTAAATTTGTTTCAAACATACCTCTATCAATCCCTTCGGCAATCTATCGCCATACTATTTCCGGAGAAGACATAAAATCGCCCTCCCCTTTTCGTCATGAACAAGGAGATGGTGATTTAAGACTATCTCCTGATCTCTCTACCTTGAGCGTTGTTCCTTGGGAAACAGATCCTACAGCACAAGTCATCTGTGATGTTATTGACCATAATAATGAAGAAGTGACCTATACACCGCGTAATGTTCTTAAAAGAGTTCTAGATTCCTATACTCAAAATGGCATAAAACCAATTGTTGCCCCAGAAATTGAATTCTATCTTATTGCCAAGAACAAAGATCCTGATTATCCATTACATCCTCCTAAAGGACGCTCTGGACGCTCAATACGTGGAGGACAAGGCTATTCCATTATGGGAATCAATGAATTTGATGAAATCATTGATGACATATGGGATTTCTCTGAAAAACAAGGGCTTGAAATAGATACCCTTATCCATGAAGAAGGACCCGCACAATTTGAAATAAATCTGCGTTGTGGTGATCCTCTCACACTCGCTGATCAAGTATTTTTATTCAAGAGAACCATTCGTGAAGCAGCCTTTAAACATGATATTTATGCTACCTTTATGGCAAAGCCGATGCAAAATTATCCGGGATCTGCTATGCATATTCATCAGTCAGTTGTCGATATACAAAGTAATAATAATATATTTTCCCATCCGGATGGATCTGAAACTGAGTTTTTTAGGTTTTTTATAGGTGGTTTACAAAAATATATTCCCAAAGCACTCGTCATGCTTGCTCCTTTTGTTAATTCTTACCGCCGAATGGCACTTGATACGGGCTGTCCTGTCAATAATGCCTGGGGATATGATAATAGAACGACTGCATTCCGTATATCACCTTTCTCTGATGCCATGACAAAACGAATAGAAAATCGCCTTCCTTCATCAGATACGAATCCTTATCTCGCTATTGCAACATCATTAGCATGTGGATTGTTAGGAATTTTACAAAAAATACAACCAACCGAACCAACCGAAGAATCGGCTAATCAAAAGGCAATTAATCTACCTCGTGGATTACTGGAAGCTGTCACTCTTCTCGAAGAAACATCCGATTTTAGAGATATTTTTGGATCAAAATTTATTGATATCTATACTATTTTAAAAAGAAATGAATTTGAAACATTCATGCAAGTGATTAGCCCATGGGAAAGAGAGTTTCTTTTACTCAATGTCTAGCATGATAAGCATATGCTGAGTAAAATATAATTTCACCGGAGATATAAACCAAAAGGTATTTTCATCATTAGATTAATAATCAATCATTTTTATATATATGCTTACGGATAATATGTTATATGCTAGATCAAATTACTAATACCGCAATATTTGATTGCATTATATTCGGCGGAACAGGAGATCTTGTAAAACGCAAACTCTTACCTGCTTTATATTACTGCATAGAGAAGGAAAAATTCCAATCATCCAATAGCATTATTGGTGTGTCTAGAGTTCAAATGACAACTAATGAGTATCGTGAATTTATTGATCAAGCACTTAAAAAATGCTTGAAAAACAATGAATATGATCCATTAAAAATAAAAAAATTCCTTTCTTCTGTCTTTTATATCAGTCTAGATGTTAACAACAATCATGGGTGGAATGACCTTAAAAATTTACTTAATACTGGTAAAGATCGAATTAGAATTTTTTATTTAGCAGTATCTTCTTCCTTATTTGGAACAATTTCTCAGAAAATATACGAACACAAGCTCATCACATCAAATACACGTCTCGCAATAGAAAAGCCTGTTGGAAATAGTCGCATTTCCGCCAATAATCTGAATGAAGTTATTAGAAAAATATTCGAGGAAAATCAGATTTTTCGCATCGATCATTATCTGGGAAAAGAAACAGTTCAAGGATTAATGGTCTTACGATTTGCTAATACACTTTATGAATCTCTCTGGAATTCTCATTATATTGATCATATTCAAATTACAACTGCGGAAACTATTGGTATAGAAAATCGCATTGATTACTACAACAAAACCGGCGCTCTGCGTGATATGATCCAGAATCATCTTTTGCAGGTTCTCTGCCTTGTTGCCATGGAAATACCTTCTTCTTTAGACGCAAAATCAATTCGAATGGAAAAACTAAAAGTATTACGAGCGCTTGAAACAATTTCTACGGAGAATGTTCAACAATTAACAATACGGGGACAATACCAGTCCGGTATTGTGAATGATCTTTATGTCAAAGGATATCTTGAAGAAATACCTTCAGGTATATCTGATACCGAAACTTTCGTTGCTATAAAAGCAAAAATTAAAAATTGGCGCTGGTCTACTGTTCCCTTTTATCTCCGTACAGGAAAATATCTCGCTGCACATGTTGCAGAAATTGTTATTTCTTTCAAACCTGTTCCCCATTCCATATTTGAAAATTGTTCTTCCGATATGCAAGAAAATAAATTGATCATTCGCCTCCAACCCGATGGAGGAATCAAACAGATTTTCATTACCAAAGACCCTATGTTCAGGACAATGAAGCTGAAAAAAAATGCGCTGGATGTATGTTTTGACCAAGATTTTCAAGCTTGCAGATCCGATGGATATGAACGCCTGATCATGGATATTATCCATGGTAATCAAACACTTTTTATGTCTCATGAAGAAGTTGAAGAATCGTGGAGATGGAGCGATTCAATACTAAAAAGTTGGGAAAATACTGGACAAAAATCCGAAGGTTATGCCGCTGGCACATGGGGTCCTGAAACATCAAGACAATTAATAGAAAAAGATGGACGCAAGTGGTATGAAAATACTTAAGGATTTTTCATATGTCACGATATAAATTACATATCTGGGAAAACAAGAGACAATTAGCTCAAGAATTAGCGCAAAGAGTCGCAACACAACTTTCTCTTGGAATCACAAAAAGAGGATATGCAAGCCTAGCTCTATCTGGTGGACTAACACCTCAAATATTCTTGCGAGAACTGTCAGTTATAAACATTGATTGGGATAAAATCCTCATCACTCTAGTTGACGAACGCTTTGTCCCTTTGGAAGACCCACGTTCAAACCAAGCTTTTCTTTCAAAATATTTTTTCAAAAATAAAGCTCAAAAATCATCTTTTATTGCTCTGTACTCTTTAGGAAAGGATTTAGAGGAATCAATTCAAATAGCAAACGACAAGATTCAGGAATCTATCTGTTTTCCTTTTGATGTCGTTGTTTTAGGGATGGGAACAGACGGACATACAGCCTCTTTTTTTCCACAAGGAAATACTCTCTTTACTGCCCTTGATGCGAATACCCCTCGATCTGTCATCGCTATTAAAGATGGTATTACTCATGAACAACGTATAACCATGACTTTTTCCGCTTTATATGATGCACGATTCCTTGCTGTGCATATTGAGGGAGCGAAGAAAAAACACACATTAGACCAAGCAATTGCAGGATTCGATACAATGAAAATGCCTATTAGATCTATCTTATGGCACGCACACTCTCTCGTTGAAATATACTGGGCTCCTTAATTTTAAGATTCTAGGATTAAATTAATTTATCATCTAGAAGAGATATATCGAATTGTGGTGGTTTCATATCAGACAAGCGATAGGCAGCAGTGACTGTATTAGCCATCAGCATCGCTATGGTCATTGGACCAATACCACCAGGGACAGGAGTAATCGCTTCTGCGACATCCCTACACTCAGTAGCCACATCTCCGACTAATATACTTTTCCCACTCTCTATAGAAGTGATCCTATTGATACCAACATCAAGAACCAAGGATCCTCTCTTTATCCAATCTGCCCTGACCATAGCTGGTCGACCAACCGCAACAACAAGGATATCAGCTGTGCGACAAATTTCTGATAGATTCTTAGTCTTCGAGTGCGCCATAGTAACCGTTGCGTTTTTAGCCAGTAATAATTGTCCCATTGGCTTACCAAACAGATTAGAACGCCCTATTACAACAGCATGTTGACCCGATAAATCATTTCCCCTGTATTGATCAACAATTAACATGGCACCCGCTGGAGTACAAGAAATAAGACCTGTAGAAAAGTCACCCATCATGACCTTTCCTGCATTAACCACATGAAGACCATCTACATCTTTTGATGATATAATCGACTGAATAATCGAATGAGAACAGAGGGTTGATGGCAGCGGCAGCTGCACTAATATCCCATGAATAGAATCATCCTGATTCAATTCTAAAATAGCTTTTTGCAAATCAACTTGCCCAATATCTGCAGGAAAATTATGTTGAATCGAGTGAAAACCACAACTTCTTGCCATACGCGTTTTGGCTGAGACATAAGAACAACTAGCGGGATCCTCTCCAACTATAATGACAGCAAGACCTACTGTAACTCCTCTATCCCTGTTCAACAATACAACAGATTCTGCAACTTTTTGAGTAATTGCAGAAGCTATCCTTTTTCCATCTATCAAAGTGCCCAAAAGAGATCCTCCTCTCTGCTTTCAATCTATCGTCAAGAAGACAACGATACTCTCCTGCTAGACAGCAAGCAATCCCTCACAACGCAAGGAAAGATACTGAATTTGCATTCCAATGTATAGCACTGTTTGGGAAAATATAGCACTAATAGATTACATAATCTCAACTCTAAAAAACGATAATAGGGAATATTCATTCCCCTTTATTTGCAAGAAGAGATCCTTTCTGAGATATAAAATCAGATGCTTTATTCTCTTGCGGAATACAATTCAGATGTATATCAGAGATAGACAAATAATTTAACTGGTTAATCAAAACCTTTGATAATAATTGAAATCCTAATGTAGAATTGAGATCGTCCTTTATTTTATGACGCAAGTTCTCAATACCAAAAGATTTAATTTTCGCAGGATTGCCCATAGGAGAACCCGCCAATAATGTATAGAGATAGTCAGTAGCAATCTCTCTTAAATAATACTGAGACCCTTGGTTCTGCAATTTGTTGACAATAAATGACAGCTTTATAAAAAAATAAGCCTCAATATCTCCTTTCGCAGAAATGACGGGAATAGTTACTAATTCTCCTTCAATTAAATCAGCAGAATTTTCTTTGATGATTTCCTTAGGTGATTCTATCTTCGTATCTATAGAACGTAAAAAAAACATATAAAATGATACGAGAGTTATGGCCGACACCCATAATCCAGCGAAAAAAAATTTTAGCATATATCAAAAAATCTCTGCTATACTAAATCCTAGAATAAGTTCCATCTGAATCCATATCCTGTAGTTTTCTTTTAAATAAATCAGCTATCATGCGGGCGGATACCAAATAGGATTCCAAAAGATGCGCATTGAGTGATAATTTCTGATGCAACATATGTATCTTTTCTGAATGGTCACATGATATATCTTTAAACGAAGGAAACAATAATGATAATTCATGTAAACAACGTCCTTTATGGTCATTGGATGCACTTATATCAAATGGAGTATGATTTTTTAAATGAATATTTTCATTGTCTATGACCTCCATCAATCTTTTCAAAATGATTTGAATACGATAGTCATTCAACGTAGATATTGTATCGTCACTGACCTGCATGAAAAATAATCCAATCAGCTCTATTATGGCTTTGATTTGGTGAAATCAGAACGAAAATGAAGAGCTCTTGTTTGTTGTTTTACTACTGCACTGCTGATATTTTCCGCCAGTATTTCTTTCCAAAAATCTCCACCAAATCCTCCTCCCAAGGACTTAACTGTTTCTTCTGGTAAAATTGATTTAATCAAATATTGAAACATAATTCCTTGTAATTTTTGCACTGAATCCAGATCAAATGCTGCTTTATCAAGATCTTGCTGCGAAGAATTTTCCTGAAGAACAGATATAAAAGAATCAGAAGACAATTGATTTCGTGAATTTTTCATAAAATCATTGTTTATATTTTGCAAAACACTTACAGAAGAGACTTCCATACAAATCCACCCACCATACTTAGCATCAAAAATTCACTCTGATATTATGGGATTATTATGATGATATAAACTTGTGGAAAGCTGTATTGAACGATATGCGTACGTCTATATTATCCTGATTATTCTCATCTTCGTATTCACGTTCTTCTATCATACAAATCTCTTCCTTGATCTTGGTCAAACGATCAATCTTGACCTGTTTAGACAAAAGTTTTTTCTCTTGAATACATTGTAAATCAGCCATTTTTTTATCATTTATACTCAACTCTTGATAATAGTTTGAATAATGAACACCTAAAAATGGATTCGTAAATGATGTAGAGATGATCGCTTCCACCAGTTCTTCTCTGAGAAGTTTCACTTCATTACGTTGGCATATAGTATTTGCAAGATTTCTTTCAGCGTTTTTTTTAAAGCATTCTTGTAAAGAAATCAGTCTAGATAATTTCTTCGATTCACGAAATCGCGTCATTCAATCCTCAATATTCCGATCAACGATCATTCATAAAAAAACCTTTTTCATTACGATAATAATATATCACAATAGAATTCATATTAACTTCAAATGTTATTAAAGATGGTCTGAAAAGAATAAGAAATCTGATGAATAATAATTTCGATTAATGAGCATAAAAACAAATATCCTAATCCCACCATATAAGGAGTAGATATAAAATACACAGGGATCTGAGGAACCAACTTATTCAGCAATCCAATTGCAAAATTAAAGACAATACAAAAAAATAAAAAAGGATTCGATAACCTTAACATAACAGTAAATGTCTCTTGCAATATATTCGTGAGAGAAACAAGGATATTATTCAGATCAATCTGTCCTCCTATTGGAGTAATCTTATAAGATTGCACTAGTGCATAAAAAATATGGTGATGAAAATCCGTTGTCCACAATGCTAATAAACCTACCACGCCAATAAAGGAACTGAACGATGTTTCTGCAGTAGCTTCTACAACACTCATTCCTGGAGGTGGATTTAAGCCAATCGAACTGGATATTATATTGCCTAAAAATTGCAAACCAAGTGTATAGACACGCATAAAGAAACCATATACACCGCCTAGAGATAACTCCATTATTATCAATTTCAGATAATACGCTCTATCTATGAAGGTATGAGGATAAATCGTATCCCAAAAAAAAGGGAATAAAATCACAGACAATGCCATGGAAATAATCAATCGCACCTGCGTTGGGATATATGGTGCGGAAAAACCTGGCAAAAGCATAATGCAACTGCCAATACGGCAAAAAATCAAAAAGAACGACATGATAATAACTTCTGGGACAATCTTCATGCAATGGAACCCACAATCTTAATTTCTATTCCCTTGGCTATTTCCATATGTGACAGAATAGCTAACGATGGAAAATTTCGTTCAAGTATCATGCGTATATGAGAACGAATTTCTGGAAGTGTAACAATAGCCAGTGATATACCTTTGTCCATATATTCATGTATCGCACTGGTAGAGCTCGCTAGAAACTCTTCAACTGAACGAGGGTCAATATTAAATTCTATTCCACCATCTTTAGAATCTCGTTGTATTGCCTTATAGAATACCATCTCCCAACGACTTCCTAACCTGAGAATATTTAATACACCTTCATCCACCAAATCACCACAAATCTGTTGCGCCATTCGGATACGAACCTGCTCAACTATCTGTGAAGTCTTATTAAAATATGGCACTACTTCAGCCATGGATTCTAAAATTAATTGCAGGTTTCGAATAGAAACACGTTCCGCAAGCAATAATTTTAATACGGCCTGTATTCCAGAATATGACGTATGGGAAGAACACATTTCATCCGCAAGTTTTCTATACTCAGGATCAAGCCTATTAATAAGATTCTTAACATCCTTATAGGAAAGAAGTTGCGACAAATGATTACGAATGACCTCACTCAGATGAGTTAATATAACCGAGAGATTATCAATGGGTTGAAATCCTTGATGCCGTAAGTCATCTGTAAAACTTTCCATTATCGCCATGGCTGGCATACCAAAAGCAGGTTCTTGAACCTCATCTCCTGGAAAACTGGGCTTCTCATCAGAGGCCAAAATAACCAATACTTCTCCAATGCGGAGTTCGCTTATGGCAATGATAGTGCCATAAATGCGAATATGATATCCTTTTTCCGGCAAAGAAACATTCGTCGTAACTTTGATTTCTGGAACTATAAATCCGTATTGTTGAGCAAACTTTTTACGTATTTTAGCAACCCGCAAAAAAATCTCTTGTCTAGAGGAAAGCAACCGATTTGATGCCAAGCTACCGAGCGCTAGTTCAATTCCCGGAAAATCAAAATCCAACTGTGTTGTATCCTGTTTTTGTGCTAAGCACTCTCTTTCTTGCGTGTCTTTCTCTATCTGTTTCTGACCAACCTGATATGGCACATACCAACTTCCAAAAAAAAATAAACACGATAAAGCTGCAAAAGGAAAAAATGGCAAATTAGGCACCACAGATAAAACACTCATGAAAAATGCAGAAATCAATAATGCCCGTGGATAGTTTGATAATTGCTTAATAATGGCTGTATTTGTAGAACCCGTTGAAGTAGTACGCGATACCATAAGAGCTGCTGCGAGAGAGACAATCAGCGCTGGCACCTGTGATACAAGTCCATCTCCTACTGACAATCTCACATAAACATCGGAAGCATGATGAATTGACATATCGTGCCGGAAACATCCAATAATAATACCACCGATAATATTAATCGCTGTGATAATAAGACTTGCTATTGCATCTCCACGTACAAATTTTGATGCCCCATCCATTGCCCCAAAAAAAGAACTCTCCTGTTCCAACTCTCGACGGCGATCTTTTGCTTTATTTTCATCAATCATACCAGCGGCAAGATCAGAATCAATGGCCATCTGCTTTCCAGGAATTGCATCTAAAGTAAAACGAGCTCCAACCTCTGCAATACGCGTTGCACCCTTCGTAATCACAATAAAATTAATTGTAATTAAAATCATAAATACAACTAAACCTATTATAAAATCTCCTGACATTACCAGAAATGCAAATCCAGCAATAATCCCTCCTGCCGCTCCATAACCCTCACTTCCAAATGAAAGAATTGCACGTGTTGTAGCAACATTTAGCGATAACCGCATAATAGTCGTAATGAGCAGAATGGTTGGAAACGAAGAAAATTCTAATGGCTTCTCAATCCATAGTGCTACCATTAAAATTAATACTGATAACGCTATGGAGAAAGCCAATCCTATGTCAAGAAATAGCGTGGGTATGGGCAAGAAAAGAATACATACAATCAACATCAAGCAAAAAGAGAAAATCAAATCATGCGCATGATTGCGACCTGTACTGGGTATTGCTGTTAAAGACTGCACCATATTCTTATCTCATTGTCATCTAAAAACCACTCCATCGTCGGAAACTGATCTTTATAGACGAGCATTGTGTGAAATTAATCATTAGAATTGAAATTGAATACGTGAAAAAATTAAATGAACAAACGCAGATATCTGTCCTCCTATGAAAGGTGCTGAGATAATCAGGGCAATAAAAACGGCAATGATTTTAGGAACAAATGTGAGTGTTATTTCCTGTATTTGAGTCAAAGCTTGTAAAAAAGACACCAAAATTCCACAAAACATTGCAGCTAACAATGCAGGAGCACTCGCTAATAAAATGGTCCATATTGCCGCTCGGGAAATCTCCAAAACATCTACTTCATTCATTTTTATCTTTTGTCCATTTCATATACAATGAATGTCATCGAACTCGTTACGTTTATTCAGACAAACGAATACCCGTCTTAATTGGGATTTCCTTGTTCTCATCGGTCATAGCTATTAAACCTTTTGACGACACTTGAACAGAAACAATATTACCGCTCACACCATCATCTGTCGTGATCTTCTTACCAATATAACCAGCAGCCTGTGCGAGATTATTACTATTCAATAGTTCTTGTAGGTTGGAATTGATCTTTACAGATTGTTCCATCTGAGAAAACACTGCTAATTGGGCTACTTGTTCACTTGCCTTCATTGGCTCTGTTGGATCTTGATGTTTCATTTGAGCGATTAAAAGCCGTAAAAAAGCATCATGATTTACCATAGTATTAGATTTTGGTTGCGATACTTCTTTTGGTGTAGAGTGCATTTCAGTATTGATTTCCATCATTCAATCTCCTAGTTAATATATCAAAAGTTAATGCAAAAAATGATGCCTCTATCCCATCCTATTCTGTGGAACAAGCTTGAGAATTGCCTCTAAAGAATCCAAAAACCAACTTGATCTCATGAAATAGCAACATGTTTTATGCGCTAGGATAGTTTGGTTATGATAGATAAAATCCAATCTTTTATATAAAACATTTTTCTATTCAGAATACGCTATTTCTCGTATCAATTAATCATGCAAAGCTGCACCAGATATTTTATATCTCTTTCGTATAAGTACTACTCCCCAATACTGCGTCATCCTCTTGCTATGCAGTGCACAAGAAATCATTTACCGCAATCCATCTCTAATCAAAGAGATAAGGTCGATAATACCCTGATAATTATTCGATTCATTGCGCCGAATACGCGCACATTCTTCTATAATCCATAAGCCAATTGAAATAAGATTAAGCTTTAAATCCTCAGGTAATTGATTGTTTTCAGAGATTAAATCCTGAATAAAAACAGTCCATATACGCGTCGTATAAGATAATGATTCAATAATTTCCCTATTATCTTGTTCACAATGACGTGCATTAGATAATAAAGAAATCGATTTATCGAGAATAATGCGCTCACGATTTCTAGATTCTGAAAATGATTCCTTAATAGATTCATCGTAACAATGATGCATGTAATATTTCCTGTGTAAATTAAAATAAATAAATGTTAAATGTAGTTCAAAAGACTTAATTTTTGTAATTTAGAAGTAATCATATAAGATATATTGATCTTATTAACCAATTCTTCTAGAACGATACTTGTATTAGATAGATCAATTCCAATTGAATTTGCGACATGTTTTTCTATGATAGATTTTTTGTCTTCAATCAAAACATTTTCTTGATCAATCCTTTTCTCAACTATTCCCAATAAAGAACTATTATAATTGAGATCCATCAATCCCTTGCCTAAGACAGAAGACAGCTTTTTATGAAGAACATCCCGAGATTCAGGCGCAAGTTCTTTGCTTAACAATTCTGTTCCTATCACTGAAAAAAGGGCGCAATTCCGTACTCCACCCATATTAACATTGACAGAAATATCCCTTTCCTCCGTATTACCGATGTAATGCTTGATGTTTTGATGAGAAGCGTTCGACCAATTCTGCAACCAATAATCATCATTAAAAAAAGCATTTTCTAATTTTTCTATAAATTCAGTCATTTGCGAAGAATTCATAGAGGAAACAGTCAAATTTTGCCCTTTTGGGAGATTTTGTGAGTTTTCTTTAAGAAAATTTTCTAACATTTGATCGAAAGATTTTTTGGCTGCAGAATCTTTCGCAAAATAATCTTTAAAAGGCTTTTCCAATGTATTGATACCAGAAAACAAATATTCTCCACCATTCATTGTATTGGCAGAATTTGTCAAAGATATTAATGAATCTTTCGCCATATTGGAAATCTGATCAAGCGCAGTATATTCATCATTTCCATGAAGAATCATGGTCTTTTCTAGCATATCCTGATATATATTATCAATAGTTGCAAGACTTCCTTGCGATATTTCTAAGCGCGTTTTGGCTAAATTATTAGAATCAAGCGTCTCTGTCAGGTGTTGTTTTTCCTGATTGAATTCCAGAACATCTACAATTTTTCCTCCTAAATGAAGGCCATAATCCGCACGTTGCCCTGTAACTGCTTCTTTCCTTAATTGAATAACATCACGATTGAGGTTTTTCGTAAAAATATCTATTCCATTGCATAGAGAAGATGTTGAAACACCTGTTGTTTTCATCATTTACCTCACTCCTTCTAATAGCGTATTCAGCATATTATTAATAGAAACCATGAGTTTGTTGGAAACATTATAAGACTGTTCTACTTGTATCAGAAAACTTAACTCTTCTTGCAAATTAACACCTGTCTTGTTTGAATAAGACTCTGACACATGATTAAACAAAACCTGATTTCTCGTATGAGAATCATAACTATTAGATCGATTTTGTTCCAACCATCCAATAGAATTACGCCCATATTCCAGTAAGCTAACGCTATTATCTATTCTAGCAGTAGGATCAAACACAAAACCTTCGCTGAGAGACTTGTTATAATGATTGATAAGATCTGAATAACTCGATGCATCTTGGGAATTCCATATATAATCTTTAGAAATAGATCCACCATCCCGTATAAAATCTGGATTGGATTGATATCGAGGATTAACGTAGATTAATTCAGATATTCCTTTGTATAATTGCCCACTAGGAAATTTAGGGGCATCCGCGACAAACAAACCTGCAACATCTTCCAAACGACCCTTCGGGTCTTTTTCTGAAAAAATACTTACTAGGCCCCTAGCCATCTCATCCTGTTGATTCTGAAAAATGGATGCTATACCGTCACGAATCTGTAAAAGCGCTTTTATCTTACCCTTTGGAACAGTATGAATATCCTTAGACCCAGAAACCATTACCCCATCGATAATGACAGGTTTACCCGCAACCGCTGCGTTATATGATTCCGTCATTACAAAGGTTACATTCCGAGGAACAGTTTCAAATAACGTAGTACCATCGGAAGTATAGATTACTGTATCATCATTATTCCTCGTAATTGTATTAATACCGATTATGTTAGAAATTTTTTGCAACAATGAATCACGTCTATCCAGTAATTCGTGGTGATTACTTTTCATAGTAGAAGATGCCAATTTAATCTCATTATTCACAGCCGTAAATTCAGACAAAAATTGTCTCAAATGAGCAATCTCCTGATCTATTTCTCTGTCTGCATTTTTACGAATCTTTTGAATCTCTTTAGAAGATTCTTTAAGGCAATTGACCAGCATTTCTGCATCCTCAACTACTTTCTTTCCAAAAAGAGTTGTAAAACTATTATTTGCATATGCTTGAAGAGAATCATGCAATTTTGCTATGTGTTGGGAAGGAGAATTCTGATAAGAATTATCAGCACCCATTAATTCTCTCAAAGATTCAAAACTTTCAAAAATCTTCTGTTGCCCTGCAGCCAAAGAATTGGTATCCAAAACCTTTTGAAACATATTCTGATCTTGAGTACGATGCTGAGCAACTCCTGTTATTCCATTAGAAATTTGAGTGGTCATAATGTCCCGACGGACATAGCTTTTATTTCCCGAGTTTTCTATGTTTTTAACAAGAGTTGATAATTGTTCACTAGCATTACTAAAAATATTCTGTGCCCTATGAAATGCTGTTGAAAGAGACATTGGAGAATTCCTTCGTTAGAAACTATCTTTTAAGACTAATCAAAATATCCATAAAATCAGAACTGGTCTGGAAAACCTTGGAATTAGCAGCATAATTACGTTGAGATTCTATAAGTTCAGTGAGTTCATTGGCAATATCGACATTTGCACTTTCAAGCGCTCCAGAAAAAATCTCTCCACTCCGACCATCTCCAGGAAAACCGATATTAATATCCCCTGAATCACGCGTTGGGAGATATGTATTTCCATCACAAGCCTTCAAACGATCTTCACTCGGAACAGTAGCCAGAACCAAACGATAAGCCGGAATCCGTGAACCATCTGCATAAATGATATCTATATTTCCGTCTTTAGAAACAGAAAAATCTTTTACTTTTGCTGGGGCCTGACCATTCATCACGGCTTTTTGCGGAGTAAAACCGCCTGCAATCTGCGTCGTTTTTGATAGATCAATTTTTATCTTTTGATCAACACCAGAAGTACTATCAATAAAAGATATTTCTTTTTGAGAACTGTCTTCTAAGGAACCGTTTGCAATATTAAAGGATATATCCAATTTTGCCAAAGGAGGCGTTGCTGTTTTTGACATTTGATTAGCATAAGGGAAACCATAATTAGTCGATTGGTCTTGACGAAATACCGAAACTTCCCATTTTGCATTGCCAATCTTCGTATAATATAAATCATAAATTACTTGACTTCCTAGAGAATCATAGGCTGCAAAAGAAGTCTTGTTTGTATACTCAATATGAGATTCGCTACTACTATTTCCTGGAGCATTATTCTTTGAGATTATTTTTGCATCTTTCTCAAGATTGGCCGCAATGAGTCCTGAAGTGGTAGGCATAGTGCGCGATTCAAGGTTTGATATCTTAATTTTTTCTAATCCCTTGAAACTATTGATCACTAAGGGAGCAGATGATTCCCCTATTGGGCGTCCTAATAACACATGACCCGCTATATTTTCTAAATAACCATGATTATTTACATGAAAATCACCAGATCGCGTAAGATAAGATTTTTCATTATGATCCTTAACGAGAAAAAATCCCGCACCTTGAATGGCTAAATCTGTGTTGGAGGCTGTACGAACCAAAGACCCCTGCTCAGAGATCGTATTTTTTTCATATACTTCTATGCCGCCAGAAGTATAAGAACCTGCCGCACGCGGACAAACTAGAGTTGAGAACGCAACAGCCGAACGCTTATAGCCTGTCGTGTTAACATTTGCTATATTATCACTCACTACAGATACTCGGTCAGACTGTGCATTCATACCAGAAATAGCAGTCTTCATAGTACCAAAAATACCCATGTCACTTAACTCCATATACTAACAAAATATGAAGAAAAATACGTTATGGGTCTTGTGTGGGACTGATGATATTGCATTATTCTCAACTCCAATCAATGGAATAGCCAAGGAATCGCTTCGAATCAACGGGGTCAAATCCTAATTTATTGCGTAATTTCTTACGCAATTTACTAATATGACTTTCCACAACATTTTCTTCTACTTCGTCATCAAACAAACCATAAATAGCACTAAAAATCTGTGTTTTAGCCATTCTCTTTCCCCTATTGGCCATAAGATATTCCAAAATTCTTCGCTCTCGACGGGGGAGAGGAAAAGCTTCACCTTGTACTTCTGGATCACGTCCATCTGAAAAAACACGAATAGGACTTATGTCAACACGCTTATGTGAAGCCTTTAAACGTCTATGAATTGCAGCTATCCTAGCTAAAATTTCACGATGATGGATAGGCTTATGCACGACATCATCGACTCCGCAATCAAAAAAATCCAAAGTTTTTTGCAAGGATGGATAATCATTAATAGCAATTATTGGAACACATGATTGAGTGCGTATAATACGCGGCATCTCCATGGCCTTTTCACCCTGCCCTATCAGGAAAGCTTCAATCGCGGAAACATCTTCTTGCGCTAAAGACTGGAACCATCCTGTAAATTCAAGAGAATGGAAGCCTTCTAATGAAACCCCCTCATCACCCAAAAGAACAATATAACCATCTTTTACTAAGGACCGATCATCAATCAAAACGAGCATCTATTTTCCTCCGAATCACACCGTGTTGTGTAAGATATCGGTACGAATCAAAGAAATTATGATCAATTGCAGAAAGTAACAGGGCTAATTTACTAATTGCATTTATTATAAATATTAACTTTACTTATCAGATATTGTTTTTATACGTTGATCTAAAAAAAATATAAAAATTAAAGGAAAAAATGGAAAAATACTTCTTATATGATCGTCTATAATAGATATTAATATAAAATATACTCAGTACCGATAAAAGATCGAGGGGATTTTATTCGAAATATACACAAGATGCTATTATTTTCAACAAAACAACCAACCTTAACTTTTATTATTTATCTATTATTACAGTCACTGCTCAATTGTTTATATATCGTTTTGTACATGATTTATATGATGCTCTGTAGATGCCATGGGTGTTTAATAAAAATAACGAATCAATTAGTTAAGGAACAATTGGAATATTATAGGCTAGACAAGATACTATAAAAAAGGAACGCCCAGAAGATCTACAGATTTGATTGAGCATGCCAAGAATATAAGAAATACATCAAATATTAGCTATATCGTTAGTATTAGTTTTTGTTATCAAAAATAGCGAAAAACAAATTATTATTATATAAATTCATCACATGTTATTTAATAAATAAAAGCATATAGCTTATTCAAGCTAAGATAAATAGAGTGCATTTCTATCATATTCAACGCAGAAAGACGAATTATGCCCTTTTCTTTCTACCCTTTAATACGATGACCCACCTATAAAATCCTAATAGAATTTGGCAGAATATCTGCAAAACTAATACGACCTTCTGTCAATGAAGATAAAATATTCATTAAAATCTTCATCTATATTACATCATTTCAATATCAACAAAAATCCCCATTCTATATGCAAAAGCTGGATTATGTGGAAAGCAATAACTTAAAATGATCCCTTCAAAAATTCTAATTAACTCTGTTTTATTACTTTTAAAATTTTATAATCACGCACCACCAGATTATTCCGAATGTTGAACTTCTATTTGCATGCTAATTTATACGTAAATATATCCAGAATATGTCCCTATAACCTCACCATCATAATAATTATTCCTATTATTCTCTCCTTCTGGCGGAATCTTCTCACCTATATTTTTTCTCTCAGGAAGGTGAGTCTTTTTCTTTCCAAAATCCTCTGATTGAGTCAAATTCTCTTGTTGTGTAGAAGAATTCATTGAATTCTGATCAAGATTACTACTACCTATGTCTACAAAATCTATATCAAAACGATCCATTGTATATCCCGAAGAATTCAATGCATCTACAATATCTTGACGATCATTTCGTATTTTATGATAAAGATATCCCGATTCAACCTGCAATTTGACAGATAACTTATTTCCCGATAGACACAACGTAGCCACAACATTATCAGGACTATCTGGTCTCATTTGAACTTTTAGAGTATTTATTGAAGACCGTTCTGTCTGATCTGGAATCATAGATAACTGCATGGATAGCTTCTGATTGAAATAATTTTCCACGATTCTAAAAACATTGGTATTTTCCTCTAAAGCAAAGTTTTTAGGAATAGATAATCCTTCTAAAGCATGGACTATTTGGCCTTCTGATCCAATATTCGATACTAATTGATTTTCTATTAGACGGTCCGTTGATTCATCACAAATATCTTTTGAGAACACTTCTGAAGCGTCTCTCGCATTGTGATTTGATGAAGAATTAAAGCATTCTTTATCAATTATTTCTGCCATGAGAACAGGGATATCCTGAGGAATCGAATTTATAACAGAAACAATATCCTTGTCAGATATTATGATCGGTTCTGAAGAATGATCTTCAACCCCATGATGGTTATATATGAGAGAATGAATACCATTGTTCATCATGGCCATTACTAATTCATTTTGAATAATTGCTTCACAACAATCATTGCTGATATTCTTACTTGCCTGAGATAATGATGACACAACTTTTTCAAATGGAGATTCTACTGGAAAATCAACCTCTCTTGACTCGATTTTTTTGTTCAAAGTCTCTGGCACATCAATTTTCTTTTTCCCTTGAATAGGCTGCAATGGATCTTTCCTTATATTTTGCGAAGATCTTTCTTTGATATTTAAATGATCTTGACCGTAAATAATCACATCCTTCATTATCACTCTCCTTCCTGGAGCAACATATCTATTTGTTTAATCTTTTGACGGTTGCTTTTAATAAACGGATCTAGATCAAAATTAATTTTCTCATCTTGTTTTTGATCTCCAATCAAATCCTTGTCTGTGCTTTTAATATGAACATCAAGTAACGTCTCTCTCATATCCAAGACAACAATCTTAGAAGCTTTCTTTAAAATTCTATCCTGTGGAGTCAAAGCATCGTCGGGAATAATAGACAAACTACGTTGTGATGAAACCATATCTATGAAAGGAATATTTAAAATGTCTATATAGAGCCATATTGCAGCTAAATCCCTATAATCAAGCTCATTTTTAATTTCTTTTAATTGTTTAATAGATAACATCCCTATTGCATTTTTTCCTGAAATAACGGCATATCTCGCTATCTTAAAATAAACAATACGTTGATCTTTTAAGTCTAGGAATGATATTGTTGAAACGATGTCATCGTCTTGTAATTTAGGATGATTTGATAAAAAAAAATGCAGCAATAACTGAATAAAATGATCTTTGTGTATAGAGTGATGAAATTGGCGTGAATAATCACGAATATAGCCAAAAGAACGCTCTTCCATACTATGGTTTAGTGTTATTTCCAACAAATTTCGCAAAGACATTTCTTCCAAAATCGTGCCAGGGGATATAAGACGAATATGATCAAAAAATCGTATTGCCTCTTTAGGCTGTAATGCCATCATAGCCTTACCCATCATCAGATAGATATATGGTTCAGTGCTTCTGTTCTGATAGATATGTTTTATTCGCTCAAACTCACGAATTGATGATTCAAAATTTCCAGCAAAGTAGTATCTCAAAGCACGGATCATTGAACTATCAAAGTATCCTTGTGTATCTTTTACAATTAATTCTTCTAAAACAGAAGGATCATTCGCAATAACCGTATATATCACAATTGCGTCAACATTGCGCCGATCTGCAAAAACGTCCTTATGAGTGATACGCAACTGCATACCTACTTCTTGTGCCATATCACTCAATTTTCTCTGAGAATAATTATTCTCCCTGGCAGAATTATCAAATCCACGTTGCAAAGACCTAATAAGATTATATGGAAGCATAGAGTAATTCGAATGTTGATTCATAGCAAAACTTGGAAACACATCTATGGCTATCATGATCATAGACATGAGAAATTTCTGTTTCATAGAGATTTATCCTTTTTGATCATGTATCAAAATCTCTATGCGCCGATTCACCCTATTCAAAGGATCTGAAGAATTTTTGAGATGATGATTGGAAAAACCAGAAATTTCTGATATACGCTTCTCATCAATTCCAGACTTGATCAAAATTTGATAAGCACTATAAGCGCGATCAAGGGAAAGCTTCCAATTATCTCCTATAGAAGCATGAAACGGACGAGCATCAGCATGCCCTTGAATGGAAATTTCTTCATTACTGCGAGAAAGAATTTCACCTATTTTCTGGATGATTAAAACCATTTTCTGAATGGGAACTGATGAACCTCTGTCAAACACAGCGCTGTCTCCCCCATCGAATATTGAAATGAGTGTGCCCTTTTTTGTATGTCTAACCAATATTCCCTGTATAATATGTTCTTCAACTAATCCCGATAACTTGTCCCTGATTTGATTTTGGATCTTCTGTACGTGTTTTTTCGCTTTGAATTGAAGAATACTTTCCTCGCTCAAATGGGTGTATAAAGGATTTTCTCTCGTTTTTTCCGGATTTTTCTGAATCTCATCCTGAGAAACTTCCATCTTTTGTAAAAGAGAATTGTTTATATTTTTCCCGAATGAATCATCACCAATTATAGAAGAATAAGACTCTTTTTTCTGTCGTGTATCTGGAATCACAGAATTGATCACATTATTATCTTCTAGGTGATTGAAGCGCGAAATATCATATTTCCCATCTTTATCCTTCAGAGAACGATCATTTTTTTTCTCTAAACTATTATCTTCTGTTTTTTTATTCATTGGGGCTTCAACAGGAAGATGTTGAAGATCATGAATACCCCGAGGATTTGCTGATAGATTCGATATTCCAAAGGGGTTAAAATAACTTTCTATTGCCATCTTCATCCCATCATCGGAAGAGTTTACAATCCACATGAGTAAAAAAAAAGACATTAATGCCGTCATAAAATCAGCATAGACAATTTTCCAAGTATGACGATTCTTTGAATTATCTAAAAAAAATTTCTTTTTAACAATAATCACTTTCACTTTTTTGTTTTGATTATCCTCCTGATCATTCATTTACAAACCTTACTTTACCTCTAATAATTTTTTGACATCAGACAACCAAGATTCAAGTCGTGTGGAAACTATGCCACCAGAAATTTCAGTTGAAAAATCAATTTGATTAGAATCCTCGCACAATACCATAGGAGAATATTCTCCTAAATATTGCTCAATAAAAGCGTGCAAATTTTTCGGACCATGAATTTTAATTGTACCACATTCCCCTTTCTTAAAAACATCAACAATACATGCTGCTAGTGCTCTGGCAGCATTACGAGAGATTTCAACTTCCAAAAAAGGAGCCAAAATCCGTATCAGCTCATGTTCAAAAGAATCTGAGAGTAATTTTATAGAATCTTTGATCGCTGCAGATATAAAATCACTTGTGCAAGATTCAAATTTTTTTCGATTATCCGCAATCTCATTGCAATGAACTGTTTGCAACGATTCAATATGAGATTTCCAGCGGTCTTCCTGTTCACGAGCAGAATCTGCATATCCTTGTTGATAGGCTTTGTCCCGCTCTATCTGAATATCAATGGCAATCGAATCAATATCAGTATCCGTAGTGGAAATCTTTTCATCAGGAGAAACAATACTATTAGAAGATAAATTACCTCGGCTAAAATCTTCAAGATGAGATAACATTATATCATTCATGTTGATCTCCCATATAACAAAACCATCTATTGGTTGGTTATAAAAACATTTCACACAAAATTATTTGTATTTTCTTTACAGAAAACCCCCCTATGATAGAGGCGAAAAGAATATAGAATATATCTGAAGAACCGTTTTAAATTATAAAAAATACGGATCTTCAGACTATACTTACTCACTATTTAAGTTAAATTTTTAGCCACGAAATAGGCTCAGAGTTCCTTGCTGAGAATGGTTAACGATAGACAAAGCTTGAATTGCTAATTGCTGTTGTGTTTGCAAAGCAGAAAGTTTGCTGGATTCAGCAGCCATGTCAGCATCAACCAAACGACCTATACCTCGTTCAATAGCATCACGCATAAATTGCACGAAATCTTCTTGTATGGAAATACGGGAACTAATTGATCCTAACTTTCCTGCTGCAGAAATCACTGATTTCACTTGCTTATCTATAAATGAAAGAATTTTTTGAATAGAAGCAGTTTCGTTATACATATCTCCATTAGCATGATGTGTAATATTAAATGATGTTACAGAATAACCTACATTAACTTCATCAGCAATTGCTGTTGCATCTACAGTGGTTGCGGTTGTGTCCATATAATAAGATTTGTTCTCCTTTTGACCCAGAGCTTTAGGAAGGTCTCCTGTCCCATCAAATGGTCTTCTGTCTTCAGTAGCACGCACCCACCTATCTTCACCCACACGAAGGTATATAGTAGTATTGTCCACTAAGGTAGCAAGGCCATTTTCTTGATCAAATGTGGCTTTCATACCTTTCAACCAAGCACCATCAGCTGTGGCAACAGAGTGGGATCTAGATACTTTATTACCCTTTGCATCTACATATGATACTGCTACTGTGGATAATTGTGGTGTTTTTGGCTTTACTATAAGTTCTTTATCGAGAATACCATAGCTTTTTCCACTCTTTTGAGAGGTATCAAATAATACAGAATTAGAATCAAGTTTATATTCTATATTTGTAACACGAACCTCACCAGTATGTTCACGAATAAAAGAACTAATAACACTTTTCATTACGAAGCCAGAAGGAGAGCCAATATTTGCTTGCAACCAATTTTCACCGTTGAATGAAGCTCCTTCTGCAATCCCTCTCAATTGTTGTTGCAATTGACTAATCTCTTCCTGAATAGAATCCGCATCTGTACCTGGCTCAAGAGCAGCAACTAGTTTACTCTTTATATTAGACATCACTTCAATAGCTTTTCCCATACCAGCCTTAGCAATATCTACTTTTGCAGAGCCAAGACCTATTGCATCAGAAACGGCGGAAAGCGCATTATGATCCGATTTCATTGTTTTTGCGATCGACCAATAAGCTGCATTATGAGAAGAATCAGCAACACGCAAACCTGAAGAAACACGATCCTGTGTAATCTCAAGACCAGCATTTACATCTCGCAATTTTTGCGCCGCTGACATTGCAGCAATGTTTGTTAAAATACTCGTCATTATTTAATCCTTAAAAATCAAAATGATACTAAAAATAAAATATATCTATCTATTATGGTACTACAGTTGAAATCGCATTAGTATATGATATAATACGAAATTATATTGCGAATATTGCACCTAAAGATAGTATTATAAGCTTGCCTCGATCTGGATAAAACGCGTTTTATCAAACCATATACTTGCATCAAAAAAATTTTATCGCTCAAATAATCCTACGGGAACAACACCAAGCAGCATATCCACTCACAAAATATTCTGATATAAATCATCTTAGATAACTCTTATTTCATCTAATTTCGACAAATAATCTTTATCATCATATATATTATTGCTTGAATACTGTTGCGATGATACATCTCTATTGGGGATAGATCCATCTTGGAACAGGCCGTAATGTTCTCAAAATATTTCTACATCTATGAGAAATAAATGAGCATTCAATAACAACACTTATTCTGTTTCTATGTCTGGATATAAAAAATAGACAATATGGGCAGCATTAAAACGGCCATGCAACATACCATATGTTGAACGCCACTGACCAAAAAATCTCGTTTCTAAGAATACATCAGCTATATTCCCTGCCCCTGATCGATAGAGCGCAGCAGCAGCAGCAGCTACTGCCATTCGCTCAATAAAAATACGCGCAAATCCTTTATCTTCTTGACACAAGGAAATTGAATCTTGAAGAAGATTGATAACTCTTTCACCAGATTCACCAAGATCTTGTACTAAATGAGTGAATACCTGCTCAAATAAACCTGTTCCTTTTTCTAACAAATTGAGCAAATCTAGCACCATCGCATTACCAGATCCAAGCAATATAGCATTAGCAGGCGCTTCTCTATAATGACGAGCGAGTGAACGTTCTTCTATATAACCTGAACCACCAATACATTCCATTGCCTCAGCAATAACCGCTGGAGCAATTTTAGAACACCAATATTTAGTAACAGGCGCCATAATACGTGCGTAAGCGGCCTCTGCAGCATGTACTTTAGCCTCATCAAAAGCATGAGCTAACCGAAAAGAAAGAGCTGTAGCAGCAGCAACATCTAAAGCCATATCCGCCATAACGCGATTCATGACCTTCTGATCAATGAGACGTTCTCCTGAAACATAACGCCTACGCACATAATGAATAGATTCAGCAAGAGAAGATCTCATTCCTGCAACAGAAATGATCGCACAATCCAAATATATTAATATTTTCATATCTTCTACGGGATTGGACCCCGAATCAAGATCACCCAACAAAAAGCCAAAAGTATTAGAAAACTCTACCTCAACAGTAGCATTTGATCGATTTCCAACCTTATCCTTCAACCTCTGAAAACATAGACCATTGGAAGAACCATCTTCTAATAACCTCGGGACTAAAAAACAACCAATTTTCTCTTCCACCCTGGCAAGCATGATAAATGCATCACTCATTGGAGCGGATACAAACCACTTATGACCTGACAAACAATATATACCATCACTGATTTTGTGACCAGAAGATATAATCGCATTGATGTCAGTTCCCCCTTGTTTTTCAGTTAATCCAAGCCCAATTGTCACAGAATTTTTATGCATAGGCGCTCTATTAGTAGGATCATAGTCCCGTGATAATATCTTTTGAGCCCAATCTTTTTGCACTCTCGGAGATGTCATCAATGCGACCATAGATGCATTCGTTACACTTGAAGAAGTGAGATGTCCTGCTTCTAATTGAGCCATCAAATATAAGCGAGACGCTCTAATTTTATGTGCATATTTACGAATGTCTGGTGTAGCATTTCGATCCCAGATAGAACAATGCAAACCCTCTTGTATCGAACGACGCATCAAAGCATGCCAAGCTGGATGATACTCAATTCTATCACGACGCTCTCCTCCTGGGCCATATGCATGAAGATGAGGGATGTTGCAATTGGCCATGCGCGCTAATTCTTGTGCCGCATCAGAAAAAACATAGCTTCCCAATAACTCAAGTTCCTTACGTACAATACGCGGAAAGTTTGCAGTAATATCTACTAACAAGGAATCCGTGCTATATGCATTTATTCCAACAAACGGCGGTGGCTGATTTAATGCAGAAAGGGAATCTAATTGTGGGTATACTTGATTCATATTCATAGCTAACTTTGGTAAAATTCTCTGAGATATATAAGAGGACAACTGTTATGTCACTTCTCGGTTCACTTCCTTGCCAAGCGCAAAATTCTTTACAAACATCCACTCTTTCCCTAAATAGTAATTCCACAGGAATGTTATAATGATTCCTTCATCCTATCTTAGCTACTCTCAATGCAGGATAACAGCTTTTTGGAGAGCATGTTATGTATTTTTTTCCCTTTCGCAACTTTGTTAGTGTTAAAGACCTTTCCATGCAAGATATTAATCACTTGCTAAACTGTGCAAACGAATACTTACAAGGAAACCACACTCCTCCTCCTAAACAACTCTGTGGATTAATACAAATCAATCTCTTCTTAGAAGCATCAACTCGCACTCAAGCTTCTTTTGAAATAGCTGCAAAACGTCTTGGAATCAATGTTATCAACATTAATACAAATAATTCTTCTCTGAAAAAGGGAGAGAGTTTCGATGATACCGTCACAACATTACAGGCTATGCAACCAAATATCATTGTTATTCGTCATCCATGTTCTGGTGCAATTCACTCATTGACTCAAAAAACTCAGGGCTCCTGCATCATTAATGCTGGCGATGGAACACATGAACATCCAACCCAGGCGATGCTTGACGCTTTAGCCATACGTCATTTTAAAGGAAAAATATCTAATCTGCGTATAGCCATTTGCGGTGATATTTTACACTCTCGTGTTGCACGTTCCAATATTATTCTCCTCAATACCATGGGTGCTCATGTGCGCGTTATCGCTCCTGCGACACTACTTCCACCAGATACATCTCACATGGGAATTAAAGTCTTCCATACCATGGAAGAGGGTTTAAAGGATGTTGATGTCATCATGGTATTACGTCTTCAACGCGAGAGGATGACTGAATCTTTAATATCTTCAACGAGAGAATACGCTCATATGTACTCGCTCGACGAAACAAAAATTAAATATGCTAAAAAAGATGCAATTGTTATGCATCCTGGGCCTATTAATCGCAATTATGAAATTACTTCTCAAGTAGCAGATGGGCCACAAAGCATTATTCAACATCAAATCAAAATGGGGGTAGCTGTCCGCATGGCTATTATTAAAGAACTGATTGTCAATCAACATAACCTTATAGGGTGAAGAACCATGACATCATTTGTTTTAAATAATATACATATCATTGATCCCAGTCAAAATCTCGATGAATTTGGAACGATTATTGTTGAAAATGGTAATATTCTAGACGCTGGGTCTCATGTTCTCAATCAGGGGTTTCCACCATCCTTTCCGGTGCGTGATTGCACAGGATTGATTGCTATTCCCGGATTAGTTGATGCACGTGTGACCCTTGATGGCCCTCCCGAAAGATATACTGAAAATATAGTAAGGATATCTAAAGAAGCAGCATCTGGAGGCATCACTTCTTTAATTCTAACACCTTTCATATCTTCTTTTATGGATGAATATACTTTCATCAAAAGCTCTTTCAAAGAAATACAGAAGAATTCCATAGTCAATGTATATCCAACAGCCGGTTTAACGCATAGGATGGACGGCAAGAAAATCAATGATATTCGGCTTCTGCAAGAGCAAGGCGCTGTCAGCTTTGTCCATACTCCTCTCAGTATATACGACACACAAATTCTTCTGAATTCTATGAAATATGCCCATATGCTTGATGCTATTGTTGCTCTTGATACACATGATTATTTCCTTGGATCACAAGGAGCAATGAATGAGGGAGTCATGGCAAGTCATTTAGGGGTACCTTGCATTCCTGCAATATCTGAAACCATCCCTTTAAATCGAGATTTACTGATCGCACAGCATACCGGAGGACGCTATCACGCCTCCCTCCTGTCTCTCCCTCAATCAATTGCTTTATTAAACCATGCTAAAGAAAATAAAACGAAAGCTACTTGTGGTGTTTCAATCAATAATCTCGTATTAAACGAAAATGATATCGGGATGTATAATAGTTTGCGCAAAGTTTTGCCGCCATTACGACCTGAAGAAGAACGTATTGGAATGATTAATGCACTTGCAAGAGGAGATATAGATATCATCGTCTCGGATCATACTCCTCGCCCTACTGATACAAAGAATCTATCTTTTACCGAAGCAAGTTTTGGTTCCATTGGGTTAGAAACTATGTTATCGGCAGGATTACGTTTGTTTCATGCAGATCATATATCTCTGATAAAGCTCATTGAATCTATGTCAACACGCCCTGCTAAAATATTTAATCTCCCAGGAGGCACACTCAAACCTCATGCACCAGCTGATATTGTCCTCATCAACTTAGATCATCAATGGGTCGCAAAAGCAGATAATATGTTGTCATCATACAAAAATATGGCCTTTAATCAGGAATGTTTTTCCGGACGAGTAATAGAAACTTATATATCAGGGAAACGTGTTTATACATTGGAAAATTGATTTATGGAATATTTGCCACATTCAACACATGAAGTGTTTATAGCAATAATCTCAATTATTACAGGGTATATCCTCGGATCTATACCCTTTGGATTGTTATTAACACAGATATCAGGCATTGAAGATATAAGACATATTGGATCTGGTAATATAGGCGCCACCAATGTACTCAGAACTGGAAATAAAAAACTTGCTTTCATGACATTGATATGTGATGCAATCAAAGCAGTTGTTGCCATTATCATTATTTCAATACTTTTTAACAATAAAGCCGGAGAACTAGCGGGATTCGCAACTTTTATAGGCCATATATTCCCTGTTTGGCTTAAATTTAAAGGTGGAAAAGGAATCTCTACGTATATTGGAATCCTGATTTCTTTAAAACCAAGCATGATCATATTTTTTGCAATTATTTGGATATTATGTTTTTTAATTACACGTTACTCTTCAATTTCATCTCTTCTATCAACGTCTCTCATAACAATCACATTTTGGGTTATATTGCCGGAAACTAATCTCCCTATAATCTTCACACTTATGATGATAATCATTTATTGGACACATTTAGATAATATTAAACGTTTGATTTCTGGGTCAGAAACAAAAATTATTTTAACAGAAAGTGATAATGGTAAAAATTAATTCTCCTAAAAGAGGAGTTTGCTTAACAGACGAACAAAAAATTTCTTGGTTACGTCTGATTCGAAGTGAAAGTATAGGGCCTGCAACTTTCCGTGATATGATTAATTATTTTGGTTCATCTGAGCAAGCGCTTGAGGCAATTCCTGAATTAGCTCGGAGATCGGGAAAAAATAAGAAGATCCGTATTTGCTCCAGAGAAGAAGCAGAAAGAGAATTGCAAACAGCTGAATCCTTTGGAGCGCGTTTTATAGCTATCAGCGATCCATCTTATCCACCAGCTCTGCGCTACATAGACTATCCCCCTCCCTTGTTAGCCGTTAAAGGAAATATGCAAATAGCAAGCACAAAACCTTCTGTGGGTATTGTAGGAGCTCGCCATCCTTCAATCAGCGCACTCAAATTCACAGAAAAGATTGCACAAGAAATAGGGAGAGAAGGATATACAATTGTATCAGGATTAGCTCTTGGTATAGATACTATAGCCCATCGGGCCTCTCTTAAAACGGGAACTATCGCCACAATGGCAGGCGGCCTGGATTGTATTTATCCACCGGAAAACCGTAATCTGCTAGAGGAAATTTGGAGCAATGAAGGAATGGCAATAAGTGAAATGCCTTTTGGATGCGAACCTCGCCCCCATGACTTTCCACGCCGCAATCGCCTTATCGCAGGAATAGGATTAGGACTCATTGTCATTGAAGCAGCTAAAAAATCAGGTTCTCTTATTACATCCAGACTCGCAGCGGAATTTGGCAGACTAGTATTTTCCGTTCCGGGATCACCGCTAGATCCCCGCTGCGAAGGAACCAATCAACTGCTGAAGGAAGGCGCAATTCTTATTACCTCTGCTCATGACGCACTCCAAATTCTTCATCCACAAATAGAAAAAAACTTTTTTTCATCCCCATGTAATGAAGATTATGCGAAAGATCTCAATATCACAAATCATCCAGACTACAACCAAGATGAACGAGAAAAAATAGTGCAATCTTTAAACTCTGTTCCAATCCATGTGGATGATATCATTCAGCATACGGGAATCAATGCTTCCATTATCTATCTCATCCTCTTGGAATTAGATCTATCTGGACAGATTTGTCGTCATCCTGGAGGAATGGTATCACTAGCAATGCGACTTCCCACACCATAATCTCCGCTTCTCTCTATTTACCTGTGACTTGTATCTTAAATGCTCAAATGAATTTAGAACAGATTGGATTTTGTGGATTTCTATAGCATATTGATCAGAATCCTTAATATATTTCTATCACACATCATATAGAATCGGAAAATTGATGCAAAATAAGAAGCCCTATATCCATTCTTCAGAGAATACAGTATGAGAATATTTTGTGAAGAAACTTGTCGTTATCAAAACAGAAAAACCTATTTGAATAAGATCCTATTTAGAGACCAAAAAAATGAATGTTATAGTTGTGGAATCACCTGCCAAAGCAAAGACGATTAGCAAGTATTTAGGATCAGATTATAAAGTATTATCTTCGTTCGGACATATACGTGATTTGGCAGCGAAGACAGGATCGGTTCTCCCTGAAAAAGAATTTGAAATGATTTGGGAGATCGATAAATCATCACAAAAGCACCTAGAGGATATTGTGCGTGCTGTGAAATCTGCCGACCTATTAATTCTCGCCACCGATCCAGACCGAGAGGGAGAAGCTATATCTTGGCATATTCTAGATATTCTAAAACAGAAAAACGTCATAGAAGGGAAAAAGATTCAGCGTGTATCCTTTAACGCGATAACGAAACAGCTAGTAATGAAGTCTATGCAGAATCCGCGTGATATTAATTTAGACCTTGTCAATGCCTATCTAGCTAGACGCACGTTGGATTATCTTGTAGGCTTTAATCTATCTCCAGTTTTATGGCGCAAACTTCCAGGCGCACGCTCAGCAGGAAGAGTGCAATCAGTAACTCTGCGCCTCGTATGCAACCGTGAGTCTGAAATAGAATGTTTTATTGCAGAAGAATATTGGTCGTTATCAGCACTACTCAAAACACCTCGAGAGGGTAAATTTACAGCACGTCTCGTAGAGTTTAATGGTCAACGTATTGAAAAGAAATCTATTAAGGATAAGAAGGAAGCTGATGCACTTCTATCTTTCTTGACAAAGGCCAACTATGTTGTCAAAAAAACAGAGACTAAACCCGTTAAACGTAATCCTTGGCCAGCTTTTACTACCTCTACCCTTCAACAATTGGCATCATCTAAGCTAGGATTCTCTGCTACACATACGATGCGAATAGCACAAAAATTATATGAAGGGATCAATATTAATGGTGAAATCATTGGTTTAATTACCTATATGAGAACAGATAGCGTACATATGACCTCTGACGCTCTTCATGCAGTGCGCAATACCATAATGAAACATTTCGGGAATCGCTATCTCCCAGATAAGCCTAAAATATACTCTGCTAAAGCTAAAAATGCCCAAGAAGCACATGAAGCCATACGCCCCAATGATTTTAATCTTTTCCCTGATACAGTAAACAAATTTTTAGATCATGACCAATTAAAGCTTTATGACCTTATATGGAAACGTAGCGTTGCAAGTCAGATGACTTCTGCTGAATTTGAGCGAACCACTGTAACCATTGAAGCTATTCATGAAAATCAAGCAGCACATCTACGAGCTGTTGGTTCTTGCCTATTTTTTGATGGTTTTCTCAAAATTTGGGAAGATAAAAATGATCAAGGAGAAAAGACTTCTGATGAAGATAAGCTTCTTCCTCACATCTATGATAATGACACACTCCTTTTAGAAAAAGCTGATGCATCACAACACTTTACTGAACCTCCTCCACGCTATTCAGAATCTTCCTTAATCAAAAAAATGGAAGAGCTAGGCATTGGTCGACCATCTACCTATGCAGCCATTTTAGAAACACTGTGTAAACGACAATATGTGATTATTGAACAACGCAAGCTATTTCCTCAAAATACAGGCAGAATAGTAACCGCATTTTTAGAAAATTTCTTCAGCCGATATGTGGAATATGATTTTACTGCGGATCTTGAAGAAAAACTAGATGAAATATCTGCTGGAAAATTAAACTGGAAAGAGGTTCTCCATGAATTTTGGAAAGATTTCATTGCAAAAATTGAAAGCATAAAAGAATTAAGAATATCAAATGTTATCGACATCCTGAACGATACCTTATCTTCCATTATATTTCCTCCGAAAGAAAACAGTGATGATAATAGCCGCACATGCCCCGCGTGTCAGAGTCATCTTTTGTCCATCAAACTCAGCAAATATGGAGCTTTTGTTGGATGTGTCAATTATCCTCATTGTCGCTATACCCGCCAGTTAACTTCAGACAAACAAGATATCATAGAACAATCTTTAGGGCCGACAATACTTGGAACCGATCCTACGTCAAAAGAAGCAGTAACCCTGCAATCTGGGCGTTTTGGCTTATATGTACAGCAAGGAGATGGCAAAGATGCAAAACGTTGTGCTCTACCCAAAGATTGGGGAAAAGATGATATAGATTATGACAAAGCAAGGTCTTTGCTCTCTTTACCTCGAGAAATAGGATGCCATCCAGAGACTGGAAAAATCATACTCGCAGGTATTGGAAAATATGGCTATTATCTCCATTATGACGGACGTTATACTCAGTTGGAATCAATAGAACAAGTCCTTGTAATGAATCTTGATCAAGCAACTGCTCATATTGCTGAAAAAAGTAAAAACAAAGAATCTTCCTATATCCGTTCCAAAGGCCATATAGTAGGAACACATCCAAATGGAGGCGCTATTACGCTCCATCATGGACGCTTCGGACCATATCTTAGTTGGAATAAAATAAACGCCAGTCTCCCTAAACACGATAATCATGATGCAATCGACTGTGACCGTGCTATTGAAATTATCAACACAAAAATGGCTAATCAAAAAAAATCCTGATCTGCTGATATCAATCTCTATCAGCCAGATAAAGCAAGGCTTAATCTTAACAACATCTCACAGCTCTTCTTGACTATTATTCAAAATATATTATATATGGTCGCACACCTGTCAGGGATACAACTGTCAGGAAAACTTTCCAAGAATCTATGTTAATATCCTTGTACGGGTCATGTGATTCGTTTGTTGTTAAAACGACTTTTTAATTCTTGATTATTTTTGCATGAGAAAGAAAATGGCGTGATGACTTTCAAAATAGCAGTTGTCGGAGCGACAGGAAATGTTGGAAGAGAAATGCTCAAGATTATTTCTGAGCGCTCTTTTCCCGCTAGAGAAGTTGTGGCGCTTGCTTCCAAGAATTCAGCTGGAACTAAGATTCCATTTGGAGATCACACCATTGAGGTACGTGATCTTGATTCCTATGATTTTTCTGGAACTGATATTTGTCTCATGTCGGCAGGTCATGCGCTATCTAAGCGCATGTCACCCATCATAGCCGAATCTGGATGCACTGTTATAGACAATTCTTCAGCGTGGCGTTATGACTCGGATGTTCCTCTTATTGTTCCAGAAGTCAATCCTGAATCCATTCATTTATCTTCTCGAAAAAATATTATAGCAAATCCTAATTGCTCAACCATTCAACTCGTTGTAGTTCTCAAACCGCTACATGATTATGCAAATATAAAACGCGTTATTGTCTCAACATATCAATCTGTGTCAGGGGCTGGTAAAAAGGGAATCGATGAACTCATTTATAATACAGAATCTGTTCTAACACAAAAACCAGTCAAATCAAAAGTATTCACCAAAAACATCGCCTTTAATATTATTCCTTGTATAGATGTTTTTATGGACGATGCTTTTACCAAGGAAGAATGGAAGGTTCTTGCAGAAACGCAGAAGATTTTAGATCCAAAAATAAAGATTAGCTGTACAGCTGCTCGCGTTCCAGTTCTAATTGGGCATGCTGAATCGGTAAACATAGAATTTAAGAAATCTATTGCACCAGATGAAGCACGTGCGATCTTGGACAAAGCATTAGGATGCAGGGTTATCGATAATCCTAAAAATGGGGAATATATGACGCCAGCTGAATCCCTTGATCAAGATTCTGTCTTTATCTCACGAATTCGAAAAGATGCAACTATCAAGCACGGTCTCAGTTTGTGGATTGTTGCTAATAATCTGCGCAAGGGGGCTGCATTAAACGCTGTACAGATTGCTGAACTTCTCGCAAAAAAAACCTCTGAAAAGAGTGAATAACAATGTGCCCGTATTTATTCTCACGCAACAAAAAGGATTTTTTAGCATGTTTTCAAACACAGTAAAATTATCATCATCCCTATTGTTAGGGGTATTGTGTCCGATAATTTTCTTGACTTCATGCACCCCATCTGCATCTGGGGATTCACCTATCTCCAATCAATCCGACAAACCTGTTCCTGCTAAATTTGAGCAATGGCTATCTAGTGCACGCCAAAAAGCCCTTAAAAAGGGATTGGATCAACATATGTTAGATAGGGTTTTTTCCAAGATCCATTATAACTGGCCAACGATGGAACTTGATCGAAATCAGCCAACCACAGTATTTACTTTTGAAGAATATATTAAAAGAATACCTACTAATTTCATTATTGAAAAAGGAAAGGAGATGAAGAAAAAACATGCATCCCTTCTCAAATCCGTAAAAGACCGTTATGGAGTTCCTCCTGGAATTCTAATGGCTTTATGGGGTCTGGAAAGTTCCTTTGGAACAAAAATGGGCAATACTCATATTCTCTCAGCAATTGCTACTCTTGCAGCAGATGATCGTCGCTCGGCACTCTTTAATGAACAATTTTTTGCTGCTCTTGACCTTATATCCTCCGGTGTTATGACCGATGATGCCAAAGGCGCCCTTCATGGTGAATATGGACAGTTCCAATTTATTCCATCTAATGTTAAGAAATTTTCAGTCGATGCTGATGGAGATGGTAAAGCTGATCTAGTCCATTCTAGTGAGGACGCCCTTGTATCGGCAGCTAACCTATTGCACAAAAAAGGATGGAAAGAATCTAAAGGATATCAACCAAAAGAAGAGAATTTTCTCGTTCTAAAATCTTGGAACAATTCCTCCACTTATAGAAAAGCAGTTGTATATATAGCGGCTCATATTGATGAGATAAAATTAAAAGACGGATATCAGGAATAGATTTTCTCAGATTACCGAAGAACTAGATTGCTTCAGTGATCTAGCAAAAGTGATAACTCTTATGTTCATAGCCCCTGCTCTCTTGAGGGCCATAGTGGCAGAATGTGCTGTTGAACCAGTTGTATAGACATCATCTACCAAAAGAATTTTGAGTCCGCGAATATATTTTTCATTTTTTTTCTGAACACAAAAGGCATTGCAGAGATTCTTTTTCCTAGAAGATATAGATAAATCTACCTGTGGTTTAGTGTTGCGATTACGCACTAAAACTCCTGGAAGAAATGGCTTTTTTCCATAATGAGCAATCAATCGTGCAAGTTCAGCTGATTGATTGTATTGTCGACGTATAAGACGAAAACGATGCAGTGGGACAGCGATAATCACATCAGAGTCTATGATGAAATCCTTGCCAATACGGAACATCCATTGAGCCATCATAATAGCCAAATCCCCCCTATCATGATATTTTAGCAGACGAACTAAAACACATGATATATCGCAATATGCGGTAACAGAACGTATATGCGTTAATCCACAATCCTCTTCTATAACATCCTCATTATTTTCATCCGCACTTAGACCAATATCATTTATATTTTTCTGTACAGGAGGAGGTATAAAATAGACTTTTGACCAGCAATGTGCACATAAACAAGAATGACGATCAATCATTCTGCTGCAAGTTGGACAAATACTTGGATAAATGTAATCGCTTAATGTATAAAAAATAAATTTTATTATTTGCAGGATTCTTGGTATACATGAGAGCATTATTTTTATCTCGAAAATCCGCATTTGATAATCATCTTATGATCATATGGCAGATAAAATTATTTAAAATTCCTTATAATATCCAATTTAATTATCATAATCTTATGCATCAAATAACGATCCATTGAGCCTCATCCCTTGTGAATAATACACCAAATAATGGTTTGAATACGATCAAGGAATATTTTAAACCCAAAAATTTACCATCGGCTCAAAAACAACCAAAATCAACGAATTTAAAAAATTAAAGATTATAAATTATTCTTTGTTAGTTTATAGTAGTTAACCTAACAAATTGCAGCATCAAGTCTAGGGGGCCAATACCTTCCACTATCAATTATTTCTTGCCGTTTATGTTTATCTTCCTATTTTTTATTGATAAAAAATATTTCTTAATCAAATTCCAAAAAATTGATTGAAGATTGACAATGAAAAGATAGAATATAGAATCAAGAGAGAAGAAAGCCCAGATGGCGGAATGGTATACGCGCAGGTTTCAGGTATCTGTGCCGCAAGGCTTGGGGGTTCGAGTCCTCTTCTGGGCACCAAAGAATACGAATGATTGATTTTACATCATTTATTCTTATCGTAGATCATCTGTAATTATCACCAAGAGATTCTATCTTAAACAATGATTTTCTCTCAAATTTCCTTTGATGAATGATATACCTGAGTTTTCTCATCTGGAAAAACCCGTCTTATACATTTTAGAGCATATATATTCATCTATTTTTCGCTTTAATTAAAAATGACATCTTTGCTGAAAGATTCGTTCCAACATCAATTTGCAAGAGAAAATTTTTTATTTTTCCTTCACAATTACTCAATCCTCATAAAAATTTAATTTCATATATCATCCAGATGCCCACATTATCACGAACAAGTAGTCAGTGACAAAAGGATTTTTGTTTTAATCAAATCAATTAAGTCTCGTTTTTTTAATGACAAAAATATCGATTGTTGGGTGGTTGTTCTTTAGCAGAACCTCAAGAACGAACAGATAGAACAAATTCAAAACAGAAATAAAACCTCTGAGGATACGTCTACAGGACAAGTTAGAGGAAATTATGATTTCTTAAGCGCCAACAATCCTCAATATTCCACAACAGCTTTCTCTCGGTATCAATGAAAACAATATTCTAAATACTCCAGCAGAACCAACAAATACTGAATCTCTGGATCTAACGAATATAACAAATTTTTAGATCCTGCTGTACTCCTGACCGATAAAAAAAGAATGGAAATTTAAACATATAAACCCATATAGACGAAAGAATAATCACAAAATAGTGACATTATAGAACGGATGACAGGAATCAACCTATCACCATTCTCTAGAATTAAACCCGTTCGGTCTCATGGATATATATGCCTTTAATATTCTCAATCTCTAGCTTAATTTCCCCTAAGATTAATGTCAGTATTACTGTAAAATTAGGTTCATTCAAAATGAATTGTGAATATTATATGGACTTCTTCTACATGATATTCCCAAAAATAACACCAATAATTTTTGCAAATATTGTAGAAAAAAAACCACCAAGAAATTCTATTAATCTTAATAGAATCAACATAGCATATTGTCAGCCAACGTCTTTGAATACTATCTAAAAACGATACACAAGCTTATTGGTGAGTCAATCCAAAGTAAATAGACTCGGATAGACATGTAAGGATATCGTCACGTTTTACCGTTTCTTTGCTACTATATTTTTTGATATAATAACCCAAGATAAAGATATTTTTTACTAAAATGATAGATGAAGAAAAATACACGAGTACCTCTCTTCTTCTATTCCACAGATCATCAGCTACTTTTTACTTGTACGGATATTTTTCAAAACATTCTCTGGAGAAGAAGTCCCATAAGAATCTGTGCTACAATTATCAGACAATCCCTCTTCTGAAAACCATTGTTGAATTATTCCATCATCTACAATAGCAGCATAACGCCAAGAACGGAGACCAAATCCGACATTATCTTTAGAAACAAGCATTCCCATTTTACGGGTAAACTCATTGGAACCATCAGCCAATAACTTAACTTTCTTAATTCCTAAACTTTTCCCCCAAGCATTCATAACAAACGAATCATTGACGGCAAGACAATAAACTTCATCTATACCTTCATCGCGCAGTTCATCATAAATCTTTTCAAAGCCAGGGAGTTGATAATTTGAACAAGTAGGCGTAAAAGCCCCTGGAAGCGCAAAAAGAACAACCTTCTTCCCAGAAAAACAATCATCTGTTGTGATCTGCTTCCATTCAAATCTTTTGGATCCATCGGATACAGAAGCATCTTCGACACGTGTATGGAATACACCTTTAGGAACTTTAAAACCAATCATCATTTGATATAACCCCATAAAAAAACAATACAAGTATTACTTAACAATATATTCAAACCATGTAATATACAGTCAAATCTCCTTATTTCGAGATCAAAACCCTTACCTATAGCACCTTTTTTTCCAGAAAATAATAGAGCATTGATCACTATCGTGAATTATTCTCTTCAATACCTCTTTTATACCTCTCAATTATACTTTAATCAAGTATTCTGCACAAAGGAAATACATTATATTCTTCCTATTATATATTATAATTCACTCATCCATCAACAAAATCATTGTCATAGGAAGACCTCTATGGCGCAGATAAAAGACAGAAAGAGAATTTTGATTTAAACTCTGATTAAGTGCATTCGTCCATAAGGGATGCTTTATTGACAAATAGATTAACAGACATCATATATATGAAGAGACGAGTCGTAGGAAAAGAAAACTTAGATGTACTTTTTATTTGTCCAATCATGCTAAGAAATATTGTGGTTAGTGAAGTAAAAGGCTATAAATGGATATCTTCGATATTTTCAATCGATTTTTCTAAGGTCTATAAAAAAACTTAAAGAGCAATGTTTGTCAAAAGGATATAGGGTAATTCGTAAGGTTGCATAATAAAAATATCAATTCCACATAGTCTATATAATTCATTGCGAGAATGATCGTTTTTTCATGCGGATTTTTGCTATATGAGGACTATATGATCAAAATGAATTTGTAATGTCGATAATCATCAACCCAGAACTAATTTCTAAAAATAGTGGTTCTACAAAATGAATCAAAAAATTCTTCTTGCTGAAGATGATAATGATATGCGCAGGTTTTTAATTAAAGCCTTAAGAAAGGCTGGTTATGACGTTATCGCCTGCAATAATGGAGCTAGCGCGTATGATAAAATATGTGAAGAGCCTTTTTCTCTACTCTTAACAGATATTGTCATGCCAGAAATGGATGGTATTGAATTAGCACGCAAAGCAACTGAATTAGATCCTGATTTGAAAATAATGTTCATTACTGGTTTTGCAGCAGTAGCCTTAAACCCTGATTCTAATACCCCTAAAAATGCAAAAGTTCTTTCAAAACCTTTTCACTTAAGGGATCTTGTCAATGAAGTTAACAGATTATTAACCCGTTTAAATGCAGTATAAAAAATGAAAAGTTAGTCGAGAAAATGATATCTTATGCTTTAGAGAAAGCTATCGTTTTCACTAATATGGGCGTGTAGTTCAGTGGTGGAACACTACGTTGACATCGTAGGGGTCGCAAGTTCGATTCTTGCCACGCCCACCATCAAAATTATATGCCTAAAAATCAATGATTTAACTTATACAACTATTGATTCTACGTATAAATTGTCATAGATATAGCGCATAATTTATTAAAAAATTGGTGTATAATAACTGATAAATTATAGTAGGATAGTGTGAATAATTATAAAAAAACACCTAAATAACAAAGAATGTATGATGTTTTAATTTGTCCCCCACCAATAATCATCATTATTCACAAGATTTAAAAGAATATGACCTTGTTTTATTTATGAGAGAAGATAATTCTTGATAGGATGCTACTTGAAAAGCGATGAGATATTTTTCTTGTCAGCGGCATTCTAAGCATACTATGACTGTCTTTATATTCTTCTTTCTCTTCTTATCTGATATTTTGAAGTCAATACACTATAAAATAATTTATTTTATCAATTTTCATCCACAGAATAATTCTCTTCTTAAGATATATTGTTTCTCTCTTCAAGATTCTGAATAATCACGCAGAAAAATACTTTCTCAGACACAAGTATTTTTATTTGGAGACACAAAACCAAGTGCATCATCACCAATTCCAATGGTATATTCCTCATCGGATAAAACCATCCTTGATTTAAAGCACACGAATATCTATCTTCAAGAGAAATGATTATTACTTGATCTAAAAAAGTCATAGTGTTAGATCGGAAATCATAGCACAACTGTCCAATCTCTATAAAACACAGCCTCTATATATCGCATCAAAATATAATATTTTTACAATCTATAAAATAGATAGTGAAATTGATTAGATAATTCATCTTTTTCAGATTTATACTTTCATTCCATGATCTATCTATTTTTTTTAAACCCTTTAGCAAGCAAAAACAGTTCTACTGATTCTGCCCGCGATGCCATTGGTTTAACATGTACCACTTTTTTAAAATTCTTTTTAAGAAGACAGAGTATATTTTGAATTGTTCCACCTTGAAATGTTTTGACAAGAAAGTCACCATCTTCATTTAATACCTCTAACGCGAATGATACAGCAGCCTCACATAGACTCATAGTACGCAAATGATCTGTTTTACGATGACCTATAGTTGGATAAGCCATATCAGAAAGCACAAGGTCAGGCTTCCCATTTATTTCCTGATATATAAAATCCCATAATTCTAAATCTACAAAGTCATGTTTGAAAAACTTAACCCCTGGAATTGGTTCCATATCTAGTATATCTATCGCTACAATACGAATATCATCCGGTTTTGAGCGAGTTATGTGTGCTGCTACCTGTGACCAACTTCCTGGAGCAGATCCGAGATCAACTATGCGCCTTCCAGGAAGAAGTATCCGATGTTTTTCATGAATCTGGAGTAATTTATATGCAGAACGCGCACGCCATCCTTCTATTTTGGCTTTTTGCACATAAGGATCATTGATATGCCTATCAAGCCAATAACGGGAAGATTCCTGCAAAGAAGTTTTTTTTACTTTTTGAGTTAAGGAACTTCGGGAAGATCCACCTAATAATTTGGTCATCGTTTAATTTTCTCTCTTCCCTGTCAAAAAAATATATTTAGCGATATCATGCTGACTTGAGACATTATATCCGATTTTTAATAAGGGATTATAATATAAGCTCTCTGTTAAAATAAAATGATTGATCAAATAATACAATTTTATATAGCTCTTTGAAATACTATAAAAGTCTTATCAAAATAGAAGTAATATAAAATAGCACTAAAAACATGCACGAATTTTTTCTAACAAAAAATGAAAGTGTCATTTCTACGACAATGCCAACTATTTTTATACATAATAAAATCTACTATTCTAATCTATATTGACAAGAGAGCCTTATAAGATTTATCGTGTTTCAAGTTGTCACATACTCAAAAACAACATACTTCTAACAAAAATAACAATCTCTTTGTAGAACATGATTGAGAGGTCATATTCTAATCCTTGGGGAATAGTTCAATGGCAGAACGGCGGACTCTGACTCCGTTAATCTTGGTTCGAATCCAAGTTCCCCAGCCATATTTTAATCGACTTTATCCTTAAATCGATATCTATAAAGGTTGAATCAATAAAATTTTGACCTTCCTTATAGTGGATTCTGTATACGGAAGAGAATAATGATTACCTCCTCTTGTATAAACTCTTCTTAAAAAATTTCCTCAGGATACAAAGCTATATGCGGATACAGAATAAAATTATTTGATAAATGAAATCCTGCACTAAGGGTGCAATAGGAGATTTAAAGATACAATCCACCTAATGTCAATAAAAAAGCAGTAGGCATACATACGCCTACCACTTCCTCAATATAAGACGTTATTCTCTTAGAAAGAATGTTTTAAACCAATAACTACTTGTGTGTTATGCTGAACATCAGTTTTCTTTGGAAAATAATTATGCTGATGTTGAACAGTAATACTGGCCTGTATATTCTTAGCTAATTTATAGGCCAGCGTCCCACCAACAGCTATCCCAAAAGAGTGACTGTCATCATATGTATCTGTCTTAGATTTCAAATTCTGTAAATACTGGCCATTAAGAACCAAGATTACTTTATCTGATATAATCTTAGTACCACTAGCAACTATCGAGTATTTAGATTTATCATAGTAGTGATTCCGCCCGCTAGACCATATCGCACCAAAATCGTACGCTATGCCTCGAAATCTTGTAGCATGAGTAGCACGTACAACCATATTCCTAGAACTTATTTCATAACCACCAGTCACTACAGGCCTTATATTTCCAATGATAGGAGAAATCTTATAACCAATTCCGTATTCTTTATTATCTCCCTTACCTGAAAATTGATCTGCAGATACACCGATCGCAGCACGGCCAAAAGCATGTTGAAAGGAAATGGAGTTCATCTGACTTGCCCCATTAACCAAGGGACTATCCTTCAAACCCCATGGCGTATAATAACCAACTTTTATGTCATGAAGACTAACGAATGCTTCACCTATAGCTAGATTAGGGCTTCCTGATTGCAACGCTACAGAACCTTTTAAAGGCCCTAGAGCTGTCTTTATCGTTGAGTTTACAAATACATCCACTGACATAGGATAGCTATATCTTTCACTATTACCTCGAGGAGAATGCACATAGGATGGTTCCACCTTTATATTCCCACCAGATTTCATATTAGATATAAATTCTTGGAAATGATTTTGTTGTTTATTAGCATCTCTTGACTTACTAACTGCCGCAACAGATTCAGAATAAGATACTATTGCCATCAACGCGGCAGATCCTAGAAAAATAATTTTAAATTTCATCACTAATTCCTACACTTGATTTAAAGACTGACGAACGAGATATGCTGTTAAAAACTGCCCCTACACATAATAATATTCGCTAACTATAGTTAATAATATATTAAGAAGAAAGAAAGAACAATCTATAATTGAAAGAAAATATATTGACTCTTCGTTAACACAAAATGTTGCGTAAACGCAACAACATATTAGGGAATAACTCATTTTGATGTAAATTCAAAGGATATCAATAAAACACTCTTGTGATAAAAATCATTAAGGTTTTCATCCCTATTGTTAATGAACGGGATGAATCCATTACTTTTCCTATTACATGAGTCTACAGTGATAAAAATAGAATAAATATTTATTGTTCTAAGGATAGATAATACTCCATCATTTTTAATGTAGAAAATATCTTCTCATGAAGCACTATAACTGACTCCTACCCCAAGAAGACATTTTGTATTTTTTATCCGATATAAAAGCATCAAAGGAAACGACTAAATCTCTGCAAACTTCTCACGCCGAACGCAATACTGCGCCTGTATCTTTCGCAACGCTGTTTATAATACGGCCTGTCAATTCCCGAAGGTCATTGTCACAAAAGGTCTTTTCCAAAGGCTGTATTATAACCTCAAGAGCAATCGATTTTTTATCTTGTCCCAATGATTTATCTTCAAAAACATCAAAAATAACCACATCAACTATCCTCTGACAATCAACTCTTTTCACTATCTCAACAAGAATACCGGCAGGTGTGGTTTTATTGACGACAAACGCAAAATCGCGTCTGATCGGATGCAGAGAAGACATGTTAACAACTTTCTTAGTTGTTTTGCGTTTTTCACTTGGCATTGGGATAGAATCAAGGAACACCTCAAAGCCACACGCAGGATTAGATAATCCAAAAAAAATCAAAACATCAGGGTGAAACTCTCCAAAATAACCTAAAATTATATCTTTCCCTATCTTAATAGTTCCAGAACGGCCTGGGTGATACCAAGAAGGGGCACTAGGCTCTACCCGCAGTGAATTAATTGAAACAAATGTCTCTATGACGGCTAATGCATCTGCCTTAGCATCGAACACATCAACTGATCTTTGTTTCTCCCTAGATTTTTCTGACCAAAACCGTCCAGATCCATCTGTACAAGCAGACCCCTTCCTAACGCCTGTTGCCGTACATTTTTGACCTTCAGGCCTATCATTCTCATAAATATGAGACACTTCAAATAGAGCAATATCTGTCATTGCACGATCAGAATTGCGGCTAATAGCCTTTAACAACCCAGGCAAAATAGAGGTTCTCATATCTGACATATCGGAAGAAATAGGATTCAAAATTTCTAATTCACGCCGCCCTCCTCCGAACATCATCGCTTGTTTCTTGGAAATGAAAGACCACGTTATGACTTCCATCATAGAACGAGTTGCCAGAACCCGTTTGGACAAACGAATTCTCCTTTGTTGCAATGATAATTGCTCTTTGGTTTCCGATAGAGTCAGTGAAAACGGCTCTCCCTGAACTCGATCAATGCCATAAATTCGCAAAATTTCCTCTACTAAGTCAGCTTTTCCTTCAACATCTAAGCGCCAAGACGGCACATATACAGTTGCTTGTTCACCTGTATCCTTGACCTCAAATCCTAATTTTCGCAAAATGGAAAAACTCTCTTCCGAAGGAATATCAATACCTGCTAATCTTTTTACCTCTGAATTAACGAATTCAATTTTCCGCGGAACATATTCCTCCTGTCTACCAACAAAAATCTCAGACGGAATCCCTCCACACAAAGATATAATCATGGATATTGCTTGTTTCAGAACAGATATCATGCTTTGTGAATCAACTCCACGCTCAAAACGATACCTAGAATCAGTGATGATACCCAATTTTTGACCAGAAAGAGCTATATTAAGAGAATCCCATAAAGCTACTTCAACAAGAACATCTATAGTATCATCATCACAGCCAGAATTCTTTCCACCAATGATACCCGCGATAGACTCAACAGCGTTATCTGACGCAACTACTACATTATCTTGTGACAGATCATATAGGCGTTCATCTAAAGCCAGAATTTTTTCACCACTTTGTGCACAACGTACAGTAAGATCACCTGATATCTTAGAAGCGTCAAATACGTGCAAGGGATATCCCAAGTCTAAGGCAATATAGTTTGTAATATCTACCAGTGCATTAATAGAACGCAACCCAACTGCCTCTAATCGTTGCCTCATCCATCTAGGAGAAGAGCTGTTTTGAACCCCCCTCACATGACACATAGAAAATCCTCTGCACAAATGTGGTTTATCTAGAGAAAACCGAACATCTAGTGGAATTGATCCAGACATCGAAAAGGAAGGAATATCCATTTTCTTTAATGCCCCTAAACCAGAAGCAGCTAAATCTAAAGCAATTCCACGAACACCAGCACAATCTGCCCGATTAGGGGTCAGAGCAATTTCAATAATAGGATCAGATAATCCAAAATAATGACTAAATTTTCCTCCGATAGGAGCATCATCGGGTAATTCAATAATACCAATATGATTCTCAGAAAGCATTAACTCTTTCTCAGAACACATCATACCAATGCTTTCATGACCTTTTATCTTACTAACACTGATCTTCACGCCAGTACTAGGAATACAGCTTCCGGGAGGGGACCATACTCCTAATAAACCAACACGCACATTAGGCGCTCCACAAATAACTTGAACAGTCCTCTGATCACCAATATCTATTTCGAGTACACTCAGATTATTCGCATTAGGATGGCGTTCTACAGATAATATTTTAACTATGGTGAAGAGAGATAAGGAACTTCGGTCATCAATTTTCTCAACTTCTAATCCAATAGACGTTAATCGCTCACAAATCTGTTCAAGACTAGCATCTGTATGAAGATGCTCTTTTAACCAGGAAAGCGTAATTTTCACAGCAGTTCGTCCTTACTTTACGCGAGAATACAAAGGGGGAATTGCGAGTGGGGAGAACCCATAATGTTCAATCCAACGCACGTCTGCTCCAAAAAAATCACGTATATCAGGCATTCCATACTTTAACATTGCCAAACGATCAAGACCTATTCCCCAAGCAAATCCTTGATAAATATCTGGATCAATGCCCGCATTTCGTAACACCTTATGATGAACCATACCACACCCTAAGATTTCCATCCATTCCGTTCCTTCGTCAAATTTTATTGCACCATCAGATCGACTACAACGAATATCAACCTCAAAAGATGGCTCTGTAAAAGGGAAAAAAGATGGCCGGAAACGCATCATAATATTGTTAACTTCAAAAAAAGATTTGCAAAAAGATTCTATAGTCCATCGAAGATTTGCAATTGTTGCGGACTTGCTTACAACAAGTCCTTCTATTTGATGAAACATTGGCGAATGTGTGGCATCAGAATCTCGACGATAGGTTGTTCCAGGAACAACTGCCTTTATCGGCAAATCCTGAGATTCCATGATTCGTACCTGAACAGGCGAAGTATGTGTACGCAAAAGCTTTTGCTTCCCATCAGAAATCCCATGCATAAAGAAAGTATCATGCATCTGACGAGCAGGATGTCCGTCTGGAAAATTTAATGCGGTGAAATTATAATAATCGGTTTCAATATCAGAACCTTCTTCTATCACAAAACCCATATCTGTAAAAATACATGTTATTTCATCCATCACTTGAGTAAGTGGATGAATACGACCTCTATGACACGGAGATGTGCGAACCGGCAAACTGATATCGACTGTTTCAGATGCAATCTGAGCAGCGACAGAAGAGCTTCTCAGGCAATCCATCCGAGAAGTAATCTTTTCAGACAACTCAATTTTTAGTTTATTAAGAACAGCTCCTCTAGAACGAATCTGATCCGAGTCTAAATCCTTCAATCCTCTGAGAAGATCGGAGACAGATCCCTTTTTTCCAAGAACAGAAACGCGAATAGCCTCAAGCTGCCTTACATCAGAAACAGAAGATATTGAATCTAATATGGATGACCTCAGTTGTCTTAACCTATCATCAAAAGAATCACCTTTAATATCATTCCAAAGCAAAACCACAATAACATACTCCTTACTGTAGCCTCATAAAATAACACCACACAGCCGTACAACTGCAGAAATCCCGTGCATATAGCATAAAATATGGCGCCTAAAACTTAGGAACTATCTATAGACATCTAAGGCACCTAGCAAAAAAACTTTCCTAGGACATACTATATCTCTTTCAAATACTCTAAATTTCCTTTTGAAATTTCAACCAGTTTGCTAAAAAATTCTGGCTTATCGATAGCAAGGCCAGACATAACTTTTCGATCAAGAACAACATCCGCCTTTCGCAGTCCTTCAATAAACCGAGAATAAGTCATATCATGCAGACGAACCGCCGCATTAATACGCTGAATCCAAAGAGACCTAAAATCTCTTTTCCTAACTCTACGATCACGATAGGCATATTGTCGAGCACGATCTACAGCAGCCTTAGCAGCACGTATCGTATTCTTACGACGTCCGTAAAATCCTTTTGCTAATTTCAGAACTTTTTTGTGCTTGGCACTAGAAACTACACCTCTTTTAACACGAGTCATTATGTACATCTCCTCCAGAAGGAAAACATCTTATCCACCCCTAAAACCATTAGGAAGGTAACTTTTCATAACCTTTTTTGCATCAGAAGCAGCTAAAACCATAATGCCCCGCGCATCTCGGATAAACTTATTGGACTTCTTTATCATTCCATGACGCTTGCCGGCAGCTTGCGCCATAACCTTTCCACCAGCTGTAACCTTGAAGCGTTTCTTAGCAGAAGACTTCGTTTTCATTTTAGGCATCAATCATTCCATCACTTTTAACAAAAAACAAACCACTTCTTTAATTACAAGGAAAAGATTATCCCAGAAATTAATAAAAAGCACCATTACAATTAAACACAAAAATCGACCTAATCTCTTCTCCCAAAAACAATATACAGGTCAAAATTTTTTTCAAGAAAAAAAGCAAGAAATGTAAATCACTTTGCAGACAAAACCATAACCATCTGACGACCTTCCAGCTTTGGCTCACTATCTACCTTGAAAACCACCTTATTCTTATTCATATACTCCTTAACCTTAATAAACAGATCATAACCCCCTTCTGGGTGTAAGATCTGACGACCACGAAACTTGAGGGATATTTTTACTTTGTAGCCGAGCCCTAAGAATTCCTCTATAGACTTTACTTTTACCTCATAATCATGAAGACTAATAACTGGGGTAAGCTTTACTTCCTTTACTACAATTCTCTTTTGCTTCTTACGAGCTTCTGACGCATTCTTCCTCGAAATATACTTCATCTTACGCAAATCAAGCATCTTACAGATAGGAGGATCAGACGAAGGATCAATCGTCACAAGGTCAAGATTCTGATCACGAGCCATCTGCAAAGCCTCAGAAGTGCTCACCTCACTCACATTCTGACCGTCAGATGCAATGAGCCTCACCACTTCATATACTAACAAATCCTCATTAGTGCGACGCCCATCCTTTGCTCCTGCACCTGACCTAGGTGACTTAAATACCTTATTGCGAATGGCTATATTCCCCTTTTCCAACAAAAAACAACATCTATAAGATATGCAGCAATTGCACACTTTAAGTCAAGTAAATATCATTTCTTCTTTTTAAAAATATAGCTATTTTTCCCATAACTCTGCTTAAAAAACATAAGAGAAACAATCTCTCTTTTACTTGTCATAAAAAACGAATACTTCTCATAATGGGTAGGATCGAATTAGTAGTATAGTCATTTTCTAAAATACGAATCAATACATTAAAAAATCCCACAAACCTTCGTTTCAAAAAACCATTTTGCAGTAAAATGAACATAATCAGTCTTTTTCTTTTGCGACAATCATTTTCTCTTGCTATAGTCATCTAATGCATAAAAACAAGATACCCCTCTCTAGAATACGCAACTTTTCCATTATTGCTCATATTGATCATGGAAAATCAACTCTTGCCGATCGGTTTATTCAGCACTGCAGAGGACTAAGTGAACGTGAAATGTCCTCGCAAATACTTGATAACATGGACATAGAACGTGAACGAGGGATTACTATAAAAGCACAGACTGTCCGACTCAATTATACAAGTGCAAACGGTCTAAATTATCTCTTGAATCTTATTGATACACCAGGACATGTAGATTTTACATACGAAGTATCTCGATCACTCTCAGCCTGTGAGGGATCTCTGCTCGTTGTTGACGCAAGCCAAGGTGTGGAAGCACAGACCCTTGCAAATGTTTACAAGGCAATTGAAAATAATCATGAACTGGTCGTGGTTCTTAATAAAGCCGATCTTCCTTCAGCAGATCCTGATCGTGTAAAAAGACAAATTGAGGAAACAATTGGTATCAATGCAGATGATGCTTTGCTCGTCTCAGCAAAGACGGGAGAAGGAATACCACTTCTTTTAGAAAGAATTGTGGAAAAATTACCGCATCCTATAAGCCTCGAAAGTGAAAAATCTCCACTAAAAGCTCTCCTCATCGACAGCTGGTATAATACCTATCTCGGCGTGGTGGTTTTAGTCAGAGTCATTGAGGGAACACTGACCAAAGGCCAATCTATACGCATGATGGGAACTCAAGCAAAATATCAAGTCGAACGTGTAGGAATTTTAACACCTAAATTGGTTGATATAGATACCCTGTATCCTGGAGAAATTGGCGTCATTATGGCGTCCATTAAAGAAGTATCACATACCCGCGTCGGCGACACTATAACTGACGATAAATCGCCTACTGCTTCATCTTTACCTGGTTTTAAGCCAGTGCAACCTGTGGTTTTTTGCGGCATATTCCCTGTAGATACAGCACAATTTGATAATCTACGGACAGCCATAAATAAGTTACGTCTTAATGATGCATCATTTGTGTTTGAAATAGAAAATTCTACTGCCCTCGGTTTTGGCTTTAGATGTGGTTTCCTTGGACTCCTGCATCTAGAAATTATCCAAGAGCGCTTGGAAAGGGAATTTAACATAGAACTCATAGGAACTTCTCCATCAGTTGTATATCACCTTTATATGCATGACGGTAGTATACTAAAAATTGGAAATCCATCTGATATGCCAGATATTACCAATATTGCTGAACTCAGAGAGCCCTGGATTAAAGTAACAATTATAACACCAAGTGAATATCTAGGAACAATAATCAAATTATGCCAAGAAAAGCGCGGCATCCAAATTGATGTTAGCTACCTTGGAAATAGAGTGATGTTGGTATATGAACTCCCTCTCAATGAAATTGTTTTCGATTTTTATGATCGCCTTAAATCAGTGTCAAAAGGATATTCATCTTTTGACTACCATTTAATTGATTATAGGAGCAGTGATTTAGTAAAACTTTCTATACTCGTGAATAATGATCCAATAGATGCTCTATCTATCCTTATTCACCGTTCTGCCTCCGAAAAACGTGGTCGATCAGTTTGTGAAAAATTAAAAAATGTTATTCCGCCACAAATGTTTCAAATTGCAATCCAAGCAGCTGTCGGGGGTCGCATTATCGCCCGCGAAACAATAAAAGCACGACGTAAGGATGTTACGGCAAAGTGCTATGGGGGAGATATAACGCGTAAACGTAAACTTCTGGAAAAACAAAAGGAAGGAAAAAAACGTATGCGCCGTTTTGGAAAAGTAGAAATACCCCAAAACGCCTTTATTTCTATTCTGAAGACCGATAACGAATAAATCTTATCGACAAACAAAACAATAATAGTTTGTTATGTTGAATTTTGTATTATGGTTATGCCATGAATATGTAAATCACAATTAAAATTGTATTTCTTTTTTAAAAGATGAATGAAAGATATCAGTAGAACTATAAGATCCAAAAATTCCTAGAATAATCCACTGTATCAATATTTATTCATTTTGGATATTCATATCCCTATTTGGGAATCAACCATCATCAAATTCATATCATGTATAAAAGATCTATAATGCAACTTCTTTTCGACACACAACTAATCAATTCATATCGCCTACGAGCGCTCAGGCAGAAAGATTCATCTTCCCATTTTCTTTTAGATATAGTTGCCAAAGAAATGTCTTTTCGCTTGAATATGCTCGAAAAAAGATTTGATAATGGCATGGAACTCCATGGGGCGACAGGCATAGTTGGTCGCACATGTATGGAAACAAAAAAAATTCGCAACATAATCCGCATTGAAATTTCCACAGAATTCGCTTCTTCTAATAATGAAATACTTGTCTCTTCTTTTGAAGAAATCCCTTTAATTTCTCAATCCATTGATTTAATTCTTTCCCCCTTAAACTTACACTTCGTCAATGATGTGATGGGCATGCTATTAAAAATCAATAATACATTAGAATCTGGCGGATTATTCCTAGCTGCAATTCCTGGAATAGGAACTCTTCATGAACTCCGAAAATCATTACTGCAAGCTGAGACAGAACTGAGTGGTGGAGCTAGTCCTCGCATCATTCCGTTTATGGACATCAAAGGCGTAGGAAATATCATACAAAAAGCTGGATTTATCTCTCCCATCATAGATCAAGATACTTATACAGTACACTATAAATCAATGTTTCATTTGATCTATGACCTACGCAAAATGGGAATGACCAACCCTCTTCTGCATCGCAGCAAAATCCCCCCTCCAAGATCACTCTTTACACGTGCTGCTGAACTTTATGCAGAAGAACATTCCGATACAGAAGGGAACATTCTTGCCAGCTTTTCTATTATTTATGTTATAGGATGGAAGCCTGATACTTCAACTAATACTTAAACAATAGTACAATAAAATTAAAATATATTATACATCAATCAAATCGTAGAATACTTGAAGACATCAGATAATAATCGGTTGCTTTTTATACTACTACCCTATGAAAACCGAGAGATATCTTTTTATCGGAAAAATCTGATTATTCTTATCCTTTCACCAAAAAACATGTCATAAAAACATCATATGTTGCATGACAATCTATTCACTGAAGAGACAAAAATTAAAGAATTTAAAGAAATACTTTACCTCTCGAAAAACCATCTATCATCATTATCTTAGCAACAATACTGATAGTATTTTTATTGATTATATATCCCAAGATACACCTTTAATCTATGATACAAAAAGGAAAGGTCTCCACTATATAGAAAATAATGGAGGATCCTTACTTATTCATCATCAATAAAAAATTTTATTCCTTAACGACGAGTTGAGTATACTCCTTGTTCAACCACTTCACCACAAACATCCAAAGGATCATAAGAAAAAGGAAAATTCCACCCAAATAAGGAACAATATTTGAAAATGTTACCATAGGAAATACCATAAATATAACGGACTGGATTACAGCTCCACCAGATTTAGCAAGCCTTCCTCCTATAACATCCACAACTGCTTTACCCTTAGTTCTATATTCATCATCTAAAGGAATAAAAGCCATTTCCTTCGTCGCATCAAACATTGTGTACTTAGTTGCTTTACTCAAAATATTTTGCACACTTCCTAAAAATACCGCCAATGCGATCGGAGTCATCTTGAACAAACTATCTGTGATAGGCAACATTTCCTTTTCGAAGAGAACAAACAGAAAAAAACCACCTCCAGTAACCAATATCATCACAGGCGTTATTATAGCAGAAGTAAACCACCTAACACTTTTGAGAATATTACTACCTAGTATCATAAACATAATAGTAATAATACCCGTCCACTGAACGAATTGCCCCATAAATTGGGCATAATTATTTTGTTCTGGATATAGCTCTCGAATCTTTGCTTTCCAAGGCCCTTCAATCAAATTGATAGTAGTCCCATAGCAGACTACCAGCAAAATAATATAGGCAAGATACTTAGAATTCAGAGCCATCTTTATGCTCTCACCAACTGATAATTTGAGTTTTTTCTTAATGCTACCTTCTTTGGCTGAATAATGCTTTGGATCTGTTAAAACATAAACATTCATCCATTTGTATATAGCCATCAGCAAAACACTAGAGAGGATAACAGTAGCCATTGAATAAGAGACCAAAAGATCATCTTTGAGCCGAGAAAAGTACATTATCGTACTACCAGCTAATACCAGACCTACATTTCCTATCAGTCCAAAAGTTGCATAAAATCTTGATGCTTCAGATGTCTTGGTAATCCTGTTAGCAAATTGCCAAAACAACAGGTTAATCATCACAGCTCCCCATAGCTCTGCAAAGACATAGAAGAGAGCAAAAGACCATTTTCCTGCTAAACAAATAAACCATTTAACATAAGGATATGAACCAACTAAATGCGCAACCGTTTGTGGAGATGGATGGATAAAATCACGATAAGGATATAAAACAAATGCAAATAGCGCAAAAAATGCAACAAAGAAACATGTCACCGTATAAAATAGCTTTTCGCTATCCAATACATTAGCTAACTTCATATATAAAACAGTAAATAGAATTGCAGAAGGAAGAACACACCATAATTTCACAAAACTGATGACTTCTGCACCCATATTTGAAACCACCAAACTATCTTTTAACGGTCTCAGGGTACTAAAATTAAACAGAACAAGAAACATCATCAGAGTCATAGGAACAAATTTCTTCGCCTCTGACATTTTGACAGAACAAAACACCTGCCATATTTTCAGCAAAAAACTGCTTATTCGTTGATTATTAGACACAGCAAAATCTTTCTAAAGAATTAAAAACTGACTATTTCTATACTAAAGTTTTTATCAAACATCTATAGTATTTTATTAAAAACATAATATTCACAAACACTTAATGAATGAATTGAAAGAAAAATGATTAATTTTCGTATTTATAATTGTTTTAATCAGGACAAGAACATATTGAAACATGTGATATATTCCTGAATATAATACAAAATAGAATCCACCTTAACAAATACTGATCCTATAATCATGATTATATTAAAAATGCTAGCAATATTGGAATATATACGCCAAATACAATAAGTATATTAAGAAAGTTCGGCAATAATTTTTCAATATTCTCGTCAAAAATGATTCATTAGTGGTTTCATGAATGAAAAATTTACTTAATTGATTGCCAAAGGATCAAATGCTATCGTGTTCATTGTAATAAATTCTGCAAATCAGAAAAATATATCGGATTTTAAAGCAAATTCCTGCCAATCTATAGCTATAAAAAAATATCAATAGAATTTCTATTCGACCATAAATACCATCTGTGGTCATCTCTAGCTTAGAGCTTGTTCACAAAATATTGATACGCAACAAACTATTGTTCATATTAAATGGGCACTTCTTCTGCCATCATCTTCTCATCAAAAAAACCTATGCGTATTTGTGTTTTTTGATTACCATGATCAAGCAATATTTAACAGAAACCCCACCCATAAAGGAGGATAAATACTGACGAGAGTATAAAAAACAAAACCTCACTCACTATTGGACCGGACAGTATATTATCCCCCTTCCAAAGACAGAATATCCAATTATAGACCGCATTGAGGAATATTTTTTCAGTTTTTGGTATAATATTTGGGATGGTTATCGTAGGAATAATGATCCTCTATATAATCTGCTACGCGACTCGAAAAAGAAATCGAAAAGTAAACTACAACTATACTCAACAAAAGCCATATATTCCCTTCTCTCCATTTGGCGCCTTCCAAAGGAACCTGTTCGTTTAAACAAATAGAATCTGCACTATTTTCCACCATTCTCTTCCTTCCTACTTTAGGAATTACTCACTAAATGAGTGGATAGCATTATATATTAAGGTTAAATACTCACTAACGTCATACAATAAAATCCTTTTAATTTTTAATCTTTGTGCTTATGAGAATAATTTTGTAAAACAGATACGAGAGGTCCGTCTGCAGGTAACATAGGATACTTTGTTAAATCATCCAAAATGATCCACTTTATTTTCTGACCTTCGCATTCTTGTGGAACACCTTCATACCGATGACAAACATAAAAGGGCATTAAAAGATGGAAATCTTCGTATGGATGACTTACAAACGTGATGGGAATCAAAGAATCTGGCCGCACTGTAATGGATAATTCTTCAAAAAGCTCTCGCGCCAACGCCTCTTCTGGCGTCTCTCCCAACTCAACCTTACCTCCAGGAAATTCCCATAAACCTACGTGAGACTTATTTGTAGGACGATTAGACAGCAAAACTTCTCTATCAGACCTAAAAACTGCACACGCTACTACTAATAGAATATTAGCCAAATTCACACCAATAAAAACGATTATTTTATAATAATACTAGGAAAGATTTCAAAACAACATTCTTAGATTCATTCCTTGATAGATCAGTTACCATCAAACCAAAAACTATGATACCATTAGCAATGCAACAACTCAATCATCATCAAATCATGTGACTCAAGCAGATGAATGACTAGCTCTGGCAATTGCTATTAAAGTGGACATATTCTCCACTAAAATTACATGTCCAAACAGTGTGAACCCCATCTCCACAACCAAGATCAACCTTTATCGGGATAGATTCCTGTTTCATGATAGAACATAATTCCTCTCGAGGAAGATTAATATCAGGCTCACCATTCACAGCAACTCGTACATTTCCAAGCCAAATGGATAATCGATCGCGATCCACTGGCTCACCAGACTTTCCAACAGCCATGACTATCCGCCCCCACCATCCACTCTCTTCACCAGAAATAGCAGTTTTAACTAAGGGAGAATTAGCAATCGATAAAGCAACTTTTTTTGCAGTGATAGTATTCTCTGCACCTTGAACAGTCACCTCAAGAATCTTTGACGCCCCCTCTCCATCACGAACCACTTGGAGAGCTAAATCCTTTAAAAGATCAAAAAGAGCTGGACGAAAAATCGACAAACGTGGATCATCTATACTAACAATAGGCGACTTGATTCCAACAGAAGTTCCCGTTGCAAATAACATAAGGGTATCAGAAGTTGATGTATCGCTATCAACTGTAATAGAATTAAAACTAGGGCCAACCCCTTCAGATAAAAGAGCCTGTAATACAGGAGGAGAAATATCCATGTCTGTAACAATAAATGCAAGTGTAGTAGCCATGTCAGGAGCAATCATTCCTGCTCCCTTGGCTATACCATTAATGGTTACCTTAACACCATCAATATCAATGATGCGCATCGCAGCCTTCTCATAACGGTCTGTGGTCATCATTGCTTTCGCAGAATCAAGCCACGCATCCTCAGAAATATTTTTCAACATATCATCAAATACACCATCAAATTTAGAAATATCCATAAATTCGCCGATTACACCTGTAGAAGCAACATAAACCTCATCTTCCCTACAACATATAAGATCAGACACCGATCTAGCAATAAAACGCACCACATCGCGCCCTCTTTTCCCTGTAAAGGCATTAGCATTTCCAGAATTTACCACTAATGCTCTTGCAAAACCATGTGATAAATTTCCTCGACAAAAATCCACAGGCGCCGATGGACAACGAGATCGGGTAAAAACCCCTGCTACAGATGCTGGCTGGTCGAAGACCATAAAGAACACATCATCTCGCCCAGAATATTTTATCCCTAAAGCAGCAGTAGACAGCTTCACCCCCTTGATTGGAGGAAGAATAGGAGAAATACGAGACATTAAAGACATAAATACGATCCACCAAAAACTTAATTAATTCAACTTATTTCTGAGCAATAAAAAATAACGTTAACAAAAAAACTATCAAGTACAATCTCAGGGAATTATCCTTTATACTCAGGGAATTATCCTTTTAACAGGATCTAAATGAATATTTATCGCACTAAAGCATAATCTCTCCTATTTTAATCCTATTCCATCCCGTTGACATCAATAGAAGATTAATCTTATTTAAGATATAATCCTTCCATCTAAATGAAGGCTCCTTAACATCTTTTATTTACATGTGGTGTATAAAAGATATTTTATTAGACAGAAAACAATCTCAAAATATGGGATATTCTTTGAAGAGGAAAGTATTTTCATGGTCAGTATATTAGAGCTGGCAAGTAAGTTTTTTAGACCCTCCGACCAGAAACGCTTGCGCTTGTTCTATGATAAAGTTACGGAAATTAACAATCTTGAAGAGGAAATATCCAATTTATCTGATGAGTGTCTATCCAATAAAACATTAGAATTCAAGTCCCGCATTAAAAATGGCGAAACACTTGATAATCTGTTGGTCCCTGCGTTTTCCGTAGCACGTGAAGCTGCTCATCGCATCCTCGGCATGCGACCCTTTGATGTGCAACTTATTGGCGGAATGATCATTCACAAAGGTTGTGTCGCAGAAATGAAAACAGGCGAAGGAAAAACGTTGGCGGCGGTTCTTCCTGTCTACTTGAATGCATTATCTGAACAGGGTGTGCACGTTGTTACTGTTAATGACTATCTTGCGCGTAGAGATTCTAGCGACATGTCCCCTGTCTATGAATTTCTTGGGATATCAACAGGCGTTGTAGTCCATGATATGGCCGATTCTGAACGCCGATCTGCTTATGCTTGCGACATAACATATGTGACCAATAATGAACTTGGTTTTGATTATTTGCGTGATAATATGCAGCATAAGCGCGCAGACATGGTGCAACGTGGACACAATTTTGCGATAATTGATGAGGTCGATTCGATACTCATCGATGAAGCACGCACTCCTTTAATCATCTCGGGGACAGTAGAAGATCAATCCGATTTATATAGAGCCATTGATTCCCTCATGCCCTATTTGGAATCCTCTGATTATGAAGTTGATGAAAAACAACGCTCTGTCCACTTTTCTGAAACCGGAAGTGAAAAAATAGAAGAACTTTTACGTCAGAAAAACATTTTAAAATCAGGAGGGCTTTATGATTTTGAGAATGTTGCAATCATCCATCTCGTCAACAATGCTTTAAAAGCTTATAAACTCTTTGTCCGAGACAAAGATTACATCGTCTACGACAAGCAAGTAACCATCATTGATGAGTTTACTGGACGCATGATGCAAGGAAGAAGATACTCTGAGGGCCAGCATCAAGCTTTAGAAGCCAAAGAACGAGTTGATATTCTCCCAGAAAATCAAACGCTGACCTCTATTACATTCCAAAATTATTTCCGAATGTATAAAAAATTATCAGGGATGACTGGAACAGCCTCTACAGAGGCAGCAGAGCTATCCAACATTTATAATTTAGATGTTATTGAAATCCCTACCAATGTACCAGTCATTCGAATTGATGAACACGATGAAATATACCGCACCGTTGAAGAAAAATATGCTGCTATTATTTCAGAAATTATGGACGCCAATAAAAAAGGGCAACCAGTACTTGTGGGAACATCTTCGATAGAAAAATCAGAATATCTTGCCAGCCTACTCCGAAAACAAAAGTTCACAAAATTTAAAATTCTCAACGCTCTCTATCATGAGCAAGAAGCCTACATCATTTCTCAGGCTGGAATTCCTGGAGCTGTGACTATTGCAACCAATATGGCAGGAAGAGGCACCGATATTCAGCTTGGCGGAAATGTTTCAATGCGTATTGAATATGAATTATCTACTGTTTCTGAAGAGAATCTAAGGAAAAAGCGCATAGAAAAAATTCGTGAAGAGGTGGAATCTCTCAAAAAGAAATCCATCGCCGCAGGTGGGCTTTATATTATTGCCACAGAACGTCATGAAAGCAGACGTATAGACAATCAATTGCGCGGACGCTCAGGTCGCCAAGGGGATCCAGGACGCTCTAAATTCTATCTTTCTCTGCAAGATGATTTAATGCGTATATTTGGCTCATCTCGTATAGATGGTTTTTTGCACAAAATGGGATTAAAGGAAGGTGAAGCCATTATCCATCCATGGATCAGTAAGGCAATTGAGAGCGCACAAAAGAAAGTTGAGGCACATCATTTTGAAACCAGAAAAAATTTGCTCAAATATGACGATGTCCTCAATGAACAACGTAAAATAATTTTTGAACAGCGTCTTGAGATAATAGATACAGAAAATGTCTTGGAAATCATTTCTGATATGCGCTATGAAGTAGTTAGTAACATTGTGACAAAATATATTCCAATCAATTCATATCCTGAAAAATGGGATATTGAAGGATTAAAAAATAAAATCAGTGAGATTTTCAAAACTAATCTTCCTATTACAGACTGGCTTAATGATAAAGATATTGATCACAATGAAATGTTGAAGAGAACCTTAGATGCTGTCGAAAAAATAGAAGAAGACAAGGAATCTGTTATAGGATTGGAGAGAATGCAATCCATAGGGCGTGAAACGCTTCTCCACACACTGGATTCCTTCTGGCGTGAGCATATAGCAAGGCTTGAACATTCGCGAGCAGTAATAGGGTTTCGTGGCTATGCACAGCGTGATCCATTGCAGGAATATAGATCGGAAGCATTTGGTTTTTTCCATATGATGCTTAATCACTTGCGAAAGGATATTGTTTCTCTGATGGCATGTATTGACCTGAATGATCTAGACAATATACAAGCCCTCCCCCTTCCAAACTCTCCTTCTCCGTATTCCGATGTTTCAAATGATGCGGATGGTGCTCCACGCAAAGAAAATGGACTAAATATTCTTGACTTTGCTGGCAGTAAAAAGCTGAGGCGTAATGATCCCTGTCCCTGTGGAAGTGGAAAAAAATATAAACATTGTCATGGGTCATATTCTTAAAAAATAGAATTAAATTGGCGGCGTTTTTCGATTTTTGCAAAAGACATTAATGATTCTTAGGGAGATCCTTTCGAGATGTATTTATCATTTTTCACTAAAAAATGACAGGATATGTTCTCAGGGTTGAATTAAAATTCTTCGCGAATAAATTCAAATATCGTGCAATCAATGGCGCTATAGAAGACGATCATGAGGAGAATATTCCTTCATAAAACGCGCAAAAAATAGGAATAAGCGTAACTCTACCAAGAAAAACCAAAATGAAAATCGGCTCGAGAATACAGATTCGACTTTGAAAAAGAATGGTTTTTATGGTTTAATCCTTCTGATTCAATTTTGATGCACGTTTCTTAACTCACTATTTCTTCTCCAATAAGAAAAACTATGTAAAAGTCATCTTTATACTATGGAAAACAGAATCGTTCTTGTTGTTGGGGGCGCTGGATATATTGGCGCTCATACTTGTAGGTTGTTGTCCGAAAGGGGTTTTTACCCTATCGTATTAGACAACTTATCAAGTGGACACGCTGAATTTGTATTATGGGGACCGTTGGAACAAGCTGATATTCGTGATTATTCGAATCTTCAAAGAATTATCTTCAAATACAAACCGGCATCTGTAATCCACTTTGCCGCACTTACTAATATTAGTGAATCCATCAAAAATCCTTCTTTGTTTTATGACATTAATGTGAAAGGCAGTTTTAATCTCATCACCTCTTCCTTAGAAAATAATGTCAGAAGATTCATCTTTTCTTCTACTTGCGCAATTTATGGTATTCCAAACAATAAAATAATCACAGAAAATGACCCCCAGAAACCCATCACACCTTATGGACATACCAAATATATTGTAGAAAGAGGATTACTGGGTCACAACCAAGTCAATGGATTACGATCTGTTGTCTTGAGATATTTTAACGCAGCAGGCGCTACATTTGATAGTTTAATTGGGGAATGGCATGATCCTGAAACCCATGTCATTCCGTTGGCAATCAAAACAGCTCTAGGTTATCAAGACTATTTCAATATTTTCGGACAAGATTACGATACAATTGATGGAACATGCCTACGTGATTACATCCACGTTCTAGATTTAGCCAACGCCCATGTAATGGCACTAGAATACTTACTGAATAGAGGAGAAAATGTCGCTCTTAATCTTGGGACCGGAGTAGGAAGTACGGTTAAAAATATTTTATCTATTATTGAATCCATACACTGCTGTGCAATTCCTATACGCTATGCACCCAAACGTATGGGAGATCCTCCTATTCTTGTCGCCGATAATAAAAAAGCAAGGCAGACTTTAGGGTGGCATCCACAATACACACTATACGACATCATAAAATCTGCTTGGAATTGGCATGCAAAACAGAAAAATATCTGATATTAGTGTTGATGATATCAAACAACAATACTTCTTACTTTAAATTCAAAATTTCTTACATCAATAGGAAAATCCTACGCCCTATTCTTGCCTCATAAACATGACTATTGAACTGTTATTCGGTATAAAAAGCTGCAATTAAGAAGCTTCTTTGCGCTAAGAATCAAAATCCTTTTAAAAGATTACACAGTCAAACCATCTATATTTGTTTATAGGCGTGGATCTTAATCTTCACAAAAACGATATATCGATCACCTCGTCTATACTAAAAAACCGCAGCCTAAAATACTACTGCTGAATGATATCACAGAAACCATGCTATATATTTTAAACCTCTTCATTAGACAATAACCAAGTAATCTTATAGGCCTCTTGATTTTTAGAAAAAATGCATGTACCGTCTTTACTTGTGAGTTTTTCTGTTGCATTCACGAGCGGTTATAGTGAGAAAATTGCAGCATGATGAGAACAATCTAAATTATTCATCGAAGTATCGTTTCTAATGCTATAAAGATATTGAAACAAAAACGCTAAAGAAAGCAATTGGGTATGAGTCTATACGAGCATATTTTCCTCTTACGACAGGATACAACTACTCAACAGGTCAAGGATATAATTGAAAAATATCAGAACTTGATTGTAGAAAACGGCGGTAAGGTTGTTGCCGTAAACGAATGGGGAATGCGGGCAATGGCATATCTCATGGACAAGAATCGCAAAGCGCACTATATTGCAATGAATATTTCTGCTCCTTCTGATGCTGTTCAAGAAATGAATCGGAGGATGCGTATTGATGAAAGTATTTTACGTTCTCTTACTGTCTCCGTAAAAGCTCATGAGGATTCTTCGTCCTTGACTATACAAAGAAATGATCGAGATGATAGACATGATCGACCTATGAAAGATCGACATACGGATCGCAAACGCAATTTTGATGAAGAAAAAATATTATCATAGGAGATATTACAATGGCTGAAGCCATGAACACACCTTTGTCACGTAGGCATGTTAATAATCGCCGTAAGTGTTGTCCTCTTTCGGGAAGTGCAGCTCCTCGCATTGATCACAAGAACATTCGTCTTTTGGGTCGATTTATTTCCCCACGTGGGAAGATAGTCCCCTCTCGAATTTCTTCTGTTTGTCAGAAGAAACAGCGTGCGCTTGCGAAAGCAATAAAAAGAGCGCGCTACCTTGGGTTAATTCCTTATGTCAATATCTAGACAATATTCCAACACTATGTGACCTCTGCCTTATTATTGATATAGATAAATATTCATGATGTATTTCCATGATAAATTTATTTATACGAAAAACCTTGGGTATATCATTGTAGTATAGCATCTATAAAAAATATTTTCACATCCCCTACATACCCAGAAGGGGAATCTTATGTGAGTGAAGAAAAATCTTTTATATGACATGATTTGTTTCTATGTGCAGTGTGAGCAACATGATACGAGTCGTGTTTTTCTATATCCAGAAGAGAAGTTCTTAAGGAATTCCAATCCATTTATATGAGGTTTAGATACCCGTGCTTTTTGATTTGTTGTTCTTTTAACCTGTATCTCTTTTTTTTCATTAACTTATGTGGTGGGTGTTTTAGGAAAAATTTATTGTATTGCCGCTTGTATATCTTAGTGATATTGTTATTATCTTGTCTTCGATTTATTGTTACTTATAGGCTTGCTGATACATCACATTAGTTATTATAATGGTGGCACGATCTCAAAAGCACCATATTGGTATATGGATACGTGCGAAAGGAATAGACTTTATGGAATTAATTCTTCTTGATAATATAACAAATCTTGGCCCCATGGGTAAAATAGTCAAAGTTAAGAATGGCTATGCACGTAATTATCTCTTACCATTTAAAAAGGCCCTGAGAGCTACCAAAGAAAATAGGGAATATTTTGAATCACAGCGTTCCGCCCTTGAAGCACAAAGTCTTAAAGTAAAATCGCAATTTGAACAGTTGTCGCAATCTATTAACGGGAAAGATTTTGTTATAGTCCGTGCTGCAGGCGATTCGGGACATCTCTATGGATCAGTCTCTCCTCATGATATATCAATTTTATTAGCTGATGAGGGATTCGATATTCATCGTGGAAAAATTCAGCTCATATCGCCCATCAAATCTATTGGAATACATGATGTCGTCATATTACTTCATCCTAATGTTTCTGCTAAAATAAAAATAAACATAGCTCGTTCTACCGAAGAAGCAATGATACAAGCGAAATCAATCTCACCAGAAGAAGAAATAACTGCCTAATGATGATCATTATGGTTTTATTTCTCAAAAACTGATCAAATGCTATCCAGAATACCAATTCATGAAAATTAGATAATTTGGCGTTGATTATCCTTTGTTGAGTAGAATAAATCATTCACAATTGACAGAATTTTGTAATTTACTGGGAATAGCTGAGGAATATTTTATTGATGCATTTCCAAATCACCAAATAATTAATTCATAGTGGAATCATAGAAATGATGAATACAGTTCAAGATGTTATTCCTATTTCTAAAACAGATCCTCTTCAATATCGAGAATCTCCTAATAATATTGAAGCAGAACAAGCTCTCTTAGGAGCTATTCTCGTCAATAATGATGCTTTTTATCGAGTCTCGGACTTTTTAAAATCATCTCATTTTTTCGAAGAAGTACATCAAAAGATTTTTGAAATCGCTAGTAAATTAATATATATGGGAAAGACAGCTAATCCCGTTACTATAAAAACTTTCTTGCCTTCTCAAGAAATGTTGGGAACATTGACAATCCCACAATATTTGGCGCGTCTTGCTTCAGAAGCAGTTTCTATCATAAATTCCGAAGACTATGGACGAACAATTTATGGATTAGCACTGCGGCGATCTCTCATCACAATTGGTGAAGACATGGTAAATACCGCTTATGCAACATCTCTAGAAAAAACCCCCTCATCCCAAATTGAAGAAGCAGAATGTCAATTATTTAATTTAGCAGAAAAAGGGCGATATGACGGAGGATTCCACTCATTTTCCGAAGCAATGACGTCAGCTATCGATATGGCAGGACAAGCTTTTAATCGAGACGGAAAACTCGTTGGTATTTCCACTGGGATTCAACCTCTTGATAAAAAAATGGGAGGATTACAACGCTCTGATCTGATCATTATTGCGGGGCGTCCGGGTATGGGAAAAACGTCCCTAGCAACAAACATCGCATATAATGTTGCAGATGCATATAAAGCAGAAACTCAAGAAGATGGATCTCACAAAACTATCAATGGTGGTATCGTTGGATTTTACTCTCTAGAAATGTCTTCTGAGCAACTAGCTACGCGCATTATCTCTGAACAAACAGAAGTGCCCTCTTCTAAGATACGCAGAGGAGAAATATCACGACCTGATTACGAAAAAATTGTTGGATGTTCTCAAGTCATGCAAAAATTACCACTTTATATTGATCAAACTGGAGGCATTTCAGTTGCCCAACTAGCTGCACGTGCACGTCGATTAAAACGTCAAAAGGGTCTTGATCTTCTTATTGTGGATTATATACAACTCATGTCGACATCCAAAAAATTTGAAGAAAATCGCGTTCTAGAAATTACAGGAATTACTATGGGGCTAAAATCTTTGGCAAAAGAGCTTAATATACCAATTATCGCCCTTTCACAGCTCTCGCGCCAAGTGGAAAACCGTGATAACAAACGTCCTCAACTCTCCGATTTGCGCGAATCTGGGTCCATTGAACAAGATGCAGATGTCGTTCTTTTTGTAATCCGTGATGAATATTATGTTAAAAACAAAGAACCTACTAATAAAGATGATATTCTTGCATATACAAAGTGGGAAGAAGAGTTCAACCGAGTAAGAGGAATTGCTAATATTATTGTGGCTAAACAGCGCCATGGCCCAACAGGTGCAATTACCTTAGCCTTTCAATCAGAGTTCACACGATTTTCTGCACTTGCCGATTCATCTTATCAACCTAACGATGGATTCTAATCAAAAATGGATATATTGCCTGATCCACTGTATAATGGATGCTTTTTTCCTGCAAATCCAAATGAATTTCTGAGAATCAAAATTGATCTATCGGCTCTTAGAGATAACTGGCGTAGCATGAATAAACTATCTGGCTCTGCGCGAACAGCAGCTGTCGTTAAAGCAAATGGATATGGTTTAGGTTGCGAACAAATAGCCCAGACGCTTTACAAAGATGGCGCCAAAGATTTTTTTGTTGCTCATGCAGCAGAAGGAATTAAACTGCGAACACAAATACCAAAAGCAAAAATTTTTGTTTTAAATGGTATTTTCCCAGGACAAGAACAACTTTTTTTCGATTCGAATTTAATACCTGTAATTGCTTCTGTGCAACAGCTTACATTCTATCTACAATTGATGTCTGGGTGCAACTCCCATCCTTATGCTTTACAAATTGACACAGGTTTCAATAGAATGGGACTCGACTTCAAAGATGCATTGGATTTCGCGACCAATTTACATCATCAAAAACAAGATAAATTAGCTCTTATAATGAGTCACCTTACTTGTGCTGATGATCCAAATTCTCCTATGAATGCTCTACAATTAGAAAAATTTCTTATTCTTACGAAACAATATAAAGGAATAGAAGCGAGTTTATCTGCTTCAGCAGGAATATTACTTGGTCAACAATATCATTTTCAATTAACTCGTCCTGGTATCTCGCTGTATGGAGGAACAAGTACAATAAATAAAATTCATCCTATGAAAACTGTTGTGACGGCCGAAGCACGCATTATCCTCATTAGAGAAGCTTGTGCAGGAGAAGTTGTCAGTTATGGGGCTCAAAAAAAATTACAACGCAAAACTGTGATTGCAGTTGCGGCCATTGGTTATGCTGACGGTTATCCTCTCACCCTTTCCGGCGTAGATTCGGAAAATAATCCATTTAAATTTCCTGGAGGAAGAGGATTTATAAAAGGTCATATGATTCCTATTCTAGGAAAAATTACAATGGATCTGACAATGTTTGATATTACCGATATTCCTGAGATAGAGATAGGAGATTATATCCAAATTTTCGGACCTGACGTAAAAATAGATGACCTTGCTCTTGCATCTAGAAATACAAATTATGAACTTCTCGTTAACATTGGAACACGGTATACAAGATATTATACATAAACAATCTTATCAGTATCAGCAAATATAATGCAAATCCTACAAAAATAATTTATATAATCATTTCAAGGTAGGACTATAATTATGATGGCAAAAATTCGATTACAATATATTTGTCAAAACTGTGGAGAAATCTTTGCAAAATGGACTGGAAAATGCGATTCCTGCCATGAATGGAACACCATTACCGAAGATAATGTAAAAACAAAGATTGATCAGAGGGCAAATAAAAAAATCAAAAGAGGTTGTTCTGTGCCTCTTGTTATGCTTTCAGAAGAACCAATTGTAGAAGAATCACGCATTCAAACCCATATTAGCGAACTGGATCGTGTGACAGGAGGAGGATTCGTACGTGGTTCCGTAATCTTGGTTGGAGGAGATCCAGGTATCGGAAAATCCACACTTCTCATGCAGGTAGCAGCCTCTTTATCGTATAAAAAATACCGAATTATTTATATCTCTGGAGAAGAAGCTATCGGACAAATCAGATTGCGTGCTAAACGATTAAAAACTATCGATAGTAATGTGAAAATAGCCATTGAAACTAATGTGGAAGATATACTAGCAACTCTGTCAGACAATGAAAAGCCAGATCTTGTTATCATAGATTCCATACAGACTTTATGGAATCAAACAGCAGAATCTTCCCCTGGAACGGTAATACAGGTACGCACAAGCGTGCAGGAGATGATCTATTATGCAAAAACAAATAATGTATCAATGGTATTGGTCGGACATGTGACCAAAGAAGGACAAATTGCAGGACCTAGAGTTATTGAGCACATGGTAGATGCAGTTTTATATTTTGAAGGGGGAACAAATAACACACAATATGATTATCGTATATTGCGCAGTGTAAAAAACCGTTTTGGACCAACGGATGAAATAGGCGTTTTTGAAATGTCTGATAAGGGACTACAAGAAGTATTGGATCCTTCAATGATATTTCTCTCGAACAGAGACTTCATATCCCCAGGAGCAGCCGTCTTTGCTGGGATAGAAGGAACACGCGCTCTATTGGTGGAAATACAGTCTTTAGTTGTTCCAACATCTCTTGGAATGCCACGCCGCACTGTCGTTGGATGGGATTCTTCCCGATTGGCGATGATTTTAGCTGTATTAGAGGCACGTTGTAATATCAAATTAGGCAGCTATGATGTTCATCTCAATGTGGCAGGAGGTTATCGTATATCAGAACCAGCTGCTGACATTGCCGTCGCAGCAGCATTGATTTCCTCCATACGTTCAATTCCTTTGCCAAGTGACTGTGTATATTTCGGAGAAGTAAGCTTGTCAGGGTCTGTCAGGTCTGTTGGACATACACAACAACGACTCAAAGAAGCAGAAAAAATCGGTTTTTTATCAGGAGTTTTTCCAGAATCTGCCAAAGGATCATGTAAATATGGAATAATCAAGAGCCAATATATCAGTAATATTCATAATCTCGTGACATACATCACTAATCTCCAAGATATGGGGAAACAATAATCTTAAAATCAGGAGTTTAAACTTACCATGGAGATCACATATTTTGACATTTTTTTCCTTGGATTTATATTTATTTCAGCAATGCTAGCAATGACTCAGGGTATATTCAGTGAACTCATCTCTTTGACCAATTGGATTGGTTCTGCAATTATAACCTATTATCTATATCCATATTTTCTTATAAAAATAGCTCCATATTTTACAAGCAAGAAAATGGCAATTATAGCAATAGTCATACCGTTATTTCTAGCCATATTAACGATCATATCTATTCTATTAAAAATTATTACAAATCCTATTCATATTCGATCTGTATTCTTGGATAAAATTTTAGGATTTTTGTTTGGGGGAGTGCGTGGATTGCTTTTGCTCGTAATCGCTACTTCTTTTTGGAACTTAATCGTCGGTGATAGTAAAGAACCCGCATGGATTCAAAACTCTCAATCAAAAAAGATACTTGATATTCTAGAAATACGTCTAAGATCAGCTGCACACACCATTAAAATACCTCATAATCCCTATGGATCATAAATAATAGTATTATAAAATTTAAGATTGAATGAAAAAGAGTGCTTATTTTATACACATATTGCATATTTTTATTATAGATTATCAACTAAATATAGTGGAAAAACCACATGAATTAACCTTATGTCTTATTCAACAATAGTAGAATAAATATACAAAACAGTAGTTTTCCTGAAAAAATTCCCACATAGATATAGAAAGAAACGATGAACATTCCTTTGAAATCCGTATCTTATAATACGGAAAATTGCAGGCAACTCAATGAGAAGTGTGGAATATTTGGCATTCTCGGACACCCTGATGCAGCAGCCTTAACTGCTGTTGGATTACATGCTCTACAACACCGTGGACAAGAATCTGCAGGGATGACATCTTTTGATGGAACAAAATTTTACTCTGAACGACATTTGGGGTTAGTTGGAGATCATTATACAAATCCAGAAACACTTTCTCTATTGCCGGGCAATATGGCTATTGGGCATGTCCGATATTCAACAACTGGCGATAAAATTTTAAGAAATGTACAGCCACTGTTTGCAGATCTCCAAATAGGTGGTATTGCTATAGCGCATAATGGAAATTTTACAAATGGTTTATCCTTGCGCAAACAACTGATTTCGAGTGGAGCAATTTTCCAATCTACTTCTGATACAGAGGCTATTTTACACCTGATTGCGCGGTCTCAAAAGAAAACGTCTTCTGATCGTTTTACCGATGCATTACAATATATACAGGGCGCATATGCCATTATAGCCCTTACCAGAACAAAATTAATTGCAACACGTGATCCTATAGGAATCCGTCCCTTGATTATGGGAGAGTTAAATGGAAAGCCTATTTTTTGCTCTGAAACATGTGCTCTAGATATCATTGGAGCTCAATACATTCGCGATGTGGAAAATGGAGAAACCGTTGTATGTGAAATTTTAGCAAATGGTTCCATTTCAATTACTTCTTATAAAAATCCTAGGATATCTCCTGAACGCATGTGCATGTTTGAATATGTTTATTTTGCTCGGCCAGATTCAATTATCAGTGGACGCAGTGTCTATGTCGTTCGCCAAAATATGGGAAAAATTTTAGCAAAAGAATCCTATGTTCCCGCTGATATTGTTGTTGCAATTCCCGATGGAGGAATACCTGCAGCTATAGGTTATTCCAAAGAAAGTAGAATCCCTTTTGAACAAGGCATTGTTAGAAATCATTATGTAGGGCGCACATTTATTGAACCATCTCATCAAATTCGAGCTTTTGGCATTAAACTCAAACACTCTGCAAATCGTACAATCCTGACAGGAAAACGTGTAATTCTCATTGATGATTCAGTGGTTCGGGGAACTACATCAGTCAAAATCGTACAGATGGTACGGAATGCAGGTGCTAAAGAAGTCCATCTTCGCGTCGCTAGTCCAATGGTTTTATACCCTGACTTCTACGGCATAGATATTCCAGATCCTAATACGCTCCTTGCAAATAAATATAATTCTCTAAAGAAAATATGTGATTTTATCGGAGTTGATTCTATAGAATTCTTATCTATTGATGGTTTATATCAAGCTATTTGTGGATCACCCCGTGATCCTCAAAATCCTGCATTTGCTGATCACTGTTTTACAGGGGATTATCCAACCCCCCTTATCGACAAACAAGAACAAATCGATCCTCAAGAACTAACTATGATGGCAAGCTCATGATCGCTGTCATGAATCATAATATAGCACATCATAGAATTAATTTCAGCAATCGTTTGGCATTGGTAACAGGAGCTTCTCGTGGTATTGGTTATCACACTGCCTTAGAATTGGCACAGTCTGGGGCACATGTCATCGCTTGCGCTCGTACTGTCAGTCATCTAGAAAAATTAAAGAATATTCTTCAGAAAAATAAGAAAAAAATAGATATTATTGCATTAGATCTGAGAGATACAGAGGCTATTGACTTAACAAAGACATATATTGCAAAACGCTGGGGAAAACTAGATATTTTAGTCGCCAATGCTGGTATTATTGGTCCTATTAACCCTATTGGACAAATCAATAAAATATGTTTTGAAGATGTCCTATCAGTGAATGTCACCTCATCTTGGAATCTGATGCGTGCTTTTGATCCATGGCTTAAAAAATCTGATTGCGGCAGAGCTATCATTATTTCATCAGGAGCTGCGCATAAATGTCGTCCATATTGGGGGGCCTATTCTGCTTCTAAAGCAGCAGTTGAAGTATTGGCACGCACTTGGGCGAAGGAAACAGCAAATACTGCTCTACGTATTATAAATATAGATCCTGGACCTACTCGTACATCCATGCGCGCACAAGCTATGCCAGAAGAAGATCCCATGACCGTTTCACATCCCAAAAAGGTTGCACATATTATTGCATCACTATGTGCCATGCCTACCATCAAAACAGGACAACTATTCTCTATCCCAAAAAAACGTTTCGTAGAATACTATCCGCCCGATTAAATAATCATATGGTAGTAGGTTGTATCAATTCTATATTTTTATTAAATAATATACGGTATGAGAGAAATAAATAGGATGTTCGTATTCATCGAACAATTTATCCAACACCGACCATTCAAGTTAATCTTGAAAAATCCAACGTGCTATTACATACATTCTTGAAGCAAAAAAATTTATATGCCATCTAGAAAACCCAAAGATTCCTCATCCGATTCAGGCCCAGTCATTTCTCTAAAAAGATCTAACCATAAAAAGGAATTTTTAAAACACTCAAATCCTCCTAATCATTACAATCTTAATTCACTTTTTCTAAAGGAATATCCAATTATTTATGTCTTAAAATCAAACCATTGAATAGATTCTTTTATGTAAATATCATCTCATAATCTCATCTATTCTTCTATTATGCTTATATCTGGTTTTTCACCATTCGACTGCTTATCAATACCAGAAGATTTTCTACAATAAGAAAGACCTTTGATAATATCAATAGCGGTAATCACACCGATAATCGCACCATTGTCAACGACAGCAATCTTTCCCGATTGTTCCGCTAGCATGTCAATAATATCTATCAAAGGAACGTCCTTAGAAATTTTCTTCAGAATACCCGATACCTCCTCCGGAGGACAACAGCGCATTACATCTCCCGCAATCAGTGCGGTAATAGGATTGAGCTTCTGTATAAACTCAGAAACATAGCAACTATTCGGATGCAAAATTATATCTTGCGGAGTCCCACATTGGACAATGCGCCCCTCTTCCATAATTGCAATACGATTTCCCAACCGAAAAGCCTCATTAACATCATGACTCACAAAAATAATTGTTTTCTTTAACTTCCGTTGCAAGGCCAATAATTCATCTTGCAGACGCATTCTAATCAAAGGATCTAAAGAAGAGAACGGCTCATCCATCAGTAAAATCGGAGCACCAGTAGCAAATGCCCGCGCAAAACCCACTCTTTGTTTCATTCCTCCCGACAACATATTGATTTTACAATCAGCCCACTTTGTCAAATTCACAAGTTCTAGCTGTTCAGCAACCCTATGTTTCCGCTCTGTATCTGATATATTCAGAAATTCCAATCCCAATTCAACGTTGCGAGCAACAGTTCTCCAAGGTAGGAGTGCAAATTGCTGAAAAACCATAGAAATAGTATTCATTCGTAATTTGCGTAAAACTGCTGCATCTGCGACATATGGGTTTACAATACCTTTCCCTGTATCAACCAAAACTTCTCCGCGTGAGAGGGGTGCCAGTCCATTGATAGAGCGTAATAAAGTAGATTTTCCTGATCCTGAACGACCCATTAATACCAGAATCTCTCCCCTTTTTACTTCAAGGTTAGCCTGTACTACAGCCGGCACCGTTCTACTCAAAGAATTCTTCTCGTCTTTTTTGATGTTTCTAAACCTATTCCAGAATTGATTTGTAGGTTCACCAAATATAATATCAACACCACGTAACTTTACGGCACAATCATTCATATCCGATCCTTTGAATCTGGAACGCTGAACAAACGGTCTAGTATAACCGCCAAAACGACAACACAAAGACCGGATTCAAATCCTTTTGCGATGTCTACATTATTAAGTGCACGCAATACCGATGCTCCTAACCCTTCCGAACCAACAAGTGCCGTAGCGACAACCATAGACAAGGATAACATGATTGTTTGCGTTAAACCGACCATAATCTGCGGAATGGCGAATGGCAGCTCTACTTTACAAAAAATCTGCAAGGGCGTTGCTCCAAATGCGCATGCTGCCTCCTTTAGGATTGGAGGTGTTGAAATAATTCCTAATCGAGTTAAGCGAACAGACGTTGGAATACAAAATACCACCGTTGCAATTATTCCTGGAACCATTCCAAGACCAAAAAGAACCAATGCCGGGATAAGATAAACAAACGTCGGAATAGTCTGCATAGAATCAAGAAGCAACCGTATTACCGCATAGAATCGTGGATACCATGCAGAAAGAACTCCTATAGGCATCCCTATAACCATTGAAATGGAAGCAGAAACGAGCACTAAAGCTAGAGTTTCTGTGGTTTCTTCCCAATATCCTTGATTAATAATCAGCAACAACCCAAGAGCCACATATATCGCAATCGATATAGAACGCCTTATCAATAAGGATAATATAAATATTATAATAACAGATACCACTGGTGGAGGACTCTGGATAATAGCCAAAATACCGCTGACAACTTTAAGTAAGCCACTTGATAAAAGATTGAAAAACCATTCCCCGTTGTCAGCAAGATATAAAAAAAACATTTGCAAACAATTACCCAAAGGAATGCGCGCTTGAGTAATCCAGTTCAACTTCTCATTCCGTCTTCATATAACAAAACTGACCTAATATATAAATATCACATATGATTAACAGAATTAATTCCTAACAAACTTTTCAAATTCTTGATCTGGATGTTTTCCATCAAAATTTGTTACTCCTATCAACCACTCCTTTAAAATACGAGGATTGGCACGAAGAAAATTTCTTCCAACCAATTTAGGGTCTTCTTTATTTTTCAGAATCTTCTCCATCATTTCACTTTCCATCGCAAGAGAAAACTTAATATTTTTCAACAATCTTCCTATATTAGGGCATTTTTCCATATATCCTGCGCTGACTATAGTATGGACAGATGCTTCTCCAAATCCTGATATCTCTTCACCACCCGATAAATAATGAAGTTTCATCTCAAAATTAATCGGGTGAGGATCCCAGCTTAAAAATACAATCGGCATATTCTGTTGTTGATTACGCTTAACTTGATAAAACATAGCATGCTCAGAAGATTCTACAAGACGAAAATCCTTGAGAGAAAATTTGTCATGCTCAATCATATCTAATATACGTTGATTGCCGCTATGACCTGGATCAATTCCATAAATCTTACCTTTGAGTTCTTTCTTATATCTAGCGATATCCTGATAACTCTTTATACCGATCTGAAATCCTATGTCATTGACTGCAAGCATATATTTCGCACCTCGAAGATTTTCAGATACTATCTGTACTGATCCGTCCATGACATATGGAAGAACAAGCTGATCATTAGATGGAGACCAATATCCCGTATATACATCTATCCCCTTAATCTTCAAAGATTTCAAGATCACAGGAAGTGCAAGCAATTTAATATTCGTCTTATAACTCAATACTTCTTCCAAAATAACCGAAATCATAGAAGTAGTCACAGAATTATCAGTGCTGCCAGCCTCAGCGAAACGCACTATAGAGCAATATTCAGCATCCTTTGCATAACTCATCGTAGATATTAAAAAACAACAAATGAACGTTATAACTTTATATATCATCCTATCCCTATCTACATTAGCTATAATTATTCTGAAGACTTCAAAGAAGACTATTCGTCCTCAAAAATATGGGACATGAACACCTCTTAACTTTTATATTAAGATTATAGAATAACAATCAGCATAACTTCCATCTCGCAAATAGAGATAATTTTAATTACAATAGCAAAAATCAATCATCAAACGATATATCAATATCTCCATTCCAAACACAATAAAATACACATTCAATTAAACATAAACTGCAGAGTTTTTATTATTAACGACCTGTTTTTTCTCATTAATGAAATTATTAATCGCATCACAGTTTACTTGCTCCCAATTTTTATAATATGTAAAACATTCATCAAGAACAATAAACATAAATAAAAAACATTATTTAAGATGGAAAATAATGGTGAGTTTGATATATATAAAAAATATTCATCAAGAAATTTATACACGTTCTCATAAAAATGACCAATAATCCTCCCTTGAAAATCTTGATTGTTGACTATGAAGACAGCTTTGTATACATACTTGCCGATTATTTTATCCAAACAGGATCCCATATCATGGTCACAAGAAGTTCCGAAGCTTTGAAAATGCTTGATAAATTTTCGCCTGATTTAGTGGTACTTTCTCCCGGCCCTGGATACCCGAACCATTTTAATTGCCAAGAAATGATACAGGTTCTACGTCAATGCCATTTGCCAATATTCGGTGTCTGTCTCGGAATGCAAGCACTTGCAGAGGCATATGGGGCACAATTACGCCGACTTCCTCAACCTTATCACGGGAAATCCTCATGCATTTACACAACAAAACCCAGCATAGTTTTCTCAGGATTAGAAACAAACATAACTGTCGGTCGCTATCACTCAATTTACGTCGATCCTTTAACAGTGCCAAAAGAACTTATTGTCACAGCTAAAAGTGATGATGGCATTATCATGGGCATAGAACATATCAGCGAACCTATTGCGGCAGTTCAATTCCACCCTGAATCAATAATGTCTTCCCATAATAATTCAGGTATAAAAATGATACGAAATGTTGTAGAAATTCTCGCTATGCGCACAAGAAATTCCATTGAGAATCATTAGGTGATTACACATGAAAGTCGATTATAAAGTCACTATATTACAGATGGCACTACGGGGAATTCCTATCTCTATAGCCATAACCCTCTTAAAGCTATCAGCATGGTACTTCACCGGATTTATCTCATTGATGTCTGATGCGCTTGAATCAACCATCAACGTGATAACATCAATAATTTCCTATTTCACCATCAAATATGCATGTCGTCCCGCGGATAAAACCCATCCTTTTGGACATCAAAAGGCAGAATATATTGCAGCCGTCGCAGAAGGTCTGCTCATGGCAGGTATAGCACTGGTAGTGTTCTATGAATCTTGGAAAAGCCCTAGTGATACATCTTCTGCGGATATCTCAGCCATAGGTTTTATCGTGAGCTTTATCTCAATTACAGTCAGTCTATGTTGGGGAAAATACCTGATCCGAATTGGAGAACAACATTATTCCGAAGCACTGACGGCAAATGGACGACATTTTATATCAGATGTTATGATGTCGGTTGGTGTTCTCTGTGGATTATTCTTAGCAATCATAACTCAATATAGATCGATAGATTCTATCATGGCTATATTCATGTCCCTGAATATTTTATATCAAGGATTGAAGGTGATATCATCTTCCGTCAAAGGTCTTATGGACAGCGCTGTCAAATCGGAAGATCTACAAAAAATAAAGAATATTATTGCACTGAATGCTTCTGAAGCTATCGAAATTCATGATTTAAAAATAAGGCAAGCTGGAGCAGCTTTTTTCATCAATTTTCACTTAGTGGTGAATTCAAACATGACAGTTGAAAACGCACATAAAATCTGCAATAAATTGGAAAAATCTATAGAAGAAGCCATCCCTCAATCTCATGTAATTATACATGTTGAGCCTGAAGGTGAATGCACACATGGAATCCACGTAACATTATAAGGAATAGGGAAAACCAATGTCTGAAATAAAAGTAGATAGTCTATCTCTTCTTGGAAAAAGCGCAAAGATTTGTGAAAATCCTGCAGATGCACTATTAGAAAAAATTCCATCTCAAAACAAAAATTTAAACTATGTTGTGCGTTTTACAGTTCCAGAGTTCACATCACTATGTCCGGTGACATCTCAACCCGACTTTGCTCATATCATTATAGATTATATTCCCCAAGATTGGTTGATAGAATCAAAGTCTCTTAAGCTATTTATGACGTCTTTTCGTAATCATGGTGCATTTCATGAGGATTGTTCTGTCTATATCGCACAAAGACTAGTAACATTTCTTGAACCAAAATGGCTACGTATTGGAGCATATTGGTATCCTCGCGGAGGTATGCCTATTGATGTATTCTGGCAGACATCCTCTCCCCCTGAAGGAACATATCTTCCAAGCCAGGACGTTCCAAATTATCGTGGCCGTGGATAAATCACAATTTATTTTTATCTTGATATTCAATCTTAATAATATCTAGGCTAGGTAGCGATAGCCAAACCATTTTTTTTTCTCTTCATGTCTGGACTGCGAGACAATCTATCTAACACAGCATTGATGAAATTTGGCTCACTGTTATCAAAAAAAGCATGTGCTATACTCACATATTCAGAAATAATCACTTCTACCGGCACAGAATAACAGTTAATCAATTCAAACAAGCCCGCTCTTAAGATCGCACAGACAATTAAATCCAACCTAGCCAAACTCCAACCCTCTGTCAGACAAGAAGAGATCAAACCATCAATATGATTCTTATTTTCTGTAACACCATGTACAATCACACGAAACCATTCTAAATCAACTTGCGAATAAACATTCTCATCTATTTCTTTATAAAATTGATACGTATCATGTTCAGATAAAACCTCTCCTATACTACAACCAACTATATCGATTTGGTATAGCGCTTGTACTGCAGAAAGACGTGCTACCCCTCTCTTTTGAGCAAAATTAGAATATTCTTTATCACCTTGTGTATCCATGAAATTTATTGAGACAAACTCTTTTTCAATTCAATCATTTTAAGAACAGAACGAGCCGCAAATCCTCCCCTATCTAGATGCGATGCGCTAGCGCGCTCATTGGCTTGTTTTTCATTATCTACTACAATAATCCCATTACCAATAGGCAAAGAATAATCCCTCACTGAAATATCTACAAGAGAACGGGTTACTGCATGTCCTATCATTTCATGGTGCAACGTTTCTCCCTTAATCACCACACCAAGAACAATAATACCATTATATGGTTCAGTTATACCATGTTTTACAGCGTTAATTGCCATATTAACAGCAGCGGGTATTTCTAAAACACCCGGTGTTACCACTGAATTCCAAGAAATATTTTTTTTCTTCAAAACATCTATACAACCCTCAAGAAGCATACAAGAAAAATGCTCATAGAATCGCGCTTCTACAATTAAAATACGAGGAACATAAACTTCCACTACTAAAACTCCATACTATAATCAAAAACCATATAAAACAGTCATCAAGCATCAGAATATTTTTAACAGATGAATGAGGATATTATTTCCATTTACGGGATAATCACTTCACATACACGAGAAACATACCGCATAATGGTATCAATTTCTATATTGATCACATCCCCTGCTTTATGTATGCTCCAAGTGGTTTTCTCAATGGTATGATGGATTAACAAGACATCAAAAAAATTTTTACCTACACAATTCACCGTCAAAGATACCCCATTAAGACATACAGACCCCTTAACCGCTATAAACTTCTCTAGGTGAGATGGAAGACTTAACCGACAATATATAGAATCCCCTATAAAATCTAAAAAAAGAATTTCTACCGTCCCATCGATATGACCAGACACAAGATGCCCACCTAATTCATCACCTAGTCTCATAGAACGTTCTAAATTGACTAGAGTACCTATATCCCATGAATCTACATTTGTCAGACGATTGGTCTCCTCCCAAACTTCCACCTCATACCAATTATTAGTAGAATCTTCTTCTGGTAAGTTTACAACTGTTAGACAAATGCCCGAATGCGCTATAGAAGAACCTACTGTCATAGTAGATGTATCATAAGCTGTCATGACACGCAATCTCATCCCTTTGAGCACTGGGGAGATTGCTATAATCTGTCCTATATCCGTAACTATACCTGTAAACACTCATTTTTCCTTAAATATTCAAAACACATATCAGAACCAAAATTATTACATTGAACACATATAAAATTATCCTCTACGTATTTCTCTTCAAGAGGAGAAGGAATTCCCTTTTTACCTATATTTTTTTTTGACCTATAAAGAAAAATAGAATCAATTAAATCTGATTTTATGAAAGAACGAGCTACTGCCGCCCCTCCTTCTACTAACAGAGAAGTTATACCATAATCATTCAATACAGCCAGTAATTTCCTCAGATCATGACAATCACAATAAATAATATCAATATTCTTTTTTTTCAAAGAAAGAGCGAGCGAGCTATCTTCATTTTGAGTTACAACGACAATTGGCGCCAGAAATGCTGTCTGCATAATTTTAGAATCAGGAGATAATTGCAAACGTGGGTCTAAGATAATACGAACAGGAGAACGATCTCCCAATCCACTTAATCTACAAGTCAACTCTGGATCATCTGCTAATACCGTACCTATACCAACAAGAATAGCATCTGATTGTGCTCTCATCAAATGCACTTGATCTCTTGAGATTTCCTCTGTAATGGGAATATGCCCTTTTCCTATAACCCCAATCATATTATCATGTGATAATGCGAGCTTAAGAGTGACATGAGATCGTTTTTGTATTTGGCGTGTTAAATACGCCTTGAGAAGCCTTTTCCCTTCTCCTTCCAAGATCTGATCGACGATGATGCCTTTTTGTAATAGCAATGATTTTCCGCGTCCAGAGACTCGTGCATCAGGATCACCAACACAGAAAACAACACGTATCACCCCAGAATCAATGAGAAATTCTGCACAAGGCGGAACTTGACCATAATGTGAACACGGTTCTAAGGTAACATAAGCTGTTGCACCTCTTGCTTCATTTCCAGCTTCTGCAAGAGCTTGTGTTTCAGCATGAGGACGACCACCACGGGCCGTTACTCCTCTTCCAATAATAATACCATTCTTAACAATAAAACAGGCGACAGATGGATTTGTTGCTGTTAATCCCATTCCCCAACGAGAAAATCGCAGTGCTGCAGACATAAATCTTTCGTCAAGAGATAATCTAGGCACTCACGAGATCCTTATAGTGAATAAAAGAAAAAATCTAAAAATATCTTTTCTCAAAAATAGCTTTTTTGCGATTTTAAGCGAAATAAAACACTGAAAAACAGATTATCTGTCACATAATATATAAAATAATGGGAAAACCACAGATTTAGAATCATATATACAAAAAACACTACACTATTCTTACTAATCAAAATCGTAAACAGGAAAACGATTAACAAACTCTTCAACTTTATGACGAACTGATGATACTACTGAATCAGTTTTTGCAGAAGAGACAGTCGAAGACCCATCAATAATTTCTGTGATCAATTCACCAACATATTCGAAATCTTTTTCTTTAAAGCCTCTAGTGGTAGCAGATGGAGTTCCAAGACGAATCCCAGAAGTAATAAATGGACTCTCCAAATCAAATGGAATACTATTCTTATTACAAGTAATACAAGCCTGCCCAAGAAGATGTTCTGCCTCCTTGCCTGTTATATTCTTCGCACGCAAATCCACCAACATCAGATGATTATCCGTACCACCAGAAACAATATCGAAACCAAACGTCTGAAGTTTTTTTGCAAGAGCCCGAGAATTTGCAACAACCTGTCTAGCATAATCTTTGAATTCAGGACGTAAAGCCTCACCAAACGCAACTGCTTTAGCAGCGATAATATGCATAAATGGCCCCCCCTGCAATCCAGGGAAAATAGCACTGTTAATCTTCTTAGCTATCTCAGGATCATTCATCATCACTATTCCACCACGGGGACCTCTTAAAGATTTATGCGTTGTCGTCGTAATGACGTGACAATGTGGTATAGGAGACGGATGCTGTCCTGCAGCAACAAGACCAGAAATATGCGCTATATCGGCCATAAGATATGCTCCTATGGAATCAGCAATAGAACGAAAACGCGACCAATCCCAAAGACGAGAATACGCTGTACCACCTGCTATAATCAACTTAGGATTATTCTTAATAGCCAACCTTTCAATCTCATCCATATCAAGCATGCCATCCTCTTTTCTCACTTCGTAAGGGATAGATTTAAACCACTTTCCAGACATGTTAACCGGTGATCCATGCGTTAGATGCCCTCCCGAGTTCAAACTAAGCCCCATGAAACTATCACCTGGTTGCAACAATGCTAGGAAAACAGCCTGATTCATTTGTGATCCAGAATGAGGCTGAACATTAACGAAATTAACACTAAATAACTTCTTTGCCCGTTCAATCGCTAAATTTTCTATCTCATCAATATATCGACAACCACCATAATAACGCTTTCCAGGATATCCCTCAGCATATTTGTTGGTAAGAACTGATCCCTGCGCCTCTAAAACAGCGCGTGAAACCATATTTTCAGAGGCGATCAACTGTATTTCTTGATGCTGCCTGTATGATTCTTTTCCAATTAGAGAAAAAATATCTAGATCAGATTCTTTCAAAGGCTGATTAAAAAAAGAATTGCTATGCACTAAATTCATGATGGAATTCCTCATATTTTATACTCATTATAGATGTTGTTTGATGATACGCTAGAGAACTAGGTCACAATTAAAGCGCATAAAATACCCTTCCAATAATATCAACTTAAAAATCTATAATAACCCATTACTGCTAACAACCCCTTACTGCTGCGATAAGGTAGGTTCTGCTGGAATAATGTTAGGAAGAGGAACAGAGGCTGCCTCTACATTGAGATGATCCCATCCATAAACATCGTCACGGAAATGCACGACTAAATCTTCTGGTCCCTTGGCTGACCAAGCAGATACATAAATAAAATGGACAGGAACTTCCTGAGCAAGATTCACAAAGGTCGTTTTTCGTGTCTTAACAATTTCCTCAATACGATGCCGTGACCATCCTGGGGTATCTTTGAGCAGCCATGTACTTAGACTGATAATATTACTGATACGAATACATCCAGAAGTTTCAAATCGCATTACATTACTAAATAAAGTGGGTTCAGGAGTATCATGCATGTAAACATTATTCTTGCTATAAAATTCAATCTTAGTTGACGCCATTGCATTAATCTTGCCAGGATCCTGCCGAAAAATAAGATTTGGAGCCTCTGGAGCGTTCCAATCCACATCTTCTGGGCGCACTTGTACTCCGTGTTCATTAATCAGACGAATATTATTATCATCTAGATAGAGGGGATCCACGCGCATTAATTCCATTACGTCTTTCTTAATGATGGAACGCGGTATAACCCAATGGGGATTCAGTATAATTTGGCGTATTTGAGAATGGAGAAGAGGAGTCTGCCGATCAATCCTCCCCACTATAGCAATACTACGCAATACTACCTTACCATTGTCAATGGCATTTACATCTGCGGCAGGAATATTAACAACTACATAGCGACTTCCCATCTTTTTTTCCAGAAGTCCTCGTATACGAACAAGATTTACATGTAACTGCTGGATTCGCAGATCTGCTGAAACATTCATAGCCTGTATCGTCGATACAGTGAGAACCCCATCTGGATACAATCCATGACGAACCTGAAAATGCTTAACCGCAGATTCCACATATGAGTCAAATATCGAAGACAATCTTTTCGTCGGATCAAGATCTCCTGAAATGATTAATCTTTCTCGCAATTTTTGTACTGAAGAGCCAGAACTACCTAACCGCAAAACCCAAGATTCTGACAATTGCGGCCAGCCACCCTTATCAACGATACGCTTATAAAATGCAATCGATTTTTCAAGATTATCTATAGTTTCATTGCTTATGATTGCAACATTTGGATCAATACCAAAATCCGGACGAAATAGAAGAGTATCAAAACGATCTTCTAAGTCGGCGTAAGACGAATCTTTGATTACTTCGTCCAAGATATTGGCATAAACCGGATATTCTATACAGAAAAAACTCATGAATAATATTAAACGAATAAAAAAATAACACCGACATTTGTCCTTCTTTAATCCCTTGCTCATACTTTCTTTCCCAGATTCAATATCTCATACCAAATATCACAATCATCAATAATACTTGCCTCAATATCACATAGAATCATATAAATGCGATTATAATTGTAATCGCAAAATAAATTATCGCAACACTGACAACTAAGGAACCTTCTAAATCCAACAATAAACTTAAAGTCTTTTATTAACTCCTTAAATATAGTCTCTTCAGAGACGATATGCTATCTGATCCCCCCAAAAACGATCTAACCGTTGTAATAATTTATTCATAGCGATAAAATCGTCCATTGACAATCCTCCAACTTTATCAATCGATTCTATATGACGTTGATAAAGTTTAAAAATGGTTTGCGCTATTTCTTTCCCACATGGCGTAAGACTAATCCGAATAGAGCGCTTATCAACACGAGATCTTTGGTGCTTAATAAAGCCAAGTTCAATCAATTTCTTTAAATTATATGATACATTAGAACCCAAATAATACCCTCGTGAACGCAATTCACCAGCAGTTAATTCAGATTCACCGATATTAAAAAGCAAAAGTGCTTGTACTGCATTAACATCACTACGACCCTGTCTTTCAAATTCATCTCTTGTAACATCTAAAAGACTTCTGTGTAAACGCTCAACAAGACGCAAACATTCTACATATAAAGTGGATATATTATTATTATTTTTTGCCTTATCATCAGCTTTAAAAATTACGTTTGACCGTATATTATTTGTCATAAGTATGCCTCTCTAATTTGACAATAATTATAGCTTAAATTTACATCAAAGAGATATTACTCTACACTATTCAAGTTCTAATTAAAACTCAGGATTAATACCTTATTACCAAAAACAAATAATTAGAACTCATGAGCTATATTGATAGCCTAAAATACGTTGAACAATATATCTAGATGACTAAAAGAGATTGCATTCAGCAAACATCTGCATATTCTGCCACACCAAAAACTAATATTAATATCCCATTATATACTATAGATGCACCATAAAAACGTATGAAAACATCTGCATAAGGTATAATTTTTTGATCTTGTATTTGATTGACATTTTGTGTGATACTCCTTGTATGAAGGAGAGGATAGGATGTGCCTCAAAATTTTCTTCTTTTTCCTTTAAATCTATCCATTTTGAATTCTATTAGATTTAGATGAGATAAACATGGTTGGCGACGCTATCGCATGCTCGGACTACCCCACTGAAGATCATTAAAGCTGTGAAATGGAAAAATTATTCACAACGATGACTAGATAATAAAAATTACTACCACCTATGCATACAACAACTGCTATTTATGTTTATTCCATACAAAACCCATCCGAAAATCCCTCCTAAGGATAAGCATACTTTTATTGTGATTCATCTGTTGAGAAGCTACTTACCAAAAACCAAAATAGTATCTTAATTATTTGTTGAGGCAATCTTTAGCTAAAAAACATACCAAGAAATGAGAGTAGATTGCACATTTCTACAATAATTTCTTCAATAGCACTATTCATAAAGGATTTGAACTTCCTAGAAGAAAATGTTCAATAATCTCCCATAAAAACTACATCCAGAATAGAAAAAGTAACATTCAAATGCTAATTCACTATTTTTGTCGAAAACTTCCCTGTACGTGGAAAACCTTTTGGAACAAGAAATCCAACTCCTCCACGTTTACCTAACCATCGCCCTAAATTGTCTTGAGGGCGATTAAACGAACGCCCTGAACTATCGATCCACGTCAGCCCTTCACATATATTAAAGAATGCAATGTCAGACATAACTCCATCTTTATACTTTTGTAACTGCACACCCTTTCCACGATTCATTTCAGGAATCTGATGCGTAGGAAATATCAACAGATGACGATTTTCACCCACTACAGCAATGTGATCTCCTGTCACTTTAACAGCTAACTTCATACTATCTTCAGGCAAGACAAGCAAAACTTGTTTTCCTTTACGAGTATTCGCAATAATTTGCGTTTCTTTCACAATAAAAGCATTACCTCGGCTAGAAACGATTAATAATTGAGATTCTGCATTATAGACAAACGCAGTGACTATATCCTGATTATGATTAATATCTATTAATAATTGGATTGGCTCTCCCTGACCACGCCCACTTGATAAGTTTCTTGCAGGAAGCGTATAGGCCCTACCATCCGTTGATAACAACAATATTTTATCAGTAGTATAAGCATGAAATGCTATCTTTAAACCATCACCTTCCTTAAAATTAAGCGTAGACAAGTCTACTAAATGACCCTTTAAAGATCGAATCCAACCTCTTTCAGAAATCACGACTGTGATAGATTCCTTTTCAATCATAGCTTGCTGTACCGTAGCTTTGTCAGCTTTCGGAACTTCAGCAAATGTTGTCCGTCGCCTACCTAAATCCGTGGACTTAGAAAAAATGTTTTTTACTTCAAGCACCTCACTGGCAATCTCATCCCATTGTTGTTTCTCTGAATTCAACAACGAATCAATAGCACTCTTTTCAACCAGTAAATTGTCCAATTCTATCCTGAGGCTATCTTCTTCCAGTCGACGCAATGAACGCAACTTTAAATTCAATATGGCATCTGCTTGATTCTCTGTAATTGCGAAACGCGATATCATCACTGGTTTTGGCTTATCTTCACTCCTTATAATAGCAATTATTTCATCAATATTGAGATACGCAACTAATAAACCTTGTGATATCTCTACCCGACGATCAATCACACCCATTCTAAACCTTGATCTACGGATAAGGACTTCTCGACGATGCGCAAGCCATTCTCTTAATACTGCGTCAAGCGACATTACTTGTGGAATACGCCCCATAGAGAGAACATTCATGTTTAATGGAAAACGTGTTTCCATATCACTCAACATAAACATTGATTCCATCAAAAGATTAGGATCTACCGAACGGTTTTTAGGAAACAATACAATGCGCAAATCTTCCGCAGACTCATCCCGAATATCTTCTAGTAAAGGAATTTTTTTGGCTATAATCAGTTCTGCAATCTTTTCAATCAAACGCGATTTTTGCACCTGATAAGGTATTTCGCTGATAATGATACACCATGAACCACGCCCAAGGTCTTCAATACTCCACCGAGCACGGACTCGAAACCCTCCTCGACCTGAACGATAAGATTCCAAAATACCTTCACGACTCTCAGTAATGATACCACCTGTCGGAAAATCAGGCCCCTCAATATATTCAAGCAGCTTCTCTACCGAAGCCTGTGGATCCTCAAGCAATACGAGAGCAGCTTCACAAATTTCATGAACATTATGCGAAGGAATAGAGGTTGCCATACCAACGGCAATACCTGACGAACCATTAGCCAAAAGATTAGGGAATTTGCTTGGAAGAACGATAGGTTCAAAATCTTCGCCATTATATGTATCACGAAAATCAACAGTATTTTCTTCTACCCCCTGCAAAATTAGCGTAGCCACCTGAGTCATACGTGCTTCTGTATAACGATAGGCAGCAGCACTATCCCCATCAATATTTCCGAAATTACCCTGTCCGTCAATAATCGGATACCGCTGGGAAAAATCTTGGGAAAGACGTACCAAGGCATCATATACCGATTGATCCCCATGAGGATGCAGCTTACCTATAACCTCTCCAACAATACGCGCACTCTTTTTGAAAGAAGAATTAAAACTTAACCCCATTTCACTCATTGCGTGAATAATACGCCTGTGCACTGGCTTGAAACCATCCCTCACATCAGGCAATGCACGTCGTTTAATTGTTGATAGTGCGTATGCAAGATATCTTTCCTCAAGTGCAGACCGCAGAGAAACAGATTTTACATTTTCTTCAACCACACTATCTGAATTAGAGGGACTATCAGAATTCATAGACTTCACCTGCCATAGAAAAATAACTCAATCAAATGCCTGATATAAGGGTATGGATAGCTCCACTATTGGCAATACCCTTATGCATTGACTATACATGTACTATATCCAATTGGAAACACATGTACCAGCGCATATGAATACATAAGTGTGCAATAACGGCTGTTCTATACTTTTTAAAGGATAATATCATTATGAGAAGAATCACAATCAAAAACGGGGAATCATAACAAAGAACATCTACGATAAAATAAAATTAATACCCTTTATCCTAAGAAAACCAATCGAAGAATTATAAAGACAGAAAATACTGACAAGAATAGATCTTCTCAGAAGATCATCTACCTTTCAATTACATTATATTATATTCTCTCATTTAAAGGCACATAATCACGTTTGGTAGATCCTGTATAAAGTTGGCGAGGACGACCTATTCTCCGCGCTGGGTCTAGTATCATTTCTTTCCACTGAGAGACCCACCCAACTGTACGCGCCACCGCAAATAATACTGTAAATAAATTTGTGGGGAAACCCAGAGCCCTTAATGTAATTCCAGAATAAAAATCAACATTTGGATAGAGTTTTCGCTCAATAAAATACTCATCCTCAAGAGCAATTTTCTCTAGTTCAATTGCAACCTTTACTATTGGATCATTACCATTGCCAGTAGCTTCCAATACTTCATACATAGTATCTCGCATAATTCGACACCGAGGATCATAGTTTTTATATACACGATGACCAAAACCCATAATTCGAAATGGGTCATTTTTATCTTTAGCACGTAAGATATATTCAGGAATACGCTCAGAAGAACCTATCTCTATCAATAGATTAAGAGCTTCTGCATTAGCTCCACCATGTGCAGGCCCCCCAAGACATGCTATACCAGCAGCAATACATGCAAAAGGATTGGCACCAGAAGATCCTGCCAAACGCACTGTAGATGTTGAAGCATTCTGTTCATGGTCAGCATGCAAAATGAATATACGATTCATAGCACGAACCAATAAAGGATTTGCATGATATTCCTCACAAGGAAGTGAAAAACACATATTCAAAAAATTCGATGTATAATCAAGATGATTGTTCGGATATACGAAAGGCTGTCCTATAGCATGTTTATACACCATCGCAGCTATGGTTGGCATTTTTGCAATCATTCGTAAAGACACTAACATACACTGATCAAAATCTTGTATATCATAGGGATCATGATAAAAAGCTGACAGGGCACCAACCGCAGAAACCAACATGGACATCGGATGTGCACCACGCGGGAAACCTTTAAAAAAGTAAGACATATTTTCATTCAATAAAGTATGTCTTGATATCTTATAATCAAAATCTGTCTTTTGACTCGTATTTGGAAGCTCCCCATACAGCAACAAATAGCAAATCTCTAAAAAATCACTTTCTTCTGACAACTGTTCAATTGGATAACCACAGTATAGTAATGTCCCATTCTGACCATCAACAAAAGTAATCTTAGAATCACAAGAAGCCGTGGAAGCAAAACCAGGATCATAAGCAAAGATATTATGCTGATGCAGCGAAGAAATATCTATAACAGAAGAACCAAGATTTCCTTTTTTAATAGGAAAGCTTATTATTTCATTTTCCAAATGCAATTTTGCATATTCATTCATATGAATAACTCTCTTTAAAAAAGAATCTAAACCATATTAGCAAGACCAATGGTTAATAGATCTCTTGTTATAGCGCCTGAATACCCATATCAAATACATCAAAATACTTTGACTTTGCACTAAAAAATATCCATACCACGCACTTTGCCTGATGAAATACTCTCATCTTAGCATTAATAATGGGTATATAACGCATTTACTTTGACAGTGATCTCTTTAAAAAGATCTATAATTAAACAAGATATTTTATGAAAATATATATGAATCCTATAAAAATTTTTAAGCACCTTAATCTCTTTATTGCACAAACTTTAAATCATTGTATACAATTAGAACAAGAATATGGACGTTTTTTCTTATTTATTCCTGTTTTTTTAGCATTTGGAGCAATATTTTGGTTTACAAACGCCACTGAGACTTCTGCTTCAACGATTCTGTTAATCATCATCATCACAACTATCATATCACTCAAAATTCAATCTTCACATCCTATTATAGCTCTCATCATCAGCGCTATTACATGTTTTGCAATAGGAATGATGCTTGCAATGATTGAAACAACACGTAATTCAACAATCATACTCCCTGATTCCATGACCACCAATATACGAGGAATAGTCAAATGGGGTGAGCCATTAAAAGATGGAAAATGGCGATATCTAGTACAAGTCATAGAATCCCATCACCATTACTCAGATCTTTTTTCACAAAAAGTCATGCTTTCTGTCACCAAAAAACATGAACATTTTGTTCCCGGAGAAATAATAGAGGGAATTGCACGATTATCCCCTCCCTCAGGACCAGCTCTGCCCAAACTTTTTGATTCTAGATTTTTTTCTTACTACAAAGGAATCAGTGCTAGTGGCTTCTTCTATTCTATACCACGATCATATCCAATGTATGCTGACAATAATTGGAAACAACCATTATCGAAAATACAGTTTTGGTTAAATGAAATTCGAACAAATATAGGAACACATATTCGCTCACATATTCCTGAAGACACAGGTGCTCTTGCCGCAGCTCTTATTACTGATGAACGCCGAGCCATATCAACAGAGACCACGGAATATCTCAGAAAATCAGGACTAGCGCATATTATAGCAATTTCTGGCATCAACATGACAATTGCAGCAGGTCTTTGTCTATTTGGTATGCGCTCGATCTTTTCTGCCTTCCCAGTCTTTGCAGAGAGATTTTCGATCAAGAAAATTTCAGCCCTTGGGTCTCTTCTGACAGTAACGGCCTATTTTTTGATATCAGGAGCAAGCATACCTGCTCAAAGAGCTTATTTCATGACAGTAATCATACTCTTTTCATATCTAATAGACAAACAGATCATGGGGTTACGCAGCATTGCATTAACTGTCATTATTATAATCTGCATTTCCCCATCAGAAGTAATGAATCCCAGCTTTCAAATGTCATTCGCTGCAACCGCTGCTCTCATAGCAAGCAATTCTATCTTGCAAAAACGACCAAAACCCCATCCTTTGCTGGCAATGCTTCCTGATAAGGGCATCATTTTAACTGTCATAATCCGCTTTTGTAGGATAGTGTTTTTAACCTCTCTCATAGGTGGCGCATCTTCTGCGCTCTTCCTAATCAAACATTTTCATTGCATACCTATATATGGGTTAATTGCAAATATTCTCGCTATACCAATTCTATCGTTTGTAGTCATGCCAGCAGGATTGATTGCAATGTTGCTTATGATGTGTTCTTTAGATGAAATCCCTTTGCATATTATGGGATGGGGCTTAGAAATCATCATCAATATCGCACATAAAATTTCAACCATAGGAAATGAGTTCTGTATAGGAAGGATGTCGCATACTTTATTCATCATCGCAGTAATCGGCTTCTTATTGCTCATAATATTCAAAACTGCTATGCGCCATATTGGAACTGCAATAATAGTATGCGTTATTGCAACCTTCTTTCTCCCCTCCTCTTCTCTATCCCCTAGTCTTCTCATTTCTGAGGATGGAAAGCTGGCTGCATTTTTAGATCACAATACTCTGAGCTCCAATTATTTAAATCCTCCCTATTTTACATTCTCGCAATGGAAATCATCTTTCATGGCTCCCGTCCATAATGAACCACAAATACAACGAGTCAACCTTCAAAATCTCAATCAAGAAATCCTAAAAGAAATGCTTAAATCCCTGAAATCGGGAAAATTTCTCTGTATTAACAAATCTTTTTGTGTTGGACACCAGAATAATAGCGTGGTTGTCAGCGTTCTCAGAAAAAAAGAATCTATGCCCCTAATGTGCCAATTATCGGATATCCTAATAACCACAATAAAAGATATAACCCCTGAATTATGCCATGTACCACTATTAATTGATCCAGAAATGTTAAAGCAGAAAGGATCCCTAGAAATACGAATAGTTCCACCATCAAATAAACACGAGAGAGTGTCTTTTATTGTGAATCACTCAAGAGAAGGTCTCTCTTCTCCATGGCATCGGAGTAGCAATCAAAACAAGGTTATATTGGAATGATATAAATCAACATGATCATCAACCAATTTTTCGATTGCAATTCCTACCGATAATAATACATCAATCCGACTCATTCCCTTTAGATTTTTACAGTATTACGATAAAATATCGTTGTCCTATACCCAGAATTAGCAAACTCCAAGACATAGAATCCACGTTTGTCGAAATCTCTGAAGGGTGGCATTCTTCCATCAAAAGTTCATTTGCCTAAGCGTCAACATATTTAGAATTGTTCCTCAAACGAATATCTGCATTATATGCCTAAAAAGTAGAAATAAATACAATTTTGTAACCTGATTGGAGTAAATACATAATACAAAAGTTAGATATATTTTAGTAATTCTATATACGATACCATCAAGAATTGAACTATATTCGCATAAATTTTACCTAAAAAATAGGAATTAATATGACACATACCCATTCAGAAGTGCATCTCGGAGATGATCAAAAACAGATCATATTTTCTAACAAAAAACGTCTTGTATTAATCGCTGGCCCCTGTCAAATAGAAAGCAGAGAGCATGCATTCGCGATCGCGGAAAAATTATCTACTATTTGCCAATCTCTCGATATTGGATTAGTCTACAAATCCTCATTTGACAAGGCAAATCGCAGTTCACACGCAAGTAAACGTGGTGTAGGGCTTAAAAAAGGACGGGAAATTTTCCTTGATTTAAAGAAGGAATATGGCTTTCCTATCATCACAGATGTTCATACCGAAGAGCAATGTGAATTAATAGCCGATAGTGTTGATATTTTACAGATTCCCGCGTTTCTTTGCCGTCAAACTGACTTATTGGCGGCAGCAGCTCGAACTGGACGTATTATCAATGTAAAGAAAGGACAATTTTTGTCCCCCTGGGAAATGCGCAATATTCTTCAAAAACTCTATTCTAATGGAGCAATGAATGTCCTTTTTTGTGAACGCGGCACCTCTTTTGGCTACAATAATCTCATTTCTGACATGCGATCTTTGCCCATAATGGCGTCCATGGGTGTACCTGTCATTTTTGATGCAAGCCATTCTGTTCAACAGCCTGGAATGCGTGGAGATTGTTCTGGGGGAGAAAGACAATTCATCGCCCCCCTCGCGAAAGCTGCAGTGGCTGTAGGTGTTGCTGGAATCTTCTTAGAAACACATCAAGACCCTGACAATGCACCATCCGATGGACCAAATATGATTAACATAGACGATCTACCACAGCTCTTACAGCAATTACTCGCTATCGACAAAATTGTCAAAATGTTATAAAAAATCTATAAAATATCACTTTGATTATAACTTTCTAGATAGTATATACATCCATTTGGAGAATCGCTAATGTTCATTAACGATATAGTTGCCCGCGAGGTGATTGACAGTCGGGGAAATCCAACTATTGAAGTAGATGTGCTCTTGGAGGATGGGACGATAGGACGCGCCATGGTTCCCTCAGGCGCATCCACCGGAATCCATGAAGCCTTTGAACTGCGAGACAACGAGAAACGTTACTTTGGAAAAGGAGTCCTTAAAGCTGTTGCAATCGTTAATAACGAGATTCGCACAGAATTGCTTGGTCTTGACGCTAGAAACCAACTCCTTATTGACCATACGATGATTGACCTTGACGGAACACCCAACAAGTCTCGACTTGGTGCCAATGCTATATTGGGAGTATCTCTTGCTGTGTCTAAAGCTGCAGCAAAAGCCTCCCACCTGCGTTTATACCAATATTTAGGAGGATGTAATGCGCACATCCTTCCTGTTCCGATGATGAATATTCTTAACGGTGGCCTTCACGCAGATAATTCCATTGATTTTCAGGAATATATGATTCTCCCTATAGGCGCTGAAAATATCCGTGAAGCTATCCGTATGGGTGCTGAGGTATTCCACACCTTAAAACGGGAACTAAAATCACAAGGATATCGTACGGATGTAGGAGATGAAGGGGGATTTTCTCCCGACCTAAAATCAACCTCTTCTGCACTTGACTTCATTGTCGACTCTATAGAAAAAGCGGGATATACCGCAGGAGAAGATCTGTCAATCGCTCTTGACTGTGCTGCAACCACATTTTTTAAAGATGGGAAATATATTTTAGAAGGTGAAAATCTAGAATTACAACCATATGAAATGGCTGATTATCTTTCTAATCTCGTTGATCGTTATCCCTTATATTCCATCGAAGACGGAATGGCTGAGGATGATTGGAATGGATGGAAGATTCTAACTGAAAAGATAGGGTCCCGTTGTCAATTGGTAGGAGATGACTTATTTGTCACCAATTCTTGTCGTTTGCACAAAGGAGTAAAATTAGGAGTTGCAAATTCAATACTTATTAAACCAAATCAAATAGGTTCTGTTTCTGAAACACTCAATACCATAGAAACAGCACATAGATCCGGATATCCTAGTATTATTTCACATCGCTCTGGAGAAACAGAAGACCATACAATAGCGGATTTAGCAGTTGCAACTAATTGTGGGCAAATTAAAACTGGTTCTCTAGCAAGATCTGACAGACTCGCAAAATACAATCAGCTAATTCGCATTGAAGAAAGTCTTGGAAATCAGGCAACATTTGCTGGACGCTCTATTCTCAATCGACCATCAAGCCCATCACTCGACAGTGATATTTCATTGACGTAGAAAATTTCTACTACATCTATCGATGTACCAGTCATAATCAGTATTTACAAAGATCTTGTTTCTTCTTCAGAAAGTATTCGATGAAAAGTTTATAGGTATGTGGACAAAACATTATAAAAGGAATAACATATCCCTCACAGTATTTCGGGGTATTGTCCTATCATTCATAGTTTATTTTACTAATCATGCTATAAGAGGTAGTGATGGATTATACGCAACTCGATCTCTGGAGAACGCCTTGTCTGATCGCCTAGATTTTCTCTTAAAATTGCGGGATTCTCGCAATAAAATGGAGCATAAAGTAAAATTGCTGAGCGATGGATCTCTTGAAAAAGATATCTTAGATGAGAAAGCGCGCTATAGTCTCAATTTATCTCGAACCGATGAGATTGTCTTATTCTATCCTGATTTATAGCGGCAAGCTCATTGCTTTATTTGCAAAAAAATGTACGACCATAAAATATTATATAGACACACAGTTTAATCTTATTCATAAGGTATTTTGTCAATATTTAATTTTCCTACGGTGGTTATGAAATATGGTAGAAGACGAGGCATGACATTAGGGAGGTATAAAAATGGCTTTTATCACATCTACATCTGCTGAAAAATGTGAATACCTTGCAGAAGGTAGTATGGATATTCCCTTTTTTAAAGGGATAAAAGTTTCTAGTTTCGATAAAGAACAAGAATTGTCAGCATATCGAGAAATGTTGCTAATACGTCGTTTTGAGGAAAAAACTGGACAATTATATGGGATGGGATTGATAGGGGGGTTTTGCCACCTTTGCATTGGACAGGAAGCCGTTATTATTGGTATGAAAATGGCTCTTGCAAAAGGTGATCAAATGATTACAGCTTATCGAGATCATGGGCATATTCTTTCTTACGGAGAAAAAGCATCGAAAGTAATGGCAGAGTTAACTGGTCGTCAGGGAGGAGTGTCAAAAGGTAAAGGTGGCTCTATGCATATGTTCTCAACTGAACGCGGATTTTACGGAGGACATGGAATTGTAGGGGCGCAGGTTTCCCTTGGCACTGGAATTGCTTTTTCCAATAAATATCGCCATTCTGACAGAGTATGCGTTGTTTGTTTTGGAGATGGTGCAGCAAATCAAGGACAAGTATACGAAAGCTTTAACATGTCGGCTTTGTGGAAACTCAATGTAGTGTATGTTGTGGAAAACAATCATTATGCCATGGGAACTTCTGTTTCCCGATCATCCTCACAGCCTAATTTGTCAAAAAGAGGGATATCCTTTAATATTCCCGGGGTACAAGTTGATGGTATGGACGTGCGATCTGTTAAAGAAACAATGGACAAAGCTGTTGCATATTGTCGTGCAAATAAGGGGCCAATTATAGTAGAAATGCTTACATATCGATACAGAGGGCATTCTATGTCTGACCCCGCCAATTATCGCACTCGTGATGAAGTGGCAGAAATGCGCTCTAACCATGATCCTATTGAACAGGTTCGCAAGAGATTGCTAGAAAAAAAATGGGCAAATGAAGATGAGTTGAAAGCAATGGAGGATGACATACGTCGAACGATAAATGATAGTGTTGAATTTGCCAAATCCGATCAAGAGCCCAATTCTTCTGAGCTTTACTCAGATATTCTGATCTAAAGCAGGAGTACATCAAAAATGCCAATTGTAATAACAATGCCATCTCTTTCTCCTACAATGCAAGCGGGAAATATCGCTGTATGGAAAAAAAATGAGGGGGATTCTGTCAAACAAGGCGACATTCTATGTGAAGTTGAAACTGATAAAGCGGTTATGGAAGTTGAATCCATAGACGAAGGAATTATTGGCAAAATTCTCGTTCCAAATGGAACACACAATGTACCAGTCAATACCCCTATTGCTCTCATTCTCCAAGAAGGAGAATCTCCTGCGGACATGGAAATAATTTCATTAGAACAGTCAAGTCCTCCTATTAAAACATCAGAATTTTCGCCTATACCTCATAAGAAAGAAGATGTGGTTAATCATCATGCTTCGCAACCTCCTTCTAAGGATCTTTCTCCTGAACATGAACTCCCTGAAAACATTCCAAAAGTTTCAATAACTGTGCGGGAAGCATTGCGTGATGCTATAGCAGAGGAGATGAAACGTGATGAAGATGTCTTTATTATGGGCGAAGAGGTTGCAGAATATCAGGGGGCTTATAAAGTAACCCAAGGACTTTTACAAGAATTCGGTGCCGAAAGAGTTATTGATACACCGATTACAGAGCATGGTTTTACGGGAGTTGGAATTGGAGCAAGTTTTGCAGGATTAAAACCAATCGTAGAATTTATGACTTTCAATTTTGCAATGCAGGCCATTGATCAAATTATCAATTCTGCTGCTAAAACTCGATATATGTCTGGTGGCCAAGTACAAACCTCTATTGTGTTTCGTGGGCCTAATGGAGCAGCATCACGCGTGGCTGCACAACATTCTCAGTGCTATGCTGCATGGTATAGCCATATCCCAGGATTAAAGGTTATCATGCCATATACGGCATCTGACGCTAAAGGACTTCTTAAAGCAGCAATTCGTGATCCTAATCCTATTATTTTTCTTGAGAATGAAATTCTTTACGGGAGCAGTTTCGAAGTTCCTGTTATGGATGATTTCGTCCTTCCCATTGGAAAAGCACGCATTCACCGTAGAGGTAATGATGTTACTATGGTTTCTTTCGGAATCGGTATGACATATGCTGTACAAGCAGTCTCTCAATTGGAACAGAATGGTATAGATGTTGAATTGATAGATATGCGAACTATACGCCCAATGGACTGGCAGACAATATTCGAATCAGTGAAGAAAACTGGAAGACTCATCACCATAGAAGAAGGATATCCCCAATCTTCAGTTGGTTCTGAGATTGCAAATCGTGTACAACAAGCAGTTTTTGACTATCTTGATGCTCCTATCTTAACAATTACAGGAAAAGATGTTCCCATGCCATATGCTGCAAACCTTGAAAAACTTGCTCTTCCTAACGTGGATGAAATTATCGAATCTGTTAAAGCTATCTGTTACAAATAAAAATCGGAAATCTTATGATGCATACAATTACTATGCCTGCGTTATCTCCCACGATGGAAGAGGGCAAATTAGCAAAATGGTTAATAAAGAAGGGAGATAAAATATCCCCAGGAGATATTATCTGTGAGATTGAAACTGATAAGGCAATTATGGAATTTGAAGCCGTTGATGAGGGAATTGCACATGAAATTCTTGTCCCAGAAGGAACTGAAAATATTAAAATCCATACTCCTATATTGACTTTTATTGCTGATTTCACTGAAAATATAACTATCCCTGGTTTGGCGGAATCAAATCCTATCAAAAAAAATATCCCTCATTCTGCTGCAAGTTCTCCTCTTCCGGTTGAAGAGGATCAAGAAAAATCCTTACAGACGAGGAAATATCCTGCCTCTTCTCCTCTTGCACGTCGTCTCGCCAAAGAAAAAGGAATTGATCTTTCATCTATTTCTGGTTCTGGTCCATATGGCCGTATAGTTAAAAAAGATATCCAGAATCTTGATGCAACTCATATGAAGAAAAGTACGTTTCCGGCTGTACAATCTGCCACCATAGAAAATGATAGCGCCTTTGCAGACGCTGATGTTATGCAATTATTTGAGAAAAACTCGTATGAGATCGTACCACATGATAATATGCGTAGAACAATCGCTCATCGGCTTCAGCAGTCCAAACAGACCATACCGCATTTTTATGTATCTATCGATTGTAGTATTGATAATCTTCTTTCCCTAAGGGAACAAATGAATACACAGATACTTTCGCACAATAAAGAAGGTACTTTTAATAAGATCTCTGTGAATGATATCATTTTAAAGGCTTTTTCTCTGGCAATGATGCAGGTGCCTGAAGCTAATGTCTCTTGGACGAAAAATGCTCTTCTTTACCATAAAAATGTTGACATTAGTGTCGCTGTCAGCATTCCAGGAGGAATTGTTACCCCTATCATCCGCAAGGTAGATCAAAAGAGTATTCATGATATTTCTTCTGAAGCCAAACAACTTATCCAGCGCGCTAAACAGCGGAAACTTAAACCAGAAGAATATCAGGGAGGAACAACCTCTATATCTAATATGGGAATGTTTGGCGTCAAAAGTTTTAGTGCTATTATTAATCCGCCTCAATCAACCATCCTTTCTGTAGGAGCGGGAGAGACAAAACCTGTATTTCGAGATGGAAAAATAATAACCGCAACCCTCATGAACGTAACCCTTTCGGCTGATCACCGAACAGTCGATGGAGCTGTTGCTTCGCAATTATTATCTCAATTTAAGAAATATGTTGAAAATCCTGTATGGATGATTATGTAATTGTTTTTTGTATTGGTCTCGTTTATGCACATGCTACTCTGTACATACAATAACCAGATCCAGCAAATGGAGAAATGAGTGTTAAAATCCTATGATATAATTATTATTGGCTCAGGTCCTGGTGGATATGTTTGTGCCATACGCGCTGCGCAACTCGGCTTTAAAACAGCTATTGTTGAATATGATGGTTTAGGAGGAATTTGCTTAAATTGGGGCTGTATTCCAACCAAATCTCTCCTACGTTCTGCTGAAATACTTGATCACATCAATAATGCAAAAGACTATGGATTAAGTGTCGAGGGAAAAGTAGAATCCAACATTAAGGATATTGTTCAACGTTCTCGCAATGTTTCACATCAATTGAATCGCGGTGTGGAGTTTTTACTGCAAAAAAATAAAATTGACGTTATTTGGGGACAAGCATTTCTGCAAAATTCTTCTGAAATTATCGTGTCAAAGCCTTCTAAGCCAGCAGTTCAACCACAACACCCTATTCCAAAAAAAGTATTAGGAGAAGGTGTCTATACAGCAAAACATATTATTATTGCTACAGGAGCACGTCCTAGAACCATTCCAAAAATACAGCCCGATGAAAATGTAATATGGACCTATTTTAACGCTTTAAAACCAGAAAAAAAACCAAAATCCCTTATTGTCATAGGGTCTGGTGCTATTGGAGTAGAATTTTCTTCTTTTTACAGATCTTTAGGCGTAGATGTTACTCTCATAGAAATGAAAGACCGCATTTTACTTACTGAAGATTCAGAAATTTCTCATTTTGTGCAACAATCCCTTCAGAAAAAAGGAATAAAGATATTAACTGAAACAACAATTTCTGATGTAAAAATAAAAGGAGATTCAGTATCGGTCCAAATTAACAATAAGGATGGATCATCTTCTTCTCTAACAGCAGAACGGCTCCTATGGTCTGCCGGTGTTCAGGGGAATATCGAAAATATTGGTTTGGAGGCATTAGGCATTAAGACCAATAACGGGTGTATCGTTGTAGATGATTATGGCCGGACAAATGTTTCTGGAATTTATGCTATTGGTGACGTAGCAGGACCACCAATGTTAGCTCATAAAGCTGAACATGAAGGAATAATATGTGTTGAAAAAATTGCTGGAATACCTCATGTTTCCCCGCTAGATAAAAGAAAAATTCCTGGATGTATCTATTGCAATCCTCAAGTCGCCTCTGTTGGAATCACAGAAGATTATGCAAAAGAAAAAGGAATCGATATTCGTGTTGGTAGACAAAGTTTTTCTGCAAGTGGAAAGGCTATTACCCTCGGAGAAAACTCTGGAATGATCAAAACTATTTTTGACAAGAATAGTGGTGAATTATTGGGAGTGCATATGGTTGGAGCAGAAGTAACTGAGCTTATTCACGGATTTACTATCGCAATGAACTTGGAAACAACCGAAGAAGAGTTAATGCATACGGTTTTTCCACATCCTACACTATCTGAAACGATGAAAGAAAGTGTTCTCGATGCCTATAATCGTATCATTCATGCGTAAATGAAAAGCTATTAATCATAATCAAAAGATAACTCACCCAGAAATCTCGCAATCCCATTTTTTAGACCAATTTATCACCTGCTGGAAAAATTTCTCTTGGTTAGTATGAAAAAAAATGTTCTAACTTATCAATTATTAAGATAGATTCCTTTATACTAACGATATGATAAATCTCATACTCTTTGATATTACTGGACTATCAAAAATATTTTTGTTACAAAAAAGCAATTCCTTATATTGGTTTTGATAATAAAAAATTCTTCGTATCCTCTCAGATTTTGTTGGAAAATTTATGGCCACAGTTTTCGATACAATCAGCAATGCGAAACTTACTATACCAAAACACGTTGATAAGGGTGGAATTACAAAGGTTCGACATCCTGAAAAAATGCATAAACCTGACACAATCGTTATGCAAAAACCAGACTGGATTCGTGTTCGCGCCCCTGTATCATCAGGATATAAAGAGACCTATAACATCGTACGATCTCATAAATTAACGACTGTCTGTGAAGAAGCAGGTTGTCCTAATATCGGAGAGTGTTGGAGCAAAAGCCACGCTACATTTATGATTATGGGAGCGATTTGTACGAGAGCCTGTGCATTTTGTAATGTTGCCACAGGAAGGCCAAAACCTCTGGACTTTCGCGAACCTGAAAATATATCTGAGGCTGTAAAGTCCATGCGCCTTTCTCATGTAGTTATCACATCTGTAGATCGTGATGATCTTGAGGATGGAGGCGCTCAGCATTTTGCAAATGTGATTCATGCCATTAGAAAATCTTCTCCGTCGACAACAATTGAAGTATTAACGCCTGATTTTTTGCGAAAACCCAACGCCTTAGAAAAAGTGGTTATGGCAAAACCCGACGTATTTAATCATAACCTTGAAACAGTTGCCTCGAATTATCTTACTGTACGTCCCGGTGCCCGTTATTTTCATTCTATTAGAATTTTGCAGCGCGTAAAAGAATTAGATCCTCTTATGTTTACCAAATCCGGCATTATGCTTGGTCTGGGAGAACAAAGAAATGAAGTATTGCAATTAATGGATGATTTACGTACTGCTGATGTCGACTTTTTAACCATGGGACAATATCTACAGCCAACACGCAAACATCATAGAATAGAAGCTTATATAACACCGCAAGATTTCAAATCCTATGAAACCATAGCCTATACCAAAGGATTTTTAATGGTTTCTGCAAGTCCTCTTACCCGATCCTCTTATCATGCAGGAGATGATTTCTTGCGTTTGAAAGATATTCGTGAAAAACAACTTATGCCGAAGATACAGTGATCGTCTAATATAAATATTTATGGAATAGACAACTGAATGTAGTTTTTGAATTCAGATAATAGAAATCAGTTTTCCCATCATGCACCACTTTACGGCCGATCGTATTATCAGTTATACCCCCAAGCAAATGTTTGACTTGGTAGCAGATATCGAAAAATATCCTGAATTTGTACCACTTTGCAAGGAAATCACCGTTTTTTCTCATGAAAAAAAAGGAAGAGATCTCATACTCGTTAGTAGCATGATGATAAAATATTTGGGTAGACAAGAAACCTTTACTACGCAAGTACAAATGCAAGAAGATCAGCGTATAATCATCGTTAAACACATCAAACACTTATTTAATGTTCTCGAAAATCATTGGCACTTTGAAGAAATTGCTAATGGTGGATGCATAGTACATTTCTCTATAAAATATGAACTCCAGAATCGCTTTTTTGATAAGGTACTCAACAAAATATTTGAGCGCGCCTTTTTATCTTTTGCAATAGCATTTGAAAAACGCGCTCATAAAATCTATGCTTCCCTGCCTTTGGAAAAAAAAATATCTCGTAGAGACTAGCTCTCTATACATAATAGATATAGTTAGTGTGCGAAAATACTCTTTTAAAATGTTGATTGAAAACGCCCTTTAGAATCCAATTTCTATCATCTAGTGGCATACAAGCTTCATTGTTAAGAACTAATCCTAAATTATACTTTTCTCTTACGCATTTTTTCTCTCTCCGTACGAATAACTTTAGAAAGCATATTTCTATCTTCTATCAAACTTCTGATAAGAGCTTCAAATATTGCTTCTTCGAAAGAAGCCACCTCATCATTCAAATAAAATTCAGCTGTCACAAGATCCCCTATTTTTCACGTTAATCCTTCCCAAAACGGGATAATTTCAGCGCGAGCACAGAGAACTATAATAGAAATGACGTATATATCTTAAAAGGGATTTTTGTATATAAGGTTAATATGTGTCTCAAAAACAAGTAAAAAATAATAACATTATTGATCTTCAGAATAAATAACCGCCAGGTATTATCTCAATATCTAATGCCATCAAATCTCTCTAAAGTTCTGTAAATTTTGGTATTAATAGCCTTACAATATTTCCCACAGTCAATAATACAACGGTAACAATTGTACAATTTCTGTATAATAAGAAAAATAATTTTTATAAACAATATTGACCGTAGAAGCAACATACACACCATGAAGTCCTATATATTATAGATTATATTTTACATGCTTGGTATATTGAAAAAAATATAGTAGAATAAGATCAATGAGATACGGAATATCGCTAAATGTCGCATAGAACTTGGACCGACCTTTCGGTTGTTATAATTTTATACATTATATTTTTCTTGGATTTCCACAGATGTTATTATCTAATGTGCAATCCTAAGAATGTATATGAGAGTATGCGAAGAATTATTTTGGATATCTATGTAAGAAACTACAGCATCTTCTTCTTCCTTAAGAAAAAGAATGATAAAAATGAATAATGTAAATTTATCTATTAAAAAATGTGCGCTCAACATTGTCACAGACTGTAAAAGCATGTGAAAAATGATCTTTTATAAATCCCTCTTGCCTTCCTTTCTATCCTCCTTTATTAAACGGTTATGTCATAATACGAGAAAATAAAAATAATAGCTTGCTCAGCAAAAAACAAATGGTATCTGTCAAATATTTTTAAACCATCAAATGATTGATTATTGTGCTGTGATGTGACTTATAGGAATCTACTATGTTGGATATACACTGGATTCGCAATAATCCTGAAGAATTTGATGGAGCATTACGAAAGCGTAATATTGAACCGCAATCCCAAATCATTTTGTCCTTAGATGCAAAACGTCGATTTCTCTTGAAACAGATCGAAGAAAAAAGAGCATGTCGTAACTCTAACTCTGAAAAAATTGGCCAAGCCCTGGCACGAGGAGACTTATCCCTTACAGATCAGCTCAAAGCAGTGATAACCACTATCAAAGAAGAACTTCTCTTGCTAGAAAAAGAAGAAAATGATGTGAGTTCTTCTCTCAATCAATCCCTTTCTTATCTCCCTAATATTCCCTTGGAAGAGGTTCCTATAGGAGAAACTGAACATGATAATATCGTAATACGTTCTATAGGAACCAAACCAGACACACTACATTTATCCAAAGAGCACTTTGATATCGGAGAAGACTTAGGATTGATGGACTTTAAACGTGCTGCTAAAATATCAGGATCGCGTTTTTCTATATTAACAAGTCACCTTGCCCTTCTTGAGAGAGCATTAGGTCAGTTTATGTTGGATCTTCATACCTCGACACACGGTTATACCGAAGTATCCTGTCCTTCATTAGTACGCGAACAAGCGCTATATGGTACAGGGCAACTTCCAAAATTCGCAAAAGATATGTTTTGCACAACCGATGGCCGTTGGCTTATCCCAACATCCGAAGTAAGCTTAACAAATCTTGTCGCTGATGAAATCATTGATTCTAATCTCTTGCCGTTGCGTTTTGTAGCTTTAGCTCCTTCTTTTAGGTCAGAAGCTGGATCTGCTGGCAGAGATACACGTGGTATGCTGCGACAACATCAATTTTGGAAATGCGAACTTATTTCTATAACCAAAGAAGAGGATTCCCTCATAGAACATGAACGTATGACGTCATGTGCAGAAGAGGTTCTTAAAAGACTAGATCTACATTATCGGATCGTCTCGCTATGTTCTGGAGATCTTGGCTTTAGCGCATGCAAAACCTATGATATTGAAGTATGGTTACCTGGGCAAAATATGTATCGTGAAATTTCTTCTTGTTCTAACTGTGGCAACTTTCAATCTAGGCGTATGAATTCACGATATCGCGATCCGGTAAGCAAATCTCTGAAATTTGCGCATACACTGAATGGATCAGGAGTTGCGGTAGGTCGATGCCTTATTGCAGTTCTGGAAAATTATCTTAATAACAATGGCTCTGTTACTATTCCAACAGTTCTACAACCCTACATGCATAATCTAAAGGTAATTGAAAAAAAACATATTCTGGAGTAAGCAAGTGAGAATCCTATTAACGAATGACGATGGAATTAAATCAGAAGGGCTAGTAGCTTTAGAGTATATTGCTAGGACCCTATCTGATGACATATGGGTTTTCGCCCCAGAAACAGATCAGAGTTGTTTAGCTAATTCTTTAACAATGTCTAAAGAGTTATCTTGCCGTACAATTAGCGAAAAGCACTTTGCGGTTTCTGGAACACCTGTTGATTGCGTTGTCGTAGCTCTTCATAAATTATCCGATAAAAAACCAGATTTGATATTATCTGGAGTAAATATTGGCACGAATACAGCTAATCATGTCGCATATTCTGGTACAATGGCAGCTGCCTTTGAAGGAGGATTACAAGGAATCCGTTCCTGTGCACTGAGTCAATCCTATAAATCTGAAGCAAATATCCCCTGGGAAATATCAAAAACATATGCTCCTAGTATTATACGCCAATTGTTAGACATCAATGTTCCTAATACTACGATTTTCAATATCAACTTTCCTTCTTGTTCCCTTGAGGATACTCCAGAAATAATGATCACTGAGCAAGGAAAGCCTTGTTTTTCAATTAGTGCAAAACAAATTTCTAAGGATGATCATTTGTCTAGACACCACCTAGAGTTTTGTGATCATCTAGAGGATCTTTCTAAAGGATCTGATGTTTTTGCTGTCCAAAATAATATGATTTCGGTAACTCCTATCAAAACCGATCTTACAGACTATGATTCCAAACAAAAAATGACTCTATCTATTCGAAGATAAATCTATTAAGTAATGTACATATCAGGATATTTCCATAAATCATATTTTTCTATTTAAGAAAGAAACATATAACAGATTAGGCTATATGCTATATGCTATATGCTATATAAAGAATAGACATATTCGCTTATGCTATTAAAAGGATGCACAAAATAGAGAATAGTTTTTACTCTAAAAACTCACCTATATGAAGATATGTTTGGAACAAAATGTACTTCACCCCCTCATTTGGATCTTATGTAAATTATAACTGTCAAACTGCTTGTTATGTTTTTACTCAATATATTATTATCTTTTAATTGCTGATAGAGGAGAGGAAGTGAATTTCATTTGTACATGCTTCAATTATTTGTTTGTCTCCAATATCAATTGTTATAGAATCTTCACCAAGATTATATTCTCTATGATGATATCAATGCCTTCAAATTGTAATGCAGATATAGAAAAAATATTGATATCATTCATTAACATGAATAATGCTTATGCCCCTGCGACTTATCAGGATGATCACGGACTACAATATGCCCCTACCAACACTTCATTTTTTACCACACAGATGCATCTCCACGACGCCAAAAAACCGAGAGATCAAATACATAACTCAATGCACCTTAATCATAATGATCAAAAAAAATCTCCTCCCATTGAAAATAATTTTTTGAAAATATCTTTAACGGCCAAAGTCCCCTTTCCTATCCTGTTTCCCCATATTAAAAAGAATATACCTTTGAAATGCTGTATACAAAAAAAACAACCTATCAACTGCACAGAAAACCCTTATTTCTGCAAATCACTTGAGAAAAAAAATCCCAATACTAAAAAACTCCAAATAATACAGAATCGCCTAAAAGTTAAACGTATTGACAACAAATATCGTCTGAAAAAGAACCCAAATTTGAATCGTCACTTACCAAAAAGCCCTTCTAATGCCTTAAAAAATGGAAAACAAAAATCTGCAGAATATCTTTGGCCCGTGACGACAAAAAATGTCGTCAATTTTTTGAGAAATAATAATGGAATTGATATTTTGGTTCCCGTTAATACACCAATAAAAGCAGCAAAGGATGGTATAGTCATTTATGTAGGGCATGATCTTGTAGAACTAGGGAACACTATCTTAATCCGTCATAATAACGGAATAGTAACCGTTTATAGTCATGTCGGTACTTTATACGTCCAAAAAGATCAACAGATTCTTCAAGGAAGAACAATCGCCCTTTCAGGAACAAGTGACAATACGCAAAAATCAAAAGTACATTTTGAATTAAGGAAAAATGCCATAGCAATGGATCCTCTAGATTTTCTAGATAAAAAATCGTATGTCAACGATAAATCCGATAATAGTGTTCATTCTATGCCTTGATGGCTATCATAAAATCTCATCTATCGTACACCATAAAAATGAAATCAGATGGTGGACAATCATCTTATCAACCATGAAGAATAAAACTGATTACTAGTATCTAGTATAAACATTTATCCCGTGACTTGAAACAAACAAGAAAAAGCATAATTAAAACTATATGTTTCAACACACAACCGCAATCATTTGGAATCTGACCTGAAATGCCCAAAAATACCTTAATCTTTTTTTATGTGCAAAAAAATTGATAAAGTCATCTTTATGATTCTACTGAATATCTTGATTCATTTGATTTGTTCTTGTATCTTTGATGTCTTGAAGATAGAATCGGATGCGTAGTCAGCGTTCGGGCTTTTTCTGTAATTTTAATAGAGCTTTTTTATGAATTTTTCTGATCTTGGCTTAAGTCCAAAAGTTGTGTGTGCAGTTACGGATGCAGGATATGTTAATCCCACACCTATACAAGTGAGAGCTATTCCACTGGTTCTACAAAGACGTGATGTCTGTGGAATAGCGCAAACGGGAACGGGAAAAACGGCATCATTCGTATTGCCAATGTTAACTCTCCTTGAAAAAGGTAGAGCACGTGCGCGTATGCCACGCACTCTCATATTGGAGCCTACCAGAGAACTGGCAGCACAGGTAGCAGATAACTTTGAAAAATACGGGAAAAACTATAATTTAAATATTGTCCTCCTCATAGGGGGAGTTCCTTTTGACAAGCAAAATAAAAAACTGGAGAGAGGCGCAGATGTATTGATATGCACCCCTGGCAGAATACTTGATCATTTCAATCGGGGAAAATTATTGCTGAATAGCATTGAAACCCTTGTTATCGACGAAGCAGATAGAATGCTTGATATGGGATTTATACCTGATATTGAGAATATCACTAATCTCATACCATTAAATCGCCAGACTCTTTTGTTTTCGGCAACAATGACAGAAGAACTTCAGAAAATATCCGGTAAATTTCTGCGAAATTCGGAGCGCATTGAAGTTAACGCACCGTCTTCAACTGCTGAAACTATAGAACACTGTTTTGTTGCAACACATCCACAATATACAACAAAATGTAAGCTCTTGCAGCAGTTGGTGCGCTCACAAAAAGAAATCAAAAACGCAATTATATTTTGCAATCAAAAGAAAGATGTTGCGACTCTTTCCCGTTTACTTGAAAAGGAAGGATTCTCTGTTTGTGCTATTCATGGAAATATGGATCAAGGATCACGCATGAAAATATTGAATAGTTTCAAGGAAGGAACTATCCAGCTGATGGTCGCCTCTGATCTTGCTGCCCGTGGACTTGACATACCAGATGTTGGACATGTATTCAATTTTGATGTTCCATCTCGTGCTGAAAATTATATTCATCGAATCGGACGCACAGGACGTGCAGGGCGCTCTGGAAAAGCTTTTACTCTCGTCACGGATAAGGATATTAAATACGTTGACGCCATAGAATCTTTGATAGAAAAGAAAATTAAGTGGTTAAGTGGAGATCTATCGAGTCTATCACGATCTCCTAGCGCGTTAGAGGAAATAAAACGAGATTTTCCTCTTAATAAAAACCAGAAAAAAGAAGATTGTTTATCACAAAAATCAAATGTTCCATCGAAAAAAAAATTATCACCTTCTTTACATAGAAAAGATGAAGTGGATTGTTTGGGATTCGGTGAGACCCTGCCCGCATTCATGATGGCTAGAAACACAACAAATTAAGCCATCATTTTACGATCCTTTTGCAAAAAGTAGAATTTTTATCCACTATCTCTGCTTGAGTTTTTAAGAAATAGTTATGTGAAATAATGATTCGGAAATTGTCCTCATCATTTTTCCTGCTTTTATAAAGTTGAAGAAGATAGTGATTGCAGATGAGTAAAACCAACCATCATCCAGGGAAAATATCCGTCGGATGCTTATATACTCAGGAAGATTTAGAACAAATCTTCTACCGCTTCTCCTTAAAACGTCCATCACCCAAAGGAGAACTTTATTATGTCAATCACTTTACACTCGTTATAGCAGTATTACTGTCAGCACAATCTACAGATGTTAGTGTTAACAAAGTAACAAAACATTTTTTTGATATAGCCGATACACCAGAAAAAATACTTGCACTTGGAGAAGAAAATATCCGTCGATATATAAAAACTATCGGAATCTATCGCAGAAAAGCACAAAACATTTTTTCCTTATCACGCATACTCATCAATGAATTTAAAGGCAGAGTGCCACATACCCTAGAAGAACTCTTGCTCCTTCCTGGAATAGGACGAAAAAGCGCTAATGTCATTCTATCCATGGCTTTTGGCAAACCAACTATGGGCGTGGACACTCATGTATTTCGTATCGCTAACAGAATCGGTCTGGCCCCTGGAAAGACCCCTGATAAAGTTGAACAATCGTTGTTACGCATTATTCCTAAGAAATATCAATATCATGCTCACTACTGGCTTGTTCTACATGGACGCTATGTCTGCAAAGCCCGAAAACCCCAATGTCAATCATGTGTAATATCTGATCTCTGCAAACGATCACAATCAACCTCTTAACCTTTAAAAGTGACCTTCTGCACATATTGTTGTTAAGATGCATGAATCAACATTCCATGGTCAATCAATATATCACTAGCATGATCTTGTATATCTTCTCCAATATTGATAGTAAAAACATCATCATCTTTTCTGTGATCGTGTTGTGGAGACGTAGTATACTGATCTTGCATTTTTCCTGACATTGGCTGAAATACGGTCTCTTGCGCAGAATGACCCAATCGGGGATTACGCCCTTCCCAAAACCCATAATTAATATAGTGTCGAGAAGCAGCCCCCAAATCCTCACCAAATGCATGACGCAGATCTTCATAACTCTCAAGATATAACTGCGGATCAAAATGAACAGAACGCCCTTCTATATAGCCATATCGAGAAAAATGTTCCTTACCAGATTGCATAAGATCTGTGTGGATATATTCTTTGATCAAATCTTCATATGATGCAATATATGCTAAACGATCAAATACCTGTGGATTACGCCCCTCGCTTAATCCATATTCAATATAATGTCGAGCAGCAGATTCCCGATTTTCACCGAATGCTTGACGCAGATCTTCATAACCACCAAGATATAAATACGAATCAAAAAGAATATTTCTTTCCTCTTTGAGTCCCCATTCCAGCAAATGTTTTCTCGATAAATCAACATCGTATCCTATAGATCGACATAAATCTTCATAGGAAGCCGTATATTCTAGCATAGATTTTCGTTGCATATTCCCTAAATCCATTTGGGCATTAGAAAAAATTATCTTCTCAACACTTCTAATAGAATCTACTTTATTATTACCAACATCATACGTAATAACTTCATCCTCAAAAGGATAGATCTTATAATCACTACTTGGCGACAGGTATACCACTGTATCAAAGCCTCTTGAACCATTGAAAACATCATTTCCTTTTGAAGCATAAAAAATATCATCTCCCTTACCTCCATATAGTACATTATCTGCACTATTACCAATTATGGAATCACTGCCATCTCCCCCTATTACATCCTCTATTATGCTGTCTCGTGCAAACGTCACATTTTTCCGTCCACCCCCAATATTAGACCAAGATTCTGGGTTGAGATTAACATAATTATCAAACTCTCCGACCATGCTCAAATCCAATAAATCCTCTCCTCCCGAATCATATACTGTTTGAACAAAAGGCTTTCCCTTCTCTTGAACGTTAATGATATGCAAAGAATTTTCCGGTGCTTTTATGGGCGCACCATATTTCTTTTGTACAGCAAGAATATCAGCAACCATTGGAGTAGAACAATAACCAACAGAAGCATTTGTCATGGTATTTTGATACTGATCAAAATAAGACATAATTGACGTCAAGAAGGAATCATTCGCACAATCATTGTCTATTCCATATGTTGGATATCCACCATTATAATCTCCTAGATGCAACAACCCTAATGCATGTCCAATTTCGTGAAGAGTGTTATGGAATAAGATGGTTCCTTTTTCTGTTCCATATCGCTGCAAATCTCCTTTATGGAGGTTAATCTCCATCAATTTTATTCCTTGTTTTCCTATTTGAGACTTGCAAATATACTCATCATTCTCACTAATAAAATGAATATCAGCATGATCCGTCACTTCATTAAAAGTGATATCTGCTACTTTGGACCATTCTTCCATAGCCAAACGAACGATATTCTGACCATTCTGACCAAGCGTAGTGATGTTCACATTCAATGCATGCTTATTCCGATCTAAAAAATCGACCAAATTTTGATTACGCAGCAAATGATCTACTATTTGTTCTGTGGTATACACAGGTTTTGTATTATACATCTTTAAATATCTCTATAAATATACTTGTTAATATCTAAATTAAAACTCAAAAAACATGTTATAGGAATTTTGTATTATGAAGGGTATTGAACGATTTTATATTGTTTCTTGCTAATCATCATAGAATGAACACAAATTTTTCTAAAATATAAATAGATATCCGTATCGGAAATTATTTTAACGGTTTATATAATCCATTGGTTGATAATATCATATAATGAAAAAACACATTTATCAACAATAAATATATATTAACACTCAATTATAAGTATAAATTAAAATTTAATATTAATTGACAAAATATATAAATTAATAAAAAGGATTTTTATGTCTTATTTACAGTATTTTTATGAATTTAAAAAAATATATAATTCAAAATTGTACTTAATTATACTTCCAAGTATTTTAATAAATATTCTATATTTAACTAATCCACTTTATATGATGCATATTTATGATAGCGTAATTGGAACGCGAAGCGATATTAACCTTATTGCCATCAGCACAATAACACTCTTTCTATACGCACTATTCTTTGGTTTTGATGTGATACGTTCTCGAATATTCATCGATATATCCCATTCAATAGAATGTTCTTTTAAATCTTACATTATAGCCGTAACCAAAAAACATAATCTAGATGACCCTCTCCTTTTATTAACAATATCTGCGCTAGACCAACTCAAAAAATTTATCAGATCACCCGCTTTACCAGCTTTATTTGATCTCCTTTTTACCCCAATTTTTATCATATTAAGCTTATGCATTCATCCAATATTGGGATTATGGGCGATAATAAGCGCAATTATCCTTCTCATAATTACTTATTTCTTTAGCATGAAAAACGCACTGTTAAACCAAGCCTGTGAGAAGAAAAGAAAAGATGAAATCTTCTGGGGGGAAGCAATATTCAATCAACCAGAATATATGCATATGTCCACAGTACGCGATTTTTTATTAACACATTGGGATAAAAAACGCTCTTCCACACAGAAACACCAACTACTTGCGGACAAGACAACCTTCTTGGGGGAATCTTTGATAAAAACACTCCGAATGACTCTTCAATCATCAATATTAGGACTCGGTTCTTGGCTAGTTATGCATCAAAATTTATCAGCTGGATCTATTATAGCAACGTCTATCATTACCACTAGAGCAATTGCTCCGTTAGAACAAATAATGAATGCTAAAAAGTCTCTAAAAATTGGCCTTGAAGCTCTGAAACATCTCCTAGACCTCAGGAGACTCGCAGGACCAGAAAGCTTTGATGATCAAAACATCAATCGTTCCACAGAAGCACTACTCAATGGCAATATCACTATAAAAAATATAACATTACACCACAAAGACACACTCCTTCCTATTTGCCAAAATTTATCCTTTATGATTCCAGAAGGAACATGTTGCACTATCACCGGACCATCTGGATGCGGAAAAACCAGATTCTTGCTTTGTGCTCTCGGGTTAATTTCCCCGAAAAACGGCACTGTATTATTTGGAGGAAGAAACGCAACCCTCAATTTACTTGAACGATTTTCTTCAAAAATTAGCTATCTTTCACAAAATTGTACTTTATTTCCCGTGAGTATCGCAGATAACATCACCCTGTCTAACAATAAAAATATATTAGATACTGCACAAAAAGCGGCAGAAACCATAGGATTTCATAATACTATTTGCTCTCTAGAAGAAGGATATCAAACCATTGTCTCTTCACACAACATATCTTATAGTCTCATGCAAAATATCCGTTTAGCACGTATTGTAGCTCAAAATCCAGATATCATTTTAATGGATGAACCTCTCCTTTACTTAGATAGTAGCGCAAGAAATAATTTCTATATCCTTCTCGAAAAATTTAAAAAAAGCGGGAAAACAATTGTTATAATTTCTCACGACCCAACAATTATTAACATGTCAGATGTATCACTTGTATTCCATCCCATAACAGGCCCTATCTTTGGACCAACAAAAAATATTTTTAGATCAAAACATACTGACAAGACTATAAATGTTTAAATTAATGTACAATTTTTTTTGGAAAAATTGGGCAAAAACCCACTTTACTTTGACTGAAAGCATAGCTCTTCTCTCTTCTATTGGGACAATTATCCTCATAGCGCTCTCTATTCTGATTCCCATAGAAACACGTGTTTTCTCCCTTGGAGAAATTGTCAATGATGATGATATTATCGAAATAAGATCTCCTTTTTCTGGCACCATTACTCAATTTTTAGTGGATAACGGCGCAAAAGTACGACAAGGAGATCCCCTGTTCCAGTTTGAAGATATAGAAACAAGTGACCTGATTAATATTACAAAATCACGCATTTCCGATCTCCAATGCCATATTGATACTGCAAATGATATATTGAATTTCCTGAAGAATAAACATCTTAGGATTAAAGAGGCTTTGGATAAAAAAGACCCAAACCTTTTAATTTTTCTCAACGACTATTCTTCTACCTGTTCTAAAATTTTTGATTATGAAATCTCTATTCTATATGAATCTTTACGCCTCAAATTAACTCGCATACATAATACTTACTCTGATTATCTTGACCTAGACAATAAAATTGCTCTATCACAGACACTTCTCTTGTCCCATAAAAAAGATTTAACAATTATGGGAAACCTTGCCAAAAATAATATTGTAAGTAAAAATGATTTGCGTCAGCAAGAAAGAACCGTATATAAAAGCGAACTTGATTTAATAGTTGATATAAATACACGAAATTCTATGCTGCGCCATATAGAGGAATTGCGTGCTGAGACCAATATAGAACTCGCTCATTACCTAAAAGAAACATCTCATAAATTAGATGAGAATCAGCGTACTATCATGGACGAACATGCTAAATTGATCGTTCTTGAAAAAAAATTATCCAAACGCACAATTCTATCGCCCATCACAGGAACTGTTGTATATACTCAAAGTTTTACGTCTAGTAACTACGTACAACAATCATATCTTTTGATGAAAATAGCTCCTCACAGCAATCTAACTCACATCAGAGCACAAGTTACACCACAACAAATTCAAAACGTAAAACATGGAGACATAGCTTTGATCCATTTTTCTAATTACTCCGATCTACGAGAAATACAGTACAAAGCAATTATTGACACCATTAATCCCATTATGTCACAGCAGGACAATGGCCTACAAAAACAAAATTATTATGAAGTTATTTTGAAAATCACCGATCCTTCCTTCCTCGAAAAGAAAGTACCTATCCATAATGGAGCTTCTGTTGAAATCCTTTTTACAGCAGAACACACAACCATTGCCAAAGAAATCATCCATCCTATTACCAAAAACTGGTCAAAAATATTTGAGAGATGACATCTCTAAATAGTTTTTAATACAATCAACTCTAGCACTCTCTACAGCTTACTAGCATTTGATTGAAAAAATATTTTATCTATTCCTACCTTCCACAACACAAATCCTAATGTGTCTATAATCCGAAGGATTCAGGAAATACTGAATATATTTTCCTCTAATACAGGAAAGTTGATGTTAAAATTTTTTGATACTGCAGGAATAATCCCTGTAAAAATATATCTATTATTTATAGCTATTATCTCCAGCTTCTCTCTGTATAATGAATGACCTGAGAAATATACCTCTTAATGTATGCAAAATAGCTTCAATAGACATAAGGCTAGGGAGAATCCTATAAATAAAATATCATCATAATGATCAATATATATATCTCGGCTTGGATGGCAATTAAAAAATACATCACATTACTAGGTCATCATGCCTTTGGTAAGGCGGAGATTTTTATAGACTTTGTACAAAATATGTGCAATAAATCGACCCAGCAAAAGACAACCTTCATTTGCATAATCATGTGTAAACGTATACACATGTGCTGTACACGTAATATTTTGGGGAGAAACATGAAGGGATCAATCCAAGTTGAGACGCAAACTCATATTCCTTTCTATAAGCATCTTTATATTCAAGTAATTATAGCGATTTCTACCGGTATCATCCTTGGTCACTTTTCGCCTCAGATAGGCACACAAATGAAACCTCTTGGTGACATTTTCATTAAAATTACAAAAATGCTCATCGCGCCTGTGATATTTCTGACGGTTTCTACGGGAATTGCACGTATGAAAGATATGAGAGGGATTGGAAGAATTTTTTGGAAAGCAATGGCCTTGTTTTTTGTGTGTTCAATGTTAGCTCTCGTCATCGGATTGATTGTTGCAAATATAGCGCAACCTGGTGCTGGAATGAATATTAACGTGGATTCATTAGATTCAACAAGTATCTTAAAAGAACAGGGCATATTATCACACCATACCACATCTTTAACGGGTTTTTTAACAGAAATTATCCCTGATACAATGCTAACTTCTTTAACATCTGGAAATATACTACAAACATTATTTATTGCTCTGTTGTTTGGAATCTCTCTATCCTTGTGTGGAGAAAAATCCAGCCTTATCGTAAAATGTTTAGAACAAATTAATTTTCCTATTTTCAAAATGGTATCTATAGTCATGCGGCTGGCTCCCCTAGGTGCATTTGGTGCTATGGCTTTTACTATAGGAAAATATGGTTTATCTTCAGTCTCTCATCTTATTTTTCTCGTAGCTTGTCTATATTTTACATCTGCTGTATTTATTCTGATCATCCTAGGATCATTGGCACGATTCTACAATTTTTCTGTTATTAAGCTAATAATTTTCCTAAAAGAAGAAATTCTTTTGGTATTGAGCACTTCATCTTCTGAATCCGCTCTACCAGGATTGATGAAAAAAATGGAAGAAGTAGGATGTGATCGATCAGTCGTCAGTATGGTTGTTCCAACAGGATATTCTTTTAATCTTGATGGAAGCAATATTTATATAACGCTGGCTGCGTTATTCATAGCACAAGCAACCAATGTTCATCTGTCCTTAGAAGATCAATTGTTTTTTCTTATGGTAGCTATGGTATCATCAAAAGGAGCCGCGGGAGTGACAGGGGCTGCTTTTATAACTCTAGCTGCAACAATTTCTTTGTTTCCTGCATTGCCTATTGCAGGAATGTCACTGATATTGGGTATTGATAGGTTTATGTCCGAGTGCCGTTCTGTAACCAATTTCATTGGAAATGCGGTCATTACAGTTGTTGTCAGTCAATGGGAAAAGAAATTAGATCCAAAGGCATTAAGGGAACATATAGGAATAAAGTGATCATTTTTTTATAATCCTCTCAATGATGCGATCTAATATTTTTTCCTTAGTATGTGGTTTTCTGGTATAAATTCGCAATATTTTTTATAATTATTATCGATTATATAATATGTTCTTTGCAATAAACAGCTAGAGATATGTTGTGAGTGTACCTGTGCAAAACAAAAGAGAATATGACCACATATCAATTATAGATACAGTCGAATTATATCAATAATATTATGGGCATTATATCGTAAAATCAATAACTTAGTACTCTTCTAAACATAAGATGAGCACCAATTAACATCATTTATTTCACGTTGTTTTATTTGTTTTTCCCCTGCACCTTTTGGATAGAAAATTCATCTTAATATTTGAACAACAAACTTCTCTTCTTGCAAAGCATCCCAACCCTCTTGACTCAGTAAATTAAGGGTGGGGGTAAAACTACGGTCATGGACTGCTTATTTTATCTTATAAATAAAATATATTTATATTGATAATGTGGAAAACAGTATCCTTCACAAAAAATATTTTATTGATTGAAAAACTATTACCACAAGCCTTATATTCTCTCAATAGTATGAAGATTACATGGATTAATTATTCACCGCCATATAAAATACATAGTTCCTATGAAAAATTGATAAGAAAAGAACCTCGTAATAGCCTTAAACACTGCAAATACAATTTACCTCAAGAAAGAAGTCGTGTTATCCATAATTTTGAATAAATTTTACCTAGAGGGTGAGGGTGCACTACATATGCAACTTATTCAATATTTGAAAGGAATGTAACTATTCCTTCCTATAATCAATCTTATCTATGCAATTTACCCTTTATATTATCCAACTATTTCCACATTGGAAAACCAATAAGCTATCTCTTCTGCAGCAGTTTCCAAAGAATCCGAACCATGTACCGAATTTTCACCAATTGAAAGACCATATTTTTCTCGAATAGTTCCCTGAGATGCTTTTTTCGGATCAGTATCCCCCATAATCTGACGGTTTCTATTCACTGCATCTTCTCCTTCGAGGACTTGTACAATTACTGGACCTGAAATCATTGTTTGTACTAATTCAGAAAAAAAAGGACGATCTCTATGCACCTTATAGAAACCTTCTGCTTGACTTTGATTCATCAAAATAAATTTAGACGCAATAATACACAATTTCTGTTCTTCTAATTCTTTAACAATAGAACCAATTAAATGACGCCTTAATGCATCAGGTTTAATCATTGAAAAAGTTCTTTCTATGGACATATTTATCCCCTTCCTACATTGGTTCATCATCTGCTCTTTTTCATACAATAGCATCTATAAATGATACCTTTGGCAATTCATCAAAGATGAATCTCTTGTATGCTCTATCCAAGACAACATATCAGTCTTTTAAATAAAATACTTCAAATCAAAAATATTTCCTCAGCCAATTCATGTAACGTTGTGAGAATTTAATTTATTTCCCTAACGCACGATTTTCTTCCAATATCCTAAATCATTGTGACAAACCGTTAATTCATATCCAGCATTTTTAAGACGGATCCAATTTTCACGACCCCATCTCCGACTTTCTTGATCACTATTATCAACAATAAAAATCAATTTCTTATAATATCCTATATCTTCTGTATTGATTAACGCTGTATTAATGAAAAAACGTATGGTCGAAGCATTGGCATTATCAGAACTGAGCGTCAATAGAATGGGCTGGAGCGCAGAAAAAACACCTTCATCTCTTATATCCACGCCATGTGGTAGAAAGCTGTCTTCCTTCCAAGTCCACAAATAATCATCCAATGAATCTCGCAAAAAATCAGATCCGCACTGAACAGAAACTCGTTGATTGTTATGATAAGCTTTTTCCAATAACAGCAGCAAATAAGACTGCCAATTATCCTTTAAACGATAAAAAATAAATTCGGTCATTTCTCATGAAAAGATCTTATAAATTCATCTAATAAGCGCACTCCAAAACCTGAAGCCCAAGATTGGTTAATCTCATCCTGTTTCTTGCCCATAGCCGTTCCCGCAATATCAATGTGTGCCCAAGAAGTTTTTTGTACGAATTTTTCCAAAAATTGCGCAGCAACAATAGATCCAGCACCACGTCCCCCAATATTTTTCATATCGGCAACTTTACTTTCAATCATCTTATTATAATCTTTATGCATAGGCATACGCCATAGAATCTCTCCTGTCGATACACCTGCTGAAAGCAACTGTTCAGCCAATACATCATTGTTCGAAAATAACCCAGCATAAACACTGCCCAAGGACACAATTATCGCACCAGTCAATGTTGCCAAATCAATCATTAAACACGGTTTATAGTGAGTATGACAATACCATAAAGCATCTGCAAGGATGAGTCTTCCTTCTGCATCAGTATTAAGGACTTCGATAGTCTGACCAGACATCGATTTCACTATATCACCAGGACGTTGTGCAGAAGCATCTGGCATATTTTCAACAATTGCTAGAATGCCAATAACATTGACTTTTGCCTTACGTTCTGCCAGCACACGCAAAAATCCAGTAACTGCTGCGGCACCCGCTAGGTCACCTTTCATTTCTTCCATACCGTTGCTTGGTTTGATAGAAATACCTCCACTATCAAACACAACTCCCTTCCCGCAAACAGCAATAGGAGGCTGATCAGAATTATTTTCACCATTCCATTTCATAACCACCAAGTATGGAGGACGGCTCGATCCTTGAGCTACAGCCAAAAGAGATTGCATCCCAAGTTTATCCATAGCGTCCCGATCAAGAACTTCTACTTCAACTCCAAGATTATCCATCTCCTTTGCTATCGCACAAAACTCACTTGTACCCATTACATTGGCTGGTTCATTAACGATATCACGTGCTAAATTCACCCCGTTCACAACAGCTGAAATATCTTTTAAAACCTCATCAGCTTGATCAACTGCCTTTGTTATAACAGTGACAGAAACATCTCCTCCTGAATTGGAGCCATCCTCTTGCTTTTTCGTCTTATACCTATCAAAAGTATAAGCCTTTAACATAAATCCTAGCACGAAATCTCTTACTTCTTTCTCTGTGATAGGATATTCCGGAATATCAATAAATATCTCAATCTTGCGATCTTCTTCTATGTGAGAAGCTGCATTTCCTCCTTCTTTTAGCCATGAAAAATCTTTGTCCTCACTCGGGCTACCAATACCTATGACAAGCAACCGATCCCATAAGCACCCTTCAGGAACTAAAATATTTAAACTTGTCCTAGATTTACCAGTAAAATTTTTAACTGTTGCCGCACGGGTCACAATACTTTTTGAATCAGTAAAAGAAAGACCCGCAGCCTCAGAAAAACTCGTTTTTAGAAGAATGGCCAATCCCTCTCTTTCCTTAGAAGGACTCTTTGCGAAAGAAAACTTTACATCCATAACCTTGATTCTCACCTCTGTATTTAAATACTACACTGCCTATACTATTAGGCATATCAAAACCGCCTATTGCACAGTATATTTATAAAAATATTACTGACAACCTATATAAATATATAATTTAAGGTATTAAACTGATAATTACTAGGTGGATATTTTTATAAGAACGCAATAAAGTAATTCTTGCCTAAGATTGCGCCTGCTCTGATATAAAATATAACACAGAAATCCATGAAAGATCCTCGTTACCTCTATGAAATTATTCGAATTTTACATAGCACAACGCATATGTCGATCGTTCTTCTTGTCATGCTTATTTATAATATTCATCGCATGGACGATACAAGTCTTACAACGCATAAATCTCATATCAGGTAATCTCCACTCAATTGTCATTCTCTCTAAAATAGCTTATCTGCTTTTCCCATCAATTCTACCAATAGTCATTCCTTTTTGTTTTGTAGTGGAAACCACTCAAACCCTTGCCGCCATGCATAACAATTCAGAACTTTTGATTATTGACAATACAGGCACTTCGCGCATAGCGCTCATGAAGCCTGTGTTATTTCTCGCAACTTTTCTCAGTATATTTTTATTTATAGTAGAAAATACCGCTGAACCACGATGTCGTATTGCAATAAAGAAACTCAACTCCGAAGCACAAATCGGACTGATATTTACTTCTTTAGAGGAAGACTTCTTCTTTCGTCTTCAAAATAATGTTTATATAAAAATTTTAAAACGATTTCCAAATAATATTTTACAAGGAATTTTTATCGCAGATTCAAGCGCTCCTAGTATGCGTAGAGTATACTATGCTCAAAGTGGATTCATGAATTTAGACAATAAATCGCTCGTCTTATACAACGGAGAAATACACCTAAAATCTTTAACATCTCAGGATACTTCAATCATAAAGTTTGATTCCTATATTTTAGATATGAAATCATTGATTGCATCAAACAATGTTAACATTAAAGCTAAAGATCGCGATCTCTCTTTTCTTTTAAATCCTGACCTAAATGATCCTCAGTATGATAAAAGTAAGATTGGTGAATATCGTTCAGAGCTTCACCAAAGACTAACACAGTGGTTATTTCCCATAATATTTGGATTAACTGCCATAGCATTCATCAACAAAAGTGGCTCTTTACGTCATTCTATAAAATTACACCCTACATTCATGTCATTAGTAACTTCTTTTGGAGTTTACTGGTCTTTTTCTTACATCACCCATAGCATTGAACAGGATTTTTTTTATGTTCCAATTCTATATCTATTTCTGTTATTTGTCTTGGGAACGCTACTATTCGTGGCTATGAGGAAACATACACGAACATAGCAAAAAACCATATATATGATGGAGATCATTATGCTTTTTAGCATCTTATGGAGATATTTTTTCAAGTATTATCTGAAAATTACTATTTATGTCCTATCAGCGGTCATTATAGTGATTTTTATTATTGACCTGAATGAAATACAAATTCAAAAGGGCTCATTACCTGGATATACTGATTCTGAAGGAGCGCTTCTTGCTATCACGCGCATACCGCTGATTATAGAACAAACTATTCCATTCACCACCTTAGTTATTAGCATGATTGTATTTTTTAATCTCAATAGAAAAAATGAATTAGTTATTGCGCGTGCTTCAGGTATTTCCATATGGCAACTACTTAGTCCGTTTGTAACTGGATCTTTTTTGTTAGGAATGTTTATCATATTGATTCTTAGTCCAATTGTTAATACCGGAGAAAAAATAGGATCTTTGTTAATAGAACAATGGTCCAATCCTCAAGGTAAAAGTAATCTAGATGTAATCCCTTGGATTCACGTAAAACATGAAGAAAAAGATGTTTTTATAGGTGCGGAAGCAATATTAGAGCAAAAAAAACTGCTCGCAGGAACCACTATCTTTACTATTAATCCCAAAAATGGGAAAATCATCAGACAGGAATCTGATTTCGCTATTATTCATAAGAAAATGATTTCTCTTAACAAAGTCATGGAATATACATATGAAAAACCCCCTATCTTTCGAGATTCAATGACAATAAATCTCTCTATCAGCATGAGTGATTTTCATCGATTATATACACAATTTACATCTTATTCTATCTATGATATTGTACAAAAAGCAAGATTTTCTGGCATATCTGACATTTTCCATAATTCTATTTTAGAGCTCCAGTTCTATTTTCTCATGACAACACCTTTTATGCTTATAGCTATGACATTAATAGCAGCATCCGTTTCTTTAGGATTCAACCATTCCGTGTCGTCTCGTATTATCATCACGTATGGAATATTAGCTGGATTCATGCTTTACACAATCATAATAGTTATGAAATCATTGGGGAAAGCTGGCATCATACTCCCTTCTGTTGCTACTTCTATTCCAATCATTTCTACAATATCCTTGAGCATATTTATTCTTCTTCAGAAAGAGGATTGTTAGCGTGCAATACAGTTACAAAAATTCTATTGCTCTTGGAGTATTCCTGACGCTTATTGATTTTTTTGCAATCGCAAAAGGGGATGACTTAAAAAACAAGAATATTATCTCTCAGAGCACGACAAAAGAAACTGACAACAACACAAAACTAGCCATTTCTTCAGGCGAAATTATTCATGACTCTGAATCTAATAGAACAACTGCTATCGGTAATGTAAAAATAGCATACAACACATATCGTATGTCCGCTGATAAGATAACATTTGATCACCAAAAACGCAGAATCATCGCTAGTGGGAATATTAAACTCATCGAGCCTAATGGGCACCAAATATATGCACAACATATCGATATAACAGATAACTTTAAAAACGGGGAGATAAAAGATCTCACAATCAACATGCCCAACAACACCTATCTCGCCGCTACAAACGCAAAACTCATTGATGGCTGGAGAACCATCTTTAATCAAGGAAGTTATACAGCATGTTCTGCGTGCGTTAAACAACCAAAATCTCCTCTTTTTTGGATGGTAAAATCGAAGAGAATTGTACTCAATAGAAGGAACCATACCATACGCCTCGAAAAAGCATATTTAGAACTCTTCGGAACTGCTGTTGCCTATCTTCCTGTTATTGAAGTCCCAGACGAAACTATAACGCGGAAAACAGGGTTTCTTTTGCCTACAGCTGCATATTCTGGATCACCTCAAGGAATAAACATTGTAATACCTTACTATGTTGTCATATCCGATAGTTCTGATGCAACTTTCAGTTTGATTCCCTATCTTCAACAAGGGGTTGTTACTGAAGTTGAAGTTCGCAAACGCTTTCGTAGTGGCATGCATACGCTGCGCGGTGCTTATATGTTTAAAAGGAATGATCAGGCACAGGATATTATATCAACCAATCATCAAGCTATTATCTCCTCAGACGCAGAATTCAAAATTAATCCCACCTGGAAATTTGGATGGAATGGCATAATACAGACTCATAATAACTCCTCTTATCCATACTATACGCAACCTCTTTCTAACCGACAGCAAAAAAATGAAGTTTATATCAAGGGCATGGGCGATAAATATCACATCGATATGCGAACTATATACTATACAACGCAATACCCTCTATACGTTGCTGAAAAGCAATTTACAGAGGCTAATGTCCTTCCTATAATAGACTATCGCTATGTGGAACCAAAATCCTTGGCAGGTGGAGAATTATCTGTTTCCGGAAATTTTACAGCAATATCTCGCGAAAAACCTGATCTTAAAAATCCAACCCCGTATAAGAGGCAACTCTGGATTCCTTATGGTAAAAATGAACGATTAACTGTAGAAACAGAATGGAAACGCAACCTCATAGGGCCGTATGGAATACTCTTAACACCTATGATTAATCTGCGAGGAGATTTTCATCACCTCTCCCTTATAAAAGACCCAAACAGTGTTAAGAGCTTAATACCACATCCGGAAAATATCATCCGTGGTATGGCAACGACAGGAATCAATATGCGATATCCCCTCGTATTTGCTGCTAAAAAATCACAACATATTTTAGAGGGAATCACTCAATTATACCTCAGAACCAATGAACTATACGCAGAGCATATTCCTAATGAAGATTCTCAAAATTTGGTTCTCAATTCACTCTCTTTATTTACACGCAATAAATTTTCTGGTTTTGATCGCGTAGAAGGTGGAAGTCGCGCTAATATGGGTATTCGCTATACAGGAAAATTCAATGATTTGTTCACCTTTCACGGCACGATAGGGCAATCAATCCATTTGGCTGGGAAAAATTCCTTTTCCCTGCCCGATCCTATTGGGGCAGAACAAAATTCAGGACTTGAAAACGATAAATCCGACTATGTCGGTGCAATAAGTTTGGCGATTCCTTCCAACATTACATTGTCGGCTCAAGCCCTTATCAATAGACAAGATCTTAGCGTGCGCCGTATGGATACCAATCTTCACTACCGAACGCCTTCATTCAACACTAATCTCAGTTATACACATATTCCAGAACGCCGTTTATATAATTACCCTGCTCGTGATATCCTTGCGCCAAACGTACAATTCAAACTAAACGATCGTTTTTCTGCAAATGCATCCTTAATATTGAATATGCGTGATAAGGAAAGAATTCCTATCCATTCAATCGGGTTATCCTATCAAAATGATTGTGCTGCTTTTGATATTTCCTATATAAACGAATCAAAACAACCGAATAATTTTAGTATTAAGCTTACATTATCTTTAAGAACGATTGGTAATGGCAGTACATCCTATAACTTTGGTTCCAATTAAAAATATATTCATGCATATATTTTTATATATAGAATACTATCTCATTATGTTAGCGTAGTAATTATAAACCGAAATGCGATTTTTAAAAAAGGCACTTTCCATGATTTTTCAAAATCTTATTTTACGTCACCGTTTATCTCAGATACTAACCATATTCTCCATATACATGGTATTTCTTCCTATAAATGAAATATGGGCTATTTCCAGCCAAATATACATAACAGTCAATGGAGATGCTATTACCACTGGTGATATTTCAAAACGTATAGCTCTTTTACATTTACAGAATATAAATGGAGACCTCGACAAGATAGCTGCACAAGAAATCATTACTGAAACTCTAAAAAAGCAGGAAATACAAAAATATGGTATGGCACTGCCCTCTGATTCAATCAATTATTTCTTTGAGCAACATGCTAGAAAAAACGGGATGTCTTCAGAAGAATTGAGAAATATGCTGAACGATAAAGGCGTCGGAGAAGATTATTTCAAAAAATACCTTGCAGTACAATTAGAATGGCCTAATGTAGTGAACAATGATTTTAGATCTCAAAATAGAGGCTGGGATGAGCAGTTGCCGTCTGATTATAGAGAGAAGATAGGGAATAATATAACTGTCCGAGAGTATATTGTAAAAAAAGTGATTTTTGTAACACCTCATAATAAATATAATAATAATGCATTCATCCAAAAAAGAACAAAAGAAGCAGAAATTTCGCGTTCTCATTTCCCGAAAAATTGTAATCAAGCGGAAAAATTCGCATCTTCAATGCGCGACGTATCTATCGGAGAAGCGCAGCGGGTTTTAGAAACAGATCTATATCCACATATTCGTACTCTTTTGAAAACTGCAAGAAATAATACAACGGATATTTATGCCACAGATCACGGTATAGAATACATTGCTATTTGCGCCACAAGAGATCTTACCGGGGAAATCGCTGCAAAAGCGGCATTTTCTGCTCAAGAAATGCCTAAAAAACTTGATAAACATGAAAAAGAATATATTAAAACTCTCCGTTCAAATGCATATATTCAGTTCTATAAATAGATTCAATATTATTCCATGGATGATTTTTTTTTATTACCTCTTATCCTCACTCAGGGAGATCCTGCAGGCATTGGGCCAGACATATCTCTTAAGGCATGGTTTAATCGTAACAAAACCTCAGTCCCTCCTTTTCTGTATATTGGCGATATAGATGTATTGAAATCGCGTGCCAAGCAATTAAATCTGGATGTTCCTCTCTATGAAACAGATTGTGCTCATACCCTTTCGGTGTTTGAAAGAGCATTGCCCATCATCCACTCTCCATGTGGATCCAATATTGTGGCAGGAGAGCCCCAATCTAAAACGGCATCCAATACCATTGCCAACATTGAAAAAGCAGCATCTTTAACACTCTCTGGACAAGCGCTTGCGATGGTTACCAATCCAATTGCAAAATCCTTTTTATACAAAGAAAATTTCGGGTTTCCAGGACACACTGAATTTTTATCTGCACTGTCAACAAGAAGAACAGGTATTATTTATACACCAGTAATGATGCTATCTGGTCCACAATTACGAACTGTTCCCGTCACAATCCACATACCAGTTTCCCATATTAGTCAAGTTCTATCAAAACAACTCATCATCGAAACATGCCGTGTTGTCAATCATAGTATGAAAAAATATTTTAACATCAATCATCCCCGCCTTGCTATATCAGGTCTCAATCCACATGCAGGAGAATATGCCACAATTGGGATAGAAGAGCGTGATATCATCTGTCCTGCTATTACACAATTACGGGATGAAAACATGCATATATTAGGGCCACTCCCCGCTGATAGCATGTTCCATCATAATGCTATCCAACATTATGATGTTGCTGTATGCATGTACCACGATCAAGCTCTTATTCCTGTTAAAACTCTCAATTTTGATGAAACAGTCAATATTACATTGGGATTGCCTTTTATCCGTACATCACCAGATCATGGTACTGCTTTTGACATTGCAGGAACAAGAGCCGTGCGGGAACATAGCCTTGTCTCATCTCTTCAAATAGCTAAAAAACTTGCCATTCAAAAAAAGACATCCAATGATTGACAAACATCCACTTCTTTCCTTAAAACAAATTCTCTCTCATTATAATATAATCCCTCACAAGAGGATGGGGCAAAATTTTCTTCTTGACCTTAATCTACTCAGAAAAATTGCAGAGACATCAGGTCCATTAGATGATGTTACTGTCATAGAAATTGGGCCAGGGCCAGGAAATTTAACTCAGATTCTCCTTGCTTTAGGTGCCAAAAAAGTCATCGCTATAGAAAAAGATCAACAATTTTTACCAATTTTAGAACAAATTTCCTTACAGTATCCAGATCAATTAGAAATCATACAAGGGGATGCCTTGAAAATTGATTTCAAAGAATTTGCAAATCTGCAATCGCCTATTCGAATAATTTCCAATCTTCCATATAATATCGGAACACGACTATTATTCAACTGGATCACTGCAGATACTTGGCCTCCATATTGGGAATCATTAACACTTCTTTTTCAAAAAGAAGTAGGCAAGTATATAGTATCCACGAAAAATCATTCACATTATGGCAGATTGAGTGTACTTGTTGGTTGGAGAACCAAATCCCGTATGGTATTTGATATACCTCCTCAGTGTTTTTTCCCTGCACCTAAAATTACCTCAACCGTTATTCACTTCATACCCCGTCAAAATTCTATTCCTTGTTGCTTAGAATCTCTGAAAAAAGTGACACAAGAAGCTTTTGGCAAACGGCGAAAAACATTAAAACAAAGTTTAAAAACATTAGGCGGCAAGGATTTATTGTTCAAAGCAGGGATAGAACCAAATCTCAGAGCTGAAAACCTTTCTATAGAAGAATTTTGTCATATAACAACCATTTTTTCTCAGGATAACAATATTCGTTAAGAATAAAATGTATGTGGTGTACCATTTATAAAGGATAAGATTGGATTTTATAATTAATACGATGGTTTATCTTGTCTAGATTTATCCTTCATTGTACATTTATATTCATAAAAATGATTTTATCTTTCCTCAACATCCCTTATATAAAGGTTATCATCACTCTAATTATGCTATTAACATGCTATGCTCCATGAAAATTAGACAACTTTCTGAAAAAATTATCAATCAAATTTCTGCTGGAGAAATTATTGAGAGACCCTCTGCGGCTATCAAAGAATTGATAGAGAATTCCCTTGATGCAGAATCTACTTGTATTGAAACAATTATTTCTGGAGGAGGAAAATCCTTCTTCCGAATTTCTGACAACGGTTTTGGCATGACGCCGGAAGAAATAAAAATGGCTGTACAGCGCCATTGCACATCAAAAATATTCGACGATTTTTCAAATATCCATACATTCGGTTTTAGAGGAGAGGCTCTTCCTTCGATAGGTGCTGTGGCTCACCTCACCTTAACCAGCCGCTCTCTTCATAATCAGATAGGCACACAAATCACTGTTTCTGGAAATAAAATTTCAACTGTTCGTCCAGCTGCCATCAATCTTGGAACTATTGTAGAAGTCCGCGATCTTTTTTCTACGATACCTGCAAGGTTAAATTTTTTAAAAAGTGAACAAGTAGAAACGAACTTAATTGCAGACGTTATCAGACGCATGGCCATTGCCTATCCTGCAGTACGCTTCACACTTTCGACGACAAAAACGAGTCATTATACTATTGATTTTCAATCTACTTCTGGCAATATTTCCCAGCGTATTTGCCAGGTAATAGGCAAAGATTTTATTGAGAATGCTGTTGAAATCAACGAAACATCTCCTAATATAACTCTCCGAGGATATGCAGGTATTCCTACTTTTAACCGAGGAAAAGCGAATAAACTGTATGTTTTTGTCAATGGTAGGATCATTCAAGACAAATTTCTTTTTTCAGTAATTCGAGCAGCCTATGCTGAGACTATTCCTTCAGGGCGCTATCCAGTTATCGTCCTCTTATTAACAATTTGTCCACAACAAGTAAACGTCAATGTTCACCCTGCAAAATCTGACGTACGTTTTCGTGATCCATCTACCGTACGCAGTTTTATTATTAAAAGCATTCAAAAATCACTCGCTCAGAAAAGGATTGCCACTTCTTCTATTCTATCCCAAAAAATGATTTCTTCCTTTCTGAAAGAAGATACGAAAGGGATGTATCCACCTAAATACGATCCTCCAATTAATTCTATTCCTGCCAAAGAATTCTCCTTTCTGGAAGATTATCCGGCTGAATCCGCTAAAAATTTCGCCTTCCTAGACAATTCTCCTTCTGCTGCAGATCTATCATCTCTTGATATTACTGATCATCCTGTCAAAGAAACAATCATATCCAATCACTCTCTCGGCACAGCATGTGCACAAATCCACCAAAACTATATTATTGCCCAAACCTCAGATGAATTAATTATTGTCGATCAACATGCGGCGCATGAACGACTCATTTTTGAAAAAATGCGCAAAGATTGGCATAATCAGAAAATTACTTCCCAAATACTATTAATACCCGAAATTATTGATCTTCCTGAGGAAAAATGCGACCTTGTCATGGAACATATCGACAACCTTCATCGATTAGGTATTACTATTGAACGTTTCGGATCTAATGCTATTGCTATTCGTGAAATCCCTGCGATTCTTACTAAAAACAATATATCAGAATTTCTTCAAGATGTTATTGATGAAATGATAGCAAGCAATACAACACATAGCCTGACTGATAAAATAGAAAAAATTCTTGCGAATATAGCCTGCCGTGCAGCTATTCGCTCAGGGAGAAAAATGCAATCTGATGATATGAATATACTCTTGCGAGAAATGGAAAAAAACCCGAATAGCAGTCAATGTAATCACGGACGCCCAACCTTTATTAAACTCAAATTATCTGATATAGAAAGACTGTTTGGACGTTAGAAGATAACAAAAAAATTATATCTTAATAATGAGAAAGCACCTTATGTCATATGCATAATAAAATCAATCAAGACGGTGATGTAGCAATACTCCAATATAAAGATGGAAATTTTGCAGTTATACGCCCTGGAACGCATGTTATATGCGCTATAACAGGAAAAAATATTCCTATCACTAAATTATGTTATTGGAGTGTTGAGAGGCAGGTTCCTTATGCTGACGCAGAATCCTCTTTAGAAGCTGAGAGACGTGCTGGTAAAATCTCTTATTGAGATAATGATTGTTTTTTATAAAAAGATGCAAAGGTCTCTTCAACTATAGATGCGGGATTTTCTGGATTTTCAAAAACCATCTCTACTCCAATTACCATACTTTGAGACAAAAGATTTTTAGATATCCCAGAACGTTTTCGCAAACGCATTGCATCTTTCTCAGTCGTCACCAACACCAAATTTTCACGCTCTGCTCTATCGATAAGAAAATCCATCTCCTTATCGCTCAAATATGCGTGGTCTCCAAAAGAATAACGTTCCACCAGAATAGCACCTAGATTCTGAAGAGTAATAAAAAATTTATCTGTATCCGCAATACCTGCAAAAGCCAGAACCCTTACATCAGATAGATTCAATCCCTGACGTGGTTTTAATTGAGCAAAATAGGTTCTTTTCATATCAATCCCAGAAATTATATTTTTTGAATCGCCTACATAAAGAATTGCATCCACATATAAAAGCTGCGTCGACAAAGGGACTCTTAGAGGGCCTGATGGAAAAACAAACCCATTTCCTAATCCACGAAAAGAATCTACAATTAAAAGAGAAAAATCTGTTTTTAAATCTGCAGAATGAAATCCATCATCCATAATAATGATATCCACTCCTTCTTGCAGCAGCATCTGAGCTCCTATTCTTCGATCATTTGCGACAACAGTAACAGCCTTGTGAGCAAGTAGGAGTGGTTCATCTCCAACATCGTAAGATCCATGTTTTTCCAAATCAACACGGTGAGCAGATTTCAACTTTCGACCATAACCACGCGATAAAAATCCTGGCTTGAGATTTCTATTAATGATAGCTGAAGCCATCGCTAATGCAGTAGGTGTCTTTCCTGCTCCGCCCATTACGAAGTTTCCTATACAAAGAATAGGGACTGGAATATTCCAACGTGATCCATTCTTCATCATCCTTGATGCAATCAATCCATAAATGAAAGAGAAAGGATAAAGAGCCAACGAATACAAACTAAACGATTTCCACCAAAATAACGGGGACTTAATCATGCAATATCCATACTAAAATAATCATTTTTAATACATTCTATGCAATATAAATTGAGAAAATAATCTGATCAATCTTCATAAAGATCAAATGTCATCGGCATCAAAACTATCCAATATCCCCACCACCTATCCAATAATTGTACTGGCAAAACCTTTTATTTACATTTGTCTTTCTTTAGACAATAAACGGGACTGTAAGACCAATGGGTTAACATAAGGATCTAAGGCACGTAACGTAATCTCCAGAGCCCCGCGCATTTCTTTTACTTTAGCCATAGCCGTATTGATCATTTTATATCGTATTTCTGGTTTAGATAACAATACATTTACAGATTTTGATAGTTTCTCAATGTCCTGAACGATATAAGCAGCACCTGCAGAGGCCATCTGTTGATAGATATAAGAAAAATTTTCTACATTTGGACCAGATAAAATAGCACAACCAAGCATCGCAGGCTCTAAAGGATTTTGTCCTCCACTGGCACATAAAGAGCGTCCTACAAAAGCAATTTCCGTCATCCTCAAATAAAGGCCTATTTCACCAATCGTATCTCCTAAAAAAATATCTACGTCTGGACTCAAAATATCTCCTCTAGTACGTCGTGCAACTTTTAACCCTCGAGCAAGCAGCTTCTTTTCTATTGAATCACAACGTTCAGGATGACGTGGCACAAGGATAGTTAAAAGATTTTTATGCAGGCAAAGCGATTCATGAACATTTACTGCCGCATCCTCCTCTCCTTCAAAAGTCGAAATTGCCGCCCAAGTATATCTTTTTGCAATTTGTTTTCGATATACATGAAGTATTTCCTCATTACATGGAGGTGATTCAACATCTATTTTCAGATTACCAGAAACAATTAATTGTCGCACTCCTAATTCTCGATAACGTCTACAATCTTCTTCTGATTGCGCAACCACCAGGGAAAATTTACCAAAAAAATTTTCGGAAAAATCTTGATAAATACGCCAATTTTTAAAAGAACGGTTAGACATACGTGCATTAACAAGAATTTGCGGAATATATCGCTTGGATAATTCAACAACAGTCAGGGGCCATATTTCTGATTCTGAAAATATTGCACAATCTGGCCTCCAATATTGTAAAAACCGTGAAAGAGCGTTGTGAGTATCAAATGAAGCGTATTGGTGAATTGCTTCCTTACCTAGGCGATTCTGTGCTATTCTTGCGGAAGTAGCAGTCTTGGTTGTTAACAAAACATTAATGTTACGATGTCGCATCTCACGAATGAGTTCAATAAGTGCTATAGTTTCTCCAACACTCACAGCATGAAACCAAATAAGCGGACCTATTGGACGCAAAACACTCGGATAACCTAATTTTTCTAGTACTCTTTTGCTCCCTTTTTTATCTAATAATTTCTGAAAATGCAAAAACACCGATAGAAAAGGCGTTAAAAAAATCCCTCCCCACCGATATACTCTTAAAAGCACATGACTCAAATTGATATTCAAGTATAATATATCCTTTGCACATCAAACCACTATAAATTCTTTTTTATCGCATATGGGGAATCCATCAACACAATTCACAATTATACATCGCTTATTTCCTTTGCATATCATGTTGATGAAAATTAGAAATATCTATTACGAAATATCGCATCAGTGCATTATCAACGGTTTGCTGGGATTTTTTCTTCCATGCATCATAGGCACTTGAATAATGAGAAAATATCCCTACAACATCTATCTCATCAGGGTTATGAATGGTTCTTTTAGTGACATCTTCCAATTCTCCTCCAAAAACAAGGTATAATACTTGTTCTTTCTTTCCGTCATGATTATCTTCCGTTTTGAACATTATAGTTTATTCCTCACTTCTTTTTAATTCATAAAGTTGATAAATGTTGTTTAAACAACGCAAAATGCGCTTTTGAAGAAGCAAACAATATATCATGATTGACCTGAGAGCGATTGTAAATTAGTGATTGTCCATTTACGTTAACCAACGCACCACCAGCACATTCAAGCAATAAATCGGCAGCGGCAAGATCCCAATCATTGGCATTCCTTTGTACCAAGACAACATCTATCTTCCCTATAGCAACCATTACCAATCGCAAACACAGCGACGATACACAGGGATTTTTTTCTATGAGAACATCAGATTCCAATCCTTTTAACAAGGCATCACTAGCCATGACCATTAAGCAATCTCCGGATGCAGGAGATGATACAGAGATCTGTTTTCCATTACAAGTTGATTTCATTCCAATAGAAACAATAAATTCCTTATCAACAGACGATGCATATATAACCCCAACCACAGGACGACCACGATGTACCACTGCCACACTAATACACCATTCCTTTTTTCCTGCAATAAAAGCCCTCGTACCATCGATAGGATCCACCACAAAAATGGTCTCACAATTCAGGCGATGAAGATCATCATCATTTTCTTCCGAGAGCCACCCGTATGAAGGCCGCAAAGGTCTTAGAAAAGATTCAAGATAATCATTGACAGCAATATCAGCACTACTGACCGGAGAATCCCCCCCTTTTTTCCACCAATCCTTAGGAAATTGCAAAAAATACCGCATAGCTATAGCACTAGCTCCCTGAACGGCTTCTCTTACTATATCCAGATCTTTTTCCCATTCATACATGAAATACCGTATCCATAACACATCATTTGTGCGCAATTATCAAACCTTGAATGACGAACATTAGTGAAAAACCCACAAAAGAATAATCTTCTAAACATCAATACACAAACAATATCTCTTTTACATCTGGTAATCTAAATTTGAACCATAATAGCAAAATATATCTATATTTGATTGAATCACCTAAATAAATCCAGAAGATAGCGCAAACGAATGCTCAACTTCTGCAATTGAGAATATAATGAATGCTTTATAATATTGGCTATATATATTCTACTATAAAGCGTACTCAAAACTGTATTATTATTAATAGAAACATCTCTAGGTATTATAACAATATCTTGGGAAAATATATGTCTATCCGATGATTCAATGATTATTTCCTCTGTTAAACTACATTTTTATCGATCAATCATTCTCTGATTATTTTTACGCTAAATTATACTCCTAAGATGATTAAGAATATTTCTCTATTTGCAATAAAAATCTATTATTGATCTTCTCTAAGAGAGATTTAAAGGAATTAAAATCCCTTAAGAAGGATAATAACAGAAAAAATAGATTTGCGTATCACCATATCTACGCTTTTGAAGAAGTTTAAATGCAGGTCCAACTGAAATATGACTGTCCACATGTTCTTCTACAACAACAAATGCATTAGGCATCAACCACCTACCTTTATCTACTATATGAAGTGTTTTCTCTACGAATCCTCGACGATAAGGAGGATCTAGATATAAAAAATGAAAAGGCTCTCTATTACCGATCTTTCCCAAATTTAAAACATCACGCAAATATATATTACATCTGTCCCCTATGCCCAAACATTCAGCATTTCTATGGATTAACTTCATGCTTTCAAGACTATTGTCAACAAACAAAACATAAAGACAACCTCGCGACAATGCTTCAAATCCAATCGACCCTGTTCCGGCGAATATATCGAGCACACGTGTAGCATTCAAAGCATCCGGATATACATGCGTAAGAATATCAAACAAGGCTTTTTTAGTCCGACTATCGCTAGGACGAATAAACCTATTTTTAGGCGTATACAGCAAACGTCCTCGAAATTTACCTCCAACAATTTTCATTTCACCAACTTTTGTTATGAATATGATTGTTCTTTGATGAATGATCTTTTTTCTTTGTTATAGCAAAAATTTTTTATACCTTATGGTTGATTTTTTTGTTCAAAAGATTTTTACCCTTTTTATGAAAAAATTTTCCTTTCTTGGCATTTATGCCATTTTCCCGTCGATTATGACTCTCTTCCCTATCATGCAGAGGAGCGTGAATTCCTGACGCCATCCACACATTAGAAGAACGATTCCTTCTTTGCATAAAAGGACGCTCTTTCTTATTACTTTGCATAAAAGGATGCTCTTTCTTATCAGCCGAGTCCATTTTTCTATTATTTGCCTCTGTTGAAATATAAGCAGATTTATCTATCTCTCTTATGGTCGCACAAGGATTGTCTTGTATTAGTTTTTGAGAAGAATAAATAGGCATATCAAAATTTATTTTTGCTTCTTTTAAAAGCTTTAATCCCAATTGTTCGCGCAATACTTTTCCAGAAACTTCTCTGACATCTCCTTCTAATAGTTCTCCCAACTGAAAAGGGCCATAAGAAATACGAATTAACCGGCTTACTTTCCAATTTAAAGATTCGAAAACCTTTTTAATTTCTCTGTTTTTTCCTTCACGTAACCCTACTGTAAGCCAGAAATTCGAACCTTTCTGAGAATCAATCCTTGCCTGTATTTCCCGATAACAAATCCCTTGAACAACTATTCCTTCTTTTAAAGAATCAATCTTTGACTGATCTACGTTTCCATATACGCGCACACGATAAACACGCAGCCAATTTGTAGAAGGCAATTCAAGAATGCGAGCAAGACCACCATCGTTTGTAAGAAGAAGGAGTCCTTCCGTATTGATATCAAGACGACCGATCGATATTACACGCGGAATGCTCACAGGTAAATTCTCAAACACAGTTGGACGCCCTTCAGGATCAACATGAGTTGTCACTAAACCTGTTGGTTTACAATAAAGCCAAAGGCGTGTTCTTTCTGCTTTCCGCAGGGGTTGATCATCAACCTCAATATAGTCAGATGCTGTTACATTAACTGCCGCTCTTTCCAAACAAACACCGTTTACTTTTACTCTCTTTTGCGCGATCATACGTTCTACCTCACGCCGAGAGGCGATACCAGCACGTGCAATAACTTTTGATACTCTTTCTGGCGGTGAATTTTCTTGCATAGTATGTATCCTTCTGGGATTCAATCTCTTATGAGTGCTCTTATCTTTATCTTATTACACAAATCAGAAAGAAAATTAGCATACCTTATACTATAATCCATTATTTTAACTATCATCACTCTAAAAAATCATCATGGCTGAAAAAAATGTTTTTATGTCTATTGCTCTAGACGAAGCGCTAAATGCTTCTTTACGCGATGAAATTCCTATCGGAGCAGTTGCTGTTTTGAACAATAGAATTATTGGGCGTTCAGGGAACAGAAATCGCGAGCTCAAAGATGTTACTGCCCATGCTGAAATCTTAGCAATCCGCATGAGTTGCCAAGCATTATCGCAAGAAACTTTACCAGGGGTTGATCTTTACGTGACATTAGAACCCTGTACGATGTGTGCGGCAGCGATCTCCTTCGCACGCATTCGTAGATTATACTACGGAATAGTTAATCCTAAAGGCGGGGGAATAGAACATGGAGCTCGATTTTATACGCTCCCAACATGTCATCACAAACCAGAAGTATATTCCGGCATAGCAGAAATCCGTAGCAGACAACTTCTTCAAAATTTCTTCAAAGAAAAACGCTAAAAACCCACGACATAATGTTATTATACTATGAAATCCTCAATAAATTTATGATCAAAATACAAAATATTTTCATCAAATTTGCCGGCAATGATCACCTACTATACTTATGAAGTTTTTCTCATTAAATATAGACAATATCATTGTTGTTTGATTCTATTACGGATACCTTTAGGGATTCGTGAAACCGATACAATCCAAAATAATACTTGGAGGTAATTTTGTCATATAATACATTTGGAAATATTTTCCGTGTTACTACTTGGGGAGAAAGTCATGGTTCCTCGATAGGTTGCATTATTGATGGATGCCCTCCTGGAATCAACTTTCTTCTTGAGGACATACAATATTTTCTTAATCAACGAAAACCTGGAAAATCACAGTTTGTTAGCCAAAGAAAGGAAAAGGATATTGTCAGAATATTATCTGGCGTCCTAGAGCAAGATAAGAAAAAGATTTTAGTAACTGCCGGCACACCCATTGCAATGATCGTTGACAATGTAGACCAACGTTCCAATGACTATCAAGCGATATCTAATCAATACCGGCCTGGGCATGCAGATTATACCTATCATATCAAATATGGGATTCGCGATTCTCTCGGAGGTGGACGATCTTCAGCAAGAGAGACGGTGGCCCGCGTCGCAGCTGGTGCCCTAGCACGCAAAATTGTTCCCAATATTTCTATCCGAGCAGCATTAATACAAATTGGACCACATAAAATTAACCGCACTAATTGGGATTGGGACGAAGTAAACAAAAATCCTTTTTTTTCTCCAGACCGGCAAATAGTACCTGTCTGGGCAGAATATCTCGATTCAATTCGCAAAAAACAATCCTCTGTTGGCGCTATTATTGAAGTAGTTGCAGAAAATGTTCCTGCAGGATTGGGAGAGCCTGTATACGGGAAACTCGATCAAGATATAGCAGGATTATTGATGTCAATTAATGCAGTCAAAGGAGTTGAAATCGGCGAAGGATTTCAGTCTGTACACATGATAGGGAAAGATCATGCTGATTGCATGGAAACCGATCAAAATGGCTCTCCTTCTTTCCTCTCAAATCACGCAGGCGGGGTTTTAGGGGGTATATCAAACGGACAACCTATCATTGCTAGATTTGTCGTGAAGCCTACTTCTTCCATTGCAACAAAACAACGCTCTATTAATGAAGATGGAGCCAAAGTCATGGTCCAAACAAATGGTCGACATGACCCTTGTGTTGGAATCCGCGCCGTTCCTATAGGAGAAGCCATGGTAGCATGTGTCTTGGCAGATCACTACCTCCGTGATAGAGGACAAATAGGAAAAACAAGACATGGATAAAACAATGCCATCTAACGAACAATATATGCCTGACATACTCCAAGATTTTCAAAAAGGTGCGATTGTTATCGTAACCGATGAAGATGATCGAGAAAATGAAGCTGATTTAGTTCTTCCAGCCATATATTGTTCTCCTCAAAAAATGGCATTTATTGTTCGCCATACATGTGGAATTGTTTGCGCACCTATGCTCGCGCGAAACGCGCAAAAACTTGGGCTTAATCCTATGGTCTCCAAAAATGAGGCAGTACATCAAACCGCTTTTACTGTATCTGTTGATTCCAAAAATGGGATCACTACTGGCATATCTGCTACTGATCGCACACACACCGTCAAAAATCTTGCCAACCCGCAAAGTACTGCAGATGATTTTGTCCGACCAGGCCATATTTTTCCTCTGATCGCTCACGATGGTGGAGTATTGGTCCGCCCCGGACATACAGAGGCAGCTGTCGACTTATGTAAGATTACAGGCTTGCCACCTATCGCAGTTATTTGCGAACTAGTCAATGATGACGGAACCATTAAAAAAGGAAGACAAGTTATTGACTTTGCCCAAAAACATGGACTAAAAATTCTTTCAATCAGAGATCTCATTCATTGGCGCCAGAATCAAGAAAAGTACACTACCTCACCTCAATCGTATTGAGACACTAAAACGTGTGCTATATACAAGAGAATAAAATCAATACTTCTATACTTGTAATGATTGACATTAATTTTAATCAACGCACTGTTCACTATAAATTACCACGGAGGATATTGACTCAAAAATATTTTTATCAATAAGAAATTACTATCAAGCAATTGATAGAATCTTTGGGGATATTACGTCTGTCACATAAAAATATCAAAAAGTCAGAAAATTTCTGATAATCCAGACATAATATATCTATCTACTGCCTTTGCCTCAACAAGATGATCGATCATCAAAATTGAAAACAACGCAAAAAGATAAACCAATGATATAGCAAAAATTTTTCTTATAAAGAGAGTATTATTATCTTCATTGCTAAAAAATGCTGCACGTAATGCTCCTAAAATAAAATAATACCCCAAAAAACATACTGTTGATCCGTAGAATACTATACTTGCAAAACCAAGTATTGTCGGCAACAATCCCGCAATAGCAGTTAAAATCGTGTATACAAGAATATGTATTTTAGTTGCTCTATCTGTGACCACATTCGGAAGCATAGGTATATTTGCCATTGCATAATCATCTTTATATAATAATGCCAAAGACCAAAAATGTGGGGGCGTCCAAAGAAAAATAATTAAAAACATGATAAAGCATTCTATTGATATTCCTCCTGTAACAGAAGCCCAGCCGATCATGGGTGGAATTGCCCCAGATATCCCTCCAATAACAATGTTTTGTGGTGTCAGACGCTTTAACCAGATTGTATACACAAGGATGTAGCAAAATATAGACAAAAACAGCAATAGTGCTGCGATCTCATTGATTGCTAATCCCATGATTATTATTGAACAAATCGCAAGAAACAATCCAAATATTAAAGCCTCCCATGGCGCAATTTTACCCATTGGTATAGGACGGGATGATGTGCGCGTCATTATCTGGTCAATATCAGCATCGTAATACATATTCAGGGCACCAGAAGCTCCTGCGCCTATAGATATAGCTATAATACTAACAATACCCTTAAATAATCCGATATGTCCTGGCGCTAAAACTATTCCTATAAAAGAAGTATAAATTGCTAAAGACATGACTCGCGGTTTGAGAAGAGTGATAAAAAAACGAATTCTCCGCATCTGAAACAGCAATTTCTCTCTCCCTCATACGATAGAACAAACACATGAATTTTGTTATTGCCCTATCCTCTAATAGCCATACAATTCATTCCTGATAATCGCAAATAAACATTACCTTGACACACAAAAGAAAGTATTTCATACGAGTAATTACAAAGCAGTATATCCATCATGGTCATATAAACGATGATTAAAAACACAATAAATTTCCGTAATGTGAAACCCATCCCTTCCTTGAACAATACAACATTCTTTGAAATATGAATTTTCTATCCTCATAACAAGATATAAATTACCCTCTCATCCGCCCAGATTACCATTAGATTTTTGTTTATTTCTATATAGTAAAAAACCGACAACCAATCAAATTAAGAAAATTAGCACTAATGTCTCTCTCCTTTTAGAAGAATGAAATTATTCAATCTCAATTGAAATTTCTTCGTATCCTATATCACTAAAACTATACTTTAGTGATATTTACTATTCTCACAATTTAGAAGATTTATAGGACAAGAAATGCATATTTACAACCTATTTACTCCTATGATAAATAAAGTTTATTGTTTTTATCCCTACAAGGATTTCTCTTTAATCTCGTTAGTTAGCAATGAGAAAAAATATCCAACGCTCGATATCTTTGCGTGAAATAAAATTGCTTACATTGATAAGAATACGGTGGATAGTATCCCGCATCATCTGTATCTAAAATACTGCTAAAAAACAGGTGATTGCACAAAATATTGATTGCGGATTGTATTACATAAGATTCTAAGCAGAATTATTGTTTTGTGGAATCCTCTGTGATACTTCAATTATTTCTCTGCTCTAAAAATACTCTTTATCTTATACAAGGTACAAATCAAAAAGACTCTCAGTGTATCTCTAGCCTACTTATTCATCTTCTCCACAAGAAAATATCACCTAATACATAGATGAATATGTCAGGCGCATAAAAAATATGCAGAGCTGTTTGTTCTGATGATTCTAAAATTCACTCCATTCTTCATCGTATTGAAAAACATAAAGAATATCCTAAAAAACAGCCTTTCCTTCGCAAGGAAAAAATACCAATCTATTTCTCATCCTTGACAATAAAAACCTGACGCCCCCGATAAGACCCTGTCTTCATATCAACATGATGTGGGCGTCGCAGCTCACCTGACTTTTTATCTTCTACATAAGAAGAAGCCTTTATAGCATCTGCAGAACGACGCATACCACGCTTTGACGGACTAGTTTTTCGTTTAGGTACAGCCATATGAATTACTCCATTTATTACATATTCACAGACACTAAGATCATCACATATCGATTCACCTGCGATCTGTTAGGTTACATCATTTTTTCTCAATTAGATAGATTCCAATAATAGAATTATCTTATTTCTTGAAAAAACCTATACTAGGAAATCACATAATGGGATATATTAAAAGCATTATAGTCATTCATTTAAAAAGAAAAACTCCTCATGGCATTTCTCTTCCCATATATAATCAATTGCATTAAGATTGGTATACTATTGATTGTATAGGATTACATACGGCTTAACGATCTATTAGCTTACTTGTATTCCATGTGCATATTCCATGTGCAACGGGTTAATAACACCATTATTTAAGGTATAGTTTTGATGTCTTGTCTTGACCATATTGTTACGAAATCTAAGTCTCTCCTATATAAGGATAGCCTTTTGGGAATATTGTTAATCAGTCTAACGATCCTAGTAATGATAGTTGCCAATATACCTTTCTCCTCTTCATATTACTTCAACTATTTAAATCTCAAAATCGCTGACTTGACTCTGAAACACTGGGTCAATGATATTCTGATGGTCTCTTACTTCTTTATGATTGGATTAGACATCAAGCATGAACTTATAAATGGAGAATTATCAAGTTGGAAAAAACGCTCTTTACCGGCATTAGGAGCAATAGGAGGAATCATCTTTCCTGCTCTTATATATCTTTTTATCAATCGCCATACAGAATTCACCCTCAGAGGATGGGCTATTCCCACAGCAACGGATATCGCATTTACATTAGGAATGTTGTCGTTGATGGGGCCACGCTTTCCTCCCTCTCTCAAAATATTCTTTACAGCCCTCACAATTATTGATGACTTTTCTGCGGTTGCTATCATTGCATTTTTTTACACTCAACATTTACATTTATATGCCCTAATCATAGCAACAACACTGATCTTCCTACTCTTTGCATTGAACCGTTTTCGCGTCACTCATCTCTTTTTATATGGATTCTTCGGTCTGTGTTTATGGTATGCCATTTTAATTTCTGGGATACATACGACAGTTTTTGGGGTCATTTTTGCCCTTCTTCTCCCAGACACAAAAACATATGCCACCCATACTAATAAAATGTCGTTTTATTTTCTCGGAGATGGGCTCAAATTATGGGTTAATTATCTCATATTACCAGCATTTGTTTTGGTAAATGCTGGATTTTCCCTATCTATGATACCCTATATAGATCTTTGTGATTCTATTGTGTGGGGAACAACGCTAGGACTATTCCTTGGGAAACAAATAGGGATTTTTTTGTTTTCATTTATAGCAATAAAATTCGGATGGGGTATACTCCCTAAAAATTCTAGCTGGCGTTTACTATACGGGGGATCAATTCTATGTGGCATAGGCTTTACAATGAGCATGTTCCTTACTTTGCAGGCCTTTCCAAATTCTAGCGACCTTCAAGAAAAAGCCAAACTCGGAATTATCTTAGCCTCCATAATGTCGGGAATATTGGCCTATTTTATATTAAAACCCTCACAAAACAAATAATTGTACGCCAGAATACATTTAATTTATACCCATTACTTAATGGAGAACGCACGCTCTACCACAAACTTCCCTGGTCGACTATTTGATCCTTCTGTAAATGCGCACTCTGTTAAAAGATTTCTCATCTCAACAACCATAGAAGGAGACCCACAAATCATCACGCGGTCTTGATGAGAATCCAATGGAGATACACCAATATCCCGATAGAATTTCCCTGACATGATCAGATCGGTGATGCGTCCTTTATATATATAGTCTTCCTGAGTCACAGTCGAATAGTGCTTAAGCTTTGCACCAATCAGTTCTTTCAACATCTCATCCTGATATATTGCTTCTATCACATCTAGCCCATATTGCAATTCAACAACATTCCGGCACGTATGTGTGAGAATGACTTCCTCGAATTGTTCATATGTCTCAGGATCACGAATTAGACTCGCAAAAGGTGCGATCCCCGTTCCTGTAGAGATTAAATATAGCCTTTTTCCAGGAATCAAAGCATCTAGAACAAGAGTTCCTGTGGGCTTTTTGTGCAATAAAATAAGATCATCACACTGGATATTTTGCAGATGACTCGTTAAAGGTCCATTTTCTACTTTTATCGAAAAAAACTCCAGTTTATCATCCCAACAAGGACTAGAAATAGAATATGCTCGACTGATCTGTTTTCCATTCACCATCAGACCCAACATCACAAATTCACCAGATCGAAAGCGAAAACCCTTTGGGCGGGTGATACAAAAACTGAATAATTTATCTGTATAATGCTTGAATGATATGACCTTTTCGCAGTATACATTTGGAGGAATCCCAGAAAGATCATTGCTCATCATTTTTAAAACAACCATTTATTGCGCCTTATCTTTATTTCTTTATTTCTCTTTATTGCAACATTACTATACGAATTATAGTGATAATCAATCGTATGATAAATATATCCGAGGCATTTACGACCTATAATTTTTCAAGATTATCCTATCTTTTATAACCACTATAGATGGTATTCCTGTATATCATACAAAGCGCTATTTCAATGCAGATAAAATCTTTTTAAGATCATCTTCAATATCAGAACGAATCTCCGGCCTTGCAAGGGCAAAAGCAACATTTGCAAGAACAAATCCTTCTTTCGAACCACAATCATATGTATTGCCTCTAAAGTGATAAGCTAAAAAACTCTGAGAACTTGATAACTTACGCATGGAATCTGTAAGATCAATTTCACCGCTACTATTCTCTTCTCCATCTTGTAAAACACCAAAAATATCAGGCTGTAAAATATAGCGCCCATTGATAAAAAAATTTGACATCAAACCATTAGGATTTGGTTTTTCCACCATATCATCCACAACAAAGCTATGATCGTCTATTAACCCCCCTACTTTGACAATACCATACCTATGGGCAATCTTAGGATCACATTGTGAAACAGCCAGTATATTTCCACCCCTTCTTTCATATAATTTTACCATACCTTCCATACAACTTTCTCCCTCAAAAGGAGACATGATCATATCAGGAAGAAATAAAGCAATAGGTTCATCACCTATGATATGTCGAGCGCACCATACAGAATGCCCAAGTCCTCTACGCTCATATTGTCGTGTAAATACAGTGGTCCCGATTTCTGGCAAAGATTCCGCAAGTAAACTTAATTCAGCTTTTTTTTCACGTTTTTTAAGAGCTTGCTCCAACTCAAATTGGATATCAAAATAATCTTCAATCAAACCTTTGCCGCGCCCCGTTATAAATACTAGGTGCATCAGCCCCGATTCCAAAGCTTCATCTACAACATATTGAATAACGGGCTTATCAACCACAGCCAACATTGCCTTTGGAACTGCTTTAGAGATAGGGAGGAAACGCAACCCTAAGCCCGCAACAGGAAAAACCGCTTTTCGAATCTTTTTGAACAATCCCATTGTTTCGTTCCCTTGTTATTACACCCTCATATTTTTATTTTTGTAGTATTAGGATGTATTCTAAAATATATTTTGTATATTTTTATAAATTCAATGTAAAATTAATCATCAAAACATCTCATTTCCCTTCTATGGAAAAGAATAAATGATTATAACAACAAATATCTCCGCTGTGCTGGATTCAACCATTCGCTAATATTCAAAATAATTTTTGCACCATGAACGATTAATACATCATCTCTTTAAAAAACATTGATATTCATCATATTATGAAGCAAAATCTCATACATTAAGAGGGTCACTGATCCTTTTACCTATACACAGTATTTCTGCTCGGAAGTTATTTCTTTTATCCGCAGCACATCTTAGTAGCATACTTGACTGGAGGAGGGGAGAGAAAGAGGAGTGAACCGCTTTCCAGTCGAGTCCCTAACACCGCCGCATAAATCCAACCCGTAACATACTAATAAATGCTACGAACGGCCATTTTATTGACATATTCAACACTTGTTCGTATATAAAAATGGAATATCTATGTCTACTTTCTGATTATCTTCTCATTCCAAAACTTAAAAATACATTGATCTACTCTAGGTCTATTGAAAGGAATACATGGAATTATACATCATTTTACTTTTTTTATAGACTATCTCACACTACCTTTCGTTGATTATAATCATCACAGTAAATTAAGATTTACCATAACCCTTGATCGCTCATTTGCTCAGATGGAACTGCTTCTTATTAACCTCCTATTAAAATGACTCAAAACGGCCCTGAATTCCCAAACGATATTACTATTGCTTGTTCACTCTAATATCTGTATTAATTTCACATTTTTATACATTATATGCAAATCAATCACTGTTATTATCTTCCTACCGTATATTATACAAACTATGCTTATGTTCTTATCTAGCATAGAGTATCATTCTTGGGAAAAATTGTAATGATTAGTTTTCTTTTATCTAAATTAGTAAATTTACGGATCACACAGATTTTGATCATCTGCATTGCAATGGCAATTATCACCGCTCTCATAGTTCAGCACCTTGGAGGATTTAGCCCTTGCGGCTTTTGTTTCCAAGAACGAAGATCTTATTATTATTGCCTTTTATTTGCTATAGCATCAGATTTTTCCATCCAAAATCGTCGTCTATATTGGTTAACCTCCCTTTTGTTAACGTCCATTCTCCTCATCATGATTTACAATACGTGCCTTAGCATTATTCATGTTGGATTTGAATGGAATATATGGAAAGCAGATACTCTCTGCCATTCCAAATCTATGCAATTCCAAGAAACTGATTCAATTACAAATACTACCGATCTTCTCAATAATATAAACAAAAAATCCAATTCACCCTGTAGTCAAGCAAAACTATACATTCTAGGCTATTCTCTTGCCTTCTGGAATATTGTACTAAGTATTATTTTGTCCGTTATGTCCTGCGTGGCTATAATCAGAACTTTGCGAGAATCATCTTCCCGATAACACCCTATCTCTATAAGTATCTTGTTGATTCTCTCTTATATCAGGATCTATTTTTAAGAAATATATTATTCTAGCGCGATTAGAATCATATCTTCTTTTGCCTATAATGTATCATTATAGAAGCATTAATTTCTGCCCCAAGAATAAAAAGAACCCCCAACATGTAAAGGAACACCAAAAATATTGTTATAGAAGCTAATCCAGCATACATTGTAGAATATGTAGAAAAAGCAACAATATAGTGCGTGAATAGTGTAGCTCCAATTAACCAATTGACCCATGTAAACATGATTCCAGGAAGGATACTGACAATTCTGCGCGTACCTGCCGGCAAAAAAAGATGAACAAAAATAAGCCCTGCAAATAAAATGAAAATTGCACCATATATTCTTCCATTCCAAATGATTCCAAGAAGATTACCAAAATACGGAAAGATTCTGTTTATAGATTCCAACGCAAGTGGAATAGCCATAAAAATAAAACTCATTATAATCAATGCGATAGCCGCAAGAAATACATATCCAAGACTAATCAACCGCGTCACGTACCAAGCTCTTATATCTACAACACGATATGCCCTGTTCAGCGAGACACGCAATGCCTCAATACCATTAGAAGAAAAATATACTGCTGCTAATGCTGAAATTGTAAATAACCCCGTTCCAGGCCCTGCTAATACTTGTAAAATCTCATCTGTAATAGGTTTTATAATTACTTCAGGCCATGTGCCAAACATGATCTCCATGAAAGTTGGAATAAATTGATTCGCTCCTAAAAACTGGGCTAGGTTTGCACCAAAAACTATAAAAGGAAATACGGACAATAGTGCTGATAAAGAGATATGACTGGCCATAGCCCAACCATCTTCATCCATAAAATGTTCTATGGCATCAAAAACAATACTATATATGATGGAAAAATATCTCCGCATCTAATATCCACTCCATTCATTGGCAGGCAACCACTCAACTACTCAACCACATATTACTCCAAATATACCCCTCAAGAAAGACAATTATGACCATATATTCAAAGAGATCCTTCCTGCTGTCAAAAAATCCATGATTTTATTTTCATTGCATAACGAAATCTTTGCACCAGATTTTGTTAACAATGATAGTAATAACGGTCTTCTCTATCTATGCACCATAATATGGTATAAAATAAACCTAAAATACAACCTAATCAAATGAATATACTGGCCATAATTTGTATAATATACCTTAATTACATACTATGTATTTAAGGATCCATTTCCTGAAAAATGGTATTATTGCTATTAAATATCACTTTACTTAATCATGGATTATAACTAGATTTAGGGAACAAAAATAGATCCGCTTACATATATCAATCCTTGTCACACTCAATATTGCACCCCATTTTCCCAAAAGATATAAACAAGAGAAAATCACCGAATATCGGATTGATGATGTCTGGGAAAATCAAGAATCTCATCTGACAATGTTTGAAATCATGGTAGAACCGATAATATGAAGATACTCGTACCCCTCAAGGGAGTTATAGATTACAATGCGAAAATACGCATAAAAGCTGATGGCTCTGGTATTGAGCAAGGGAATATGAAAATGTTCATAAATCCTTTTGATGAGATTGCAATAGAAGAATCATTGCAATTAAAAGAAAGGGGGGTAGCCACTGAAATTGTAGCTGTTTCCATAGGCCCTGATAAAACTGAAGAATCCCTCAGAAACGCTCTTGCTATGGGAGCAGATAGAGGCATTTTCATTAAAAGTAATGAAGCACTCGAACCATTGTCAGTAGCTAAAATTCTACGAGAGATAGTGTCACAAGAAAGCCCATCAATAGTCATTACAGGAAAAAAAAACACTGATACTGAAGCAAGCCAAACGGGACAAATGCTGGCGGCACTTCTGGGGTGGCCCCAAGCAACATTTGCTTCTAAAATTGAGATTAATGAGAATCGTGCAATCGTTGTCCGTGAAACGGGATCTGGAACCATCACAATAGAGATAACATTACCAGCAGTTATCACAGTTGACCTCAATCTTAATGAACCTCGTTATATCTCATTACCAAATATTATAAAATCTCGTAAAAAGCCTCTTGAAAAAAGAATGGATTCCGATTTTTCGATTGATTTGACACCACGTCTAAAAGTTCTTAAATTGGAAGAAAATAAGGTGGAAAGATCCGGACTAAGGCTACATTCTTCCATAGAACTCATTGAAATACTAAAGAACAAACATGGCTTACTGTGATATGCCAATCCTTATACTGGCAGACTATAATCAAGAATATTTGTCAAAACAAACCGCGAGGCTGGTAACAGCCGCCAGAAAAATTAGTCATGATATACATGTTCTGGTAATAGGAGAAAATGTTACAGATATAGCACAACAGGCATCTAAAATTCATGGGGTGACCAAAGTCATCATTGCGCAACATACATTTTTCCATCATAAATTTGCTGAACCCTTGAGCAATGTCATTATATCTATAGCAAGAGATTATGGGACAATAATGGCTTCAGCAAACGCAATTGGAAAAGACGTATTACCACGCATTGCCGCCATATTAGATTGTATGCAAGTATCTGAAGTTATTGAGATCCTCTCTCCTAAAACTTTTAAAAGAGCAATATACTCAGGAAACGTTATCCAAACTGTGGAAACAACAGATCCTTGTCAAATTATCACTGTTTGCACATCGGGTTTTCCTCCTTCTCCAACAGGGGAAAAATCTGCTCAAATGGAATACATTTCTCTAGAGAATCTAGAGATAAGTATTCCCAACACACATTTTATCAAAGAAGATAAAAACTCTTTTGAACAGATAGATCTCTCATCTGCAAAGATCGTTATATCAGGAGGAAAATCCTTAGGGTCTAAAGAAAATTTCCAAAAAATCATTTTGCCTCTTGCAAAAAAACTTAATGCAGCAATAGGAGCCACCCGCGATGCAGTAAATGCTGGTTTTGCTCCTAACAACTGGCAAATTGGACAAACAGGGATCACTGTAGCCCCAGAACTCTATATTGCAGCAGGAATATCAGGCGCTCTCCAGCATATTTCTGGGATGAAAGAATCTAAGATTATCGTTTCTATCAATACAGATGAACATGCTCCTATTTTTAAGATTTCCGATTATTTCATTGTTGGAGATATTTTTGAAATCCTGCCGCAGATAGAAAAACATTTGTAGCGTTTGCTCGCAAAAAATTTTATAGAATTTTTGAGGTTTCGAAGCATACTGCACTGCACTGCAAAAAAATCATTGAGATATTCAGATTCCATCTATTTATCTTCCGGACAAAACATATCCGCCTATCTGTTCGTATAATAAATTATCAAATCATTTCATCATATAGAATCTGTGCACTTATAAAGAGCATATCTCTCTGTAAAATACAGTGTTAGGCTACATAAATTAAAATTTAAACTAAAATCGATATATTTTCAAATATGATCTGTAAATTAAATACATACTATTTATGACTGTATCAAAACCCCATATTTTTATACTATAAATAGCATCTCTCTTGATATGCCATCAATCCAACACAAGTAATCCCGATATTTCCATTTATTCTATATTTCCATTTATTCTATTAAAGATAGCCTTCTCCTACCCTTTTCATATCTTGCTCAAAATGAGAATTTCTGAAATTATGTCATTTTATGGTGTGTTTTCTCAAAAATATTTTACATAAAACACTCATTGATATTGATCAAAAAAAAACTTTGATCTACTAATGCTATATGCATGTTTCTTGTCATCATACTTTTTATTCATATATTGTTTTAATAAACTTAAAGAAAACGGCTATATCTATGCAGAACCATACTTTTATGCCTCCTTTAAAAAACAACTGGTGAGGAAATATTGAGCGATAAAACCAAATCTAGTGAAACCAATAAAATGTGGGGAGGTCGGTTTTCTTCTAGTCCTAACTGGATAATGGATCAAATAAATGTCTCCATTGATTTTGACAAAAAGCTTTTTGATCAAGATATCCGTGGCTCTGAAGTACATGCAAACATGTTAGCCAAACAAGGCATAATATCCCACGAAGACTGTCAGAAAATTATAGATGGTCTAAGGCTGATTCACACTGAAATCACAAATGGTTCGTTTGCATTTTCACGTGAACTTGAAGATATTCACATGAATATTGAAGCAAAACTGACAAAATTAATTGGACCTGCGGCTGGTAGACTTCATACAGCACGCTCACGTAATGATCAGGTGGCCTTAGATTTACGCCTATGGACCAAGGAAAAGACTACTGAAATCACGAATGGTTTGAAAAAACTCATCACTATTCTCTTGGATAAAGCAGAAGAACATTGTGATACCATAATGCCTGGATTCACCCATTTACAAATAGCACAGCCAGTTACTTTTGGTCATCATTGCATGGCTTATGTGGAAATGTTTGGACGTGATGTTTCAAGATTTTATGATTCTATTGAACGCCTTGATGAATGCCCTTTAGGTGTAGCAGCTTTGGCCGGAACTAGCTTTCCTATAGATCGATTCTTCACCGCTGCAGCGCTTGGTTTTAGAGAACCTACTAGAAATTCTCTTGATACTGTATCGGACCGTGATTTTATACTAGAATGCCTATCGAATTCAGCCATTTGTGCTATGCATATGTCACGGTTAGCTGAAGAAATGATACTGTGGTCAACACCACAATTTGGATTTATTCGACTATCAGATCTTTTTTCCACCGGTTCGTCTATTATGCCCCAGAAACGAAATCCTGATGGGGCAGAATTGGTTCGTGCTAAGACAGGACGCATTAATGGAGCCCTATTATCTCTTTTAACCATTATGAAAGGCTTACCTTTATCTTATTCTAAGGATATGCAGGAAGATAAAGAGCTCGTTTTTGATGCAATAGAAACCTTAGAAGTGATTATCTTGACAATGAGCGCAATGATATGCGATCTCACCATATGCAAGGAGCGCATGCGAGAAGCTGCTATTTCCAGTAATTCTACCGCCACAGATATGGCGGATTGGCTTGTGCAATATGCTAAAATACCTTTTCGAGAAGCTCATCAGATAACAGGACGCGCTGTCCTACTCGCGGAAGAGAACAAATGTGATCTTTCAGAACTATCCCTGGATATGCTAACAAAAATAAGTACTGTTATTACTTCTGATATCTATGATATTCTCAAAGTCGAATCGTCTGTATCTAATCGTAAAAGCTTTGGAGGCACATCTCCTATAGAAGTAGCGAAACAGATTATTTATTGGCGAAATAGAATTGAAAATCTATTTAAAAAGACTTAAGACATTTAAGTGTTTATACTACTATTATCTATGGATGGGAATAATGCTCTTGAAACTACAATCAAATTTTTTACTGATTATTTTGTTTGTAGGCATCTCGTTACTTCACGGATGTGGGCGAAAAAGTGATCCTATCGCTCCTAAATCCAGCACATATCCTTCTGTTGAGAAGACACAACTATGAATTCTTTCAAATATTATGAAGGTTCTTTGCATGTAGAAGAAGTTTCCCTTAAAAATATTTCTCAGACTGTTAAAACGCCTTTCTACTGTTATTCTACAGCCGCTATAGAAGAAAATTATCTTACATTCTCCCATACTTTTAAAGACATAGATGTGATGATTTGCTACGCTTTAAAAGCAAATTCTAATCAGGCTGTTATAAAAACGCTATCACACCTAGGAGCTGGTTTGGATATAGTATCTGAGGGAGAATTACATCGCGCTATATCCGCCAATGTTCCAGCAGAAAAAATTGTTTTTTCAGGAGTTGGAAAAACAGTTGATGAAATGGATTTCGCTCTCCAATCAGGAATATACTGTTTTAATGTCGAATCAGAATTTGAGTTGATCACTCTGAATAAACGTGCAATTGCTCTAGGAAAAGTTGCCTCTATCGCTTTTCGTGTGAATCCTGATATCAATGCTAAGACCCATAAAAAAATATCCACTGGTAAAAAGGAGGATAAATTCGGCATTCCTATCCATCAAATACATTCTATTTACTCCTATGCCAAGAATCTTCCAGGAATTAAAATATCTGGTATTGATATGCATATAGGAAGCCAAATAGATGATATAGAATCTTTCAATAAAGCCTTCAAATTATTGCGTGATCTCACACAAAGTCTTCGTTCCCATGGACATAATATCCAACATATAGACGTTGGAGGTGGATTAGGAGTCACTTATTGTCATAACCATCCTTCCCCTCCTTCTCCTTCTGATTATGCATGCCTTATCCAAAAGTATTTTGGGGATTTAGAATGCAAAATTATTGTAGAACCAGGAAGATTTTTAGTCGCTAATGCGGGAATATTAGTCACAACAGTCATTTCTATAAAAGATAGAATAGATAAAACTTTCATCATTCTAGATGCTGCAATGAATGATTTTATCCGCCCTACTCTTTATGATGCCTACCATGAAATCAAACCTATCATGGCTCCAGAAAAGGGCTGTGGGCATATCCAGGCTGATGTAGTAGGCCCTGTATGCGAAACAGGTGATTTTATCGCCCTTAATCGCACGATTCCTGTGTCTAAACCAGGAGATCTCTTCGCCATTGAAACCGCTGGAGCTTATGGCGCCGTTCAGTCAGGAACATATAACTCACGATTATTGATCCCCGAAGTCATGGTGAAGGGTCAGGAGTTCCATATCATCCGTCCTCGTACGAGTTTTCAGGAACTGATAGGACTTGATTCCATACCGAAGTGGTTAACATGATTGAATATAAATCAGTATATTTGCATGTTTCTATAAAAGAACAGATATCTGTAAGTCCGTACTAATCAATCTATTGATATAAAGTAAAATATCTCTTATGGATATCATCTCATATTATTAGATAAACACTAAACAAAAGATCGTACTAAATTTTCCACTAGAAGACTCCACCCATCTATTAAAACAAAAAAAATAATTTTAAATGGTAATGATACGGATGTTGGAGGTAACATCATCATTCCCATTGCCATTACGATGGTTGCTACAATCATATCAATAATCAAAAATGGCAAAATAATAAGAAAACCAATTTCAAAACTGCGCCGAAGCTCTGAAATCATGAAAGCCGGCATCAATATTCTATATTCAATGTTACCATTCATATGAATATCTTGAATTTTATCATCACCATGAGCCATATGCATAAAAAGGATTAAATCCTTTTCCCTCGTATTATTTTTCATAAATATTCTAAATGGTTCACCAATACGTTGTATAGCCTCCGTTTCCGTAATTTTATTGTTCATTAAAGGATGAATCCCTGTTTCCATGACGCGATCTAAAGTGGGAGACATTACATAAAACGTCATGAACAATGAAAGACCTATTACAACAAGATTAGGAGGAATAGATGCCATCCCTATTCCTGTCCGCAACATGGAAAAAACAATGACAAATCTTGGAAAACAAGTAACCATCATTAGAAACATAGGAGCTATTGATAAAATAGTAATAAGGCCAAAAGTTCTTACTATCCAAGTAGAAACTGAGATATTTGAAGGAAGATCCAGAACATCATGCAAAGATGTTTGCGCAAAAGATAGGTCTGGAACCGCAAATAAAAATCCCAAAATTAAGTATCTAAACAACTATAAATGTCCTCAATATTACCCTTGATACCAAATCTTTCGACCGCCAATTGATACGCTCCTTGAGATCTTCTCTCAAATACCGAAAACCTTGGGGACCTTTTATTTGATCAATAGAAATTGTCCGCACGTAAGCCATGATATCTTGATGCAGAGTCTCTAATAAATCCATCTTTGGTATATCTTTACAAATCAATGAGATATCCAATCTCAACCAATGTTCTGGGGAAGAATCGAAATTAGTTATAATGGGTTTAAGCGGCAAGAGATGACCATTATCTTGAGAAGATTCACTCATATTGGTATGGTTGGAGCTGGTTTTCTGACTATAAAGATTTTGCAAAAACAATAAGATAGAACTTTTTTTCTCCGTATCAGGCAAAAACGATAAAATTGCAAAACCGCCTAGCCAACCACAGAATATTCCAGTTGCCGTTAAAACGATGATCTTCATTATAAAACGCTGATAATATTGGTTACTCTTTATATTGTCTTGATTTTCACCATAATATGACATTTACATGCATCCCATCAAATCAAAAATCTAAAGTGGGGAAAACGCATCGATTACCTGCTGTCCAATAGGTGCTTTCTGTATCTCGGTTGCATGTCCTTTTCCACCATAAGAAATTCTTGCTTCAGCAATCTTATCGTAAGAAATACTATTGCGAGAATCTACATCCTGAGGACGAACCATCCCTGTAACACTGAGAATTCGCATTTCATCATTGACACGTACTTCCTGCGAACCACTAATAATCAGATTACCATTATCTAATATTTCCGTAACAATAGCTGCGATTAAAAGGTCTAATTTCTCTGATCTACTGATAGATCCATTCCCTGTAGAAGCACTATTTCCACCATAATTGATATTAGAACTCATATTGGGTGATTTTGATCCAAAAAAAGAAAAGCCTCCTCCTAATTTTTTGCCTAAAGAATTATCACGATTATACTTGGTTTTATTGTCAAACATGGCTTTATCATCAATCCGTATATCCACTGTTAAAATATCACCTATATCAAGAGTGCGCGCATCCTTAAAAATACCGGAGTGAGAATCTCTCCATAAAGAATAACTTTTCGGTTGCACTCGAGGATTTTTAAAATAAACTCTAGAAAGAAGGGCAGATCGGTCTTGATTATACAAATCCGATCCCATCTTACTCATAGAGGGAAGATTAACCATTTCAGAGATAGTTCTCCCCTGACAACCAGCCAACAAAAAAACATTCATTAAAAAAGCACAAAAATAACGAAACATCATTCAGATCTTTTTGGTTTTTGAAATTTGAGTATACGCGCTATGATATCAGTAATCATTGCAGCGGACTTAGGATTCATTTTAGACATAATTGAGCTTGCTCGGCGAGGAGAAAGCTGCATGAGAATATGAGAAGATATCTCAGGATTGATATTTTCTAATTGGGCGGCGGCAGAATCAGAATTCATTTTTTTATAAATATCCAAGATATTCTTATCGTACGATGCGATAAAATCCTCATACTTCTTAAACCACTCAACATATTCATTTTTATGATTTTCTAATACTTTTACACGCTGTTCTATCTCTCTCTGAAGATCCTCTAATACTTTTTTATGCAATAAATAATGATGTTCTCTGATCAAATCAGCGATACCAGTACAGTATTGCCGAATTTCTTGTTCTAAAACAGATGAATTCCCGTAGCTCTGACCAGTAAAACCTTGTAAAAAGAAAAAGAATAGCCCAAATAAAGATCTGGCGGAGATACATCGTTTTTTATAACAATAAATAATCGCTAAATATATCATTGAACTATAATCTCTGACTGAAGTGCTCCAGCCGCCTTAATGCCTTGAAGAATAGCAATAATACCGTCTGGCTTAAGCCCCATTTTATTCATACCTGATACGAGGCTATTTAGATCAGGAGCATTTAGAAGAGAGACTGATCCTCCCTCCTTGGTAACTTGGATATCCGTTTTGGTTTGGATAGAAGTTTCACCACCTAATGTAAGTGAATTTGGCTGAATTACCTGTTGATCATCTGTAATCTGCACTGTTAAATTTCCATAACTGACGACAACCTTAGAAATTTTTACATTATCTCCTATAATAATCGTACCAGTACGTTCATTAATAATCACCCTAGCAGGTGTATCTGTTTTTACTGTAAGCATTTCAATCTCAGACATTAATCTGATCAGATCAATATGAGCAGGCTTTAAAACCTTTACGATTCGTGAATCATGTGCTTCTGCAATGGTCTGACTAAAACGCTTCATAGAATAAGAATTAATCGTATCAGCTATGCGTATTGATGTAGAAAAATCTGGATTACGTAACTGTAAAATGAGATTTTCAGAATCCTTAAATTTTTTGGATAATTCCCTTTCTATAATAGCTCCATTAACAATTTTCCCACTTGTAGATATTCCTTCCGACAAGGAAGATGTTTGACCTTTAACAAACAATCCAGAGACCATTATAGATCCTTGTGCTACTGCATAAATATTGTTATCAGCTCCTAACATTGGCGTCATCACTAACGTTCCGCCTCGTAAAGAAGAGGAATCTCCTAATGAATTAATAGATACGTCGATACGACTTCCTAGACTAGCGAAAGGAGGGAAATTAGCAGTTACCATTACTGCAGCTATGTTCTTGGATTCTAATTTTCCTCCTGGAGCAGATACACCAAGACTCTGCAGCAAAGAACGCATTGATTGCTCTGTAAAAGGTGATGAACGCAAACTATCACCAGTTCCTTGAAGGCCTACAACCAAACCATATCCAATAAGCTGATTATCTCTCCCTGCTTGGAGAGAAACCACATCTTTTATACGAGATACCACCTGTGCTGGTGTCTCATTCAATATTATGGAAATAAAAATTATGATGGCTATACGAAAAATCATTTTATTTCAACACGAATTGTTCTATCGCTCATTACAGTGCCGGAAATTACTACGTTGGTATCACTATTCTTGACAGAGACTACATCTCCAATACTTGCATCAGAAAGGGATATAGCAGACGCAGATATAGTCATATTTCCTTGGCTCAAAATAATACGAACTTTCTCTCCACGAACAACAATATAAGGGCGATGTAATGCTGATAGAGGAATGACATGTCCTGGCCATAAAGTACGCCGTGTAATAAGGCCTACAACATCTTTAATAGAATGCGCATAGTTTCCTTGAAGGTTTGAATTTGTAACATCTAGAACCTTTAAATAAGATTCCTTCAAAACTTCTCCTGCATTAATAACCACAGAAGGAACAACAGCATGACCTAAACTAGCAGCTAATATATTACTAAAACCGAGAATATAGAAATAACAACTGAAAAAACCTCTCAGACAATAATTTGCCATTTCACATCTCCTGCTCAGTTATCGAATCTTATTCGCCACTGCAGCCATCTCATCGGATGCTTGCATAACCTTAGCATTCATTTCATAAGCACGTTGAGCAGATATCATTTCTGCGATTTCCTTCACCGCATCGACATTAGATGATTCTAAATAACCTTGTTTAATATATGCGAAACCAACATCATCAGGAAAAGCTATAATCGGCTCTCCTGATGCTACTGTTTTTGAGACAAGATTATCACCAATATTACGCAATCCTGCCTCATTAACAAAATTAGCAATTGATAATTGTCCCAATATTTGAAATTCATCAGTCTTTTCTTTTAAAACCATAATTTGACCAGATCGAGAAACAGCTATTTCTCCAGCTTCTTCAGGTATTACAATCCCGGGGATGAGAACATTACCATCAGCTGTAACCAATTGTCCTCTCGAATCTTTAGTAAAAGAACCGGCTCGTGTATACATCACAGTCTTATCAGGAGCTTCCACCTGAAACCAACCACGCCCAAACAATGCTAAATCTAAACTGTTTCCCGTATGTTCTAAATCTCCTTGAGTATAGACATTACGCACAGAAGAAATCTGTACACCACTGCCTATATTAATGCCTTCTGGAACCACAGCTTCATCAGTCGTTCGACTAGGTGAACCAGCCACTTTCTCTGCCCGATATAGGAAATCAGCAAATTCCACACGAGATCTTTTATACCCTGTAGTATTAATATTAGCGATATTATTAGCAATGACTTCAAGATTGGCTTGTTGCGCAGACATGCCGGCTGCTGCTATAGAGAATGACTGCATACTTGTAATCTCCGTAAATTATATTTGCATTTTAGAAATTTCTAGATAGGCGGAGATGATTTTATCTCGCACAACTACTGATGTTTGCAAAGTTCGTTCAGCCTGCAGAATCGAATCAACAGCCTCTCTTATAGATGCCTTACCCTGCAAAACATCAAGTGAAACATTTTCTGCCTTCTGTATATTGCTAACCGCTTCTTTTGCCATATCTTGCAGTAAAGAAGAAAACTCTATGGAAGGACTATTATTCAATAGTTGTTCGGTTTGAATAAAATTATCCTGGACTCCCATAGTTGAATTCTGATAAATCTGTATATTTTCTCTTTGAATGTTTTCAATCATGATTAATTCCTTAAAAGGTCCAGCGTGATAGCAATCATATCACGCGATTGCTTTACCACTTGTAGATTTGCCATATACAATCGATTGGTTTCGCGCATATCCGCTGTCTCAACGAGCATATCAACGTTGGGATATTTCACGATGCCAGCCGCATCTGCGATAGGGTTTCCTGGATCAAATTCCTCGACAAATTTAGAGTGATCTATCCCTATTTTCTTGATACGAACCCCTCCATCATCTTGCAGGACTTCTGCAAAGGAAATAGTCTTGCGCCGATATGGATCAGAACCTGCTGTATTACCAGTAGAGCGGGCATTGGCAATATTTTCAGATATCACGCGCATTCGTGCAGATTGAGCAGTTAAACCTGAGTTTGCAACGTTAGAAGACGCAATCAAATAGTCCATAAGTATTATCCCTTTACTATACTCATCATCATAGAATTCAACTTACCAACCAATCGAGTATTCAGATCATATAAATTCTTAATATATCCCGATTTATATAATTCATTAGTGAGTCCAACTGTATTGCCTGATACCTGAACTCCTATTGCCTGATCTAATGGAGCTTGAACAATGCGCGTCTTTATATGAAACCCTTGTGAATCTGATTCTTTTAGATGTGATACATGAGTACGATCCATATCAAAATTATTGTTTAAAACAGATTCGAAAGAACTGACATCTTTAGCGCGATAGTGCGGAGTACTTGCATGAGCAATATTCTCGGACACAACTTTCTGACGCTCTGATAACCATCTTGCATGCTGCGATGCAATTTCAAAAAATGTAATTGGCTGCATGACCATTTCTCCTTATTTACCCAGGAGAATCTATGCCGAGAATCTTGTGCAGAACTTACAGGAAAATTTCTTTTTGAAATAAATTATTTACCTTTTTGATATATAATTCGGCTTTTCCTATGACGACTAAAATATTAGTTTAGAAGTCAAGACCATGCCTTAACATCAATAACTCCAATATACCCGTCGCATAATCGAGCAGAATGGGCAGTAATATTCTTTTTTGAAATAAAGTCGTTAATCCAAAATAATTCTATCTTCTTTTCCTATGAGACCTGACTGCTAATCGAACCTAAATCCTGTCGTAAATTTAATTTTTTCGCTATTTCACCAAAAACATCTGTTAATAAATCAGCATCAGGGGATTGCTTCAAGAACTCATAAATAATCGGCACCTGATTCACAGCCATATCAAGGTCAAGATCAACCCCAGGACGACACCCCCCCATCGACCGAATATCTTTAGTTTCTTCAAATCGATGAATGAGAGCTCTCAAATAAGAAACCAATTTTTCTTCATCAGCACTCCATACTTTAGATGCGAGACGAGATACCGAGGCAAGAGGATCTACAGGAGGATAACGCCCCTCCTCTGATAGAGAACGCTTCAAAACAATATGTCCGTCAATAATGCTCCGTACAGAATCTGCTATTGGATCATTATGATTGTCTCCATCAACTAGAATGGAAATGATTGCTGTAATAGTACCGTCTTCCTGTTTTCCAGGGCCAGCACGCTCTAATAGGCGAGGCAATTCAGAAAACACTGAAGCAGGATAACCTCGCGTAACAGGTAATTCTCCTGAATGCATCGCAATATCACGTATAGCATGTGAAAATCTTGTAATACTATCTACTATTAATAAAACGTTCTCTCCCTTAGAACAGAAATACTCCGCAATAGTAACGGCTGTTAACGGTGCCATTTTACGAAGAATGGCACTTTCATCACTTGTAGCTACCACTACAATGGACCTTCTTAAATTTTCGCCCAAGGAATCTTCTATAAATTCGCGCACCTCACGCCCACGCTCACCAACCAAAGAGACAACAATCTTGTCGAAAGAATCAGATCGTGCAAACATTGATAATAGTGTCGATTTTCCAACCCCAGAACCGGAAAATATACCGATACGTTGTCCGTGACATAATGGTGTAAATATATCAATAACACGTATTCCAGTTTTAAATCCTTTTTCAACCCGTCTGCGAGTCATAGCGGGTGAACTGCGTGAAACTATTTTCATAGCTACATCACCTTGTGGTAAAAAGGAATTACCATCAATAGGTTGACCTAACGCATTCACAACGCGTCCACACCAGCAATCACTGGGTGAAATTTGGAAGGATTCCCCTAGGGAAAATACCAAGTCCCCTAAACTTATTTCCTTGTTCATCTCTATAGGACAGACGTATATGACATCATAATCAATACGCGTTACTTGACCTAAAGTATCAACATCGCCCTTTCGATGAACGACAAAGTCACCTAAATGAACATATTTTGATAAACCTGTTACTGTATAATATCCAGGCATGATGTTGCTGATATAACCACCTTGAACCACAAGATTCTTAGAATAATCCTCAACTAATTGCGCTAGTCTTTCTAACTTATTCTGCATATCTATGTCATTGTTTTACTAAGCTTACTACGTGAAACATCATAATTGTTAGGTAAGATTCTTTATTGCTTCTAATAAAGAATTCTCACTATTATCAATAAGGGAAGTAATAGAATTAAATTTCTGCGTTAAATGAATCAACTGACTCAATTCATACATAGAATTTGCATTAGAACTTTCCAAATAACCCCTTTGAATCGTAATTTCCGAACGATCTGAGAGAGGAATTGGCGAAATATTAGGAGATATTCCACTATTTTCACGACGCATAAATCCCTTGGATACATCTGCCAAAAAAAGACCCATTATACCAATCATCTTACCTTTTTGGGAAACTTCTCCTCCATCTCCTACCTCAAAAACCTCATCTTTTTGAGGTATTTGAATCGGTACACCTTCTATATCCAGAACTGGATACCTTCCTGTCGATGAAACTAATACACCATTATTATCCACCTTAAAACGCCCATCTCGGGTCAGAATCATCCCACTGGGAGTATCCAAAGAAAACCAAGCATCTCCTTGTATAGAAAAATCTAGGCTTCCTCCAGTATTTACAATAGACCCCTCTTGTCGAGAAAGATATTCATCTCCTTTGGAAACAAATGAAACCTGTTGATTAAAATCGTTGTTAATTGAATTCACAACCTCGGAAAATTTTACTTTTTCCGTACGAAAGCCAGTAGTATCAGAGTTAGACATATTATTGGCTATAGTAGCTAGCCTCTTTTCTAATGCCACTTGAGCGGACAGTCCAATATTAAGAGATGACTGCATTTATTCACGATCCTTGATCACTGTAAAATCTAAGGATCAACATTATCCTGTAAGGCTTGCGCAGGACTGTCAGCACATATAACAGCGAATTCCCCTACAAAATAGCTTCACACAAGCCTTATTCAATAATTCTCCTTGGATTATAAAAAAGATGGATGAGTTATAGCTACATGAATATACTTTTAGGATTAATGATAACAAGTGCTTGTATCCTCGGTGGATTTAGCGCTATGGGAGGAAAGTTATCCATTCTTCTTCAACCCTATGAAATTATTATTATCGCAGGCGCTGGATTCGGAGGATTTATCATGACCAATCCTATAAAAGTCATTAAAGAATCCGGGATTTCCATATTAGAAATTTTTGGATACAAATCCATTAAACAACCATTCTACTGTAATACACTCAAATTACTTTATTCTCTCATGCACAATTTAAAAAAAAAATCTAAACATGAAATCGAAAATCACATAGATGATCCATATAATTCTCCTATATTCACGGACATACCACTAATTCTAGAAAATAATGAACTCATAACCTTTGTTTGTGATTATATCAGGATGATCGTAATTGGAAATGCTCAAAGCTATGAAATTGAGGCTTTGATGGATGAGGAAATCGATACAATATTATACGAAAAATTGAAGCCTTATCATGCCATTGCTAATATGGGAGACGCTTTTCCAGCCATTGGAATAGTAGGTGCTATATTGGGAATTATCAAAGCTATGGGGAATATCTCACAATCACCGCATATTCTTGGAAGTTCAATCGGTGCATCGTTAACCGGAACAATGCTTGGCATAATACTATCATATTGCATATGCAATCCTCTTGTTGAACAAATCAAGTCGATAAAATTAAAACAGCATCGCTTATATATCATAGTTAAAAAAACACTCATCGCTTATATGAATGGTGCTATTCCTCAAGTAGCTATTGAATATGGGCGTAAAGCCTTACCACTATCCGAAAGACCTTCCTTAGAAGTTGTTGAACAGACAGTAATCTATCCCGATAAAAAAGAATCTTAAAATATATGCGTGAACAACCTATAAACAAAGACATCCAAGCGTTGTTGATTGCCCGTTTAACTGGAAAAATGGGGGATAAAAATACTATCGAAAAAATATCGTCTAATTTCGGACAATTTTATACTAAATTATTACCTGAAACCCTTAAAAAAGACATGGGGATAGGTGCAATAGTCTCTTATATTGACTGCAAATCAGGAAAATTTACTCAAATCATCAATTCCTTCAAGGATCCCCTGATTTTCTACCAAACATCCGTCAACGGATGGGCATCTAATTTTTTCATAGGCTGTAGAAATGATCTTATAATTGTATGCCTCGAACATCTCCTTAACACAGATCATGAAACAATACAGAAATTGCCTGATCGCCCCCTTTCGATTATTGAACAGAAATTAGCAAAGCTCATTGTAACCAAAATAGCTACTATTCTAGATCAATTCGTATCCATATCCCCAAGCACTCTCAACCCTCTTAATGGACCTTATGATATTGATTATTTAAACCAAAACACAAATCAATTATCTAACAAATTTTTCTCCGCAATTAATATGGAAATTATAGTAAATTATACAGTCTCACCATTTATATTAATTGTCCCTCAGGAAATACTGCTTAAAACCACATTAGCATCAGCTCCCATACAAGATCAATCTAGCCCAATAGAAGATTCACCTAATCCACTTCCTCTTATAAAATATCCATTATACGTTAATCTTGAGACTCGTATAAACCTCAAACAAATGACAATCAAAGATATTTTACAACTAAAAGTAGGACAAACTATTCCTTTTTTAGATAGCGATAACAACTGTGTCATTCTCAATATCAATGGCAAAGATGTCTATTCCTGTGAACTGGGTCGTATTGGTAAGAACTATACAGTTCGCATAAAAGATAAAATAAATTTTATTCCAGAAAGCATCGGAAAAAATCAAATAAGAAAATAAAGTATTAGGTTTATATATTTCAATTAGAAAGTATACACAATGCATATCAATACGCCCATTGCCAATCATCACACCTCTGACGATACTGATCAAATAAAAGAATTATCTAAAAAAGACAAGGATTATTTAGAAAAAAATAATAATATACTCAATAAATCATACGACAATACTGGTTTAGTAATGAATATACCAGTAAATATTCAGGTTATACTTGGATCTTTTTGTATGAATATTTCTAATCTCTTTCATCTATCTAAAGGAGACGTAATAACACTCGACAAACGCGTTGGAGAACAAGTTGACATAACCATAAATAATCAAAAATTTGCAAAAGGGGAAATAACTATCATGGATGACGACGATACCCATTTCGGCGTTAGAATAATAGAAATTATCAATTCTAGCTAATGAATCTCTGATCCAGAGCACTGTTGCTATCATTAAATATCTTTTAGATAAGGCTTCATCATCAAATAAAACCATAAAAACGAGGATCTATTTATCTTGGTAAACAAAGAAGATACCGTATCTTTCGGAAATTATTATAAAGAAATTTCACATTTATCCCTAACGCAGAAAGATAAAGCTACCGCTATTCTTTTGGCCATGGAGAAAAAAACTTCTGCAAAATTATTGAGACATTTCACACATGCTGAATTAAAAGAAATCGTTTCTTCGGCAAAATTATTGCCTGAAATATCTACAGGTGATTTAGAGGATATCATTGATGAATTTGAGAATCAATTTATTGCTGGGATTGGGCTGACAGAAAACGCCAAAAACATAGCAAGCATTCTAGAAGAAGGCTTGGAGAAAAATGAACTGGATCAATTGCTCAATAAATCAAATTCTTTTCAACAATCCGAGGAATCCGTATGGGATGATTTCAAAGCAATTGATCCTATCGCCACTGCAGAATTTTTGCTGAAGGAACATCCCCAAACAGCAGCTTATATATTATCCATGATGCCACCATCCATCGGAGCAAATGTTCTCTTACAATTTCCAAACAAAATACATGCTGATATTATGAAACGTACTGTAAACTTGAAAAAAATAAGCCCTTATATGCAAGAAATCGTTGAGAAATGCCTTTCCGAAATGCTTGCTCAAATAGAATATACACAAGAAACAGCTGGATCAGAAAAGGTGGCTGATCTAATAAATGAACTTGAAAAGCCTCAGGTTGATACACTGCTTGCTTCTCTAGAAAAAGTCAGCAAGGAAGCCTTCAATAAGGTGCGTCCTAAAGTATTTCTATTCGAAGATTTGATTTCATTGTCTCCTCATAGTTTATCTATTTTATTGAAGAACATCTCGATCGAAACACTGTCAACTGCTCTCCATGGTGCATCAACAGAGATTCAGACACAAATACTTGATTGTCTTAGTATGCGTCAACGCAAAATAATAGGCGACAACGTTTCCAGTCATGATTCCCCAATTACTCCACGAGAGATTGCATCTGCTCGCCGATCTATTGTACAGGAAGCAATCTCTCTTGCAAAAATAAATAAGATAGAACTTGGACACACTGCAGATGATAATAAAAGTAAACTTTTACATAATAGAGAAAAAGAAAACATATAATAGCCCCCTAATAGGAAATTAATGTGTCCGAAGAAGAGACTTCTGATAATAAAACAGAAACCCCATCTACAAAAAAAATTGAGGATGCTCTTAATCAAGGCAATGCACCTATCTCACGTGAAGTGCCTTTATTTTTTTCGATATTGGCTTTCCTAATATACTTATCGTCCTTTGCTCCTTCAGAAGTCCATAGATTAGCCAATAGTCTGCGTGATTTTTTTGAAAGAAGCCCCCAATGGAAACTCAACACAGCTTCCCACATGATGTTCATTGTAGTGGATATAGGTCTTAGCGCTGTCAAATTAGTGATGCCAGGACTATTATTATTGATGGTATTCGGCATTGGATCTTATCTTATACAAGGAATCCCTTCCCCTAATCTGAACACAATAAAGCCATCTTTAAAAAGGGTTTCTCTCCGAGAAGGAATCAAAAGGATTTATAGCGTCAATAATTTAATGAGCTTTATAAAATCCATTCTAAAAATAATCGTTGTCGGAATTCTGATTGCAATATCTTTAAAAAATTATCATATCGACATGATCAAATCAATCACTTCTCATCCTCAGCTAATCTTACAGCAAATGTTTCTAGTAATATGCAAAATATTGATCATTATCCTGATATTCCTCGCATTACTAACAATCACAGATTTAGGATGGACCTATTATCAATGGTATATAAAATTAAAAATGACCAAACAAGAAGTCAAAGATGAATGGAAACAAGCATATGGAAATCCATTGCTTAAAAGCCGCCAAAAATCTATTGCACGCTCTAGGATAAGACATCGACTGATGGAAGCTACATCCCGTGCAACACTTGTCATAACCAATCCTACACATTACGCATTAGCTTTGCGCTATGTAAAAGAAGAACACGATGCTCCTATAATGTTAGCAAAAGGTCAAAATTTAATTGCTGCTAAAATTCGAGAAATTGCTCAAGAAAACAATATTCCAATTTTTGAAGAACCCATACTAGCGCGATCTTTATTCAAACAAGTCTCTATCAATAGCAGCATACCTCCAATTTTTTATAAGGCTGTTGCAGAACTCATATATAAAATATACTCTACAAAACGTTGAATACTATTTCTGAACAATTACAGGCACAATATATCAGCAAATATATCCAAAACGAATTGCTTTAGCTATTGCTTGAATTCGATTTACAGCATCAAGCTTAACCGTTGCAGATCCGAGATATGCATTAACCGTATGAATTGATAAACCTAATTTTTCGGCAATTTCTTCACTAGTATAGCTATCTCCTGCAAGCTGTAAACATGAAGTCTCACGCTCTGTTAAATTTCTAGTCGCAGAAGAACGTTTTTTAAAGAGCGCTAAAAAATCCATAATCACTTGATAACAGGCTCCATGTGCTTCAATAATAATTTCATTAGCAAGATTTAGACATTCTGCGGTAAATATAATATATCCATTCTTATGGAATCCGAGACGAACGGGAAAGGCAATACCAGAAAACGACAAGTTTCCCTTTTCTAATCTTATAAAAAACTGACTCGATGATTCAATCATTATTGATTCTGGTGTACTATTCCAGATTATAGGCAACAACCCTGAATTAAAATAAAACAGAAACTCCTCTCCATATGTTGTAATTAAAATATTGGGAATATTACTATCCTCTGAGTCATAATTATTTAATTCACATACAAGTTGCTGACGCCTTGGAACATCTGAAACGCAACTAATCGTATATAAAGCAAAATTTTTTGCACTTATTCTATTTTGTATGGCATTTAATCTTAAAGAAAGCTCTAGAAAACTAAATGATTTTTTTTCTGTTAATGTATTTTCGGACACACTGATTACCTCAAAATGATTTGATTGTTTATTATCTAACAATTCACTCAAACTATACTATTGCGAACAGCATAAGCTATTGCTCCAGATCGAGTTTTGGTGGCTGTTTTACGCATAATACTCGCTATATAGTTATTAACTGTATTGCGGGATATGCCCAGTATGACCGCTATTTCGTCACTAGTTTTTCCCTTTGAAATCCAATTTAAACATTCAATTTCGCGCCCAGTTAGTTCAAAATCTTTTCCCAAGTGCACATCATAATTTTTAAACATATTAGCCTGATAAGCCGCCAGTAAACCAATTTCCCATAAACGATCTTGTACAATTACCCTCCCTTTTGGAAACAACAACATCAATCCAATACGTATCCGACCCATATCAAATGTCAGAGCACAATAACGGTTGTCCATACCAGAAGGAAGCTCCACATCCTTTGGAAGAGCGTGAAAAACGGGACAAAATAATTCTGCTGGACGTTGTAAAATATTATGAAATTTATCCTTTTCATTAAAGGTCATGCATCGTACTAGATCAAATGGCCAGTCAGAACTCACCACAGAATCCAATTTTTGCTCTTGGAAAAGATCCCATCGAACCAATAAAAAATGACTTGCCCCCGCGTACTCAGTCAGCGCATACATTCTTACCTTCCAAGAAACTGTACAATCCAACGAAATCATACGCGCTAATAAATCACTCCGCGTTGGGAGATTTGATAAAACCGATGTTTGCTGTTCTTCTTTTTTGATTGAAATAATATTTATGTGTTGCATTTCGAAATTCATGATGCAAATTACCTTCAAAGGTATGTTGTTTAGTATCAATATAAAGTATATTTTTTTGCTGTATGTTTTATAGACAGAAAATGAATTATTATGTCTTAATATGGCACATTTATTCTTATCTACTGAATACAAAAATCATCAAAATCTAATTTTATTAGCAATAATCTACTCAAAAAACAAAATTTAAAAATTCCAATTATTACTATAATACTCCTGTTCCGAGAGTTGTTAAAGAGTCAAAAAGGTCACTATGTTATAAAACAATACATAATTGCTAAAATTTTACCTATATTTTACTACAGATCAACAAGATGTAAAAAATATTAACTTGTTGTATATCTGTTGTCTATTTCAGATCTTGCCCATTTTCGAAGAATATTAGCAAAACGCTCCTCATTAATTTCAATCATATGTACAAGACGACGATCAGGATTTTCATTGACATAACCACTATTGATATTAGATTTAAAACTGTTATCATATGACAATATCTCCTTTTCTTGAGAATCTAATGCACTACCCTCATCACTTGGGAAAAAATCGTCAGTAATAGACGCAGCAGAATTATTTTCTAGTTCTTTTTTTTGCATTGAGTCAAAACTATGAGGTATGCGAAGAGCATATACCCCGAACAAGGAAACAATTAACGTCCCAACCAAAAAAACTATAGAATTTATGATAATTGAAAAATTATGCGATAAAATATCCATAAAACCCACCTGTACAGAACTTGGTTTTAATAGTTGATTTTCTAGAAAATCCATAGATGTAGTTGTTATAGTATCTCCACGCACAGAATTAATTCCAGTTGCTGCAGAGGCAATACGGTTTATTTCAGCTAAGTAAGCATCAATCTGATTTTGTGAAGCTGATGCACCAAGAAGTTCTATAATCCGCCCTTTATTCACCACAATTGCAACAGATAAATGTTCTAATTTATAATTGTTATGAATTGTAGAAATACTTTTTGTATTAATTTCATAGTTACTTTGCTCTTCTTTTTTATCAGAATTCTCTCTGGACTGTGGAACTGGAATTGTTCTCTCAGAAGCATGTGGCATATTTTGTTCCACACTCACCGCAGAATCTTGTTGACGACTTTCTGATTTTTGGACATCTTTAGAAAGACGCACTGAACGCTCTACCCTAGAATCGGGATCATAGACTGTTTCTCTGATTTGCTGTGTGTCTGTATTCAACTCAGCAGTTACTGCAGACCGGAAATTATCTATTCCTAGAAAAGGCGATAAGGCTTTATTAATATTCATCTCAATTTCATGTTGAACGGCCTGCACGATTCCTAGGGATTTTCCAAATGTATTATTCTCTGTATCATGACCCGCTCCCAACAACTTTCCGGTGGAATCAAGCACAATCACATCACTAACCTCAAGGCCCGGAACTGCAGCCGAAACCAGACAACGAATTGCTTCAGCTGACCTATAGACAGAAGGACTAATAGCTCTTATCATGACTGAAGCTGTCGGTTTTGTCCCAGTCCGTCGAAATCCTCTGGCCTCAGGCATCACAATATGTACACGCGCAGCTACAATTCCAGAAATGGCTTGAATTGTACGAGATATTTCCCCTTCAAGAGCTCGCACTCGTGTTATTTCCTGCATAAACGATGTAAAACCAAAAGAATTAACTTTATCAAAAAGCTCATAACCTGAATTACTGGAACTGCTAGGCAATCCCTGAGAAGCCAAGCGAATACGAACCTTACTGATTAAATGAGACGGGACTAAAATACTAGAACCGTTGTTCGCTATTCGAAAATCTGTATTAGCTTCTGATAAAGCCACAGATATCCTATTCACATCGGCTGCTTCTAATTTTACATAAAGGCTTTCGTACACTGGACTGCTTACAAAAGACCTTGTAACCAAGAGCAATATAATAGAAGCAACGATCACCGAAGCCAGAATTAATAAATGGGTACGTCCTAAAGACGCTATACTTCTAAAAAACTGCAATAATTGATCTATAATAGCCACTTTTTTTCCACTGAATTACAATGGTACACTCACAAAGCTCTATCTATATCATGTAAGCTTGCGCGAAAGTTACACTTTAGAAGGAAATTTTTTATAATAATTACCTATTTTTATTTGGAAACGACAGCATAAGAAAAAACATTTACAGTGTTTTTCCTCTTCAAAAAATAAAAAGGTTTTATAATCATCGCTTTTATTCTATCAATACATCTTCTTATTTATATAGAGTTTTTATTTAGACAAAATTCAATATGCAAAACCACATATAATAACGTCTTTTATATGAATATAAGAATTATTGTATAAAAAAATTGTATATACATCCAAATATGTATAGCTATTTTCATGAAATATTAAAAATGTTTGATTGTTATCATCTGAACTAAACCTTATAATCAATCGCTATTACAAATGGGATTTTCCTTCTATTCATTTTTCTTTTCAAAAAATTAGGTGTGTCAATACAATGAAAATTAGAAATATTGCAATTCAGATGGATCATATCTCCACCATTGATGTCGTGGGAGATTCAACTTTTGCACTAGCATTAGAAGCACAAATACGCGGATATAAAATATTTCATTATACACCAAATCAACTCTACCTGCGTGAAAATAAAATACAAGCATCTGCAGAGCCTATGACCTTATATGATACTAAAGAACATTATTATTCTCTTGGAGGGACACAAACCATTGATCTTTCTCAAATGGACGTTGTTCTTATCCGACAAGATCCACCATTTAACATGAATTATATTACTAGCACCTATCTTTTGGAAAAAATACATCCCAAAACATTAGTGGTTAATAATCCTTTTTGGATACGTAATTCTCCTGAGAAAATTTTTATCACAGAATTTTCTGAACTGATGCCTCCTACTTTGATTTCGCGGGATGTTATACAAATAGAAAATTTCTATTTAGAAATGAAAGATATCATTATCAAACCTCTGTATGGAAACGGTGGCGCAGGTATATTCCGCATGAATCAGGAGGATCGCAATTTTTCTTCTTTAATAGAAATTCTATTGGAAAAATATCCAGAACCTCTTATCGCCCAAGCTTATTTACCGCAAATCCGGAAAGGAGATAAGCGCATTATTCTATTAAATGGAGAACCTGTGGGAGCCATTAATCGCATCCCCTCTGAAAGAGATAATCGCGCCAATATTCACGTTGGAGGAAACATAGAACCGTCAGAGTTAACCTCTGTCGAAAAAGATATCTGCCATCGTATTGGGCCAAAATTACGCGAGCGAGGTTTATTCTTCACAGGAATTGATGTAATCGGCAATTATGTTACTGAGATTAACGTCACTTCACCAACGTGTATACGTCAAATCTATCAATATGGGGGAAGCAATATATCATCACTCTTCTGGGATGGTATTGAAGACCAATTCGTTTCTCTTAAAAAATAAAATATCTCAATATAATTGATGTTTCATAATGAAATAACATTCAAAACACCCAAAAATGTGTAACAAGTCATATACGCGATTGTAAATATCGTGACCCCTATAGTCTTTTCGAAACACGGAACCATTATAAAATATTATGGTTTATGAATACATCATGCCATTTTAACCTGATATAAATAATATTGGAATCTTGTTCTTATAACTGTATTCCAAAGTATAGATCAAATGATTTTACCGATTCATCCAACCTAATCCAGAATACTTAGACCCTATATCAACCAAGAAGAAAATATACTGCAATTCATTGAGGTCTATTGCCTCATAATAGATCACCACAAAATATAAAATTAGTCACTGATTCCCGTAGTCAAAACAAGAGAAGCATAAGGAGCAACTCTATTATATAGGCAACTTAGCCGCACAATCAGTATCATAATCAGCGACAAAACGCATATCACGCAAATGTCTCACTCTTGCAATAGACTGTTGGTAAAGTGGATGTTTTTTAAAAGAATTGAGAGATTCTTGATTATAAAATTCGCCATAGACAACCAGATCCACTTCATTGCTCCAAGAATCAATCCGAAGATTATCACCAATTTCTAGCAATTGAGCATGTGGGATGTCTAGCAGAATGGCAAGAGAAGAACGCACTGCTTCATAATGCTTAGGCAAAACAGTGAAAAAAATGATGTGACGGATAATAGTAGCGCTCCTTACTTAATATATAGAGAAAATTCTAGAATGCTGTCGTATTCTCTATAATCCAAACAAAAAACGAAACTATCTTATAAAGCAAATCATACTACTTAATAAAATGATTTCGAATTTACTATCCGCCTTTTATGGTACGGTTGAGTGGATTCGAACCACCGACCTCAGGTGCCACAAACCTGCGCTCTAACCAACTGAGCTACAACCGCATTACGTATAAAAAAACAATACCCTCGATTTCCAAGATCCAGTGTATTATGACACGAAAAATGAAACAAGACCCAAAACACCTAAAAAAAGAGCGTTAACCTTAATAACAATTTAACGTTAATGAATCCATATTCTTTCTTTCTGATCAGATGCCAATGAGGTATTCTTAGATAGATGTCAGATTGGCGTCAACCCCTGTTTTTACTTGATATACAATGGATAACAATGCAATATCTCTTTATAGACAAAATTATACAGCCAGATCGAAATTATATGTCGGAAAACATAATAACTGCTTTCTTTCATAATATTTTTCAAAGGCCTGAGATACAAAAAGTGATTTTAGAATTTAATAAATCACTATTTACTCTTAAAGTGCACAGGAAATATCGAATAGTGAACATATATTCGTTTATAGAAAATATGTGCAATGTATTTTGCAGAGAATCACGCATCATAATAGAGCACAACCTAAAAATATTCTTGCTAATGCGACTGCAAAGGAGAAGCTCTTATAATCCCCCGATCATAGATGGTCTTATCACTAGGAAGAATAGCATAAATACAGACTATTCTTCGAAAATACTTCAATCGCCGCATAATGTTATGCCCTGAATAAACAGCAAAATTTCTAACTTATGCCAGAATGATACAGAGAATGCACCAATGAGCATCGATTCTATGAATTCAAACCCTAAAAATATTCTTGCAAATAATAAGAATTCTCAGGATGATTGTTCTCTAAATAAAACAGACGATGGACTCAAAATCAGAAATTTAGAAACAGAAATTCCCCGCGAGAAAGCATTAACTAATTTAGACCAAGACCATCATCGAGAAATGGATATAAATCAGTCAGAAGAAATATCGAAATTAGGGGGTGGTGCTTTTGTTTTTGATTCGAGTCCTCTCACAGTGCGCTTTACATGGACAACAAACGCCCTTGGATATCTATGTGAGGTTTCAGAAGTGCTGTCTCAGACTATCGGTCCCTATGCACTTAGAATTATTGGTATGCAATTGTCTGACATCAATAAAATCTTTCTAATTGATCCTGAAAATCATTTTCCTGAACTCTTAAAACAAAAGAATACATGGCATGGCGCAAGGACTTTTTGGCCTATAGAAGGAACAGATTTTAATGTTCCAATTGATCTTTCTGCTTTACCAATATATTCACGTAATCGTGAATTTAATGGATTCAAAGGATTTGGTATCATTCATGTCAATCAATCTTCAATTGATCCACACCAATTAGGAAGAAAGATAGAGGAACAATTTTCTATTTTCCTAACGAAAGGAAAAGACAAATCTTCTATTGAGCAGGAAATTATCCCTTCATTACCTTCGCCAAAAACATCCAATTCAATCGCTATTGACAATCCAGATGCACAAGACCGCCCTACCTATACAGATCAATGGTCAAAAAAATATTCCGCAGATTACCTTAATCTCAAAAGCAAGATAGCTCTGCTCTCCAATCATTACCTGAAAAAAAACAAATACCTAAAACCAACGATAACATCGTCTCTCCCAAATAATGAACTATATAGTTTCAGTCAGAACAATTCTTTTCATACTATTGATTTAAATCAAGATATGCTTCTAAAGCAAAACTATAGCCCTAAAGATATGGAAGATGAAAACTCACTATGTTACAGTCATCCTTCATTATCTGCATGCTTTGGTAAGGGAGAAGATTTAAAAGCAGAAAATATTGATAAATATCCCATTGCTTTTCTAGTGTATTCTAATGGATCCTTGTTTTATGCAAACCCTTCTTTTCTTCTTCTCACGGGCTATAAAGATCTTGCAGAAGTTGAAAATGCAGGTGGACTATCTGCATTATTAGATACTCAACAATTGCCGGGAAGCAATAAACCTTTGGGTTCTGTTACATTATATTGTGCGGATAGGACAGATGTTGCTGTATCCGCTCATTTACATACGGTTCGATGGCATGGAAACAAGGCACTTGCTATGACTTTCGTCCCCTTTGAAAAAATAAAAGATTCCTCCGAAGAGCCCTCTCATCAAAAGGAAGGACAGTATCCTTGCGAAAAAACCGATACTCATAAAATTGAAGTCATGCAGCTGCACTCCATTTTGGAAGCCGCCTCCGATGGCATTACTATCATTGACAGCGATGGAATAATTCTTTCTATAAATCATGCAATGAGTACATTATTTGGTTATGATCCAAAAGATATATTAGAGAAACCATTTACGATATTATTTGCCCGTGAAAATCATAAAATGATGGACAATTATCTCTTAGAAAGAATCTCTTGTAATACAGACAATAAAAGAGAACTGACATCCGTTGGCTGCACAAAACAAGGAAAACTCATTTTTCTGAGAGTCACTATCAACAAACTGCCTTTTTCTACCTGTTGTTGTCTTATATTTCGCGATATTTCTGAATGGCAAGAAGAAAGAAACAAATTATCTGATGCAAGAAAAATAGCAGAAGAAGAAAATTCTCATAAAAGCGACTTTCTAGCATGTGTGAGCCACGAAATCCGTACGCCTCTTACTTCGATTATTGGTTTTTCTGAAGTGATAAAAAATCAAAAATTTGGACCTATAGGCAATCCACGCTATATAGAATATGCCGATTATATAGAGCGATCCGGAAACCTTGTTCTTGATATTGTTAACGATCTTCTTGATATATCGAAGATAAAATCTGGAAAAATGACATTTAATTTTGAGAATATATCTTTAAATGAAGCAATTTCTGAAGCAATTTCGTTAATTCGTCTGTATGCTAATGAGAAACGTATTCTCATACGCACTTCTTTTTCAAATAACACCTCTCAAATATTTGCTGATTTACGCTCCATAAAGCAAATAGCTCTTAACATATTATCGAATGCGATTCATTTTACTCCTTCAGGAGGACAAATTATCATTTCTACTTCTTGTATCAATGATAAAGGAGTTGTTTTACATGTTCGGGATACTGGTATAGGAATGACTCATGGTGAGTTGGAGCAAGCTAAGAAACCTTTTGGTCAAATACCTAATACTGAACAGATGCGCGGAGCAGGAACAGGTTTAGGACTACCACTTATCAAAACAATGGTAGATGCTAATAAGGGAAAACTTTCTATTATGTCAACTCCTTTAAAAGGAACTCTCATAGAAATTATTTTTCCAGCTTCGAAGACTGATCCTGCTCAATATTTGATATGAAGTATTAATCAAAAAAAATAGTTAATTATCCAAGTGCTTCTTTTATCCAATAAGAAAGAATATCTCGTTCATATTTTCCTCTCTAAGTTTCCTACAACAACTATGATTGTCATCATCATCTCAATTTAGACGAATTAATAAACTCTGTAATCAAAGTGAAGCATAAAGCGATTATCCTGATATCCTGTCTCTAAAAATCCCGAAAGAACAATTCTCTCTAATCATTTTCTTTACAGAAATTATAGAATCTTCATATTATTCCCATTCAATAGTTGCAGGTGGCTTAGAAGTTATGTCATAGACAATCCTATTCACTCCCTGTACTTCATTGACTATGCGTGTAGAAACTTGACTTAAAAATTGCATATCATGATGATAAAAGTCGGCTGTCATACCATCAATAGACGTCACTGCCCGCAGAGAACATACATATTCGTATGTGCGTTCATCACCCATAACTCCAACAGTCTGAACCGGTAATAAAACGGCAAAGGCTTGCCAAATCATATGATAAATCCCTGCCTTATAAATCTCATCCAGATATATAGCATCACATTCACGCAAAATTCTCAGTTTTTCCTTGGTTACTTCTCCAAGACAACGAATAGCCATCCCTGGTCCTGGACATGGATGACGACTGATAAAAGCATCAGGCAATCCCAACTCCTGACCAAGGAGGCGTACTTCATCTTTAAAAAGAGATCGCAATGGTTCAATAAGATGCATATCCATATGTTCAGGCAAACCGCCAACATTATGATGCGACTTAATAACCGATGAAGGTCCTCCAAAAAAAGAAACACTCTCTATCACATCAGGATACAATGTCCCTTGTCCTAGAAACTGGGCACCACCTATTTTTTTTGCTTCCTCTTCAAATATTTCTATAAATAATTTTCCTATAATTTTCCGCTTAACTTCAGGATCAATAACATTCTTCAATTTTTCAAGGAAACGCTCTGAAGCATCAACAACAACCAAAGGAAAATCCGCGTATTGTTTAAAGAGATTCATAACATGATCTACTTCATTCTTACGCATCAGCCCATTATCAACCATCACACAGGTAAGATTTTTACCTATTGCCTCATAGATAAGAAATGCCGTGACAGAAGAATCAACTCCTCCTGATAACGCGCAGATCACACGTTCATTTTTTACTTTTTCTTTAATAGAAGATACCACTTCTTTGCGATAAGAAGACATAACCCAATCACCTTGAATGCCAGAAACTGCATGTATAAAATTGGATATTAATCGGGAACCATCTAACGTGTGAATGACTTCAGGATGAAATTGAACAGCATAATATCTTCTCTTATCATCTGCAATAAAAGCAAAAGGAGTAGTCTCCGACGATGCAATAACATCAAATCCTTCTGGCATATGCTCTACTTGATCACCATGGCTCATCCACACTTGCTGGACAGAATCTTTTGGCCAAACTCCCTTTGTCAATAAACAATCCTGTTGAATTTTAATCGAGGCACGACCAAACTCACGACACTGAGAATTTTTAATCTTTCCACCAAGGGACTTACACATAATTTGCTGTCCATAACAAATCCCTAATAAAGGAATCTGTGATTCAAAGATCTCTTTAGGAATATGCGGACTATCAATATCCAAAGATGATGCTGGGCTTCCAGACAAAATAATCGCTTTAGGTTTAAAATTTTTAAAAAAATCTAAAGCCTTTTTAAATGCTACAACCTCGCAATACACTTTGTTTTCACGAACACGCCGTGCGATAAGCTGAGTGAATTGACTTCCAAAATCAATAATGAGAACTCTGTTTAAAAAAAATTTCTCATCCATAAAACTCTCTCTTCCCGCCATCAGAAATTCAATCAACTAAGTCTTATGATGATAAAGGGAATTTATTGTTATTTCAATTTCAAATGATAGACTGATTAGAAGGTTTTTCTATGATTATCATCATTAATTCACTTTATTATATTTGCATCCTAATAACTTTTACACGATTGATATTATGACCCTCAATTTGCATAATTTCAAACTTAAGATTCATGTCTATAAAAACCTCCTTTTCTTGTGGCAAATGCCCAAGCTTCCATAGAATAAATCCAGCTAAAGTAGAATAACGGTCATCTTCATCAACTAAATTAACGCCAAATAATTTTGATGCATGACGTACATCAATCCAACCATCTACTGTCCAAGAACCATCTTCACCTATAGTAATATCTAATTTCTTATCATCTTCATCAGGAAAATCTCCTGCAATGGCCTCTAGGATATTTGCGGGTGTAATCATACCTTCTAAAATACCATATTCATCTAAAACCATTGCAAACGTCTGTGACGACTTGCGCAAACGCTCCATCAGCTTCAAGGCTCTAATATTTTCATGTACAACCAAAGGTTTTCTAATAGATCTCTCTAAATTGATATTTCCATCTTCCAAAAGATCACGCAATAAATCACGCGCTGATACTATCCCGATAAAATTATCCAAACTTCCCCGAGCAACAGGAATTTTCGAATGCCCTAACTCAAGAATCTTCCACTGCAAATCTTCATCGGAATGGTCCATATCAAGCCATACTATTTCTTTTCTAGGTGTCATAATCGATTTCGCAGGGCGATCCGCAAGAGTTAAGACACTATACACCATATCTTTTTCCTGCTCCGAGATGATTTGCTCTTCCTTTCGTGAGTATAAAAGAACATCTGAACTCGCATCTAGTCCATTCTGCGGTATAGGTTTTCCCCCTAACAAACGCAGAACAGCATCGGCAGTGCGAGCTCTCAAACGTGCCGTAGACATCAATCTTTCGCGATTGCGTCTTGCCACCTGATTAAAAAACTCAATCACACAGGAGAAACAAAGAGCCGCATAAAGATATCCTTTAGGAACATCAAAACTTAATCCTTCAATGATAAGGAAGAAGCCAATCATTAACAAAAAACCAAGGCATAGTATTACAACGGTTGGATGCCGTGCAATATAGTTAATTATTGGTTTAGAAACTGCCATCATCATTATGACTGAAATAACAACAGCAGCAACCATGACGGCAAGATCCTGCACCATTCCAATAGCAGTCACAACACTATCTAAAGAAAAAATAACATCCAGAACAACTATTTGCAGAACAATGATTTGCCAAGATATGGGGCTGAAAAATTTATGCTTTCTGTCAAAATGATCCCCTTCCAATCGCTCATGTAATTCTATAGTTCCCTTGAATAGGAGAAAAAAACCACCAATAATGAGAACAATATCACGCCCAGAAAACTCTATGTCTCCTAAAAATAGTACAGGTTTTTGCAACATAACCATCCAATAGGATATAGAAGCAAGCAGACATATGCGCGTCACCATCGCAAAGGTCAAACCAAAAAATAAAGCCTTTTCCCTTTGTGAAGGCGGCAATTTCTCTACCAAAAGCGTAATAAATATTAAATTATCTATACCAAGAACAAGCTCAAGCGCTATCAAGGCGGCAAGACCACCCCAAACGTAATAATCATATATCCAACTAAACAGCATGGAATTAAACCACAAACATCAAATTATATAACGATCCGCTTATCACTGGACAAAATTCTCCTTAGACTGAAATAAAATCAATGAACCCATAATAAAAAAACAGAAAACCAGTTTTTATCAAAATAACATAGCCGGATAATATCAAAAAACGCAATTCTAACAAACTACCAAAGAATCTATGCTACCTTATCTCGTTCAAGAATAGCACCCATAAAATCAGCAGAGATCTCAATAAATTTCCACCGCCTGCTAACGGCTACCATACTTCCACAGTGTACTTTAACCTCAAAAAATGCAATATCTTCCGTATTTGAATCGAACACCCATACCTTTAGGGGAGGAAAAGGATATCTGAAAGGAATCCTCGCAAAAATATTTTGAGATTATATGAATAAATTAAAAGATACCCTTCATTGAGAAATGATCAATTGATCACGGCATTTATCCTATGCTTGAAATTTTCATAATCATCCTATTATGTTGATGGAAAAAATTCTTATTGAAAGTATTTAGCAAGCACCGTCATAAAAAGCTACTTTAGAAGGCAATAAATAGTTGTTTACCATATATTTTACTGATTATTTTCGGCAATTGAATACTTAAGATAATAATTCAGATACACAATTCTACATATGCATCTACACCTGAAAAGTGCCGTATTTATAGAAAAATCACCATCACCCTCTAACCACTACCTGAACCATCACCTATTCTATTGACATTTTTTATGCATAATATTTACACGGATTATTTGCTTGTTGTTTTCTCTCAAGGTCAGAATCCATATCCAGAACCCGAGTATTCGGTAGTATTGCTATTACTTCAACACCTTCACATAGTTTTGACTTGATATGAAATTGTCCACCATGATTAGCTAGAATAGACTGTACTATCGAAAGTCCGAGCCCTGCACCTTGTTCTGCGCTTTTAATAGCTATAGATCCTTGTCCAAACGCGGATAATACTATTGGCATTTCTCCTTCAGAAATTCCAGGACCATTATCTTTGATCGAAATATATTGCCCTCCCCCAGAAGTTTTACCTACTTTTACATGGACTCTCCCACCAGAAGAAGTAAATTTTACCGCATTAGAAAGAAGATTAAGAATAACCTGTCGCATACCCTTTTCATCCGCCCAAATGGAAGAAAGAGTGGAATCAATCTGCTGCAATATCTCAATATTCTTCTTTTGTGCACGAAGCTGTAGCATTATGATGCATTCATGCATGATATCAACAAGAGATATGGAAGATTCACTCAACTCATATCGCCCCGCCTCAATCAGTGATAAATCTAATATTTCATTGATAAGATTCAAAAGATGCTGACCAGAACGATGAATATCCCCAATATATTCCTTATAAACTTCATTGTTCAATGGTCCCATCGTCTCCAATCCTATGAATTCTGAAAATCCTAAAATAGCATTTAGCGGAGTTCTTAATTCATGCGACATGGATGCTAGGAAATGCGACTTAGCAAGATTAGCTTCCTCTGCACGCTGTCTTGTTTGATCTGAGAGAGACTTTGCTACTTCTAACTCAGCAATAAGATTATCCTGTTCCGCTTGGAAAGAAAGAATTTTTACATTCGATTTAAATAAGTGATACGTGATATACGTAAAAAAAGACAATGCCATTGCCAGCATACCGGCTAAACTAATATCCAATACATGCATGCTCATAATAGCTTGCGTACTAAGCGCTACTACAACTGGAAAAAATGATAGAAAAACAGCATAAGGGAGCATAAAATTTGATAATGCACTAATCGATAAAGCAATTAAAAGAGTCGCACTTTTATAAATCGTCAAATATTCTGGCGTCCAAGCTCCTGGCTCAATCAATGTCAAAAGAGTCCAACATAGCCCAATCGCAGTCTGACCGACCAGAAGCCATATACGCCATATACGCACTTTTTCTGACTTGATGCGACTATACATAACTTTATGCCCCAACGACAGATTGGCGGCATATACTGCTAATGTTACAAGAGACCAAATAGGAAGCATGGGATTCTGAGTAAACCAAGTTCCTATATTTGCGACAAGCAATACAAATAATGGTAATATTGGAGAAATACGGAACAGAGATTCAACATGTAAGTTGATGATTTCTCTATCAAAACGATCGATAGAGATATTATCTATACAAGAGTAATTTCTCATAGAATCTATGAAGCGACGGGAAGCCTTCTTTTTAAATGTATCTGAGAAATTCACTGTATTCTTATCATTTTTGCACATAAATTATAAAAATTTATGTTTTTTGAAAACCCTTTAAATTACTGATCTATTATATGGAGAGGATGTTTAAAATAATATTAATGTGATAATTCATCTGTAGCATATTGATATAATTGATGTTTATTGTTTGATTCTCAATTTATTAGATAATTTCCTAATGTTTATGAATCATAAACAACGAATAATATGCTCTATCTATGCAATGTTGTCAGAAATAATACATTATATGTTCCCAAAACAATACCTGAAAACGCTTTATGTCTCCTTCATGCAAGAATATTTGAATAAAAATTTTTTCTATTCTTAGTATATTTAAAAAATAGTCTTTCGCGTGGTTCATCTCAGTTTATGAAAGAATTTATCATCTTTTGTTATCTCGATTTCTTCTAAATAAAAAGTAGTGTATTCATTATCCATATGGAAAAATTTCTCAATAAATATTAAACTTTATTCAAAATCGATATCCTACATGCGTTTACTCATTGATAAACAAATAGATTCTGAGTATACTCTAACCGTTTCCTTGAGATAATATGAAAATCTGTTTGACAGCAAGGCCATAAAGAACAACGCGATAGAAATAGAATTTCTAATTAATTCCTCGAAAAATTAGGCATTAACATAATTTATAATGAGGGTTTTCCCTTGATTTTTGAACAATCAGCATCCATATCAATTTCATCGTAGATTGGGCACATAAAATACTGGAGAATTTCATGAATGATGAAAAAATTGCGAATGCGAATCACTCTTCTGATACAAATACCGTTCCTATAGAAGAGGAGAAAATTGCAAATCCTATTGAAGAAGCGGAAGCTAAGGCCAAGGAATCCCATGAAAAATATCTGCGTTCTGTAGCAGAAATGGAAAATCTCCGTCGTCGAACTGAGAGAGAAATACAAGACGTTCAGTCTTATGCAATTGCATCATTTGCTCGTGATATGTTATCCGTTTCCGACAATCTTTCTCGCGCACTTGATTCCATTCCTGCAGACACAAATCAAACCGAAAAAAATGGAATCACTTCTTTAATCGATGGCATAAAAATGACCAAACGTGATATGATATCAACGTTGGAAAAATATGGTATAAAAAAGATTGAAGCTGATGGCCAAAAATTCAATCCAAATTTTCATCAAGCCATGTTTGAAGAAATCAATGAAACGATTCCTACCAATACTGTAATTAAGGTAGTGCAAGAAGGTTATACTATGAGCGAACGCGTTCTACGTCCAGCCTTAGTCGGAATTTCTAAAGGAAGCGCACAAAAATCGACAGAAACAGATCTTCAAAAATCTTCTCAAAATGACGACAATTCTCCTGCTTTGGAAAAAGAGTAGACCCAATACGAGTTCCTTTTATTTCTCTAAAAATTTTAGTGCTTTTAAGACTATCTTCCTTCTACACCCACCTCTTTCTTCATCATGAAGAAAGAGATGGTATAGAAAAATTAAAGAGATGTTCCGTTTTGAAAAGATATTGCGATAAGATTAAAAAACACTACAAAAGAATAATTGCGTTGAATTATACAAATTATCTTGAATCTTTGTCAAAATAATCTGCAGAATATTCCATTCTTCTCCGCTCTATTTGTGGCTGTACACCCGTCGCCATATAGTGTATAGTTTCTGCGATATTGGTAACATGATCTCCAATACGCTCTATGTTTTTAGAACAAAAAAGAAGATGCGTGCACAATGTAATATTACGTGGATCTTCCATCATATATGTCAATAGTTCTCTAAATAAAGATGTATGCATTGCATTTAATTCACCATCACGATTACAAATTGACTGTGCTTTTTCTGTTGATCTACTAACATATACGTCTACAATCTCAGTAAGCTGCTCTAGTGATAATGACGCTAAAGGCTCAATAGTCCACGCTAACTTTCTAGGAACACCCAGCATCTGTAGAGCAAAAACACGCTTTGCCGTATTTTTAGCTAGATCGCCTATGCGCTCTAGATCAGCCGCTATTCTAATTGACCCGACTATCTCACGCAAATCAGCTGCCATTGGTTGACGTCTAGCTATGGTTATAATAGCTTTATCCCCTATATCTCTCTCCAACTGATCTAAAACAATATCATTGTCAATGATCTTATGAGCAAGAACGGTATCTCCTTCTATGAAAGCTCGAACCGAAGAATCAACCATTTCCCTAGCAAGAATTCCCATTTCAACAATACGCTGAGAAAGAAACTTTAACTCTTCATCATATGCAGAAAGTATATGGCATGACATGGATTCTGATTCCTATAAAAAACTTATAATTCTTCTAACCAAAACGCCCCATAATATAGTCCTGAGTTCGCTGATCAGTTGGAGCTGTAAACATCTTATCTGTATCATCTTCTTCAACTAAATTCCCCATATGAAACATAGCCGCACGCTGCGATACACGCGCTGCCTGCTGCATAGAGTGTGTTACTATAACAATAGTCAAATTTTCACGCAATTCGTGAATTAACTCCTCTACAGAAGCCGTAGCAATCGGATCAAGGGCAGAACAAGGCTCATCCATTAATATTACTTCTGGATTCACTGCTAGGGCACGTGCGATACAGACACGTTGCTGTTGCCCTCCAGAAAGTTGTAATGCATTCTGAAAGAGAATATCCTTAACTTCATGAAATAGTCCAGCCTTTCTAAGACTCATCTCCACTATCTGATCTATGTCTGACTTACTATTTCCTAATCCATGTATACGAGCTCCATATGCAACATTTTCATATATTGACTTTGGGAATGGATTAGGCCTTTGAAAGACCATTCCCACTCGGGCACGCAATCTGACAACATCAACAGATGATTTATAAATATTCTCCCCATCCAGAACAATTTCGCCCTCGAATAAACAATTATCAATCGTATCATTCATTCTATTTAGGCAGCGCAAAAAGGTTGATTTGCCACATCCCGAAGGACCTATTAACGCCGTAACTGAATTCCTACGAATTTTCAAGCTTATACCAAATAATGCACGTTTTCCACCATAGTATACAGATACTTGGTTACTAACCATTTTATGAATCTGATTTATCATAATATATCAAGGGTCCTCAGCTACCAACGTTTTCTAAATCTATTCCGCAACCACAACATAACTATATTAACAAATGCCAAAAAAATTAGCAGAAGAAGTATTGAACCAAATGTTTTCTCTACAAAAGGCTTTTCTGCATCAGCTGACCATAAATAAATTTGCACTGGTAATGCCGTTGTAACATCCGTTATACTCTCAGGATAGTCTGCAACAAAAGCGACCATTCCTATAAACAAAAGTGGCGCTGTTTCGCCCAAAGCTCGTGCTAAACCCACAATAGATCCCGTTAAAATACCAGGCATAGCCAAAGGCAAAACATGGTGACAAACCGTCTGAAAATTAGAAGCTCCTAAGGCTAATGCAGCAGAACGAATAGATGAGGGGACTGTTTTCAACGCCACTGATGTGGCGATAATAATACTCGGCAATGTCATCAAAGCCAATACCAAACCACCAATAAGCGCTGTTGAACGTGGCATTTTCAAAAAAGTAATAAACACAGCTGAACCGAGAAGCCCATATACAACAGAAGGAACAGATGCTAAATTATTGATATTAGCTCGAATAAAACTGGAAAAAAATTTTTTTGATACAAATTCTTCCAGATATATAGCAGAAGCGATTCCCAAAGGTAAGGATAACCCCACAACCATTAATATTATATATAAAGAGCCAACAATAGCCACCCCAATTCCCGCCATCTCTGGACGACTGGAAGAACCATTGACAAAAAAACCATAATTAAAGCGCAAGGACAAAGCTTTGTCCGAAATAAGTTTTCGGAACCATTTTAACTGATGATCAGATATTTTACGGATAGATTCAGGAAGAGAAAGATCTAAATAACCTTTAAAGGCAGAATCAATATTAGAACTTACCAAGAACGGCAACACTACTGTCTTTCCTATCAACGAAGGATCAGAAAGCACCATCTTGCGAAGCTGAGAACGTACTTGTCTTGAAAGCATATCCTCCATTTGCATGAGAAAAACATCTTTAACCGGAAGAACATTTAATTTTTTCATTAATGCAATCCGAGCTAAAAGATCATATCTTGCATGTAATAAAATAGAAGGATCTGTGAAACGCTGCCCTTTTGGGTCAATAATATTTTCCGAAAATTCTATTGGCAAGGAAATATGTGTTTGCCAGAGTACACCAATCCCCTTAGAAACAATTGAGTAAAGCAAAAAAACAAGAAAAACAAAGACAATAAAAATAGAGGCTTTACAATAGAAACGGAAAAACCATTCAGAAATATAACGACGCCTTAATCTGTCTTTATTGCAGAAAAATGATTTCATTCGTATCTTCTCTGATATTTATTCATGATATATGTGGCATAGATATTAAGCAAAAAGGTAATACAAAACAAAGTTAATCCAAGCGCAAAGGCCACTAGCTTCTGTTGCGAAGTGAAATCAAAGTCACCTGTCAACTGATTCAGAATTTTAACGGTTATAGTAGTCATTGATTCAAAAGGATTCAATTGAAGATGAGCTGTTACACCTGCCCCCAATACCACAATCATCGTTTCACCAATAGTACGTGATGCAGCCATCAAAATAGCACCAGCAATTCCAGGAAATGCTGCTGGAAAAATAACATACCTTATAGTTTCTGAACGAGTCGCCCCCAACCCCAAAGAACCATCTCTTAATGAACGGGGTACCGCTGATATAACATCTTCTGACAACGATGAAACATATGGTATCAACATAACGCCCATTACTAAGCCAGCCGTCAAGACGCTTTGCGCCTCAATAAAATTTTTGTAATTACCTGTAATCAAACCATTCATATGCATCGACATATCTCGCAAAAATGGGCCAACCACAGACAAGGCAAAAAAACCATAAACAATAGTTGGAATCCCTACCAATATCTCAGTAATAGGCTTAATGACTGAGCGCGACCTTTTAGAAGAATATTCTGCCAAATAAATTGCAATTAATAAACCTATCGGCACAGCGAATAACATTGCAATAAATCCAATGTAAAACGTTCCTATCAACAATGGAATGAGCCCATATTGACCAACAGTGTTGGGAGAATCGAACGATGAAAAACGAGGATCCCAGACAGTACCAAAAAAAAAGTCTTTTGCTGGGATTATATAAAAAAATTTCAATGAATTAAAGACCAATGATAATATGATACCAAATGATATGAAAACGGACAAAAGAGCACATATAAACAGTAAAAAAACAATAAATTTTTCAACTTTACTACGAACACATAATTGCGGTGTAATGCGAAAACTAGAATAAAAACACCCTAAAAAAGAGACCAAACATATCAATAAATTCATGATCATCTGGCTATTATATGATAATTTTTCATGATAAAATGCGGCGTCAATCATCCACGGATCAGGGATTTCCGCCATAATCAAATTGTGAACGCTTAATAGATCATCTATGCTACCTACACCCGTTCTCACTTCTTCTCTCGTAGAAGAATCAAGGTGTGAAAGAACTCCTGCGATTTTCTTAACTATGTCATAGGCAGAATCCTGTTCATCTGCAGCCAAAGTCGACATATGAGAAGAAAACCTTTCCCTTGTCTGTAAATCAACAAAATATGGTGAAGATAACAACCAAGAACAAAGTAATAATATGCAAGGAACAAGTGTATATAAAACTACATACACTCCGTAATAGCTCTCTCTAGAATAAAGACGAACAGCGTCCTTTACAGACAGAAATCTTGCACGCTTACATCCAACATAATAGGCCACAAGACCCAACAAGATCATATACAAACCAAACAACAAGGGAAGCTATCCTTTTTTGGAGAGGCGGTATAAGTAGCCACTGAACAAGTTTTTTCAAGCAACTCTTATCTATTATTTTCTTTCAATTGCAATAGAATCCTGTACAACCTTTCGCTCGCGAACAGAAGCAGGAATTAAGCCATATTTTATGAGCTCAGAATTATCTCCCATCATCTCATCTGAAATACTAAACGCAACATATTCTCGAAGACCAATAATTCTTTTTAAATGCTTTTTCTTCACATAAAAGAAAAGTGGACGCGTAATAGGATATACGCCTGAAGATATTGTTTTCACAGAAGGTATAATTCCATCAATAGAAAAAACATTTAAAACATCAGAATTATTTTTATAAAAAGATAATCCTAAAAAACCAAAAACATTTTTATTTGCCTCTATGCGTGCTAAGGTTTCCGTATAATCTCCATCTACTTCAATAGCAAAATTATCTTTTCGAACAGACGTACATATCATGTTTATTTGCGAATCAGTGTATTTTAAAACATCTCGCATCTTCGAAAAATTTCCAGATCTTATACATCCTTCTCGCAAGATTTTTTGTTCTAAAATCTCCCGAGTCCCATGTTTCTCACTAGGAATATAGATAGAAATATAAACCGCAGGCAAATCCGACCTTATATCTGACCATTTTTGAAATGAATTCAATACAAGATTACCGTTATCAACTAATCGGGCAGCTAACGCTTTGTAAAGATCTACACTAGTTAAAGCAATACTTTTCATGCCCCTGTCTGATACCAGTACTACGCCATCATAACCAAAAATAACTTCTTGAATATCAGACACTCCATTCTTCTTACAGGCAATCAATTCAGCCTCAGTAATTCTACGAGAGGAATTAACAATATCCACAGTATCTTCACCAACACCTTGACAAAATTCTTTCAATCCAGGACCCGAACCACCAAATTCAATAAAAGGAGTCCTAAACTTAGAAAAATATTCACTAAAATTTTCGGCGATAATCTTTGAATAAGGAAAACATGTCGACGATCCTACTATTCTAATACGATCACGTGCAACACTCTCTGTATAAAAAAATGTTCCAGCAACAACACAATAGGCAATGATTACAAAGAAAGACCTCATAATAACCCCTATAGATAAAAACCTATTCAATTTACTATGCACCAATCAAATACTGCGAAAACAACGCATTAATCACCCAATTTTACGACCGCTCTTTCCAAAACAATACAATTTTTGTTATTACCACATCTCGCATTATAGCCATTACATTCTCCCAACTATTCTAGTCAACGACTAGAAAACCACCACAAAGGCACTGTCTAGCGCAATATTACCTCATATGCTAGGAGAAAACTGATAGAAAAATTATTATTACCACTTTGCCATAATTACCTTTATGGAACATAAAAAATAAATCATACCCCCACTGAATCAAAATTTATCCTTAAAAACAAGTATGCTGTTGTAACTCATTTTATCAGATTTTTTTAGAACAAAACTAAATTTTCCTTATTCACCACAAGAAAAACCTTCGATCACTATCATGTCATCTAGATCGCTAAAAAACCATGATATAATCATAAAAGATGATTTTTAGGTATTTATAGGACAATTTTCAAAAAATAATCGTCAAACCTCTTGCAGTTCTCCTTTTTTAGCGATATGGGCAAGATGATTAAAGCCACTTTAGCTCAGTTGGTAGAGCACATCATTCGTAATGATGGGGTCACGTGTTCGATTCACGTAGGTGGCACCAAAACTCTCTGATCACACAAAAACCCCTCATCACATTTTATTTAGAACGTATGGCATGTTTATCGATGAGCCTATATTGCGCCATTATAAAAACCATACAAATAAGAAATGTACCCACCACCTTAAACAGCATCCACGTTTCTGTAGAACAATTCCGCCATATTAATTCGTTTAAAATAGCTAAAAACAAAAACAAAAATGCCCATCGCATGGTTAATTTTCGCCAACCAACCGAATCTAACTGTATGATATGAGACAATAACAAACTCAAAAAATTTTTTCCAAATAAATTACCAATAAATAAAATACAAAAGCTTAGAAAATAAAAAATTGTTGGTTTTATCTTAATAAATGTTTCATCATTGAACCAAACTGTCAGCCCACCAAACACCAAAACGAATACCCCTGAAATCAGTGGTAATGCTTGAATTTTCCGCAATAAAAACCATGAAAGACCAAGAGATATGGCCGTTGCCACCACAAATACAGCAGTCGAGATTACAAAAACTCCTCCGAACTGCGATAAGGCCGGACAACGAAGCAATACACGATCTCCATAAGCGGAGCATAACCAAAACAATATCAAAGGACCGAATTCTAACAAAGAGCCAATAAATCCATTGTTTGACTTTGATGCACTCATAATTGTTCCTCATGAAAATCAGGAAATCCTGTTATAGCTGCCGTAAAATCTTTTGCCGCAAAATGCTCAAGATCATCTATGCCCTCTCCAGTTCCTATAAAATAAATAGGAAGTTGATGTTTTATGGAAATGGAAATAAGACTGCCCCCTCGCGCTGTCCCATCAAGTTTTGCCATAATCAATCCCGTTACCCCTGCAACAACATGAAACATCTCTACTTGACGCAAAGCATTCTGCCCAACTGTAGCATCTAAAACCTGCAATACACTATGTGGAGAATCGGGGTCAAGGCGCTTCAACACACGTATCATTTTACCAATTTCTGCCATTAATGCTACATTGTTCTGAAGACGACCTGCTGTATCAATAATAAGAACATCTATGTTTTTCATCTGAGCCTGCTGGAACGATTCATAAGCTAGAGCTGCAGCGTCCGCCCCTATTTTAGAGCCAACAAAATCAGCATTAGAACGATTCGCCCAAATCTTCAGTTGATCGCTAGCCGCAGAACGAAAAGTATCTCCTGCCGCAAGCAGTACTTTGAAACCAGAATCAGAAATTTTCTTTGATAATTTGCCGATAGCAGTTGTCTTCCCAACACCATTAACACCAACAACCAAAATAACATGCGGCTTATGGGAAAAATTCAAATCAAAACGACTAGAAACTTGCGACAATATCTCATGAATTTGCGCAGACATATCTTGTAATATACATTGAAGAGAAACATCTCTCTTATAGCGCTTTGCAATCAGATTATTTACTATTCTCTGAGCCACTTCCACGCCTATATCGGAACGGATCAATAGATCTTCCAACTCTTCCCGCACACTATCATCAATCCGCTTTTTTGATATTATCTCCGCAATGCCCTCTTTTAATTTCACAGAAGTAGACGTAAGCCCTTTGACCATCTTCTGCAGCCAAAACATGGGTTTTTCCTCAGTATTTTGACAAGAAATATCCTCCTTCGAACGAGATTTTTGCACCGCATCTATCTCCGAAGACTTCAGAAATTTCTTGTCCTCTACGCAGGATTCAGTATCGCTAGGAGAATCATGGTTGGTTTGAGGTTTCTTTTTTCTGAAAAAATCAAGCAACACTGTTAACGACCATCCTGAAAAATTCTATAAGATGCTTCACACATCAGCAACAACCCTTTGTTTCAGATAAAACTTTGCGATCTAGCCAAATCTTGAATTAACTGATGTCTCACTATAATTAATTGCCCACTAGAAATCAATTGCCAACTTTTATAGCCTACTGAACAAAAGAACACGCATAGTCAACCCAAACAATTTGGCATCTCACAATATCGTATCGTACAAGCATGAATTTTCCATAAAATACACGTAAAGCGACGGGATTGATAACTAGGTAGACCTGCCCGGCCCACCCTTATACTTAAAGAAAACCAACCCAGATCATATCGCGAACGGGTTATTACGCCGATAATCAACTTCACACTTGAATCCATTCTCCTGTTTGGACATCAAGCTTTCCATCCCATTTTTTTTCCGCCGTTCCAGTCATCAAGACATGACCATTATTACCCCACTCAATAAAAAGTTTTCCTCCCGGCATGCTAACAGATGCCGCACGTTTTGTCCTCCCAGAGCACACAGACGCAACAACAGAAGCACAGGCTGCTGACCCGCAAGCGGCCGTCAAACCCACACCACGCTCCAAGGTGCGCAAATGAACCGATGAGAGAGATGAAACTTTTGCTATTGAAAGATTAAACCCTTCTGGAAATATATTATGACTTTCTAAAAGCTTGCCAAAACCAACCAAATCATACTGGTATATATCATCTTCAACAAAAAAAATGGCATGCGGATTCCCCATAGAGATAATAGAAGGTGATCGCAAAAAAACATTGTTGATAGGACCTATATGAAGATTGATACTTTCCGATGGTTGAGACAGAGGAATCTTTTTCCAGTCAAAGATCGGCTCACCCATATCAATGGAAATAGATAGATCTTTATTTTCTTGGGCTTGGACAAATCCTCGCAAGGTCTCAAAAGTAAAAGATTTTTTTCTCGTTTTAGAAGAAAGAAATTGAACAATACAGCGCATTCCATTTCCACAAGATTGCGCTTCCGATCCATCACGATTTATAATGCGAATCAAGGCATCGATAGATTGACTTTTAGAATCATGAATAGACATAATCTGATCAAAGCGAGTATCTTCAACTGAAGATAAAAAATTAATTGCTTGCAATGTTATCATGTCACTGCGATTCCGCATATCAACTACGAGAATCTGATTACCTATCCCTTCCATCTTTGCAAAATCCACCATAGATGCAAGCATCATCTCTCCCTGCTGCTGTTTTCACTTTAATTTGTAATATATTAAACGTGAAAATTACCAAACTTCATGTTCAAACTTGACTCACAAAATTTTCAATGATTTAGTTAGAGAACGACACCACATCGGATACGAATTGTGGAAATTGATATCCACAGATGTAAGTTATTGAATGTTTTGTCCATAAAAGCCCCTAATCTGTTATTGTTTTAATTATACAACAATACCTCATGCAATCCTCATTAGTGCTATTCAACAGAGTAAAAAGCAATGTTTGACAATTTACAAGAACGCCTTGGCTCTATTTTTCAAGACATTACCAGAAGAGGTGGATTATCGGAAGCAGATATTTCAAAAACATTGCGGGAAGTACGTCGTACTTTTCTAGAAGCAGATGTATCTCTTGATGTGGTTCACTCTTTTGTCGAAAGAGTTCAAGAAAAGTCCAAAGGCAAAAAGATTCTCACAAGCATTAAACCTGGTCAGATGGTCATTAAGATTGTTCATGATGAATTGGTTGAAATGCTTGGCAAGGAAAGTGTTGATATAGACCTCAACGCCCCATCCCCTGTCGTTGTAATGCTGGTTGGGCTCCAAGGGTCTGGAAAAACAACCACAACAGCTAAAATTGCCCATCGTTTCAAAAAACTTAATAAAAAGACATTAATGGCTTCTCTTGATGTACATCGTCCAGCGGCACAGGAACAGTTGCGATATCTTGGAGAAAACATTCAAGTTGACACCCTAGAAATAGTTCAGGAACAGCCCCCTGCTGAGATAGCTGTACGTGCTATAAAAAATGCGCAATATGGTGGTTATGATGTTGTCGTTTTAGATACAGCGGGACGCAATCATATCGACGAATCTCTCATGCAAGAAATTAACCAAATTAAAAATCTAACCAATCCGCATGAGATTCTATTGGTAGCAGATGCGCTAACTGGACAAGATGCAGTAAATCTTGCTCGCAATTTTGACCAAGCCACCAGTATAACAGGAATTATTCTCACCCGAATGGATGGTGATGGCCGTGGTGGAGCTGCTCTTTCAATGCGCGCTGTGACTGGTAAACCTATTAAAGCTATTGGAACAGGCGAAAAGATAGATGATTTAGAGGGATTCTTTCCTAAAAGAATAGCCGATAGAATTCTTGGGATGGGAGATATTGTCTCTCTTGTTGAAAAAGCCTCTCAAAACTTAGACAAAGAAAAGGCATCTGCCGCAGCAGCAAAAATTTCTAAAGGAATATTTGACCTTGGAGATTTAGCAGAGCAATTACGTCAAACCCAAAATATGGGTGGAATCAATCCTCTTTTAAGCATGCTTCCCGGAATCGGTTCCTTCAAAAGAAATGCTATGCCCCCAGGTATTGACGACCAAACAATTAAACATAATATTGCAATCATAACCTCCATGACAAAAGAGGAGCGTGCCAATCCTAGCCTTCTCAAACATTCTCGCAAGAAGCGCATAGCCGCAGGATCAGGCACTAATGCTGCAAAAATCAACAAACTTTTAAAATTACACCGCCAAATGGCAGATATGATGAAATCTATAAAAAATCCTGGGGGTGAATCATTGGATCAAAATATATTAGAAATTCTTAAAAACAAGATAGGATTTGGGAAAACAGGAAATTTTCCGGGTATCTAAAACGATGTTTCCTATCAACAAACAAAATATAGTTTATAAAGAAAGGATAATTTTTAAAACAAAAAATGATTTTTTACTGGTCAGTATGAGATTTATAAGAGATATATAGCATAATTCTAAAACATCATCTATTAATTATCGCAAACACGCTCTATGTGAAATACTTATTGTAAAGTAATTGTCACTTTGAAAAAAATATATGAAATCCAAATAGTTATGGCTTGTCATCAATCTAAAACCCATTGTTTATGAGGAGAATTATCTAATGGCACTAAAAATTCGTCTTTCATGCGGAGGCTCTAAAAGCAAACACCACTATCATATTGTTGTTGCGAATTCCCGCAGCCCGCGCGATGGAAGATTTATCGAAAAACTTGGAACTTGGAGCCCAACTTTAGAAAAGGAAAATCCTGCAAGATTTATTATGGATTTTGAACGTATCCAGCATTGGATAAGTAAGGGAGCTCAACCAACAGATCGTATTCTTTTTTTTATGGATAAGGCCGGATTAGTTAAACGTCCAGAAAAAAACAATCCTAAGAAATCCCAACCAAAAAAGAAAGCTCTTGCACGTCTCGAGGCTAAAAGAAAGGAAGAAGCACAAGCTCCTGTCATATCATGATCATACTGCAATTTGAATTAAATTCCCAGATTTATAGAATTTATAGATCATTGATTTGATCTATGTTTGGGGGATTATACATTAGTGACCAAGCTCGAAAAACCTGTTCTTATAGCTACCATTGGAAAGCCTCATGGATTAAGAGGTGAATTGTATATCAACTCATATACAAGGAATCCCATGGAGTTGAGCTGTTATGATATCTTATATTCAAACGATGAGCGAGAATTCAGAATATTAGATCTATATAAAAAAAATAAAAGATTTATCATTCTATTTGATGGAATTAATGATCGACATGCAGCAGAAAATCTTCACAATCTGGATTTGTATGTGCAACGTCAAGATTTTCCTGATGAAGAACTAGAAGAAGACGAATTTTTCCATACTGACTTAGAAGGAATGAAAACATTTGATTCTCAAGACAAGTACTGGGGAACCGTCTGTGGGATCTATGATTTTGGAGCTGGAACCGTGCTTGAATTGGAAAACGATTCACTACAAAAGAAATTTATGATACCTTTTACCAAATGTGCAGTATTAGATATCAATATGGAAGAAAACAGGATATTGATTGATCCTGTTGTTTCAGGACTGCATAGTATGACAAAAAAAGACAAAAAAATAGGTCCGATCGGGACGGTGCCATGACTTTTCATGCTACTATTCTCACGTTATATCCAGAAATGTTTCCAGGTCATTTAGGGCAATCAGTGGCAGGAAGAGCCCTTGAACGCAAGCTATGGTTTATGGATACCATTCAAATACGTCGCTTTTCTGTAGATCAACATCATAGCGTAGATGACACTCCTGCAGGTGGTGGAGCTGGTATGATTCTCAGGGCAGATGTTCTAGGACGAGCTATTGATCATGCAACATCTCAATACACAAAGACAGATATTCCTCGGATACTCATGAGTCCTCGAGGAAAACCCTTAACGCAAAAACGAGCAAGGCAGATTGCAAATAATTCTGGTGCGATTATCGTCTGTGGACATTTTGAGGGTGTTGATGAACGCATTGTTGAAGCACGAAATCTTGAAGAAATTTCCATAGGAGATTATATCCTTTCAGGGGGAGAACCAGCTGCTCTTATCCTTCTGGATGCTGTAGTACGTCTTCTCCCTTGTGTTCTGGGAAACAGAGAATCAACTATTCATGAAAGTTTCGAAAACGGGTTGCTGGAATTTCCCCAATATACCAAACCGAAAATCTGGGAAGGGTTGGAAATACCCTCTGTTCTGCACTCTGGACATCACAAGAACATCGAGAAGTGGCGTGAAGAACAATCATTCGCAATAACAAGGAGGCATAGACCCGATCTTCTTACCAAGAAGAGCATGCCTAATGTATAGTAGTAAAAATCCATCCTTGCAGTCTTATGCTGAATTATAACCATAATTCATGGTGGGGAGGTATTCAATTATTGCATAAAAAAATTATATATTGAACTTTGGGCACGATAAATTCATTTAGTAAATGATAAAGTCAAAATGTGTTCAGATAATGTTGGAAAATGATTAAAATGGAGAAAAGTGATGAATATTATCGATGAATTAGACCGTGAGGCAATGGCGAAGATAGAAGCTATACGTATCTTACCACCATTCTCTCCCGGAGATACAATCTGTGTCAAAACAATCATTTCAGAAGGAAACAAAAGTCGCGTTCAATCTTATGAAGGCGTTTGTATAGCGCGTTCTGGACGCGGAATTAACAAGAATTTTGTCGTCAGAAAGATTAGTTATGGAGAAGGTATTGACCGTCTTTTCCCTGTTTATTCTCCATTAATACAGGATGTTACGGTTATACGTCGAGGCAAAGTTCGTCGTGCCAAGTTATATTTTTTGAGAGAACGAAGCGGGAAATCTGCTCGCATCCCTGAGAATACTGGAAAGCGTGCAAAATTTTTAAACGAACAATCTCGTAAGCTAAAAACATGTTAGGAAGCAACTCTTAGTTAGGTCGCCCACTCAATAATAGGCGTTTATCTTTGAGAGGACTTTTCTACACATAAATAAAATCTTTATACTCATTCTATGGAAAGAGTCTCTTTGGTAGATTTTGGTAGGTTTTTAATTTTACAATTCAGATTTTCTTGGATTTTCATGTTTAATAATCACCTGATAGCAATCACCTTAGAGCTTTAACCATTAATTAAAGAGCGCCAAAGAAAACTCTTATAGGTAGCACTATATATATATTGAAGGATTATTATGGAAAAAGCAGAAATTGGAATCATTGGCCTAGGGGCCATGGGATCAAATCTTGCTCTTAATATGCTTACAAAAGGTTTTCAATTAGCAGTTTATAATCATGAATCCGAATTAACCGACCTGTTCGTCAAACAAACACACGAATTCTCCAAGCAAGTCATTGCAACTAAAACCCTTAAACAAATGGTAGAAGCAATTCGTCCACCTCGTAAAATAATTATGATGATAACAGATGGAAAACCCGTTGACCTATTAATAAAAAAATTGAAGTCACTTTTATCTCCCGAGGATATTTTGATGGATGGAGGAAATTCTGATTTTCGTGACACTCAGATCCGCTCCAAGAAACTTTCTGAAAAAGGAATATTTTTTATTGGAATTGGAATATCTGGTGGAACAAATGGAGCTAGATACGGAGCTTCACTCATGGTTGGAGGAAATGCCGTAGCATATCTTCATATTGAAAAAATCCTGCTATCTATATCAGCAAATTACCAAAATCATCCTTGCTGTGCCCTGTTAGGACCTGACGGGTCAGGTCATTTTGTCAAAACAATACATAATGGCATTGAATATGCATATATGCAAATGATCGCTGATATTTATGGGATTTTGCGCGATGGATTGAACAAAAAATCTATGGAAATAAGTCATTGTTTTTCTAAATGGAACACAGGAAAACTCAATTCATATTTAACACAAATTACAGCTGAAATACTCTTATCTATTGATCCTATCACTGGTACATCCATGATTGATCTCATCTGTGATACAGCGCTCCAGAAAGGAACAGGGAAAAGATCTATTATCGAAGGACAAAAACTACTTTCTAATATGACAACTACTGAAGCAGCAATTTGTGCTCGCAACCTTTCTGTATGCAAAGATGAACGCATACAAATGCAATTAATTTTTAGAAAAAAAACTGACTTTGTTCTGAAAGATTCCAATTTTTTAATAGAAGATCTAGAAAATGCGCTTTATTGCGCCACGCTTATTGCTTATACGCAAGGCCTTTTGGTAATAGCAAAAGCATCACAAAAATATAACTGGAATGTACAAATATCAACAATAACACGTATTTGGCGTGCAGGATGTATTATTCGTTCACAACTTCTAAATGATATTGCAGAATCCCTTACAGAAGATGCTCCTCATGGTAATCTGCTCATGATTCCAAGTATTTCCCAGAAAATACAACAGACGATATCATCATTACGACGTATCGTAGTTTCTTGCACACAGTATGGATACCCTATACCTGCACTTTCAGCAGCTCTTTCTTATTTTGATGTCTATTCACACGAGCATGGAACCGCCAACCTCATTCAAGCACAGCGCGATTTTTTTGGATCGCATGGATTTGATAGGATAGACGGAGAACGAGAACATCATGGACCCTGGAAAAATAAATCTACTATCTATTTTTAGAAACACAGTTTCTTTCAATTGATGTTGCGAGATTCTTCATCAATTGAAAATAAAGATCAGGAGAAGATTCAAGAAAGATTCCTTCTGGATCAAGCGTTCCTATAACAATATCGGTACCATCTGTAATGGATTTTATCATTCTGGGATTGAATTCCGGCTCATAAAATGCACATGAAATGTTGTTTGAAATGACTTTTTCTCGAATTTTTTGCAAAGATCTAGCCCCTGGAGACACCGACCCTGACATCACAGTATCAATAATTTGAACGCCATAGCGGTGTGCAAAATACTTATACGCTCCATGAAAGACAAGTATCTTTTCTCTTCGAAAAGGTTGCAATATGTGAGATAATTCTCTATCTAACTGCTCTAACCGCATTTCAAAGTTCTTTGCATTGTTTTCATAAATGCTCTTATTGTTCGGATCTTTTTTGATAAGCTCCACTGCAATGGAATGCGCCATATGCTTGACATTAATGGGATCTAACCATATATGCATATCGTATGCAGTATCTCCATGATGATGATGCCCTTTGTGATCATTGGGAACATCATTTTGTCCCTCGTGTAATAAAATTTTATATATATTTGGGGAATTGAACAGTGTTACGACATTATCTCGTTTTTGAAGGAAACTTAGTGGCTTTACCAGAAACATTTCCATTTCCGGACCAACCCAAAAAATAATATCAGCATTTTCCAATGCCGTTATATCTGATGGGCGAAAATGGTATTCATGAGGCGAGCTATTGTCTTTAACAAGTAGGGTAGGATTTCCTGCTCCATTCATTATAGAAGATACTATCGAATGAATAGGCTTAATAGAAGCAACTACTCGCAAATTCTGAGCCATAGAAATACTATCTAAAACAAAAAAAACAACGATAAATGACATTAAAAAAAAATTCATAGTGTTTAAATCCTATCCATTAAGCTATTATGTTTAAAACGCCTTCCCTGTTGTATATTATGGAGTATAGTAAATTCGGTTATGCCTATTTTTCCACCTCTTCCTCTTATTGACTTGGTCAATACCAGTGTTTACAAAAATGGATACAAGGTTATACACGATATCAATTTTACTATAAGACCTGGTAAAATCGTCACACTCATCGGCCCCAATGGGGCTGGAAAATCAACAGTTGCCAAATTAGTTGCGGGCATCATAAAACCCAGCACAGGAAGAATAACACGCAATCCTCGAGCCATTATAGGATATGTCCCACAAAAAGTCACTATAGATAATACATTGCCTATCACTCTGATGCGATTTATGACTCTTACAATTTCATGTTCCGAAAACGATATTCTGCAAATGCTTGATAAAGTTAATTTAACAGAAAAAAAAAACAGGAATATCAAAGATCTCTCAGGAGGTGAATTTCAACGAGCTCTCCTTGCAAAAGCTTTGTTGCGCAAACCAGATTTATTGATTTTAGATGAGCCCTTACAAGGAATCGATTTTCCAGGAGAACTTGCCTTGTATGAGCTGATAACATCTGTTCGCGAATCATCTGGTTGTGGTATATTATTGATATCTCATAATCTACACATGGTTATGGCATCGACGGATACTGTTATATGTTTAAATCATCATATTTGCTGCCAAGGCCCCCCTCAAACCATCAAACACAACGCGGAGTATATCCGTCTTTTCGGTCCACGTGCAACTGAAATATTAGCAATTTATGATAACAAACATGGTCACTGATATATTTCTTCCACCTTTATTCTCCTGTAGACGCAGGTATCATTAATAGATAAAATGAAAAATGTTTAATGATTTTTTCATGCGTGCTTTACTTGCTGGAATTGGCTTGGTGTTATCTACTGGGCCTCTTGGGTGTTTTATTGTTTGGCAACGCATGGCATATTTTGGAGATACTATAGCACATTCAGCGCTATTGGGCGTCTCTCTATCACTTATGTTTGAATTACCATTATCAATTTGTATTTTCATAATAGCCTTGTCTACATCTATTATTGTGATTCAAATCCAAAAGAATGAATCTTTTTCGTCCGATTCCATTCTTGGAATGATGGCTCATTCGACACTATCAATTGGTCTGATCATACTATCGTTTATGGATTGGGTTCGGGTAGATCTGACTAGTTTCTTATTCGGTGATATCCTAGCAGTTAGTACGAATGATATCATACTGATCTGGAGCATTGGCATTCTTAATATTGCTATATTAATTAAAATATGGAAACCCCTGCTAGCAATTACTGTAAACTACGAACTTGCAAAAGCAGAGGGTATTAATCCAGAAAAAAACAAATTCATTTTTACTGTTGTAACTGCTCTTATGATTTCTGTTGCTATAAAAGTTATTGGGATCACGCTTATAACATCCCTTTTAATATTACCCACGGTTGCAGCAAGGCGTTTTTCTACATCTCCTGAAAACATGGCTGTAATAACAACAGCAATTGGTATTTTTGGAATAATCGCCGGCCTTTATGGATCATTGATTTTTGATATCCCTTCTGGGCCCTCTATCATTGTAACAATCTTACTCTTGTTCATAATAAGCTTCATCCCAATACCTAAAGGATATTTTTTTAATAAAAAGCGCATGTAATTTTTTACATTACCAATCCATCTACTGACATTTGTAAAAGATAAAATAAAAAATTAGCCCATACTATCAAATATAAAGACTAAATTGCATGTGATTGATTTTATTATTATGCCATTTGAATCATATGACACCCATTATTTTGATTTATTTTTTTATATTGTATGGAATTATAGAGCTTACTATGTTCTATGGACGAATTACTGGTTTTATGATATATTATTAGGATATATCTATTTCACTAACGGAGGTTATATGAGCAATCCAAAGATTCAGACTCTTCTCAACCAAACAATGAATATTGAGTTGCGCGCACAATATTATTATTTGCAAGCCTCTGCTTGGGCAGCAAATCATAATTTTAGCGGATGCCATGATTTTTTATTAAAGCATGCAGATGAAGAGCATCTTCATGCAATGAAAATTTTCCGTTATATAATTGATCTCGGAGAAGATGCTACTTTTTCTGATATTCCGCAACCTATTATTAAGGCTTCTAGTATTGAAGAATTATTCTCTCATGTATACCAACACGAAATTGATGTAACAAAAGCCTACGATCAAGCTATTGAAACTGTATTAGCCGAAAAAGATAATCAGACGTTTGCCTTTTTGCAGTGGTTTGTAAATGAACAAGCTGAAGAATTAACTCAATGCCGTCGCATCCTAGATACAATAAAAATTATAGGATCTGGCCCTCACTCACTTTATATGATTGATCAGGAAGTAGCTAAGATAGCAGGGGAAAGCACATAGTTCTTTTTGAAATTATCTAACCAAATCTTTCCAAATTAAAAATCGAAGAGATTCATCTGTTTTTTAATCAGATGGATCTCTTTTTTGTAACTATGCATGGTAGATATTATTTGTCATGATCTCAATATCCTAGTAATCTAAATCAGACTAGAATTTTTATACTAAAATATCACAAGATATATTACATACTTTGATTCTTAAAATTATCCATTACCGTTAAAATTCCGGGCCCAAGGATAATCATTAGTAAAACAGGAAGAAAAAATAAAATCATAGGAACAGTTAGCTTTGGAGATAATGCAGCAGCTTTTTTCTCTGCTTCCGTCATACGCTCTGCCCTATTCTCTTCAACTAAAACACGTAGCGAATCACCTATTGATGTTCCATAACGGTCTGATTGTATTAGAGCTTGCATAACATTTCTTATACAATCCATTTGCGTGCGATTATAAAAATTCTCAAATGCCTTTTGCCTACTTGGAAGAAATGACAATTCAGCTGTAGTAAGTAACATTTCTTCAGAAAGAGGAATTGACTGTCCTCCTATTTCATCTGCTACACGACGCAAAGCCAGATCTATAGAAATCCCTGATTCAACGCATATCAATAGCAAATCAAGAGCATCTGGCCAGGCACGTTTTATCAAAGCCTGCCGCTTATTCCTAAGATTAGAAATATATAAACTGGGTGCATATAATCCAGCATAACCTATAAATAATGCGGCTAAAATACGCAATAAAAATGCATATTCCTGTAATTTATCAAAGCCAAATATCCATACTATTCCTCCAACAAGAGAAATAATCGGTGTAACCAAACGTGCTATTAGCAAAATATTCAATGCATATTCTGATCGAAATCCGGCCGCACGCAAGGAATTGACTATTTGTTCATCAACTAAAATTGCTCTGAGATTCCATGTTGTAACAAATTGTCGTAAAGACGTATTGTCATGAGAACGTAATCCACCACCTCCAGAAGAAGCAGGTGCTAAACGTATACGTTGTTTCTGACGGAGACTTTCTCTCTCCAAAGCAACAGATTCCTTACGTTTTTCCAATTCGTTTCTATCAAATAAAGGTATAATCACAGAATATAGCAAAGAAAAAACCGCAATAGCAGCTACTAGAGAAACCGCTATACTCATAGTATCAAACATAGAAAAAATATATGAATGCATTTTCACATCCTATATACTAAACATCAAAATTAATCATTGAGCGCATCACCATTACTCCAAGAAACATGGAAAAAGCTCCAATTCCAAGAATCATATGTCCTCTTGGATCTATAAAAAGAATTTTCATATAATCCGGAGACGTCAAATATACAAGACTAGAAACAATAAAAGGCAGCGATCCTATGATCCATGCTGAAGATTTTGCCTCCATTGAAAGTGCCTGTACCTTTGCTTTCATCTTTTTTCTTTCACGCAAAACCCTTGATAAATTAGTAAGAGCCTCAGAAAGATTACCACCTGATTGAGCCTGGATACTAATAACCGTTGAGAAGAAACTAACCTCCTGCAATGGCATATAAAGAACCATTCGAGAAACACTCTCCGACACACTTAATCCCAAATGTTGCGCTTCAATGACACGACGAAACTCCATCCGAATAGGATCTATAGACTGATTAACAATAATAGCCATCGCATCCGAAGACGGTAACCCTGAACGAACCGAACGAATAATAATATCCAAAGCATTTGGAAAGTCATCTAAAAACTTAGCTTGCCTGTTCTTTATAATGCGTTTTAAAATCAAACGTGGAACCATCAATATGGCTGATACAGATGCGCAAAGAGCAAAATACAAACTATGTGTTGCTACCAATGACCCTATAAAGAAAATACATCCAAATATAGAACTTATAATATAAAAAAATTTTTTGGAAAGAGGAAGTCCTGAATAAGATAACAAAGATGCTATATCAGTAGAAACTCCACTTTTTTTCTTGTTGTTTTGCTCTATTTTCTGCATTGCTTCTCGCATTGCCTTGCGACGCTTCGATGCTGCAGGAGATTCCTTTTGCTTATTAGATTCTAGAACACTTTTACTAATACGTTCATCATCAGCAGATCCCCGATTAAAAAAAATAGCGTAAATGAGAAAAAACACCGTAACAACCGTTAAAACCATTACCAGAAAGACACTAAAATCCAATTCCATTAGATTCTCCTAAACGCTTGAACTTGTTTTTTCTAATGATTCAAGGACTTCTGATAAATGTTTTTCTTCACCATATTGAGCTGCTCTATTCCAAAAACGTGGGCGAGAAACACCTGCAGAAACATGACGACCTATAATTTTTCCTGATCCATCTTCTCCTGAAGTTTCATATTTAAGAAGATCTTGGGTAACGATTACATCTCCTTCCATGCCAACAATTTCGCAAATATTCGTAATTCTTCTAGAACCATCTCGCAAACGTTGTGTCTGCACGATCACATCCAAAGAAGTTGTTATTATTTCTCTTACCATTTTGGAGGGAAGAGTAAATCCCCCCATAGCAATCATTGTTTCCATCCTACCAAAACTCTCCCGAGCACTATTAGCATGGATAGTTCCCATAGAGCCATCATGCCCCGTATTCATAGCCTGTAACAAATCCAAAACCTCTGGACCACGAACCTCTCCTAAAATAATGCGCTCTGGGCGCATACGCAAACAGTTTTTGACTAACTCACGCATTGTGATCTCACCCTCACCTTCAGCATTAGAAGGACGAGTTTCTAAACGCACTACATGCGGCTGCTGGAGTTGAAGCTCGGCTGTATCTTCACAAGTCACTATACGTTCATCTTTATCTATGTAACGCGTTAAACAATTAAGCAGCGTCGTTTTTCCAGATCCAGTACCTCCAGAAATTAAAATATTACATCTAATACGCCCTATTATTTGCAATAACGATGCACCATCCTGCGAGATTGCACCATAGCGAACCAGATGATCTAGCGTAAGCTTATCCTTTTTAAATTTACGAATTGTCAAAGAAGGGCCGTCAAGAGCAAGAGGAGGAATGATTACATTAACACGTGAACCATCTAGCAAACGTGCATCACAAATAGGACTTGACTCATCTACCCGACGACCAACCTGATTTACTATACGCTGACATACCGAAAGAAGCTGTTGGTTATCCCGAAAATTAATTCCCGTTTCGATGGTTTTTCCATTTACTTCAATAAAAATCTTGTCTGCACCATTCACCATAATATCCGCAATATCATCCCGAGCAATCAAAGGCTGAAGCGGGCCATATCCTAGAATATCGTTACAAATATCTTCAAGAAGATCTTTCTGCTCAGTACTCGACATGACTATGTTCTGAGTATCGATAATCTCATCTATAAGATCACCAATCTCTTTCTGAGCCGCACTTCCATCATATTGAGAAAGTTGTGTCAAATCTATCATTTCGATAAGAGTCGAAAACACAATTGTTTTTACTTCATAATAATGAGGATCACGATTCTTTAAAATACCTACTAGATCTTCTGAAGGCGCCGGAGTTGATAATTTTGATGGAGAGCTTGTATCATCTATATGATCAGGAATTTCTTTCTCTTGTATAGCCCTGACGTCTTTTCTTTGTCCCGCTCCTAAAAACCCCTTTTCACGTCTTCCAAACATATAAAAATATCCTATCTTACAAATTAAATCACTTTTTTCTGAAAATACTCTTTATCTTTCCATATATACTATCTTTTGGTTTATCTATCGTTACACGATCTGCAAGAATATGTGCAAAATTCGCAAATATCGCTGCAATAGAAGATTTAGAGTCAAGTTCATGAATCATTTTTCCCGAGTTTGCGGCAGCACCAAAGACGGAGCTATCGAAAGGAACAACAAAAGATGGCTTGATCCCCAGTGGAGAACAGAAATCATCAACAGCAATTTCAGGTCTCTTCGGCATACCTACTTGGTTGAGGATAAGATATGGAAGTTTATCATTAGGTCTCAATATTCGTAAAATATCAATTAAATTTTTAGAATTACGCAAACCCACAAGATCAAGAGAAGTGGTTATTACCACCTTATCACTTGACACAAGAATATCCCGATTCCACTTATTCCATAAATGAGGAACATCAAGAATTGTGATCGGAAATGACCGTTGCAACACCTCAATAATTGGAGACATTACATTATCTTCAAAATCATATGTGCGCTCTAAAGTTGAGGGAGAAGTTAAAAGAGATAGATTCTCAGTATAGGATACAAGCAATTGATCAATGAGCTCCTCATCAACTTTATTGCCATCATAAATCACGTCTGCAATGTTCTGGAATGGATCTTGATCAAAATTAATATTAACAGAACCGAATGGAAGATCAAGGTCTACGAGAACTGTCTTTGTCGCCAGAACAGAAGCAAAGCTAAAAGCACAATTATGTGCTATAGTAGAGGATCCTGCCCCACCTCTGGATCCTATAAATGCTATGGAACGACCAAATGATTCTTCTTTCGGAACGGCACAAATCTTATCAACAACACTAATAATATCCTCAACATATAAAGGTTCAACCAAATAATCAGATACACCGTTAGCAATTAATTCTCGATAAAGAGCTACGTCATTCATCTCCCCTATTATGACAACTCTTGTACTAGGATCACAAACCTCAGCTAAAGGCTCTAATGCTTGTAATACTGCTCTGGAATTTACATTCGTCTGAACAATAAGAACATTAGGTGTAGAAGACGCAGAAAATACACCTATAGCTTCTGATATTGAACCTTTGGTAATGCGGAAATTCATCCCACTCATCCGACGATCTATCTTAGATTTTTCTATGACAGAATACAGAGTGTCTGTAATACAAAAAGCGTGAATTGATATACTTTGCAATGATCTCGTATTCTTTAATATAGGATTACTCTGTTTTCTATCATCCGATTCATATCCCACAACCATATACTACCTCTACATATTAGGCCTTCAAGGCTTGTCAATTTTCAAGAGTCAATGTTCATTTAGGGCCAGCAAGATAAGAGCTCTTACCTCCTTGACTTTGGCCAGAATCTCGATATTGGGCAATAGATTTATCTCTTTGAACTACATCAGGAGGTGTCATAGCGCGTGGACCAAATAAGTCTGAAGGATTAGATACTTGTGCTGCTAAATTATGTTGATATGCACAACCATAATTATACCAATTATAGTTGTCACCAAAAGAACCAATTATACTTTTCGGCCATAAACCACATCTTCCTACATAAGGCCGACTTGCAAAATAACTCAATCGAATAGTATCAATATCTAATCCATGATTAGCATCATACACCCTTTCAGAGAGCGACTTCTCGGACACTCCCCTAGAAATAATAATTCGACGAATACTTTTTACGCCCTCACGGATAGCTGCAGATGATACCGTTGGAGATGGAACCATAATAAAGAGCACACTCACACTATTAGATCTATATTTATCTATGAAACCGTGTATCGTCTCACGCATGGAGGGAGGTATATATGATCCTCTTCCAGATAGCAATGACAAATCTACACTATACTCTACCTTTTTCATCGTTATTGGATATCTCTTATGGTAATCTCCAGAAGACGATAACATATTATTTTGCTGCACTGAACCACACGATGATAAAGAAAAAGACATCGGCACCAGAACAAGAAGTTGCAAGAAAAACATTTTCCAGGAAATATTTCTCAAACACTCTATTACTAATATTGGCATATCAATCAACCTTTTAAAACGTATACCTCCAAAACGAATTATGTATCATACGATCCACTATCATTTGTAGATAAAACCAATTGCACCTTTATAGGTCTGTTTAGAATCTTTTTCTGCTTCTTTAGGTCCATAAATTTTATTGACACGATTCAAGAGAAAAGACTTAGGGTCACTTTCAACCTCATAATTATCATCTGGTCGTGCTAATTCTTTCGCTGCAACAGGCTTAACAAGATAAGGAGTGGCGGAAATAAAAATTTCTGTTTCTTGCCTTTCCGTCATTTGGCTGCTGAATAAAGACCCTACGATTGGAATCTTTGATAAATACGGAGTTCCCGCACTACTTTGCTGTATATCATCTTTTAACAAACCTGCTAATACTATTGTTCCTCCAGATGGCAATTCAACAGTAGTATCAGCTTGACGCACACGATATTCCGGCGCTTCACCTGCTACTCCAGAAACAGGTTCAGAAACCTCTGTCTGAATGCGTAAACCAATTCGTCCTGCGGACAGTACAGTGGGGGTAAAATGAAGTAAAACACCATACTTATGAGGAATCATAGAAGTAGAACCCGTGGAGTTTGTGTTAGAATATAAACGCTCTCCTCCAGATGTAAAACTAGCACTTTTACCTGAAATAGCAGTCAAAGTTGGCTCTGCTAGAGTACGCATAGCCTTTGCCTTTTCCAGTGCCTTCAAAACACTTTGCAAAGAAAATTGATTAAGGAATGCTCCCATGGAAAAAACACTGTTACCACCATCAGTCAGACCAAAACTAAACGTATCTATGCCATTTTTATGACCGTGAGAACCGTTATTGAGCACATGATTAAATCCTATTTGTTTTAAGACATCACGTCTTACTTCTGCAATAGTAACCTTAAGAGTGACCTGATCATCACCTTCAATATTCAGAAGATTAACTATCTTAGACTTTCCATCCGAACGTCCGATTGGTTGATGATCTGAAATAAACATATGTGCAAGTTCTACGGCACGTTGAGAATCTTGGACGGTACGCACAATTCCATGCAGCACAATATTATCAGACATCATCTCAACACGAATATTTGAATCGCTGATAAAACGTCGTAAAGTCGACTCAAGCCCTCCAATATCACGTTCAATCGAAACATTGATATTTAATATTTGCTTTCCACTATGTCCGATAAGAATAACATTTGCATCACCAACACTTTTTCCAAATAAATAAATAACCCTTGAAGAATGAACAATAACATCGGCTTTACTCGGATCAGAAACCAGAACATCTTGAAGATCCACAGGCAAATTAAAGGCAACAACCTTATCTAAACCAAGATGAATCTTCTTATTTTTCCCTATTTCCGAATTATTGATGTGAACAATAGCAGCACGATCACTTTGCGCTGATGCTAATTGTGCCCACGAAAAAGTCGAACTTATCAAAAACAGACCTATAAACGTAACAAGAATGCACTGAAAAAAATATTTCATTTCAACACCTCTTCGTTTTCTGTCGTCACAGAACCCGCCCTAATAACTTGTACCTTCTGGCTGTCTAAAAAGAAATCAGAATCCTCTGCTTCAGAACCCCCTATATCCGACGCAGATCGCAAGACAAGTGATAACTTCGCCGCCATATTTTGCGCTGCCATCAACGCTTTTACCTGCTCTTGTGTAAGCTCTAATGTAGCAGTTCCACCAATCATTGACTGCTTCCCCTCCGCATCAATACTCTGATCAATTGCAATAATACGTATATTTTTCAACACAACATCAACTCTTGTCCGCCCCCCCTCAAGAATACGAACCATTATAACATCCACATAATCATTAGGAACTATCATCCCACCAACGGCATTAGAGACTGAAATGTCAATTGCTGCAGCACGCTTTCCTTGTGACAAAAGAGATGATATAGGAGAAACATTTCCTGAAACAGCATATCCCACTAACTTTTCAAGACGAATTGGATCACCTTTTAACATAGGAATACGAACCCTTGTTCCGTTCAGCTCATCAATTGCATGGGGCCTGCTAACATCATCAATAAAACCCTTAAAAACATTCTCTCTCGGCACAGCAATCCATTCTAATGAATGCCTTTCAACAGGTGATCCTATTGCTAAATCCCTTGCAGAAACTAAAACGTTAACAAACTCTACAGCGGAAGATCCGTTTTGAATATCCTCCTTTTGCACAGGATCATGCGCGACAAGGCGCATGGCTATAATGCCAGCAGCAGCAGCACATAGACCAGATATTGCAAGGCCCACGAGTCGATTTAATTTCATTTTATTCCCTACATAACGATAAAATAAATATTTTAAAAATTTTTAAATACAAAACGAAAAATATATTAACAACCATATTATTAATAATATGACTACATTTAAAAATCATTAAGCACTATTAAGAAATTCCGCTCAAAGCGATTTGAAATAAATATGAATCTGGATAAACAATAAACCCTCCTATGGAAATAGCGATACCATAGGGGATTTTATTATGCATCCAAAAGCTTCGCGGCATAAAAACACTCAACAAAGGAATAACACGCACGATTCCCCTGATAAGCAATATAACCACAGCTAAAACTCCCCCAAAAATGGCAACAAGCAATAAAAATCGCAAAAGTGAACCATCCCAACCAAACCATATAGCCGCTGTTGTCAATAATTTTGCATCTCCTCCCCCCATAATATTAACTGCAAAACAAAATAAACAAATGGAAAAAACAATACAGCCTACTAGGAGATGCAAAGCAATTGACATAAACCCCAACCCCATCAATGGAGCAATCAACAAAAAGGAACACAGCATGACTATTGAAACTCGATTGGGTATGGTCGCAGAAAAAAGATCTGATAGTGCTGCAACAGAAAAACAAAAAGGAACCACAAGAAATATAGCTGAACAGATCATCTTATCCTCCTTCACAAGATTACAATATCAAATCTCAACCAGAAATTTATCTGCAAGTAAAGATTATTCTTTTCTATCCTCCTATATAATAAAAATCCGAGCGATCTTATCTATAAAAAAGATCACTCGGAAATGTTTAGAAAAATGTTATTATACACATAACAATGTATTATTTCGCATTATTAGCTCCATCTATACTAGTGGCTATCTTCTCAAAAGAAGTCTTAAGACTTGTTCCGACTTTTGTTGCTCCAGCAATGATGGCCACGGCTATAAGAGAAGCAATTAAACCATATTCAATAGCTGTCGCGCCCGATTCATCGCGAATAAGATTTTTTAATAAATTAATTTTCATAAAATAATTCCTAAATAAATATCATATTAAATAAATTTTTCTTTAAGAAATGAAGTATCTAAAGATTTAGGAATAGTTATACTGTAAAAATATGTATATAAAATAATGTATACTCTAACAATTTAATACAATTAATGAATAAAAACGAATGCCCGCAATATCACCAGTCAATTGCAGGCATTCGCAATATTAATAATCACGAATAATATGCTTCGTGATTATCATTGTATATGCTCATAAACATTATGTCTCAAAACTATGAATGCATTCATCATAATCTTGGTCTATAAATTTTGAGCCCATTACTAATGATCTCCAAGCACTACGTCTTACCTAGATCGGTCCTTACCTACCTCTTCGGCCACTTTATTGAACTTCTCGTTAAGCTTCGTTCCTATTGCAGTTGCGCCGGCTATTATTGCAACAGAGACAAGCGCTGCGAGAAGACCGTATTCAATGGCCGCAAGACCTGACTGATCTTTTATCAATTTTTTTAATTTTTTGCATAAATCTATCATTTGTACTTTACTCCTTAGATATTGTCACAACCTACAGAAAAGCCAAAATTGAAAGATACCCTCTTTTTTACTAAAAAGAGAGACATCAACTATATCAACAAATGGAATTTTCGTTGAATATAAAAATTATCCAACAATTTTGTTTAATTATAACAAAATATAACCATTATCAAAAAAAATAATAATCAGTATTATAATTTTAATAAAAGTATATATTAAGTATAGTTAATATACTTTTCATAGATACGATCAAATTGTGCGTATAAATAGTTTAAAATATATTAAAATAATTTCTTTATTAGTTTTATGTCGATTTATAATAGAATTATGATTAAATTTTTCATAAAGTAATTTAAATAAATACTTAAATATTACAAACAAATAGAAGAACAACCTTCTCTGGACAATAAAATCTCTTCCGAAGATGATCCTGTTCAGGGTGTTCGAATCTTAAAGCCCTCGTTCTTTAAACCACGAGACTTCTATAATACTCAAATAGCATCTAAGCTCATATGGATAGGGTGTTTTTGCGTTTACGCATAAACATAAATCTCTTTTCTATAGGATTTTATATAGGGAAATATAGCATAAAATGCCACTACAATATTGCGAGAGCAATTCAAATCATTCGTAGTAAACCACACATGTTTTTAGATAAAGCTATTCTTAATCATCTGGCTTTATCTCGACTCATGTCCACAACCTTAATATTTTTATCTAGCGCTAAGAAATACTAAAATTATTGACCTTCGCACCATAATTTCTTTTATGCAAAAAAAGATGAATCATTTCACACCAAGCTGAATCCAGTATTAAATTCTGGCTTTAGCGTAGACATTGGCCACCTAGATTAGCCGGTTCAAACCACCTCTACCTTGGTTATACACTGACTATGCAATAAGTGTGGATTCATAATATAGTTCAGCCATCTCCTATTTTTCGGATAACTTGTATACTATCCATCCTCTTGACAGTGATATTTGCATCCTCAAAATGAATATTTAAAACTGTTAAACAGCATATGAGGCGGGAAACCAGAGCCCTTTGCCTCTAGCTTACGCCTCCTCTTTTCTCCATAAGACAATTGTATAATGAAGAAAGAAAAAATATCTGAAAAAATCCTCCTGGAAGCCTTCCTGATCTTTAGTGATTATTAAGGTAATTGTTGCGCTTCAAAACCAATAATCCTCATCATTACCCTCTATTCAACAAGATATGAATCTGTTTTCAGGATTCACGATTTGCCTTTTCTTGGCGCTATGCCGGACAAAAAAGAGACAAGACAAACCCTAAAAACACCCTTACCTCGCCTTTCCTAAAAAATTTCAAGGATTACAATCTTCTTATGTCTTCATTTATAGTTGCTGGGAAAAATGAGACCAATATCCGACACAAAAGAGACCGCATAAATTGCTTGCATTTGATATTCGTTGGATCAAGACGCTGTAGAGAAGACCCCCAGCTATTTTATTGATTTTTGCAATTTTTAATGTTGACTTGATTATAATACGGCCCCAGAACAAGACCGTGTTTATTGGCCTCTATATCGTCCCTCAATACATTTAAACACAATGGAGCGCCATGTACTTTAATCTTTTTTCCTTCTAAACTCGAACCTCCAGTCAATCCGTATCCAACTAAGATACGATAGATTACTAGAATTTTAAAGGGAACTTTCTGGTGAAATTCCACCTATTTGCAGCCTTTAACCTAGTCTTTTTGACCCAAAATAAAGCATATTTAAGAATAAACAACAGGCGCATCATGTCACAAAAATAATGTCGATATTCGATGTTCGATATTAAAGAACAGATATTATAAATACCAAAGAAATGGATGGGAATATAATACCATACATATCCCATCCAAAAAACACTATAAAAACTGCTTTAATATAATGTTAACCTCCTTTAACCGCCAGGTTTAGTGCCAGGTTTAGTGCCAGCGCCAGTTCCAGTTCCAGTGCCAGTGCCTTTATCAGCATCATTAAGTGAGGTCGAAATTTTATCAAACATAGCTTTAATAGATGTACTAAGACTTGTAACTGAAGCAATTATCGCCACAGAAATGAGGGTGGCAAGCAGCGCATACTCTATAGCAGCAGCTCCAGAGTTAGCCTTTTTCCCTTTAAAAAAATTTCTTATTAAAAACATTATATCTCTCTCAAATATCAGAATTAAAATAACCTAAAAATCAATAAATTTTCATTTTCATGAAGGCACTAGTTTTAATACTTTGTCAACGATAAAGATAAAAACTCAGCATGTTTACCATAATTTAATATAGTAAGAGTTACAATTATTATCTCATCATTGTGAGAATATTTAGAAATATTATATATCATCAAATCTGTATTTGTGATACTAACGCACTAAACCAACCGTGCCGACAGTACCAACCGTGGGCCACCCCACTTTTTAGAGGTGTATCGGAATTTTATCTTAGTATATACTATAGGCTTATTTTATGACATTGATACGCATTACAATAGCTTTATCCACTTTCATCAGTTTTTATGGTTTTCTTGGGTTTTCGAGAGATGGATATAGTTATGCCCTCTCCTTAAAAGACGAAAATAAAGAGACAAAAAATACATTACTCAATACTCCGAACGTAGACAAAACAAAAAAAAACCCTCATATAATAAAGAAATCACATACCTCCAATTCACCTAAAAAGCATGTCCCTATATCACCGAATGCATCTTCCGAGCAGAGGACAGATACAAAAAAAAGCATAAATTCTGATCAGAAATCCATAGAAAAAAACAAAGGTATCCGTATAGCAGTAGGCCAGTCCTTCGTACTCCATTTTGATGAAATTCCCAATAAGGTCATAGTCGGTGATACAAAAATAGCAGATGTTCTGGTTTTAGAAAAGGACAGAAATATCGTTCTTACCGCCAAAAAACTAGGCACGACTAATCTTATCACCTTAGGCATAAACGGCAATGTTCTCGTTGATACGGAAATTATCACATTCGCAAGTGAAAACAACATTGTACGACTGTACACTCCTCAAAAACAGTCGTTTCTATCCTGCACACCGAGGTGTGTCCCTTTGGGGTGAGAGCGAATAAACAACTCATTTTTAGATATTAAACAATGAATCGAATGAAAATAATATATCTCTATCGTTTCGAAGGAAATAATCCCTTTTTTTCTCCTCGCAAGATCTCAGATGCAATCTAATAATTGATGAAAACAATATATTCAGGAGGATGTCTTTTACTCATCCCGCACCTGAACAAGCCTTCTTGCACAAGTAAGATTGGAATTCTAGAACGTATCTGATATGCGAGAGACGATGTTTGACAATAATTCCGAAAAACAAGGGTTAGATGTATCGGGTTAACGCACAAGCCACATCTCTAGGAACATCAGATCTACACGAGGAATCTTCTGTCCATATTTAATAATAATTCCTTTACTGCAATCGATTCTTAGATTGACCAATATCATGAGCTAATATGACCTTCATAATCGTAATCAAAGTCTGCGTACGCGCTCTGAAATCAGGAGCCTCTAACAATGCTTGCTTTTCTGCCTCACTGAAGGGAGAAAGCATTGCAAGAGAATTAACCAATACTTCGTTAGTCGCTTTCTCAAGACTATCCCAATCACCCTCTAAATTATTCGCCAGCAAATAATTGCGAAAAACTTCTAATAAAGTAACTCTATCAACATCATCATTTTCTTCACTTACAAGATCTGTAATAAATGGAGCAATATAAAAACAACGCCAAAAATTTAACTGATACGCTTCTTCTAGTAATCGAAAACGACAAATTCCCGTTAGAGTCACAACATAGTGACCCTCATCTGTTTCTATAAAAGACGTGATACGACCTATGCAACCAATTTGAGACAAGCATTGGTCATTGTTTTTAGCAGAACTATCAAGTGCTGGCTGCACGAGAGCTATTAACCGATCTCCCGCCAACGCAGAATCAAATAGCGCAACATGTTGAGAATCAAAAATACTAAAAGAAAACCTCCCCCCTGGAAGCAACAACATCCCTAAAAGAGGGAAAACCGGCATTAAACAGGGAAGATCTTCACGATTTTTATATATTTTTCCGCTTATCTTCATCAATATCACCAATTACTTGCATTAAATGATTTTTCGATCATTAAAATATGATTACTATCTCTTGATAGAAGCGATCTAAGATAGACACAACCCTTGTCAAAATACAAGGACCAGAAAACCTAGGAATACTATTGTATATCAATAAAAAATAATTTACATCCTTTGCACCAAATCGAAAGAAATCCAGCTTTTACCATAGCAGTAACGCAAATAATGACTTTTCTCTAGAGAAATGATATCATGACTGATTGTTCTTCCCATTTTATTAATTTCGCAGAATCGCCTGCAAATCTTCCTATTTGACGAAAGACCGTTACAATCCCATGCTCTCTACACCCTATTATCTAATCGACAAACAAAAACTTTTGAATAACTTAGAAACCGCTCTATACATTCGAAAGAATACTGGCGCCAAATTACTTCTTGCATTAAAATGCTTTTCTTCTTGGGGACTATTTGAGACATTGAATCAGTATCTAGATGGAACGACGTCCTCGTCTCTTTACGAAGTCATGCTAGGAAACACCAAGTTTGGTGGAGAAACCCACGCCTATAGCGTAGCCTATAAACACTCTGAAATTGACGAGGTTCTCTCCCACTGCGACAAAATCATTTTTAATACTATTTCTCAGCTGAATCAATTTAGAGAAAAAGCTCAATGCTTAAAGAAAAACATTGGTTTGCGCGTTAATCCATCCATCTCCTATTCTAATTTCATACTTGCCGATCCGAATCGTCCTTTTAGCCGTTTAGGAGAATGTGACAAAAACAAGATAGAATCAGAAATCAAGCATATCAATGGATTAATGTTCCACAATAACTGCGAAAATAAATCTTTCTCTGTCTTCAGCTCAATGCTAGACCATATTGAACAAAATTTTGGGAACTTTATTTCCCAAGTTGAATGGGTTAGCTTGGGCGGGGGAATTCACTTCACAGATAAGAATTATCCTTTAGAAGATTTTTGTAAACGCCTCCTCCAATTTTCAGAGAAATATTCTATCCAAATATACTTAGAACCTGGAGAAGCTATTGTAACAAATACAACAAGCCTAGAAGTTACAGTGCTGGATACCTTGATTAATACTAAAAACCTGGTCATTGTCGATTCGTCCGTCGAATCCCATATACCTGATTTCTTGCTTTACCAACAATCAGCTATTCTATATCCCAACACAGGCCCCTATACCGCAATGATATGTGGGAAGTCTTGTCTTGCGGGAGATATTTTTGGCGAGTTCAACTTTGAAAGACCTGTTCAAATAGGAGATAGAATATCTTTTGAAGACGTCGCAGGGTATAATATAATTAAGAAGAACTGGTTCAATGGAATAAATATGCCGGCAATCGCAATGAAGAATTTGGATGGAACAATTAAAATATTGCGAGAATTCTCTTATAATGACTATTATAATACTCTTTCATAACCAATAACATTGGTATCTCCATCATGAATCTTGAAAAAACATATAAAATAGGGAACTCCCATCATCTTATGAAACGAAATGTTTTAATTATTGGCGCTGGCGGTGTAGCAAATGTCGTGGCACACAAGTGTGCACAGAACAATGATATTCTTGGCAATATCCATATAGCCTCTCGTACACTCAACAAATGCTCACGAATAGTTGAGAGCATTCAGAAAAAAAAATCAATGAAAATTGATGGAAATATCAAAATATCTCAGCTGGATGCCTTAAACATTAAAGCATTGATAGAACTTATTAAGGAAACGGAAACTCAAATTGTTATCCATGCTGGGTCGTCTTTTCTGAATATGTCCATATTACGCGCTTGCATTAACTCAAATGTAGCATACATTGATACTGCTATTCATGAAGAACCTCATAAAATATGTGAAAATCCCCCTTGGTATAAGAACTATGAGTGGAATCTTTTGGATGAATGTCGTGAAAAATCTATGACCGCAATCCTTGGTATAGGATTTGATCCGGGAGTGGTAAACGCTTTTGCACGTTTAGCGAAAGATGAGTATTTCGATAAAATTACAGATATTGATATAATAGACGTGAATGCTGGAAAACATAATAGATATTTCGCGACCAATTTCGATCCAGAAATAAATTTCCGTGAATTCACAGGAGTAGTCTATAGTTGGCAAAAAGGTCAATGGTGCACCAATAAAATGTTTGAAATCAGCAGAGAATATGATCTTCCTATTGTTGGTAAACATAAAGTTTATTTGAGTGGTCATGATGAAATACACTCCTTATTTAAAAATATGGGAGGCGCTGATATACGATTCTGGATGGGATTTAGTGATCACTATATTCGTGTATTTACGGTTCTTAAAAATCTTGGACTATTATCAGAGCAACCCATCAAGACAGCCGAGGATATAGAAGTAATTCCTCTAAAAGTAGTCAAAGCTGTATTGCCCAATCCCTCTTCATTAGCAGAAGAGTATCAGGGAAAAACCTGCATTGGTTGCCTCATTAAGGGAATATATCAAGGCAAAAAACGGGAAATTTTCTTGTACAATATTGCTGATCATCGAAAGGCATATCACGAAACAGAAAGCCAAGGAATATCTTATACAGCCGGAACCCCTCCTGCAGCAGCAGCTATTTTGATTGCACAAGGAATTTGGGACGTCAAAAAGATGGTCAACGTTGAAGATCTTCCTCCAAGACCATTTCTCGCGATTCTCCAAAAAATGGGACTTCCTACCTATATCCGTGAAGATAATAGGGAACAAATTGTGCATTTTGTTGAAAATAACACAAAATAATAATTTTTATTTTTTTAAGAAAAACCTCGTTTAAAAACGGTTCTCTTTGAGATTTAAACAAATAATGATAGTATTCTTCACAGATTGCATTCTCCTTCCTATCCTATTTTTTGGTATTTTCTTTTTTGACAAAGATATTTAAAATAAATTTTGACACCTTCTCCTACAAAAAACACCTAGGATAAACGGTATGAATCCTGTCCATACACTCTCTCAAGAGCAAATCTTGACCATCGCACTTTTTTATGCTGACGCAGGGATTCACTGTTTATTTGAATCACCTAACAAGACAATCAATCAATCAATCAAAACACATATTTTACATCAAAAAAACGTCCCGATTGACGCTACTTCGAAACCAATCATTACACTTTCTAAGACAGATCATTTAATTGTACAACAGGCTTCTTCAATAGCTAGGCGCGCTCGCTCCTTGATTGAACTTAAGTCAATGCTCTCCTCTTTTCATGATTGTCCTCTCCGAAACACAGCCTTGTCTACTATCTGTGCTGATAATGAAAAAGCAGATCTTATGATTATTGGTTATACACCTAGCAGTAGCGATAATACGACTGGACGCGCGCTTTCCGGTGGCGCTGGAAATATGTTGGATAAAATGCTTCAATCCATTGGTATTGCAAGAACAGATACATGCATCTCAACGATTTCTCCTTGGCATCCTCCAGGAAACAGGAAGATTTCCGCCTTAGAAACAGAAATATGTCGCCCTATCATACGGAGACAACTTGAACTATCATCTCCAAAAATTCTCTTTTTACTTGGCAATCAAACGACACAATTTTTCTTTAATAATAATCAAACGATCAGTCAAAATTATGGAAAATGGAACAAGATTATTATCAACAATTGTATAATCCCAACACTATCCACGGTACATCCTCAGGAACTGTTAGAATATCCTCTTATCAAAAAAATTGCTTGGCATCATTTAATAAGTCTGAAAAAAAAATTAGATAGTGAATTTTAGAAAATATATTGACTGATATCTTCTTCCATTCAATGCAATTTATGCATTTCTAATATCCATTAATATCACTTCTTTTTTGATATTTTTCACATATACTGTGAATGCATTTATATTATCTTTTGGTTTATTTTTTAGTTATTGTCATTTTTACAAAGGTATAGGGAGATAGTTTTACCTATGTCGAAAATTACTGTTAAGGATTACTGTATATAATTCATCATACCTAATCTAAAATATCCTATCTTATTTGTAATAGAAAAATGTTTTTATATACCTAAGTTTGGTTTTTTATGAACATTTAAATGTATTTAATATGTGAGTTATTAATATCGACAATATATATTATATCTAGTGTAGATTTAGCAAAATATAGATAAAAAGCATACAGATCCTGTTTTTAAATTTTAACAAAGAAATTTTTATAATTAAATTTTTATATATTTTTTTTATTGTACTGTACAAAGGACACCTGTGTTAGGTGTCCTTCTTTCATTCACTAATGTACAAAAAATAATTTCACAATAATCAAGTCAATCACTATCTTTTTTCTAGATAACTGTTTCTCATATTAAAAAAATATACGAAGGTAGTTATTAATAATATCCACCTGATAATTAATTTAACAATATTATCCTTGTGCTGTATTTTGAAAAAAACCAATGCCATCCTTGCTCAAAATGAGAATTTATTTCCTAAATACAATCGTCGCACATCTTCATTATTAATAATTTCCTCCACTGCCCCATGAGCCAAGACTCCTCCTCCATGGATGATATAAGCACGATCAATTAAATTTAATGTTTCATGCACATTATGATCTGTTATCAGAACACCAATTCCTCGAGCAGTTAAATCCCGAATAAGGGCTTGTATATCAGAAATTGCAACGGGATCAACGCCAGCAAATGGCTCATCAAGCAATATATAGGAAGGACAACTCACAAGAGTACGCGCCATTTCCAAACGTCGCCTCTGTCCTCCTGACAATAATGGCGCTAATACATGACGCAAGTCGGAAATTTTAAATTCTTCCAGAAGAATATTCAACCGTTCATAACGCTTTTTTTTGTCTTTTTCATATATCTCTAATACCGCAAGAATATTGCCTTCTACAGTTAATCCACGAAAAATCGATGCTTCTTGTGGCAAATAACCAATGCCTAGACGAGCACGCATGTACATGGGCATTTTTGTTACATTATTGCCATCCAGCATAATGGAGCCACTATCTGGAGGGATCAATCCTGTTATCATATAAAAACAGGTAGTTTTTCCTGCTCCATTTGGACCAAGCAACCCCACAATTTCACCAGACCTAACATCTAGATCAACATCTTTTACCACATATTTGGAATTGTATTTTTTTGTTAGAGAGCGAACAGACAAAAGATCTTCTTGCTTACTTATTTGTGAATCCTTTTTCTTTCCAAATGAATCAGCCCACAAACCGTTCCAAAGAGATAATATTTTCATGGTTTATGATTATAATCAACTAAAGCTTTAACAGGGCCACCACAACCAATGACAGTAGTATTTCCCGTATCAAGGTTTGCAATTAATTTACATCCCAACAAAATGCTAGACCCTTCCTTAACTATGACTCTTTCTCCTTGAAGAACAAAGATTCTTTTTTGAAAATCAACAAAACCACTGCTCGCTGTAGCTTGAATATCTTCCGATTGTACAAAAACGTTCTTATTCATGTTTATACGATCAACCTTACCGCCAGAGGGATAACCTGTATTATTGTAAAAGACAACCATTTCATCAGAAATTATAGTATTTTTCCCTTGAATCACTACTACATTTCCAAAAAAAAATGCCTTTTTAACTGCATTTCTTATTTCTAAAACATCACTATTAATCTGAATCTCGCTATTTCCTAATACTCTAAAACCTTTAAGGGAAGAAGTCTCTGATAGAGAAGGAAAAAACCATATCGATATAAGCGATATCGTTAATAGAAATGTATAAAGCTTTTGCAAACAAACCACTCACTGAATATCAAAAAATACACCTATGTATCACTGATCTTTTCTCTGCAATACTGCAGGTTTTATCTTTACCGATACCCTACCCGAAAATACCATGATCTGATCATTCAAGCTTATTTTAGAAGACTGCGCAGAAATTACAAGAGAAGGATTTGTAACGACACCGGAATATAAACTTCTCACGGTTGATTTTTCCATATCTATAGAAGCATCTTTAAAATTTTCTTGAGTGTTATCTTGAATTGTCACTCTAAAAGGTTGCTCTATATTAAGAATCCTTCTTCCCGGACTCAAGTTAGCAGAATGCGCAACTATACGTATAGAACCGAATCCATGTGTCGGCATTGTAAATATGAAATCTTTCAAAAAAATATTTTGATTACCTATTTCAGATTGCGCGGATTCCGCGGAAAGGAAATATTTTATGCTATTATGATCATAATCTGAAATAACTACCTTTCGCATAATCATGTGTCCAAGATTATCCTGCAAAAAATCTGTCGGAACCGTAGATAAAGACCGGATACGCAACCACGAAAAAAGTAAAATCCAAGACAAAAGAATTATAGCAGTAATAGGCAAAATTATTTTCAAATACCATATAGACCTTGAGTGTCTATAGGCTCGTTTTCTTTGTAATGCATTTTTTCTTCTTCTTGATTGATTCACACTGTTCATAAAGAATATCGCTCCTAATTAAGTGGTTTCCCTTATAGTATTCTGAATCATCCTGAGCTTGTAAAATAATCATTTTTATTTCAAAATTACGGTAGAATAATTTTCTATATTAATGTACACCAAAAATAGAAATTTAACATGTCTTTTGATATAATGCCCTAAAGCAGCATGCTGCAATATAATCTGAGAGATTTTTAATATGACCACAATTAACACCAATATTTTGAAAAAGATAAAATTTAAACATGTTGTTCTTTTGATCATAGCATTCGGGGCAATTAATTTATTTTGGGGCTCTATATTTAAAGATAAACGCCCTCATATAGCGCGAATAACAATAGCTGGAGTTATAGATGATAATCCCAAGTTAATTGAACGTATTGAGAGAATTAAAAGAGATGATACCGCAAAAGCTCTTATCGTCACACTCTCTTCTCCAGGAGGAACCGTTTATGGAGCAGAGTCCGTCTTTCGTGCCCTTCAGGCATTCAAAAAACAAAAACCAGTCATAGCTGATATTCACTCAATGGCAGCATCTGGGGCTTATATGGTTGCATGCGCTAGTAATACTATCGTAGCATCTCATAGCTCTCAAGTTGGCTCTATTGGGGTGATTCTTCCGTATATGCAAGCTAAGAATCTTTCAGATAAGATAGGCGTATCATTTGAAGCAATTAAATCATCTCCGATGAAAGGTGAGCCTTCCCAGTATCGATCCATACCAAAAGAGTCGTTACCAATGCTTCAAAATCTAGTATCTGACTACTATCATTGGTTCGTTAAAATCGTTTCTGATAGTCGCCATATTCCATATGAGAAGACACTCCTTTTGTCTGATGGAAGCATTTGGAGTGGGAAAAAGGCTAAGGAACTTGGACTTATTGATATAATAGGAGGAGAAGAGGAAATTTTGAATAATCTATATTCATTGGGAGTGGATAAAAATATTAAGTTGATCAAAGATTGGAACGCTCCCGAGTCTTATTGGAATTCTGTTTTCGAAACTCTTATAACGACCCTTGAAACTAAAATACCTATGATGAAACAGGTAAACTACAATGGCCCGTTAGCAATATGGCAATAATCCATTATTAAGGCATTTCTAACAGTAATGTAAAACAGGAGAGACATGATGATCAAATCTTCTTTGATAGATTCAATTGCAAAAAGAAATCCGCATATAAGTCATAAAGATATTGTAAAAATGGTTAATACTTTATTAGAAGAAATGACCCTTGCACTTGCAATGGGAAAACGCGTTGAGATACGCGGATTTGGTATTTTTTCTGTGAGAAAGCGTCCTGCCAGATTAGGCAGATCACCTCATACTAGAGAAGTCATATCCATTAAAGAAAAATGGATTCCTTTTTTCAAATCTGGGAAAAATCTAAAGGAACGCCTCAATCTTGTTGATAATGCTATGTCTAAATCCGAAGGATGATAATATCAACATAACTTGGTGCTGAATATAGACTTACTATATATCCACTCCTCAAAAACACTAAGCCCTCAAACTTAAGGAAGGAAGAAGATCATAGTAAACACAAACCTCTCCAGCAATCTAGCTGCAGTCAATTCTCTGACATAGATATAAATATCTATTTATTCCTTGAGGGAAATTAAGGTATTTACTCTTTATTAAAACAATGATCTGATTTCATTTTTTTGTAGAATAATGGAATAATAGTTAAGTTATCTCTCTTCATCATCAGCATTGTATGCTGATAGAAAGTATTGTCTTTCAAAGCGAATATTTGTCATACAGGTCATACATATTGTATTAGATACCGCAACGTTTGATCAATTATTTAATAAAATATATCTAAGAGGTTTTACGGATGGTTTCCAATCGCTATATTGTAACGTTGTCCACAATCATTTTTTTCTTAATGCTAGATCAATCAATCAAAATTGCTGTGGAATCTCACCTGATTTTCCATCAATCCGTTCAGGTTTTTCCTTTCTTTTCCTTATATCTCACTCATAACACAGGCATTTCTTTCTCATTGCTCTCACACATATCACCTTTGTTCATTATCAGTATTCGTATTTTAATCATATCTTTGATATTGTTGATGTGGAAAAACAATCCAAAAAGTAATCTTATCATTGATATAGGATATATTCTCATTATTTCTGGAGCTTTAGGAAATTTAATAGACCATTGTCTGCGTGGACACGTAATTGATTATATAATGTTACACACCAAAACATGGTATTTTGCGATTTTTAATCTTGCAGATTTTCTTATCTCTGTTGGATCGTGTATACTTATATATAATGAATTTATTACGTCATATAAAAAAAAGAATCTAGATAATAGCTATTAAAAAACACTCTGAATCTTAGTGTACATTAAGGCATATATGCTGTTAATCTTCGTAGATATTAGTTAAACATTGCCAACTATAAATTTCTGCTCTCATTGTACCAAAAACAAGGAAATTATAAGGCATGCCGAAAGAATTTGATTTACCACAAGAACCATGCCCTAAACAACCAAAAGAAGGACAAATACAAAATCCAACCACTCCCATGATTCGTCAATATATTGAGATAAAGTCTATCAATCCTGATAGCTTGCTATTTTATAGAATGGGAGATTTCTATGAATTATTTTTTGACGACGCCCTCGAAGCTTCTCGTATCCTTGGAATCACCTTAACAAAACGAGGAAAAGATGTTCCTATGTGTGGAGTACCTGCACATACCGCAGATAACTACATTCAAAAACTGATCAAATTAGGCCATCGGGTTTCCATATGTGAGCAAACTGAATCTCCTGTAGAAGCAAAAAAACGTGGAAAAAAATCATTGGTTCGTCGCAATGTGGTTCGCCTCGTAACACCAGGAACAGTCACAGAAGATCACTTTCTATCCCCTAAAGATTCTAATTATCTTATGGCAATAGCCCGTATTCGAACAGAGTGGGCAATTTCTTGGATTGATATTTCGACCGGAATTTTTAAAATATCTACATCAAATCATATTAGGTTACTTTCAGACATCATGCGCATTGATCCACGAGAAGTTATCTTTTCGGAAACAGAACTATTACATCCTGAGCATAAATCACTTTTTTCAATATTAAGCAATTTAGCTGTACCACAACCATGTGTCTTCTTTGACAGTGCTGTTGCTGAAAGCCGTATTGTCGATTACTATGGCATCAAAACTATGGATACCTTTGGCTCTTTCTCCCGAGCCGAAAAAACTGCTGCTGCTGCAGTGATTTCCTATATCAAAAAAACACAACAGTCAGAGAAGCCAACTATCGGAAAACCCGAACGAGAAAACATCGAATCAACACTATTTATTGAATCAGCTGCTCGCACTAATTTGGAGCTTCTGCATACATTATCAGGATCTCGTGAAGGATCTCTCTTAAAAACTATTGACTATACCATAACCGGCAGTGGAGGACGGCTTTTTGTCGAAAGAATCTCATCGCCTTTAACTCACCCTCAACATATCAATCTCCGTCTTGATTCAATTGATTTCTTTCTTAATAATCCAGAATTGATTGAACCGATCAAAAAAGAATTAAAATCTATGCCTGATATAACTAGGGCTCTTTCCCGTCTAAAAATGGATCGTGGAGAACCTAGAGACATTGCCATTATTCGTGACGGAATACGTTCTGGAATAGAAATCTTCAATATTATATCGACAAATACGGCACCAGAAGAATTATGCGAAGCAATCGATAAATTGAAAAAACTACCCAAGTCTCTTGAAGAAACACTCTCTTCTATGTTAGCTGATGAATTACCAATTTTAAAACGCGACGGAGGATTTATACGCGATGGAGCCGATCTTAATTTAGATGAAACACGATTGCTGCGTGATCAATCTAAGCGTATTATTGCATCCCTACAATTAAAATACGCAGAAGAAACAAAAATCAAACAAATTAAAATCAAGCACAACAATCACCTAGGATATTTCCTTGAAGTAAATTCAAATAACTCTAGTATATTGATCAACAATCCGGAATCCAAAGATCGTTTTATACATCGCCAAACTATGGCAAATGTTATGCGTTTTTCTACTCTAGAATTGATTGATTTGGAAAACCGCATTACAAATGCTACAAACAAAGCGTTGTCAATTGAATTAGAAGCTTTTGATACACTCTCCCAAAACATAATAGATAATTCAGAATCACTAAACTATGCATCACAGGCAATTTCTATAATTGATGTATCCACTGCTCTGGCAACATTGGCTAAACAACAAAATTATTGTCGCCCCATTATCGATGATTCAACAAAATTTATTGTCAAGGATGGACGTCATCCTGTTGTAGAAAAAACGTTGAAGCAGAAACTATCCAAACCTTTTATAGCCAATGATTGTGATCTATCTTGCCCTCATAATGAAAGTATTGGTAATCTCTGGCTTCTAACAGGTCCTAATATGGGAGGAAAATCTACATTCTTACGTCAGAATGCTCTTATTGTAATTATGGCGCAAATGGGATCTTATGTTCCCGCATCTTTTGCTCATCTTGGAATTGTAGATAAAATATTTTCACGCGTCGGATCCGCTGATAATTTAGCTAGTGGGCGCTCTACTTTCATGATAGAAATGATCGAAACAGCAGCAATTTTAAATCAAGCAACCAACCGATCATTCATTATTCTAGATGAAATTGGACGAGGAACTTCTACCCTAGATGGTCTTTCTATTGCGTGGGCAACGGTTGAGCATTTACACGAAATCAATCGTTGTCGCGGATTAATCGCAACACATTTTCATGAATTGACAGACTTATCTAGCAGTTTACCGAGATTTCATAATGTTACATTGCAGGTAAGCGAATACAGTGAAGGAATCATTTTCCTTCATAAAATTATACCAGGTATCGCTGATCACTCATACGGAATACAAGTAGCAAAATTAGCCGGATTACCATCTTCAGTGATTTCTCGGGCATACGATGTCTTACAAAAATTCGGTAAAATATATCATAAAAACCAAGATAAAGCAGAAAAATCCTGCCCAATATCAATACTTCCAACAGAAGAAATAAAGAAAAATATCCCTGAAAAAGACTTGTTTCTTGAAAAAATCAAACAACTCAATGTTGATGAGATGACCCCTCTAGAAGCTTTAGAATCTTTGTATTCTTTCAAAACATTGGTTTTGAAAATATCGCAAGACTGAATCTCTAGAAATATTTTCAATCTGGAAAAATAGCCTTTCATCATGTATAAATACATAAGACAGACTGGTTAATCCATGAAACATGAAACATGAAACATGAAATTAATCATCAATATGCTATCCGGATCCAATTGAATAATCATCAAATTAATACTTGAATGATAAATCGAAGCACAATTATCCTTATATTCTGATATAAGGACTATCTTCTTCTTCACCCTTGGATTTGGATTATCTCTATCTAAGAGAAATCTTGACCTTGCTATATCTAATCAAGCCTATGTCATTTCATCTTACTTCACCCTCACATCACATACCATTAGGATATTTCCATAATCCTATCCAATAACAAGGCCTCTTTGCACGCAGAATTCCATGCAAATACATACCAAAGCATGAATATTCATGCCCCTTGTTTTAAATATATGATAAAAATTATTGGATCAAAAATACATAAATATTTCTATTCCTTACGACGTTTCCACCAACTCAACCTCCTAACCGTCTGAGGTTCCTTAGTATAATTATCTTTTTCAGGAATAATTTCTGGATAATCTTGCATTATATCAGGAATGACGGGAATATTTTCAGAATTATCTGGCGATAATTTATCATTCCGAGCATCAAAAGATCCCATATCTTGATTTGTCAATGAATCATCGACAATATTTTTTACAGGACCCAAAACATCAGAAGCAGAAACTTCGCACCTTTCCTCGACTGGACGTCTACGCCTATTACGCCGTCTTCGTCTCCTTCTGCTAGCGACAGCAGCTCCTTCTAAAACATCTCCTGATACTGACTGGTTATCTCCATCGACAGCATTTGCAATATAATTTTCATCTTCATTATAATCATCCTGCATGTCTTGTGCAAAATATGCAGCATCTCCTGCTAAAATTGCATCCGAATCTGATGATGGGATGTTATGATTCTGTTGATCATATCCAACGCTACGACTATCTCGTGCAAGAGACTTTTCTTTTTCTTTAAACTCTGTAGAACCAATTATACTCCCAATTGTTAATGGGGACTGAACAGGAGATCCTTTTTCAATCTGAAAAATCTTATCTCCTAAACTCAAACCGATGACTATGCTAATAAGAATACCAAATCTTTTCTCATATTCAATAATTGTAGCGCGCTTCTGATTGAGTAAATATAAAACAACCTCTGAATTCGTATGAACAATAATATTGTGCGTTGTGCATTGCAATAAATACTCTTCTATGCTCCGTAACACGCTTAACGACAATGAAGATTGAGACCGAACATATCCTGCTCCCCCACAATGACCACATGTTTGCGTAGTACTTTCTAAAACCGAAGATCGAATACGTTGTCGTGACATCTCTAAAAGACCAAAGTGAGATATGGATCCCACCTGAACGCGTGCTCGATCCTTTTTTAAACTATCCTTAAGTTTCTTTTCTACAGAACGATTGTTTCTTTTTTCTTCCATATCAATGAAATCAACAACCACTAAACCCGCCAAATCACGAAGACGTAACTGTCGTGCAATTTCTTCAGAAGCTTCTAAATTAGTTTGAAGAGCAGTATTCTCAATACTGTGTTCTCGTGTTGAACGACCTGAGTTAACATCTATAGCGACGAGTGCTTCCGTCTGATTAATTATAATATAACCCTTAGATGGAAGTGTAACTTCTGTGTGATGCAGACAAGCCAACTGTGCCTCAATTCCAGAACGGAAAAAAATTGGATGCACCTCACGATAGGGCTGAACTATCTTAGCATAACTAGGCATCAAGAGCTTCATAAAATCTTTCGCTTCACGGTATCCTTTCTCTCCGGATACAACAATTTCTGTTATATCCTTCCCACAAAGATCGCGAATTGATCTCTTAATTAAATTTCCTTCTTCATACACCAAATGAGGAGCAACTGAATTGAGAGCTAGTTCCCGCACACTATCCCAAAGACGCATAAGATATTCAAAGTCACGTTTTATTTCGATTTTCGTACGCGCTGCACCAGCTGTACGTAGAATTACCCCCATGCCAGGAGGCACTTCAAGTCCACGAGCAATGTCTTTGAGATTCTGTCGATCAATAGGATTCGTTATTTTTCTAGAAACACTCTCTCCTCGAGATGTATTGGGCATCAACACAGAATAACGACCAGCTAGAGAAAGATATGTTGTAACTGCCGCCCCTTTGTTTCTACGTTCTTCTTTAACGACTTGAATTAATATAATTTGACGGTTTTTAATAACTTCTTGAATACAATACTGTCTTCGCAATTTCGTTGATATATTACTTGGGGAATCCTCCGCCATATCATTCGAATCAGAAGAAGCATCATCGTTCAAACCTTCCCCTTCCTCTTTTTCATTTCCAATCGACCCCTTAATCGCGATATCATTTTGGGATTCTATTGCATTATTCAATTCAATAGATTTAATACAATCATCTCCTCCAACATCATCATTCGTTTGCACAACAGTTGCAGTTTTTAATGCTATCTGTCGATCCGAAAATGGTATTTGATAATAATCAGGATGAATTTCGGAAAAAGGAAGAAATCCATGACGATTTTCTCCATAATCTACAAAAGCAGCTTGTAAAGAAGGCTCAACATGTGTAACCTTCGCTAGATAAATATTTCCTTTTATCTGTTTCTTGTGTTCTGATTCAAAATCAAGCTCCTCTACACGATTATCTCTCAGTACAACGACGCGTGTTTCTTCAACATGCGAGGCATCAATAAGCATCTTATTGGCCATTATTTCTCTCTCCTCGGCACCCAATCGACAATATCTATATCAATAAATAATCTAAAAAATATACGATCGGTAGCACTTGATGACAAAGATAATTGGTCTCAAATGCGCACTTAGCATAAAATACGAGACATCTCTCTCTTCACTCAAAAAACTTTCATGCGACATGAGTCAAACTAACTTATAAATATATCCAAAGACCTTCCTAATGGAAGAATCCAACGAAAACTATCCTTATCCTCTATATTAAAAATAGCTGGAAGGAAAACCCGAAAACAAAACAATAACTAAAAAAATCGTTCCGTATCATGATCAAATACAAAACCTCACTTTTTCAACAATGACAAAACCACTAACCAATCCAACCACAAAGAACATGATAACTATTTACTAGTAATTTTTATATATCAATATGGCAAGAGGGAAGATATGTCGAGTTACATATCCATAACCTACTTTGTCTTAATTATAGATAATTTAATACAAAATTATGTTTAAAACACATAATGATAGGGTTATTTAATATAAAGTTGTGTTTATAACATAGAATGAAATTTTTAGAAGGGATATTTACATCTATACCATGCACAAAACATAATTTCAGACCATCTTCTTTGCAGGAAAAGCTTGCGTTTTCCTTGAAAATAAAGCATAAGAAACTTGTCTTAAGAGTCAAGGATTTATTAGACATAGCTAGTTTGATTTTGGAATGCCCTTAGCTTTTGATTTTACTTCAAAAGTTTAACAACTTTTTATCAAAATCGGAGAGTTTCTGGTGTATTCTCGTATAGTTAGATTAATTGGATATTTTTTCGGATTTGCTACATATTCGATCTTAGGAGCCATATTAGGCGCCAGTATTTACATCGCCAAGATTTCTCAAAATCTTCCTGATTATGCCGCATTCAATTCTTATTCTCCTCCTATAACAACTAGAATTCATGCAGGAGATGGGTCTTTGGTTGCAGAATACGCAAGAGAAAATCGATTTTTTTTGTTTATTGAGACAATACCAGTTCATGTTAAACATGCATTTGTTTCCGCTGAAGACAAAAACTTTTACCACCATTCAGGGGTTGATATCTTCGGTATTATGCGTGCTTTTCTCCATAATATAAAGAATATTGGTTATGGGCGGCGCCCAGAAGGAGCTTCGACTATAACGCAACAAGTCGCAAAGAATTTCCTCCTAAGCTCCAATCAAACCATGGATCGTAAAATTAAGGAAATCATTCTTGCCTTCCGCCTTGAAAAGACTTATAGCAAAGAAAAAATCTTGGAGTTCTATCTCAATGAGGTTTTTTTTGGATTTAATTCTTATGGGGTAGCAAGTGCCGCCTTAACCTACTTTGATAAGTCAGTGAGTGAATTAACAATTGAAGAAGCTGCCTATCTAGCAGCCCTTCTCAAAGGCCCAAGTAACTATAATCCCTTTCGTAAAACGGCAGCAGCAATTTCCCGTCGCAATTGGGTTATTGATCGGATGGCGGAAAATGGCTATATATCCGTTCAACAAGCTGCCAACGCCAAGAAGAAACCCCTCAATGTAAAAAACAAGCAGAACAGATTAAATTTGTTTGGGAACGAGTATTTCGCTGAAGAAGTACGACGTCAACTTATTGATAATTATGGGGAAAAAGCGCTCTATGAAGATGGTTTATCCGTACGCACATCTCTTGATCCAAAACTGCAGTCCTATGCGAGAAAAGCTCTTCAAGAAGGATTAGTCAATTACGACCAGCATGGTGGTTTTCGCGGCCCTATAACACGTATAAGCTTGCTAAAAGAATGGGGAAAATCTTTAGCTTCTATTCCCACCCTTCATGACGTTCCTGAATGGAATATTGCTGTTGTTTTAGAAGTTTCTCCCTCCCGCATAACCATAGGGATTCGTCCAACTGTTAATGACAGCGGTAACATTATACCTGATCGCAAGAAAAGTTTCATTGAAGCAGATTCAATGCGATGGGCTTATAATTCTTTGCCAGGACACCGGATGTCTGAACAAGAACCTAACCACATTCTATCTCCTGGAGATGTCATTTATGTGGAAAATGTCGGCGAAGGATGGAGATTGCGTCAAATTCCTAAAGTACAGGGAGGATTCATCGCGATGGATCCTCGCACTGGTCGCGTTCTTGCAACAATAGGGGGATTTTCCTATTCACAATCAGAGTTTAATCGAGCTACTCAGGCAATGCGCCAACCAGGCTCTTGTTTTAAACCAATTGTCTACGCAGCCGCACTAGACAGTGGTTATACACCTGCCTCAGTAATTATGGATGCACCAATTGAAATCGTTACCGGAGGAAAGGTTTGGAAACCCGAAAATTATAGCAAAACATTCTCTGGACCATCTACATTGCGTTTTGGACTTGAAAAATCTCGCAATCTTATGACGGTACGCCTCGCACATAACATGGGCATGAGTGTTGTAGCTGACTATGCTGAAAATTTTGGCATTTACGATAAAATGCTCCCTGTTTTGGCAATGTCTTTAGGATCGGGAGAAACCACTGTTCTGCGAATGATTTCGGCTTATTCTGTGTTTGCTAATGGGGGAAAACAAATTCAACCATCATTTATTGATCGTATCCAGAATAGATTTGGCAAAACCATCTTCAATCAAGAAAAACGTATTTGTGATGATTGTAATTATGACAATTGGAAAGGACAAGACGAACCTGAGATAATCGATAATCGCGAGCAGGTATTAGATCCCATGACCGCCTATCAAATTAATTCTATGTTAGAAGGAGTGATTAAAAATGGGACCGCTATCGGCAGAGTAAAACTGAATCGACCTGTCGCTGGAAAAAGCGGTACAACTAACAGTTATAGAGATGCTTGGTTTATAGGATATACCCCTACCCTCATAGCTGGTGTTTATATCGGTTATGACGCTCCATCCCCTTTAAATGCGACCGGAAGTACTCTTGCTTCACCTATTTTTAATTCTTTTATGCAAAAAGCACTCAAAGATACACCTCCTTCTCATTTTGTCATTCCACAGGGAATGAAACTTATTCCTATAAACAAGTGGACAGGAATGCTATCTCGTAAGGGGGATCGTAATACGATTATTGAATCGTTCAAGCCTGGTACAGGCCCAGCAGAGAGCTATACTGTCATTGATGAACAGAATAGTAATGCTTCTTCTAAAGAGATCCTCAGAAGATCCCCACAGGCCGATCAAGCAATAAATTCTGGTGCTGGAGGACTATATTAATACCCCACCATAAAATTATACATGATAGATTCAAATATTGAATAGCGACTTATTGTCTAAAACAGAGACTGAAAACATGCCTTCACTCAACAATGAAACTCAAAATATCATCAATGAAATAAAGCAGGCTATTCAACTGCTGAGGAGGTCTCTTTGACTGGGACAATGCCCTAAAGCGTTTACATGCTCTGAACGATAAAGCCGAAAACCCCAACTTATGGAACAATGCAGAAGAAGCCAAGATGTTAATGCGTGAACGCCAACATCTAGATGATGCGATTTCTTCAATACAAGAACTCCAAAATCGACTTTATGACAATATAACACTCCTAGAGCTAGCAGTAGAAGAGGATGATTTATCTACCTTTCAAGAAGCACTAGAAACTTTAGATCGCCTCAATCTAGATACTGAATACAGACAATTTGAAAGCCTCCTTTCTGGAGAAGCCGATTCTAATGATACTTATCTTGAAATACATGCTGGAGCAGGAGGGACAGAAAGCCAAGATTGGGCAAATATGCTGTTACGAATGTATATCAGATGGTCTGAAAGGAGAAATTTCAAAACAGAACTCCTTGAATTACATGATGGAGAAGAAGCCGGCATCAAATCAGCGACTTTATTAATTAAGGGGCATAATGCTTATGGATGGCTCAAAACAGAAGCAGGCGTTCATAGACTTGTGAGAATATCTCCTTATGATAGCAATTCTCGACGCCACACTTCCTTTTCTTCGGTTTGGATATATCCAGTTGTAGACGAATCAATTGAAATAGAGATAAACGAAAGTGATTGTCGAATTGATACCTACAGAGCTTCAGGAGCCGGTGGACAACATGTCAATACAACAGATTCAGCTGTCCGCATTACGCACATTCCAACCAATATCGTCGTTCAATGCCAACAAGAACGCTCGCAACACAAAAACAAAGCCCAAGCTTGGAATATGTTGCGAGCTAAACTTTATGAACTAGAAATAAAGAAACGTGAAGAGGCGGTCAATATCGGAGAATCTTCTAAAACAGAAATTGGTTGGGGAAGACAAATTCGTTCCTATGTCTTACAACCATACCAAATGGTCAAGGATCTACGCACAAATATAGAAAAACCGTCACCTTCGGATGTTCTCGATGGAAATCTAGATGATTTTATGAAAGCAGCACTTGCCCTACATAAATAACTCAATCATTAACTGTCAAAAGGGAATTGTTCGGCGAGAATCCGATCTGACCAAGATCTATTGGTATCTGATAAGATTCGCATGGTTACGCTAGATAACTGAGATATTTGAATCCGTGACATAGTTTTAGATTCAATCTTAAGAAAATCAGCCGCAACAATCACAGGACGATCTTCATGTTCTAAAATCTGTACTTCTACCAACACATTATTGGGAAGAAGAGCACCACGCCAACGACGCGGTCTAGCAGGGCTAACCGGTGTCAGCGCTAAAAGAGGAGAATCCAAAGGTAATATGGGCCCATGTGCAGAAAAATTATAGGCTGACGAACCCACTGGAGTAGCAACAATCAATCCATCACAAACAAGCTCATGTAATCGCACTTGATTATCAATCATAACTTTTAATTTTGCTGCTTGAGGTGTCATGCGAAGGATAGAAACGTCATTAACAGCAATAAAATTGCTTACCATGACAGTATCGCTCTCAAAAATATCTAGCTTTAATGGATGGAAGATATGCTCTTCAGCAATAGAAAGACGCTCTTTGAGACCTTCAATCCGATATTCATTCATGAGAAAGCCAACGGAACCACAGTTCACGCCATACAAAGGTTTTCCATGTCTTGTGGAGCCATGCAGGCTCCGGAGCATAAATCCATCTCCCCCTAATACTACTATAACATCTGCTTCTTCTGGAGAACTATTTCCGTGAATATCAACAAACTGATTATATGCTTCCTGCGCCCTTACAGCAGAGGATGCACTAAAATGGATTTTTTGTATGTCTCTACTCACTATAGATCTCAAATTACTCGTCGAAAAAATAACAAATTTATATCCACATTATCTAACATGATCTCAAAAATAGACAAATAGAACCTCATTCAAAAATGATTAGTATCTTGTTTTTTATATAATATATAACCCAATCCTAGCAATTTTCCAAGATTTCCCGCATCTTTTAGAATAAGACCCCTTAGATAGGACAAGGATCACATATCCTCCATCACTCTATCAAAATCAAGTGAAACTTGAATATTGATTCGTAGAAATTTTAAAAATCATAACTAATACTGTTGCGTATTCTCTTTTTTAAAAAATTAACAATTTCCCTAGAATTTTTGGATGTTTTGTAGATGTTCTTTATACTCTCATTGAATTCATTGTATACCGTGAAGAAACGAAAGGAAAGTAATCCATTACTTGCATATCAGATAGATATTCTATTGTAAAACAGAAAATTCTTACGATAAATATTCATAAAAATCCTTCTTCTATTTAACAAAGACTATTAAATAACTGATTTCCTTATACATAACAAGTGAAGTACTTGTGCTCATCTTCTTTGGAAGATTGATATCCACCATTTTATCTAACTAATACGCCCAACACAAAAATCAACAACCTCCATAAAAGATTTCTTCCAAATACTTTCTGGTAAGTTTTGAAGAGCATCTTTAGCTTGTTGACCATAGTAATACGCTAGAGATTCTGTATCTGATAATGCATTGCTATCATGTATGAGAATACGAGCTTTCTCTAGATTATCTGCGCTAATTTGTCCCGCACCAATAGTAGAGATCCAAAAATCCTTTTCTTGATTTTCTCCTCTTTGGAATGCCAATATCACTGGCAAAGTAACCTTTCCATTACGAAAATCATCTCCAATATTTTTGCCCATTTCAATGACATTTCCCCTATAGTCCAGAACATCATCAATAAGTTGAAAAGCAATACCAAGATTCATTCCGTATGATTTAAGCGAACATCGAATAGAATCTTCTGCTCCTGCAATTAAGGCTGCTATTTCCAATGCTGCAACGAATAATACTGCTGTTTTTGACTGTATAACGTGAAGATAATCCTCCTTGGTAATATAGAGATTTTTAGAAATGGATAATTGCCGCAATTCTCCTTCTGCAAGAGTGCAGGCCACCAATGATAATGATTCAAGAGCTTTCTTCGATTCTGTTTCTATCACCATACGAAATGCCTGACTCAATAAAAAGTCTCCAACAAGAACGCTCGCCTGATTTCCCCAAATCAAACGTGCCGCTACTTTTCCCCTTCGCAATTGACTATCATCCACCACATCATCATGCAAAAGTGTTGCCATATGAATGAATTCAATAGCAGATGCCAATAATATATGATTATTTCCGTAATATTTAAGCATCGAAGATGTTGCCAATGTCAACATGGGACGCAATTTTTTCCCCCCTGCTAACATAAGATACTGAGCTATATCTGGAATCATCCCAACATTTGAATAAATCCTTTCTAAAATAAGCGCATTTACTTTGTTCATATCCTTGACAGTTAGATCTTCGAGCATTTTCATAAAAAATTACTTATCCTCTCTTTTCCTTTAAACAATCATCATAGCCAATAGTCATCACTATACATTCCATAAATATGATATAATTCAAACCAGAAAGGTACATATCAAATAACAAACTATTTTTGAAAAAATGTTTTTCGCCATCTTTCTATAACATCACGTATAACGATATCAATGAAGAAAAAAATGCTTAAAGAAACAATAGACTCTTTCCATCAAGGAAAATTCTATTTAGTGCAACCCTTGACACAGGGACATCGCTCAGGAATGGATGCAATGATTTTGGCGTCATTGGTGAATGCACAAGGCCCTTTTCATTTAGCGGATCTTGGAGCCGGAGCTGGGGCGGCAGGACTTGCGGTTGCTTCAAGATTAAGTAATGCACAAGTCCTATTGGTTGAACGATCCCACTTAATGGCAAATTTTGCACGCAAGACATTGGCATTACCATTCAACTCACACATGTCTCAGCGTATCTCTCTCATGGAAGCAGATGTTACATTGTCCGGGAAAGAACGCACTCTAGCTGGATTACAAAATAATTTCTACGATCACGTTATTATGAATCCACCTTTTAATGAGAGAATTGGAAGCTTTACCCCCGATAAAGTCAAAGAAGAAGCACATGTAATGTTGGAAGATTCCTTTGAAAAATGGATTCGCACTGCTTGTGCTATCATGAGATCTACTGGACAATTATCTCTGATTGCACGACCTCAATCACTCGCAACAATTATTAATGCTTGTGCAAGACGCATTGGCGCTTTAGAAATCACCCCCTTGCATCCGAGGATAGGAGAATGTGCTATCCGCATTTTGGTAACAGGCATCAAGGGAATGCGCGGGAAATTAATCATGCGTTCTCCTATTTTCCTACACGAACCAACTGGACAAACCTATTCAGACTTAGTAAATAATCTAATTAACGGAAAATCTACCTTAAAACGATTCAAAGTATAATATCCTTTACTTGTTATAAAGAATTATTCTTCTACATATAGATAAAATATTCGATATAGTCATGCTGTAAATGGAGGTTACCTATTGACGAATAAAATAGCCACAATTGTATTACGATGAAACTGCTTTAAATGAAAGGTGCTCACTAATTATGGTGCCAGCTCGTAATAGCAAAGGTCTTCTTTCCTTTCAAAAAATTGTCTTTATTTTGATGGAATACTGGTCAAAACAAGGGTGTACGATTTTGCAACCTTATGACATGGAAGTTGGCGCGGGGACATTTCACCCATCAACCACCTTGCGATCTCTTGGTCCACGCCCATGGAAAGCAGCTTATGTACAACCATCGCGCAGACCATCGGATGGACGCTATGCTCAAAATCCGAATCGTTTGCAACACTATTATCAGTTTCAGGTCATTATCAAACCCAACCTTTTGAATCTACAAGATCTTTACATTGAATCTCTCAAAGAAATTGGCATAGATCCACTGATTCATGATATACGCTTTGTGGAAGATAATTGGGAAAGCCCCACTCTAGGAGCATGGGGATTGGGCTGGGAATGTTGGTGCGACGGGATGGAAATATCTCAGTTCACATATTTTCAACAAATATGTGGTATAGAATGCTCTCCTGTTTCTGGAGAAATTACTTATGGTCTCGAGCGCCTTGCCATGTATGTTCAAAACGTTAATAGTGTCTATGATATTATCTTTAATAATGCAGCAGGGGAAAAAGTTCTTTATGGCGATATTTTTTCTCAATCCGAACAAGAATATTCCCGCTATAACTTTGAATACGCCAATACAGAATCCTTGCATAATCATTTTATTGATTCTGAGAAAGAATGTCTCGCTCTCCTAACAGCAGGCTCTCCTAATCAACATCATAGAGATCATTTATGTGTATTTCCTGCTTATGATCAATGTATTAAAGCCTCTCATCTCTTTAATCTTTTAGACGCACGTGGTGTAATATCCACAACAGAACGCCAACGCTATATCCTCCGAGTTCGTAGTTTGGCCAAAGCTTGCGGAGAGGCTTTTCTAACAACACCTAATGGAAGGATCTAAATTCAAAAAATGTGAATACATTCCATCAATCTCATCGCACAACTGTCCTTCATGGTATTTTCACTGCTAGCAAAAAATATCTAATAAGAAATATTTCTATCATTTACCAACTATCCATTAACAGAAGAACTCCTCTATGTCTAAATTGTCTTTTCACATTGTGCAAGTCACGCCCTTCAAACAAAATTGTACATTTCTTTTTGATGAAAAAAGCCTAGAGGCCGTTATTATTGATCCTGGCGGCGATATTGATCTCATAAAAGGGATTATTAAGTCCCGCAATTTTCGTGTAAAACAAATTTGGATTACTCATGGACATATTGACCACGCAGGAGGAGCTGCTCAATTAAAAGAAGATTTATCTTTAGAAATCATAGGCCCCCATAAAGATGATGCCCCCCTAATGGAAAAATTAGAGGAACGAGCTCGATTATTGTCAGTTTGTGCGGATGCACGTAATACTGGATCAGATCGTTGGTTACAGGATGGAGATAGTGTAGCATTCAGCGACCATATTTTTAAGGTAATACATTGCCCAGGACATTCTCCTGGCCATGTTGTTTACGTTAATTCTCAAAATGATTTTGCACATTTAGGAGATACCTTATTTAGAGGAAGTATTGGTAGAACTGATATTTTCGGTGGCAACCACCAGCAATTATTACATTCTATTACTACGAAGATACTCCCGCTTGGCGATCAAATATCTTTTATCTGCGGGCATGGACCTAATAGTAATATAGGGAGGGAACGTCGTTTTAATCCCTTTTTAAAGGCACAGGACTAAATTATTCAACAACCATTCTCCCTTTCGTTATGCAGTTAATCTGCAATACCCCTTTAAATACGATGATCCATCTGTATTCAATATACACCCTATCATTCTCATCTTGTGTTTTCGAATCAAATACTTCAAAGTGATATAATATTAGACACAATGAAGTGTCCGTTATTTGACAAAAGATGCAATCAAATCAAAAACCTAGGCATCCGTAGCTCAGCTGGATAGAGTGTTGGATTCCGATTCCAAAGGTCACAGGTTCGAATCCTGTCGGGTGCACCATTAAAATCATAACATGTTGATTTTAAATGGTTTTTTAACAATTTTTCCTCACCTATTCTAGGGTTAGGCATTAGGACTTAATAACATCTCCGCCTCAACCTCTCTTCTGACAATGAGCCCCCTGTAATTTCTTTCCTCCTGCAAAGATCCACCTATTGCATTCAATCGCAGCATTAGACCAATCTTCCTCATCAATCCTCTTTTTGAATGTGCTGTATTTGTATCTGCTGATACCACGATTAAAGACAAAATCTCCAACAGCTGATAAACGGTTTTCTCCAGAGGATGCAAGAATAGGAGAAGCTTTCAATGCTTGATTTAAACACTTCATTGCGTCTTGGTATAAAAAGAGCATCATCTTGCTCAATAGATATCCTCATGCCCTCATAGACACCACAACCCGTATGTCCGTATCCAATCGTCCAAACACCAGCAGGACATCTGTAGGCAGATAGGCATAGACCTTCGAACCTTTTGATTATGTCGGTCAATGGCAGTGGAATTGTAACCATGGTCGAGCGCTTTTTTAACTAATTAATAACTAAAACCCATTCAAACCTTGACTTGGAAAAGCGAATCATGCACATAGATACAATCTATTGTTGATTTTAGTATATTTAAGGTGGAATTATGAATCGGGCGTACCTGCTGTGTTGTTTATTGTTGGTGTTACAAGGTTGTTATATGATTCCTAATATCGCAGCGGTTGGAGGGAGCAAATCTGATGGCACAGTGGTATTCGAATATATACATGATTCTTTTTCCACTAAACAAATATCCGTTGCGCAACTGCAATCAACACAGGAATCGGCTGCCAGGAAATGTGTGAATTGGGGGTATAAAAGCGCAGAACCGTTCGGAGGGGTACAGAGTAAGTGCCTTAATGCGAGCTGCGGTATCTCTAGAGTCAGAATACCTTTTCAGTGCTACTAGCTTTACCCAACTTATGTTGTCAGCTTAAATTATCCTCCAACCTTCTTCTTCACAATATTATCTGTATACCAAAACCCCAAAATACAAGAGATGATGTCTTGAGTAAAAGGGTGTAGAAGTGATATAGGATCCGCAGTTATTATTCCTTCTTTTACACTCCACCAAACCAATAAAGGATAAACAACAATCCAGAAGAAGGTGGTTAAAGGGTGGACAAAGCGTTCACCTCTTCAATCCATCTGATGCCACTCTTAACTTGTTGCGACTTTATTTTGGCTAATTGGACAGGAACTTCTTCAATACTTAATTTGGTATTGCTTTCAATTTTTGCAACTTCAAGCCTCATCCTATCGTGTTCTATTGACCTCTTTTTGCATCAGATGCTCGGATACAACCTCAGGCACAGAAGGAATAAAACGAAGTAAAAACCTGAATACCCCACCTGTTAAAAATGCGGTTATCATTTGGTCCACCAACCTTTTACACTTTGAAAAGCATATACAATTGCTGAGATTGAAGCCGCTAAAGACCCCGTTATTTTAACTACGTAATTGAGCCCTTTTATAGCGTGTAAAATAGTTAAGATCTCTGACAAGTCTGTTTGTAGCTTTGCGTACTCCGCAATCAAAGTATCTACCTTGGTGATGAGATCATTGTATTGCCTTAGACTAATAGTGGCGGAGCGTTAATATTCTCAATCTCGGCATTGACTTTGGTTATTTAGTATATTAGAAATTGTGTTCTTAGTCGAGGACGTAGTAAGTATTGGATATGAGAAATCAATTATTCAATTTACTTCCGACATATATAGTTAAAACCAATGAATCCTATAAGTCACGTGGATTGCAGGCTTTGTCCTTCCATAAACTTAGCATCTCCGTCAGAGTATATTAGTGCCGTGACCGTCTAAAAATATTGTGAAAAAGCAGAGTGTAGCAGATATCGGTCATGGTATAAAAATAAATTTTTGCATTCTTTGACAAGGGACAAGAACTCCATCAAAAGAAATAAACTTCTGATTTACTAAAAATCTAGGCACATTAAGCGCATTAAAAATAAACGTTAATATATAGTTATTTTATATGCCTATAGTTGAATGGAATCGCAGAAATAAACATGATCGAACTTTATCATATCACTAAGCAATTTAAGTTGGGGAGCAGCACGGTGACTGCGCTGTCAGATGTAAGTTTGCGCGTACCAACTGGAAAAATTTATGGAGTCATCGGCTCATCCGGCGCTGGAAAAAGCACTCTATTACGCTGCGTCAACCTGTTAGAGCGCCCTACTGCTGGATCAGTGGTTGTAGACGGTGTTGATTTAACCGATTTGCCAGAACGTAATATGATACACGTGCGTCGCCAGATAGGAATGATTTTCCAGAATTTTAATCTGCTCTCATCACGTACTGTGACCGGCAATGTTTCGTTGCCATTAGAGTTGGGAAATCTTTCCAGAAGTGCTATTATGCAACGAGTGGAAGAACTATTGGAATTGGTAGGACTAGAAAATAAAGCAAATGTTTATCCTGATAATCTTTCTGGCGGGCAAAAACAGCGTGTGGCCATTGCGCGTGCTCTAGCCAATAATCCCAAAATATTGCTCTGTGATGAAGCCACTAGCGCACTGGATCCAGCCACAACGAATTCCATTTTGGCGTTATTAAAAGATATCAATCAGCGTCTAGGCATAACAATATTACTCATAACACATGAGATGGATGTAGTGAAGCGTATTTGCGATCAAGTAGCATTCATCAGCGACGGTATGATTATAGAGCAAGCTCCGGTAAGCAAGATTTTTTCTAATCCTAAAACAGCGCTAGCACAGGGTTTTGTGCGCTCAACCTTGTGTTTGGATATTCCGCAAGAATATCAGCAACGCATATATATTGAGAATATCCCCGGCCGTATTCCTATTTTGCAATTAGAGTTCACCGAACAATCTGCAGATATACCAATGTTATCAGAAATCGCACGTCGCTTTAATGTGAACAATAATATCATCAGTGCTCGTATGGATTATGCAGGAGGAATAAAGTTTGGTATACTTTTAACGGAAATGGACGGAGCAGAAGATGACGTCGCCAGCGCCATCACTTACCTACAACAGCATCAAGTAAACGTAAAGGTATTGGGTTATGTCTAAGGAAATGATATCGCTCTTAGCGTTTGGAACGTGGGAAACTCTGGCTGTGACATTTGTCTCAGGATTTCTCGGTTTTGTTATCGGCTTGCCTATAGGAGTATTGCTGTACATCAGCCGACCAGGACAGATTTTTGATACCCCTCTAATCTATCGCGTGACGTCAGCGGTGGTAAGCATTTTTCGTTCCATTCCATTCATCATTATGCTGGTATGGATAATTCCCTTTACGCGAATGATAGTCGGAACATCTATAGGATCTACAGCTGTCATCGTTCCATTAACCATCAGTGCTGCCCCTTTTATCGCTCGTATGGTTGAAAACGCCTTGCTGGAAATCCCTTTCGGTTTGGTGGAAGCTTCCCGTGCTATGGGATTATCACCAGCGCAAATCATTCTCAAGGTGCTTTTGCCGGAATCGTTTCCTGGACTGGTCAATGCTGCGACCATTATTCTCATTACTCTCGTAGCTTATTCTGCCATGGGAGGTGCCGTGGGTGCCGGCGGATTGGGACAAATCGGTATTCAATATGGATATATCGGTTATAATGCTATTATAATGAATATTGTCTTAGTATTATTAGTGGTTTTAGTATACTTAATACAACTATTAGGAGATTGGCTGGTTAAGTTATCTACCAATAAATAAGTATTTAAAGTATGCATAGCAATTTTATCTCACTATAAATGATGTAAGTAGGTAGAGGAGTATAAATTATGAACATTCTCATAAAGATTGCGGCAACTATAGTGGTTGCGGCACTGGTAATCGTATTGGTGATATTTGGTTTTAGAAAGAAAAATGACCCGAATCACATTAAAGTAGGCGTCATCGCGGGACTAGAACAGCAACTTGCTGAAGTTGCAAAACAAGTCGCCAAAAAGAGGTATGATCTAAACGTAGAATTTGTTATCTTCAACGATTACGTATTGCCAAATGAAGCTCTTAATAACGGCGATATCGATGCTAATTCTTTCCAACATAAACCTTTCTTGGATAAACAAATAGCAGATCGTTCTTATAAACTGGCAATCGTGGCAAATACCTTCGTCTATCCAATTGCTGGTTACTCCAACAAAATCAAATCGCTAGATGAACTAAAACCCGGCTCACAAATCGCATTGCCCAACGATCCAACTAATTTAGGGCGTTCGTTATTGCTGCTACAAAAAATAGGGCTTATTGAATTAAAACCAGGGGTTGGATTGTTGCCAAGAACAGTTGATGTAATCAAAAACCCGAAAAATCTGAAGCTAGCAGAAGTTGATGCTCCGTTATTGCCACGCTTTCTGGATGATCCGAAAGTTTCCGTAGCGGTTATTAACAATACCTACGCCGGCCAAGCTGGATTACATCCTACAAAAGATGGCCTGTTCGTTGAGGAAAAAGATTCTCCTTATGTTAATATAATCGTAGCGCGTGAAAACAATAAAAACGCCGAAAATGTGCAGAAATTCGTTCGATCCTATCAATCTGATGAGGTTGCCAAGGCTGCTGTTAAAATATTTAATGGTGATGCAGTGAAAGGATGGTAATTGATTAAAATTTTATGTTTAACTTGACAAGGCTACTATGCCTCGTCTTGTTATTTGTGCTGCAGATTTTCTTTAATAAAAAAGGTTATCAAGAAAGAAAGGCCATCCATCATCGCATTTACCCACTACTTCCACTACAGATAAAGTAACCATAGAAATATATATGGTATCAACCATGTCGCTAGAATCAGCTTTAAATTGACAATAAACAGTGCAATCAAACAAAGACTTGCCGCATTTTGACAAGAACAGAAGCTGTCATCAGTCGTAAAATCATCTGTTAAAGGAACAAAGAATTCTCTCATCTGGGATTTCTTTTTAAATCTCCTCATAAGCCTAGATTCAGGTGAGTAGCTATTTCTCAATCACTGGTCTTGATCAATACGCACTCTAGCACTGCATAGGTGTTATCTTCTTACAGTTTAAATCATTTAAAAACCCTAATATCTGCCCCAAAACTTATATAATTCCCCATTAAAATCATCAAGATCGTTCATTTTTTATCCTATTTATGCCTAGGATAATTATGATTATCAAGAAATCCCAGCTAAAGAAGATGAAGCAATTTCAATACCTAAAATCTTATCCATCTCAATGCTCTTTGCCCCGAATGATGCGGTAACAGTCACTTGCGGGGTATGCCATCTGGAGGCATCTTCCGAATATTTCGTTGTAATATCCTTCCTTTGGGAGAAAACAACGGCTTATTTACACCAGATAGGAAGAACGTACTGAGTGTATCCAGAAAACTTAGCATGATTAAGAAACTTACCATTATCATCCAGCTTAGCATCGGTTAAATTAGGAAACTCCACCCCTTTTGGAAACAAATCGTTTCCTAGAACTTTCTCAATATCAACAAACCAAAATCCAGCAAAAGCTTCAATCTTATCCGCTTGAAGCGCGGCAGTATTGATATAATCTTTGGAAGTCGTCTTTTCTAACGCAAAGAGAGATGTCCATACATCAGAGGGAACACCACCGTATAATTTCTCAGAATCAACGTCAACATAACGCTTCTTCAAAAACCGCTTTCGCTCTGATCAATTGGCCGATAAAAGTATTGAAAAAACTATCTCCAGTACCCATGCTCTTAATAATATGGTATTCTGGAAAATACTCCGTGTCTTTCCCACGTTTCCCCGTGTTGTTTTTCCCTAGCATCCCTTCTCATATCACCTCATTTTGCTTGCGGCACAGCGCAGCTGTTGCAGTTCCCCGACAATATTATGCAAGGGCTGAAATACTTCGACTAAAGTAGACCTCTATCTTCCTTTACAGGATTTCTCCGTCACACATGCACGCAGCTTCGATTACTTCTCCTGAAGACCTAGATCAATAAATTCGAGTATATTAGCCGTTGCTAATTGTTGTTTTGTTGCCATTTATGGCATCCTTTTCACTGTCTGATTATTGTTTTTTGCCGAAAAACTATTGATAACAATTTATATGTTTGGCATTAAAATAATTGAAAATATAAAAATAAATTTTACGATCATAAAAAGCAGTCATGGAGGATGATTGTATTTTACATATTGCAACTGTATTGTTAAGAAGAAAAAGTTACTATACTAATAGACGAAGACCACAAGAATGAAAGAACGGACTAGTATTTGCAGGAATATTTCACAGATTTAAATACCATAAGATAAACTCCATCCCATTTCCTATGATATTGAATATTAGACCTTATTACCTGTATCATTAATAAAGGTATATTTGGAATTATGGAATCTATTTGGAAAAAACATCCAATAGGTGTGAAATATTTTATATAATCACGGAAAATTATAATTTTAATTCTAAATAGCCTATAAAAAAATCAAAATAACAAATATTATAGGAATGATTTTTAAACATTGTATACGAGACTCATATGACGCAGATTATGTCTATCACAGACTCAAATGCTTTACAAAAAGCATGTGAATTCTTAAAGGATGGACTACCGATAGCAATTCCAACAGAAACAGTTTATGGACTAGCGGTTGATGCGAGGAATCCTTCCGCCATCCGTTCTCTTTATTCAATCAAAAACCGCCCTTTGATTAATCCTCTGATATGTCATGTAAGCAATATTGCTATGGCAAGGAAATATGCGCATTTTGACCCCCTTTCTCTGCATTTAGCAAAAATATTTTGGCCAGGCCCTCTTACTCTTCTACTCAATCTTTCGTTTGAAAATGATATCCATCCACTCACAACCTCTCACCTGAAAACAGCTTGTTTTCGAGCACCTCGCGGATTTGTTCAAAATCTTATTGCTGCCTATGGTTATCCTTTAGCAATTCCATCTGCCAATATGTCAGGTGAACTAAGCTTAACAAGCGCACAAAATATTTTATCTTCTTCAATCAGCAGTAAAATTCCCCTGATCCTTGATGGCGGGAACTCTGAAATTGGTGTCGAATCAACCATTGTACATGTCGCCGATGACCAAACGATCCGTATTTTGCGTCCAGGTGGATTAGAGATGGAAGAAATCAAAAAAGCTTCCGGAAAAAAATTAGTATATCCTACTATTGGTGAGCAATCCACTCCTAAAGCTCCTGGAATGTTAAAATCGCATTATGCACCACGCGCCCAAGTGAGATTAAAAGTCGCCCATGTGCATCCTGGAGAGGCTTTGATTCGTCTTGCTAATTTCCCCATTAAAAATATTGAACATGCAACAATAGTTCTTGACTTAAGCCCTTCTGGAAATTTAAGGGAAGCAGCTTTTAACCTCTTTAATTTCATGAAAATAGCTGATAATAGCGGGGCAACTTCTATTGCATTCTCTCCAATACCGAATCATGGCTTGGGTTTAGCAATTAATAACAGAATTGAAAGAGCTGCGGCACCACGCCAATAAAATGATTCAAGGAATATCTATATGACTTCTCTATCCCCTCATATTATCCAAAAATTTATAACAATTGTTGGACAAGAAGGAATGCTAGATGATCAAAAACTCATATGCTCATATCTTAAAGAAGCAAGAAATCTTTATCATGGCAAATCTCCTTTGGTATTGCGTCCATCTTGTACCGATGAAATATCCCAAATTCTAAAACTAGCAACCGAAACAAAAATATCTATTACTCCACAAGGGGGAAATACAGGCCTTGTCGGCGGACAAATCCCACGTAGTGGTAAAGAAGACATCGTTCTATCACTTGAACGTATGCAGCGCATCCGTGAAATCGATCTGATAAACAATACTATTTCAGTTGATGCAGGAATCAGCCTCTTTAAAATTCAGACGATCGCAAAAAATCACCGTAGATTTTTTCCCCTTTCCCTTCCATCAGAAAGATCTTGTCAGATCGGAGGAAATATTGCGACAAATGCAGGAGGAACTGCCGTATTATCTTACGGGAACATGCGACAACTCTGCTTAGGAATAGAGGCCATTCTTCCTACTGGAGAACTTTGGAATGGCATGCGTAAACTGATAAAAGATAATAGCCGCTATGATATACATGATCTCTTTATAGGGTCAGAAGGAACACTTGGTGTTATTACTGGAGCAGTACTCAAGTTATTTCCTTATCCTACTGGAAGACAGGTTGCGTTCATCGCTGTTCCTTCTCTTGAAGCATCTTTACGACTCCTACAACTTTCTAAAACAATGACAGATAATACACTCACTGCTTTTGAATTAATTTCACAATCAATATTGGAATTAGTTATAAAACATATCCCAAACAATTTTCCTACTCTTTCCCCAAAATATCCTTGGTATATCCTGCTAGAAATATCTACCACAGAAAGCGAAGAAAGAGCTGACCATATCATCAATAGCATTTTATCAACAGGATTTAAAAAAGGCATCATAACTGAATGGATTTTATCCTCATCGGAAGATGAAAAAAATGCAATCTGGTATCTCAGGAAGAATATCCCCTTAGCACAAAAAAAAGAAGGAAGATCAATCAAGCATGATATTTCCGTTCCCATAGGAGCAATAGCATCTTTTTTACAGGAAGCACAAATTTCCGTATCATCTAATTTTCCTAAAACACGTATTGGCCTTTTTGGACATATGGGTGATGGCAATATTCATTTTAACGTGTTTCCGCCAATCAACGAGAATCAAGATGAATTCTTATCCCGTTATTGGACTGAAATGAATGATCTCATTTATTCTATTGTGCTATCTTATGGGGGATCTATTGCTGCCGAACATGGTGTTGGACAGTTACACAAAGAAAGATTAGGAAAAATATTGGAACCTATAGAAATCATGTTAATGAAAAAAATCAAAGAATCTTTTGATCCCTCTGGTATAATGAATCCGGGAAAATTTATTTAAATAACCAAATATATTCTGTGAACCTCCTTATAAATGTGAGAATCTCATTAAATACATTAATCCTCTCCGTTTAAAATCGGATTTTAAATAATTATCAGATTATATCTCATATATGCTGGACAAAACCGCATAGAACAATCTCTATCGTTTCCTCTTCACGCCAATGAAATGATCACTCTTTAAAAGCCTCCTGAGACTCATGGATCAGCCTTTTCCCTCTAGGGGAATAGATAAAAAACATCCCATCTTATACATTGGTTCGAGAACGCATCGCTTCAAATAGCGTTCCTTCATCCAGATAATCTAACTCACTGCCCATAGGAATGCCGTATGCCAGTCTAGTGATTTTTAGCTCCATTCCTTTAAGTTGATCAATGATGTAATGAGCAGTCGTCTGCCCCTCAATTGTAGCACTAATAGCAAGAATTAGCTCATGCACCTGATTGAGTTTTATTCTCTCTACAAGGGATTCGATTCCTAAATCTTCTGGACCGATCCTATCCAGAGGAGAAAGTGTCCCACCAAGAACATGATAGAGGGCATTGACTGCACCTGCACGCTCTAATGCCCATAGATCTGCAATATCTTCTATTACCACAATGACTGATCTATCTCGTTTTTCATCTCCGCAAATGAGACAAGGATCTATAGTATCAATATTACCACAACAAGAACACAGACGCACTTTATGATATACTTGAGTCATAGATTCAGCTAAAGGACCCAACAACTGATCTTTTTTCTTAATAAGATGTAGCGTTGCCCTCCTAGCAGAACGCGGACCCAACCCTGGAATACGTGATAGTACTTTGATAAAATTTTCAATTTCTATCCCTGTTGTTTTTTTTTTCATTTTGGACATCCAACTAGAACAGGGAGAATAATCTCTCAATAGTATCAAAAAAACCAATCAAATATGATGGTTTTCTACCTTGCGACAATCCACTCATATCCTTAAGAAAAATTTCTGTGTGAAAAACCATCGATTTACTCAGCAAAAGACATCATACTATAACTTGCAATAAATCCCTTGAACTTATAAAGGAAGTTTGAATCCATCTGGAATCGGCAATCCTGCTGTTGCTTCTCTTGTTTTTTCTGCAACAAGATCTTCAAGTTTTTTTTGAGCATCATTATGAGCAGCAATAATCAAATCTTCTAGTATTTCAGCATTTTCCTTACATAGTAAAGAATCATCAATTTTTAATTTCCTAAGTGTATTTCTTCCTTTTAAAAGCACACGAACAATTCCTCCTCCGGAAGTTCCTTCTGCCTCAAGAGCCGCTATAGTCTCTTGTACCTGCTCCATTTTCCCCTGTATTTCTTTAAAATGTCCCATCATTTTCATCATATTATTCATACTAATACATCCTCATTACCATAGATAATTACATTAATTCCGAAATAATATGCTCCGGAATTTATCCCTTTATAGGGATAGTGCGAACACAAACCACCTGAGAATCCGGAAATACTTTGCGAACAGACTGAATATCATCATCCTCATTAAATTTCTTAAAACACAACCCTTGAGGGAATCTTATCTCCCAATTTTCTCCCGTCCATTGTTTAAGCTTCATAGCAATATTTTTAATCAATCCTTCGGGAGAATTCCCAGAAAGAGAAATTTCTAGTCGTCCTTTTTCAAAAGAAAATACATGAATAAAATTCCGAAACATCTCTTCCATTTTATGGTCATGATGAATCTCACACAATCCAATTAATTTTTCCAAAAAATTCTGATGATCTGAGTGATTAGATTTTAACTCTGTATTCGGGTTGTTTTTTGCAATACATTCATTATTCCTTATTGGAAGCAATTCACCAAATGATTTTATTTCTTCGCACTTATTCCCATTAATGTGTGATCGAGTTATCGAAACAATAGAAGGATTCAATTGGTTAAGGTTTTTTTTTTCTGTTTTTCCTCTATTATATAGCGTGCAATCTCCTCTGGTGCAGGCAATTGTGCGGCATGCGCTAAGCGTATAAGAACCATATCAACCGCTTCTTTAGGACGAGAGAAACCTTCCATCTCTGAAATCCCCCTCAGGATCATTTGCCAAAAACGTGAAAGAAAAGTTATAGATACTTCTTTTGCGTATTCAGATGCTCGTAAATTTTCAGTTTCATTATATGACAAACTCCTAACCATTTCTGGAATATATTTAATTCTGGTCACCAGATGCGTAAAATCCGCGAGATCATACAAAACGACGGAGGGATTAACTCCTGAATCATATTGTGAAGAAAATTCCTGTAAAGCATTGCCTATATCACCCTTGATCAAATATCCAAACAAATCGATTATCCGATTCCGGTCCGCTAATGAGAGCATGGAAATGACGGCAGATACCTCTACCCTATTCTCCCCTCGCACGATAGCCTGATCTAATAAAGATAGACCATCTCGCACCGATCCATCAGATGCGCGCGCAATCATTGCAATTGCTTCAGTCTCAAATTCTATGGATTCCTTATGCAAAATCTTTGTGAATAATTCAACAATATTTTCAATCGATATTCGACGCAAATCAAAACGCTGACATCGTGATAATACTGTTGCTGGAACTTTTCGGATATCTGTAGTAGCGAATATAAACTTTACATGTGAAGGTGGTTCTTCAAGAGTTTTTAAAAGACCATTAAAAGCGGCCGTCGACAACATATGCACTTCATCTATGATATAAACCTTATAGCGTGCTGATATGGGTTTGTAACACATCTGTTCAATGATATTACGAATGTCGTCAATTCCTGTGTGAGAAGCAGCATCTAACTCCACCACATCAACATGATTCCCTCGCATTATTGCTTGGCAATGGCTTCCGATCCCATCAAATTCTACCGTAGGAATATTTATATTCTCTGTTTGATAATTCAAGGATCGTGCAATAATTCGAGCAGTTGTAGTCTTTCCAATACCTCTCATGCCAGACAACATATAAGCTTGGGCTATGCGACCTGATTTAAAGGCGTTTGTAAGCGTCTTGATCATAGGCGCCTGACCTATCATCATATCCGAAAAACTCTGAGGTCGATATTTCCGGGCTAAAACGCAATAATTATTTTTATACAGGGAAAATTCTCTCATAACTTTTAATGGAAATTCAAAAAAGAGAGGATGAAAAAATGACCCACTGTAACACTGCTAGAGCTGCTTCTTTCCAGTCCTGACTCGATTTACAAGTACAGCGTCCATCTTCCAACCTCTCACCAATAATTATCGGAAATATTTCTCCAAAACACAAGATAGTATTACTAATTATTCCATCAAATGCGCAATGAGTACTGAGCATTGCTCATTTAATCGGATTGAACTTGTTTGATACTAGCCAGGAAAGAAAAAATACTTCACAAAAGACGCATCCTCTCTCCAGAATGGAGTATTAATTCTGTAATGCAATATTGCATACAACAATTATGTTTTATATACGAGACGATATGTTTAATAATTATTTTTTATTTGTTCCCTCATATACTTTTGTGTTGACTTTACATGATTGAGAAAATCAACTATGCCTATTCCTCACTCTGTGTCCCAAATTAACGCGGATCTTACAAGATAAATGCTTAAAGTATTGCGGATTTTCTTTGTTTATACATTAGCATTCTACTGCATGACAATAATGATTCATGCCTTACCTCAGGATACAAATCAGCTGGGAGGAGGCCCAATACCACGCTTTGCTACGATCAAATCAAATCGCACTAACCTTCGTCTTGGCCCCGGAACAATGTATGGTATTTCTTATGTATACATAAAACAAGGAATTCCAGTCGAAATTATTCAAGAATACGAAAATTGGCAAAAAATCCGCGATTTTGACGGTACCACTGGCTGGATTAATAAAAGATTACTCTCTAGCAAACGCACCGCCATTGTCTCTCCTTGGAGCAAAAAAACAAATAATCAAATATATATCAATCTATATCAAAAACCGATATTACAATCGACAGTGATTGCCAAAATTGAACCCAGAGTCTTACTCACAATAAGTGAATGTTCTGGAAAGTGGTGCTTAGGAAAGCACTCCGATTTAGAAGGTTGGGTTATGCAAAACAAAATTTGGGGTATATATCCCGGAGAGGTATTCTAATAAACTGGTCTCTTCGTGGTATGGATGAAGAGATTATCTATTTACAACAACATATTCAATCGGAAATGTTTCATATTTGTACTTTGTACCATTCACAGTATCATCAACTTCCTAAACACATATATATATTGAATATAAGACCTATACACAGACGTCTTTAACTTATATTCCTTATTCTTATTTATTGTAGCCTACAATGTGCAAATTCCCCTATAATTATCCTAGAAGACCCCTGATACATATGACAAACCAAAACCCTGAAAAAGTCCTGATTATTATTCCAGCTCGCCTACAATCTAAAAGATTCCCTGAGAAAGTGCTTGCTAATATAAACGGGATTCCTATGATTCTTCATACTGCTAGCCGCGCAAGAAAAGCGAATATCGGACGTGTCATAATCGCTGTTGACCATGAAAAGACACGTAATATCGTATCTAGCGCAGGCTTCGAATCAGTGATGACGCAAGTAGGACATGTATCAGGTTCTGATCGCATATCAGAAGCTGTAGATCTCATAGATCCAAAACAAACAGCTACTATCATTGTCAATATGCAAGGAGATATTCCAAATATTGAGCCTGAAAACTTATCATCTATACTCGTACCTCTAAAAGATCCTCAGGTTGATATAGGCACTATCGCATCAGAAATTTCTGACAATAATGATCTGGATGATATAAACATTGTAAAAATAGTCACCTCTTCTTCTACAAATGGGTGTTTGCGCTCTCTTTATTTTACCCGCTCTAAAACACCATATGGGATAGGACCATTTTATAAACATATTGGCATTTATGCTTATAGACGCAAAGCATTACAATATTTTACTAAACTTCCGCCTTCTACTCTGGAAAAAAGAGAATCTCTTGAACAATTGCGCGCCTTAGAAAACAACATGCGAATTGATGTAAAAATAGTCAAATCCAATGCGATCAGCGTCGATATGCCATATGATCTAGAACAAGCACGCATCTTAATGGCTCATAGTAATTATGATAATTTTTGATAAAGCATATAAAAACATTCAATGTATCCAAGAAAGTATTTGAACGGTAAAATACACCATCATCAATTGTGAAGCACTCAGAGATAACACGCCTGATTACTGGAAATACGTATGAATTTTGCTGTTTCCGTCAGAGAAGAAAACATTGCACTATCCGTACCTGTTATAAAAGTTTGACTTCCCATATCCTTGACAATCTGAAATAGTGAATTGCGCCTGTTTTTGTCAAGATGCGCAGCAATTTCATCCAATAGTAAAATTGGCGCAAAACCAGTTATATTTGATATTAACCGCGCGTGTGCTAGAAAAATTCCGATTAAAACTACCTTTTGTTCCCCTGTTGAGGCGTGTGCTATTTTTACATCCTTATCACGATAATTAACAACAAAATCACTGCGATGCGGCCCTGTTAAAGTGCGTCCTGATATAGAATCAAGTTTTCGTCCTTCCAAGAGTACTCTAGCATACTCTTGTTTTAGATCAGGCAACGAGTTGTTGGGATAATTATCGAGGAATCCTACTAAATTGAGCTCAACACAAGGAAAACCCTCTTGTTGTATGTACTTGAATATTATAGAAGACAGTTTTTCAACCATGTCTATTCGTGCAACCGCTATATCAACTCCTAACTCTGCCATTTGTAATTCAATACTACTACACCAAGATGGATCAAAATACCCTTCAGACAATAAACGATTGCGGCCTCTCATCAAACGTTCAAAATCAATCATACGACGCCTATGTCTTGGATCAAAAGAAAGAACCATCCTATCAAGGAAACGACGTCTTTCTGTTGAAGGGCCACTAAAAATTCGATCCATTGCAGGCACTAACCAACTGACCCTTAAATGATTATTTAATTCATCTATAACACGCATCGCAACATCGTTGATTTGCAAGCATCGCACTTTTCTATTATCTTTTGATTCTAATTTTATTGATATATCCACCAACCCCTCCATTCCTTCTATGCTTGCACGTGTAGAAAAAAAAGAAGACGATCTTATACGAGTCACATCTGAATATGAAACACAACGCAATCCACGTCCTGGAGATAAAAATGATATAGCCTCTAAAATATTAGTTTTACCTGCCCCATTATCTCCAATAAAAATGGTTTGTTGCGAATCGAATTCTAGCTGCAAGGAACTATAATTACGAAACTCACTAAGAATTAAACTTTTTATTCTAGAGTTATTAACCATTTTTTATAATTTGAAGCCAATGCATAAAAAAACATTTGTCTGCATTATCGGAATAAGTTCTCGCAATAAAATCAAAATGAACCTTCTGAAAAACTTTCCTCTGCAACAATCATTTTAGAGAAAAAGTTTTTCTTTTTCCTAATATTCGAAGAATTATTTGTGCTGCCATCTGTCCTGCTGGTATCTGAGTATTCATACGATCCCACATTGTATCAAAACCCTGCAACATAGCACGACGCTGCAAAGTATCATTCGCTAATCTTTCAACCCAACGAACCAAGGATTCACAGCGTATCATATTATTAAAATATTCTGGAACCACAGGATAATCAACAATAAGATTAGGCAAAGCACATGTCCAGACTTTAATATAATTACTCAAGAGATTTACAATCCACTCTGATTTATAAACAGAAACAACAGGAATACCACATAGAGCTAATTCCAAAATAACGGTACCAGATACTGCCATTGCAGCATCACATTCTATAAAAGCTCTTTTTTTTTCTTTCTCATCTACTATAATTTCAGGACATATATCCCATCCATCAACCATCTGACGTATAAGATTTTCCTGAGATGGAACCGTTACCAAAGACATCGTAAAAGAAGGGTTTCTCTTAAGAAGAGATCTCATTGCATCGCCAAAAATTGGCAAAACCCTAGAAATCTCTTTTGCACGCGATCCAGGCAATAAAAGTATTCTTCTCTTAGAATCAGAGGCGATTTTTTTGTTTTTTTGATGCGCATACACCTCTAAAATTGTAGCATCATTACTTAGCGGATGACCAACAAATATCGTAGGAGGACCTTCTAATCTACGCATGCTTTCTGCTTCAAAAGGAAGAATGGCTAATACTTGATCAATATAAGCACGCATATCACGTGCGCGTCCTGCTCGCCAAGCCCAAACACTCGGACACACATAGTTCACAATAGGAAGATTAGGCAATCTATTGCGAATTCGTTTCGCAACGCGATGAGTAAAATCTGGACTATCAACGATCAATAGAATATCCGGTTTATAGGAAATAATCGATTCTACCGTCTGCTGAATTCGCCAAATAAGGCGAGGCAAATGCCTGATTACCTGCGTAATGCCCATTATTGATAATTCAGAAAAATCAAATAAAGAAACGAGACCTTCTCTTTGTAAAGAACTACCTCCAACACCTACCAAACTGATCGGATCAAGCGTCATCTCTTTCAGATGTTTAATTAAGTTGCCTGCAAGAATATCTCCTGAAATTTCTCCAGCAATCACAGCAATTTTAATTGAATTCATATTTTAAATTCACGATTAATCCCATAAATAAAAATACCCGCTTCATTAGCAGCCTGAATTACAGCCTCCTTTTCCAAAACAAAAGATTTTCCAGCTTCTAACGAAATACCAGAAAGATTGGCTTTAATTGCATTTTGAATAGTTAATAAGCCAATAGAAGGCAAATCAGCGCGAATATCTTGTTGTAGCTTACACATTTTAACCAAAACCCCAGATTTATTCGGCAAAATCTTACTGTTCTTCTTACCATCTATAATGCGTTCCAACATAAAATCAGTTCCTTCTACCCCCTCTAAAGCGACAACTCTGCCTCCAACACTAACTGCAGACTGTCCAATATCAAGTTTACACAAAACGTCTGCAGCATTCATAGCCGAAAATATATCTCGTTCGTCATCTTTATGCGGAATACAAACGCCCATAGGTCCCATATGCGCAAGAAATTCAGGAACAATTTCATGCGCACCAATAACACTAATCCCATAGCTCTCTAGAAAGCTAATGACCCCTGTGAGTAGAGCAGCATCCCCTCCCAAGATTAAGTTCCATATTAGCTTTGGAATCTTAAATGAATCTTTAATAGAAAAACGTAAGTCTTTTATCTTACAACGCTGACTAACCGCTCCTGCAATAACGATCCGTCCTATATCATATTGACGCAAAATCAATCGCAGGGCACAAAAATCACCCAACGACACATTGTGATATTCAAATCCCGACCAATCGCAAGAACATTCGTTCGATATTACCGCAACAACAGGATCATCATTTTTTGATCGAGAAACCTCGGCTACATAATACGGTAAAACACCAGAACCAGCAATGATAAGAAGACGCCTCACCTATCATCCTATATCTTTGAAGATTCGGAACTAGCAAGAGGACGTTTGCGATCAGATAAAATAAAACTCACAATATCTAATACTTCCTGACAATCATTGTTGTCTTTTAAAATTTCCTCAGCATTTTTATAGATACAGTCTCCTTTACAAAAAATTTTTTGGTATGCAGAACGCACACGAAAAATCTTTTCTCGATCCAGACCAGCACGCTTCATTGCCACAATATTAATACCTCTAAGAATCCCTGGATTCCCATTTAAAACGCCATATGGTATGACATCATGAACAACACCAGAAAGCCCTCCTATGAAAGAACGGCAACCAATTTGCGTAAACTGATGTACAGCCGCCCCTCCCCCGCAAACGACACCATCCTCAACTATGACATGCCCTGCAAGCATCACATTATTGGACAAAACAATACCATTGCCAAGTCGACAATCATGCGCAACATGTGAATTAGCAAGAAGAAAGTTATGATCACCTACAATAGTTTTTCCACCATATTCAATGGTTCCCCTATTGATCGTGACACCTTCACGGATGACACATTTTTTTCCGATCAATAATTCCGTACCAACGGAACCATGATATATACTCTGGGTATCTCCACCTAAAACCGCCATAGGAAAAATTTTTGTAAAATCTCCTATACAGGTCTTTCCCGTCACAACCGCATGAGATAGCATTTCAACGCCGGATCCGATTTTAACTTCCGGACCCACTCTGCAAAATGGGCCTATAAAACTATTTGACCCGATAATTGCACCTTCTTCAACTATAGCCATTGGATGAATAACAGCTGTATCACTCACAAATCTCATCGTTCTCCTTTTTTATTTTTTTGCGCATAATCATAGCACAAATTTCTGCTTCAGAAACGATAACACCTTCAACTTTTGCCTGACACGCAAACTTCCAAATGTCAGCACGATTCCGAACTTTGCGCACATGAAATTCCAAACGATCCCCCGGAACAACTGGCTTACGAAAACGAGCTTTTTCAATTGACATTAAATAGGCTGGCTCATTCTTACAGAGTCCATTTTTCATTGCACAAATCGCACCTGCTGTCTGTGCCATACCTTCAACTATTAGAACACCTGGCATAACAGGTTGTTCTGGAAAATGACCCATAAAGTGCAATTCATTGAATGTAACATTCTTAATTCCTATCGCAGAATCATCATCTTTAATATTAATAATTCGATCTACAAACAAAAAAGGAAACCTGTGGGGCAGGTACTTCATTATTTGAATAATATCTTTTGCATCTAAGCATGCAATTTCACTGGCCATTATCTTCTTTCATCTTCTCTTGATAGCGTTTATTCGATTGACTTAATATACTCGCCATATCTCGGAGATGTTCTCCTATAGGACGAGCTGGAAAGCCACCATATTTCTTCCCTGCAGGAAGATCTCTCACAACACCGCTTTTAGCAGCAATTTGAACCCCATCTCCTATGTTAATGTGTCCTACAATACCACACTGACCCGCAATTAACACATTATCACCTATACGAGTCGATCCAGCAATTCCAACCAAGCTAATAATAATACATTTCATTCCTATATGAACATTATGTCCTATTTGCACCTGATTATCAATCTTCGTGCCTTCTCCAATAATAGTATCATCCATTGTTCCACGATCAATAGTACTATTTGCGCCTATTTCAACTTTATCTTGAATAATCACACGACCAATCTGAACAATTTTATGAATTTTTGACGCGCTCCGCGCATATCCAAATCCATCACTCCCGATTCTTGCTCCCGCATGCAAAATAACATCATTCCCAATAAAAGATGAAAAAATACTTACGTTAGCCCCAATGCTACAATTGCGTCCAATTTTAACGCCTGAACCGACAACTGATCCTGGGCCAATATATGTACCACTTCCAATTTCAACGCCAGAACCTATAGTCGCCATTGGTTCAATAATAATATCTTTCTCAAGCTTTACATCTTTTTCTACAAAGGCTCTAGGACTAATTCCTTCTTTTAATCCAGAAACTGGTTGTAGACGCATCGCTTTAGGATAAAGCAAAGATCCCGCGACAGCAAAAGCAAGATCGGGATTATCCGATAACAAACAAGGGATATGACGGGGAATAAAAGGCATCACATCTGAAGAACAAATAATCGCAGAAGCTTTGCACATCTCAATTTTATCAAGAAATTTACGTGAGACAACATAAGAAATATCTCCTTTTACAGCACGTTGAATCGGAGATAGAGAAAAAACCATTATCTCACCAAACGATTCGTCCGAAAGAACCGCCCCTATGATCTCTGCCAATCTTATAAGGGGGAACCCTTCATGAGGGGGGAAAAAACTTGATCTTTGCATAAAAAAACCTTTTTCTCACAAGACAATCTATTTATTCTACACGACTACCTATATAAAAACCTAAAGAACTGGTCCGGTCATATGATTGTTTCCGTAGTGGGAAACCATAATAGATACTTATTGGCATACCCAATAGATTAAATCTTATCTCTGCACCAGCAGAGAAACGGAGAAATAATTGATCCCCCTCAACATTACTTGTAATTCCTTTAGCATGAAAAGAATTGCCGTAAAGAGTTGCCGAATCAACAAAAAACGCACCTCTTAAACCAGAACTTTGGGGAATGAGAGGTATAGGAAAATTGACTTCTGCGCCCATTAAAGAATAACCCTTTCCTCCAACAGCCTCCCCTTCCAAACGCGGACCTATTCCTTTGTATATAAATCCTCTTAAATCCTTCTCATCTATTCTAAACTGATCAAAAAGATTCAAATTCTTTTCTGTAGGAAAAATATATCCAGCTCCTAACTTAACAGAACTTACAATATCAAAATCGTCCGAAAGAAGCTTAAACCAATAAAATTTCCCCCTTAATTTATGATACTTCGAATCACCCCAAAGACCTGCATGCTCATAAACGAATCTCAGCGATTCCCCTTTACGTGGAATGGAATAACTGTCCAATGTATCATATGCAATCGCTTGGGAAAAAGTGATTTTCCTGTAACTATTATCAATCAGTGTTTGATATATATCAGGAACCTTTGTAGTAGATAATCCTTTATGATATTCTATAATCCCTGGAGAAAATCTAGAAATTGTTGATATTGTATCAGTTACAGGAATTGTAATAGATGCAGAAGCAAATAAACTTTCTGTTGTTATCAAACTCTCTCGAATATAATCTTTCTCAACATCCACTCCAGCTGTAATGCGATTTCCTAAGAAATGGGGATAATTCAAACCGACCATGAGGCTACTGCCCATATCCTTTGTTAAACTCCCTGATCCAATTACACCAAATCCTTTTTCAAGAAAATTATAATCCTTATATTGCAAGCTACCTGCCACACCACTTCTTTGATAAGTAAGGCCCAATGCAGCTTCACCCGTCTTTGTCTTTTGCACATTAACCACTAAAATAATACGGTCAGGAACATTCGTTGGCAATTTTTCAATATCAACCAGAGAAAAATAATTTGTTGCCATTAAACGCTTCTTAGCATTCGCAATCATTATATCATTTATCGGATCACCTTCACTAAAATCCAGTTCACGACGAATCACATAATCATTTGATTGGTTCCCCCCCCTAATTTCTATGCGCTCTACATAAAGAGGGCTCCTCTGATCAATAAGATATTCAATGTTTACAATACCTTTTACGATATCATGGTTAATCCGTGAGGAAACGCTAACAAATGGCTTCCCAATAGAAAAACAATACTCTGTGATTCGCTTAACTGATTCTTCAATTTTTTGAGCGCTATACTTATCGCCAGATAGAATTTTACTTAACTTAGAAAAATCAATATTTTCTATATCTTGCACAGTAGATTGAAAAACAATACTTCCGACTCTATAAATAGACCCTTCATCAATCTTAAAAATCAAATCATAGCTATTGTCTTTTTTGTTAAAGATAGCCTGAGGAATAACCTTAACCCCAGCATATCCTCTGTTATAATAAAATTTATAGATCAAATCTACGTCAAAATTTAATCGCTCTTTGCTATAAACATCCTCTCCTGCGGCTAAAAAGGAAAGAAATCCTGACGTTTTAGTAGAAATAACTCTCGCTAACCTCATATGGGAATAAGTCTTATTTCCTATAAAAGTAACTGTACTTATCTTTGTTCTTACACCTTCTGTGATATAATAACCGAGATTAAGCATTCCTGAAGCCACAGGATAAGACTGAATATCCACTGAAGCATTGGAATAACCGATTGACGCATATCCTTTTTTAATAGTATCAACATCAGAATTCACAATACCTTGATCATATGCAGAGGCTGGGAGAGAGCGAACAATCGATTTCAAAAATCTATCTTTAATCTGGCTGTTGCCCCTAAAAACCAAACTATTTATAATTCTATTCTCTACTACTTTGATAACAAGAACGGAATCCATAACCTTTATTTTTACGTCAGAAAAGTAGCCTGTAGAATATAGCTTCTTAACGGAATTATCTACTTCTACATCAGAAAAAGGCTTTCCTGGCACTATAGATATATGAGAAAGAACAACCTGTTCATTTACATGTAAAGCACCTTGAATTTTGATACTATTTACAATAGATGTACTCGAACCATATACTACGGAAGTAAAAAAAATAGAACAAAAAAAGGTAGAAAATATCAAATAAAAAAATCTTGCCTCTATTTTTTTCCAATATCTATTAAAACCACGTAAACCCTCTATAGCTCTACTCATAACTCTATTTACCATTTCCACCCTATCATCTGAACAAACTAATCCTTTTTCTAATGTCAGATACAACAAATTATAACGCAATATCCTAATTAATAAATCAATCCATAAATATCATTACGCATAGCGACCACAAACAACGTAAGTATTATAAAAACCCCAATCGCCGCCACAATTCTCTCAGCAGATACCTCTAAAGGTTTCCTCCGTATCATTTCAAGCAAAATAAGCACCAAATTCCCCCCATCAAGAATCGGAATAGGCATAAGGTTAATTAAACCAATAGACCAAGATAAAATAGCTATAAACTTTATATATGGACCAAATCCTTGATCAGCAACCTTTTTTGCAATCCTTGCAATTCCTATTGGCCCAGACATCTGATCATATTTTATATTTCCAGATAAAAGATTATAAAAAGCACTCAGAGTCTTTTGCGTTATAATACCAAGCTCATACAAACTTTTCGACAAGGCCTCCGCAACCGTCCTATGGTGCCATTGCCATTGCAGATTAATATAATCAGGGGCAATTTTGCTTAATGTTATCTGTCCTTGAATCCTCAATTGATCAACAACACCTTGAATCCGAGGGATTACTTTGAGATCAGATCCACCTTCTTGCCCGCGTTTTACAAGGTGAGTTATCTTTTTTGAATCACTTTCTCTTTTATAAGAGACAATATCATCGATAGATACTATATAATCTCCGTGCTTTACGCCCGCATCAGCAGATGCACCGCCTGAGATTACACCAGATATAATTGTCCTTACCCTTGGGGTGATGCTTTGAGAATAACAAAACACCAACAGAAAAACAGCAAGAATACCATTGGCCAGAGGACCCGCAGATACAATTAAGAATCTTTTCCATGGCGCTGCAGATTTGAAAGAACGTAAATCTTTCTTATCTTCCAAAAAGAGAACATATCCTCCTAGCGGGATGAGAGAAATTTTCCAGCGCACACCTGCACGACTCGTTAAACCAATAATTTCTGGACCCAATCCTATGGCAAAAGATAATACTTTTACACCACAGCAGCGTGCTACTATGTAATGCCCAAATTCATGTATAAAAACGACCACACAAAGCGCACCTACATACGCAAAAAAATACTCTGAAAATAGCGCTATCATTCTCTTCCTTATATCTCTCCTAACCAAAAATTCCTAATTCATAGTGTGTCATATAAGCAATCTATCCAAAGAGAATATTTCTATTCCTTGGATGTTAAAGATCGATATGATTAGGCACGCAAAAACCAATCCATCAACTCGATCCATAATACCGCCATGTCCCGGCAAAAACCATCCTGATTGTTTCACGCAAAAACATCTCTTCACAAAAGATTCAAATAGATCACCTAATTGACAAGATATAGAGATTATTGTAGAAAGCACTATCGCAGATTGAAGACCTCCTGAAAGAAAATAAGATAATATAGACACCCCAACAATAATAGAACAAAAAAATCCCCCAATAGACCCCGACCAAGTTTTTCCCGGGGAAATTCTTGGCGCTATTTTAGGGCCACCTACACAGCGACCGATAAAGTATGCAAAAACATCAGTAGACCATACAACGGACAAAACAAAAATAATTGCCATAAACCCTTTGACACCATCTCCACGGAGAGACACCATCGCAATTGCTGGCAATCCGGAGTAAAGAATTCCCAAAAAATTCCATAAACTTCTCTTCTTCACAATAGAAAAGAATAAATCTACAGCGGCATATAAAACTAGGAGAATGACCGCCTCCTTTAAAAAGCCAACGATTGTCATGTATGATACAAAACAAAAAACAAGTGACCCTAGAATCTTCTCACCAAAACTTATGGCAAATGAGTTTGTAATGTTAGACCATTCATAATAAATACATAGACCCATTGCCAATACCAAAAGACAAAAAAGAACACCTCCTATGCAAGATGCTAAGACAAAAACACACGCTATTAAAAATCCTGTGACGACTCTCTGCTTCAATTCTTGAGACATTCAAGTAATACTCATCTCTTTTTTAGATAAACCACCAAATCTCCTGTCACGAAGGCCATATTGTTTCAGCGCATCAAAAAATAATTTCCTTGAAAAATCAGGCCAATATTCTGGCACAAAAACAAATTCAGCATAAGCCGCTTGCCAGAGCAAAAAATCAGATAGACGCTTTTCACCGCCTGTACGAATAATAAGATCTGGGTCCGGAATATTAGCTGTATCTAAATAACTTGAAATTAAAGAACTATTCACATCCCGAGCATACAGCGATCCATTCTCTATATCATGGGAAAGACTTCGTACTGCGCGGGCAATTTCATCCCGCGAGCTATAATTAAATGCAACCAAAAGATCTATCCCTGTATTAAATTTTGTTTTTTCTTCAACTTCTTTCAGTAACAGCAAAATATCATTACTTAAGCCAGCACGATTTCCTATAATACGCACTTTTACATTATTTTTTTTGAAAAAATCAAATCCCTTCTTAATAAAATGCTTCACTAATTTTACAAGCTCTGCAATTTCATAATCAGGCCTATGCCAATTATCAATAGAAAACGCAAAAATTGTAAGACTTTTTATGCCTATTTCAGCAGCAGCAACAACTATCTCACTGACAACATCCATACCCTTGCGGTGACCAAAATGACGCGGTAAATCACGTGCAGAAGCCCACCTTCCATTACCATCCATAATGATACCTACATGACAAGGAATTGATGCGGGCGTCATAACTATAGCCACCGAAATAAAATTATAATATTCAACAACACTTCAAAAACACATAATTTCTTTCTTTTTTTCTTCAAAAAAAGAATCAATATCTTTGATCGCAGTATCCGTCATCTTCTGAATATCACTTTCTAATACTTCCCCTTTATCTTCGCTGATCACACCTGACCTCTTCGATTTCTTTAATAGATCCATGCCATCTCTGCGGATATTGCGCACAGAAACCTTTCCCTTTTCAGCATAACCGTGAGCAACTTTAACGAGATCAAGACGTCTTTCCTCAGTAGATTCAGGAACTGGTATCCGAATAACTTGAGATTCAACAATAGGGTTAAGCCCAAGATTAGATTCATGAATTCCACGCTCTACAGCAGCAACCATGGACTTATCCCAAACTGATACCGCAAGCGTACGCGGATCCAAAACAGTTACATTAGCCACCTGAATCAGAGGAACACGCGAACCATAAGCTTCAACCTTCACTGGATCTAACATAGATGTATTTACCCTACCCGTACGCAAAGTCATCATATCCTTCTTTACAAAAGAAATAGCATCTTCCATACGATTTTTGAGACTCCTTAAATCAATCTCTTGATTCATAATTAATTCCTATCTTTTACATAAATCACACGCTTCACAGGAAATAATTCTCTATGAGATAATAGTTCTACTCCCCAATCCCAGCAATGCGTTTAGAATTCCTCTTGGGGAATGAATGGAGAATACAATAATGGGCATAGACCCATCCCGAGCTAAAACAACAGACGCTAAATCCATTACTTCCAACCCTTTTTCAATGATCTGATCATACGTTAATCTATCGAATCGTGTGGCAGAGGGATGTTTCTTCGGATCGCTAGAATAAACACCATCTACTTGAGTTCCTTTTAAAATAACATCAGCTCCTATTTCAATGGCTCGTAATGCTGCCGCGGAATCGGTCGTTAAAAAAGAATTTCCAGTTCCACCGGAAAATATAACAACACAACCTCGGGAAAAACATGCTGTCGCATTACGATATGAAAAAACCTCACTAATCTGGGGCATAAAGATAGAAGACAAAATAGCGGTTGGAATATTAATTTTTCGCAAAACAGAATCTAAAACCAATGCATTAATAACAGTGGACAACATACCAATAGAATCACCTGTGGAGCGCTCAACTTCCTGCAAATTTCCAGAAGATCTCCCCCCCCTAAATATATTTCCTCCTCCTACAACAATGCCGATTTCAACGCCTCTTGAATACACCTCTGCTATATCTTCACATATCCGATTAACTGCATTCATATCAATTCCTAACACTGAATCGCCGGCCAGCGACTCACCTGAGACTTTTAATAGGATACGTTTATATGCACAATCAGACAATTATCTCTCTTTCATCAAGTCTTTAAAAACAGGCAACATAAAAGAAAACGATACATCTTATTCCATGAACAAAAATACCATCAATAGAATAAGAAAAAATGATCATATCTTCTTTGATCGGTCACCCAAAACAAAACATAACATACCAGTAATTTCAATTGGCGAACCGATATCCTTCTCAGATTCTTTCAAAAACTCGAACACTGTTTTAGAGGGATCAACAACAAAGTCCTGAGATAGAAGCACAACTTCTTTAAAAAACTTCTGCATCTTTCCACCAACTATCTTTTCAATCATATTCTCTGACTTACCAGAATTCCGCATTTCTTCCATGTAATAATCACGCTGTTTTGTAATTACGGAATGATCAAGAGTTTGCATAGAAATCGCTAATGGAGAAGAAGCCGCCACATGCATTGCAATCTGTTCCCCAATAGAAGAAAGTTTCTCCTTATCTCCAGATGACTTTAACGCTAAAATAACCCCTATTTTCCCCAATCCTTCAGCAACAGCAGCATGAATATAAGAAGACACAACTCCTTCAGAAACAGAAAGAATAGCTGAGCGACTTAACTTGATGTTTTCTCCTATTATCGCTATATGAGCCTCAATCGTATCTTTTACGATAGTTCCAGAATCATCAAATGGCATAGAGAGAATGCTGTTTTTATCTCCTAAATTACCAGAGGAAAGCGATACATGAGCAATGCCAGAAACGAGCTTTTGAAAACTGCTATTATACGCTAAGATATCGGTCTCAATATTTACTTCAACCATGGCAGCTTTTCTATGATCACTGCGAGAAATCCCTATCAGCCCTTCTAAAACTTCTTTTCCCGCCTGCTTCTTTGCTTTCAACCCTCCTTTAATTTGCAATATATCAATAGCCATCTCCCCATCGCCCTTAGATTCAATGAGAGCTCTTCTACAATCCATAATACCTGCGCCAGTTTTTTCACGCAATTCTTTTACTTTAATAGCAGATACTTCACTCATAAAAAAATATTTCCCTTTAATATATAGAAGCCAATCTATTGATCAGCGATAACGCTTTTTTTCTTTACCATCAACTCTTCAACAGGCTTTACATCTTCACCCATAGCACCCTGTTGCCGTGCAAGACCATCAATAGAAGCTCCAGCAATAAGATCACAAAATAGTTTAATAGATCGACTAGAATCATCATTTCCTGGAATAGGATAATCTATAAAATCAGGATTGCTATTGGTATCAACCACAGCAACAATAGGTATTCTCAAACAGCGCGCCTCTTCAATTGCGAGTTTTTCTCGATTGGTGTCTAGGACAAACATTAAATCGGGCAGCCCTCCCATTTCACGAATACCGCCTAATGCCCTTTCAAGCTTATCACGCTTGCGCTCAATATTTAAACGCTCTTTCTTTGTAAATCCTTGGTCATCTTTCTCGAGGATTCCATCAAGATCTCTCAATCTTTGAATAGAATTAGAAACCGTCTTCCAATTGGTCATCATACCACCAAGCCATTTAGAATTTACACAGTACTGAGCAGAGCGCTTAGAAGCCTCCATTATATGCTCCGAAGCCTGTTCTTTCGTCCCAACGAACAAAACACGACCCCCTCGTGCAACAGTATCAGATACAACTGTCAACGCTTTGTAAAGCAAGGGCATCGTCTGAGAAAGATCAATAATATGTATCTTATTCCTCTCACAAAAAATGTAAGGTTTCATCTTCGGATTCCATGAACCTCTACGATGACCAAACTGAACCCCATTCTCTAGGAGCTGTTTCATACTAAATTCTGGAAGTGCCATAACTTAAAAAATCCTTATAAATCCGGTTTGTCCTCCGCAAGATGTGAAACATACTACCAAAATAATATGCCACCGGAAAGCCACAGACCCTATAAAGTCAATAGCCCTGATCCTTGCGTGCGAAATATCCTCATGGAATACACTTGACTTGACATAAAATCAAGTCAATCTCCTACAAAACTATGCTAGATTATTCAAAAACACTGAATTAATTTATCTATTCGTTCTTCTCATAGAGAACATATAAGAACTATGTGTTAACTCCCGCGAATATACCCCCTCTTTCCAAAATCTGGATCAAGTGTTATAGTGAACATGGTTGCTTACTTCAATCATATTGTTCGTCAATGCTTAATAAAATGTATCTCACATAACAAAATTTGTTCTAGCATGAGGCGGAAAGTCTTATCTATATATAATCTACAGGCATCAACTCAATTAAAGGAATAAACCATGGAAGAGAAATACAATGATCAAAACATCTTCATGAAAATCATACGAAAAGAAATAGATGCATGTCATGTATATGAAGATGATCTAGTAATTGCAATAATGGATATTATGCCTCATAACCCAGGACATGTTTTAGTCATTCCAAAAATTCCAGCGAGAGATATTTTCGATTCTTCTCAAGAAGTATTAAATCGAGTCATGGTTGTTTCTCGTAAAATTGCAGGCGCTTGCAAAAAAGCTTTTCAAGCTGACGGTATTCAAATTATGCAATTCAATGGTTGTGCTGCAGGTCAAACAATAAATCATTTGCATTTTCATATTATTCCCTGCAAAAATGGAGACAATACTCTTCATACACATATGGATCATCAAAAAAAGACAACGATGGAAAATTTGGAATCAAATGCACAAAAAATTCGTAGAGAACTCAGTGCCATTTAAAACAAGATCCTTATGATAATACCATAATCTTTCTTACTTAAGCTTCTCTTTATCACCTACAGTTTCAATATAAAACCAAGAAAAAGGAACTATTCCATGAGCGCAAGCTCCATCGATGCCCTAAAAAAAATTATCAATTCCTTTACCACAGAATCTGATTCAGTTAATCATTCCAATAAAAAAGAACTGAAGGATGCTGTTCAATCCACCTTAAATTTTTTAGATAATGGAACTTTACGCATTGCATCGCGTGATAGCAATGGCTTCTGGACAACACATCAGTGGATCAAAAAAGCCATTTTATTATCGTTTCAACTGAACCCTACAGAAATCATTTCTGGCGGGCATGGATACTCTCTCTGGTGGGATAAGATAACTGCAAAATTTGATAAATGGACAAAGCAAGATTTTGAAAAACATAATATCCGTGCTGTTCCTGGCGCTGTAGTTCGTCATTCCGCATATATCGCGCCCAGAACTGTTTTAATGCCATCTTTTATCAATGTTGGCGCCTATATCGACGAAGGAACCATGATAGACACTTGGTCTACAATAGGATCGTGTGCTCAAATTGGACGCAATGTCCACATTTCTGGTGGAGTGGGAATTGGTGGGGTTCTTGAACCAATACAAACAGGGCCTACGATTATAGAAGACAATTGTTTTATTGGAGCACGCTCTGAAATCGTAGAAGGTTGCATCATTCGTGAAGGATCTGTATTGGGAATGGGGGTGTTTATAGGAAAATCCACTAAAATTATAGATCGCGACACCGGTAATGTTATCTATGGAGAAGTCCCCCCATACTCTGTGGTGGTCCCCGGCAGTTATCCCGGAAAAAATTTAATAAATGGAACAGCCACACCAAACCTTTATTGTGCTGTCATAATTAAACAGGTAGATGAAAAAACACGATCGAAAACGAGCATTAATTCACTTTTGCGTGATAATTCGTAACTTTGAAAGATTTTCTTAATGCTATCCAATGATTCTCTAACAAACCTCATTGAATTAATAAAATGTCCTTCAATTACCCCTAGAGATGGCGGGGCGATGTCTGTGCTGATTGACATTTTGAAACCACTTGGTTTTTCTATCGATAAACAAATTTTTCAAGAAGAAAATACAGCAGATGTTCAGAACCTTTATGCTCGTTTTGGATCAAAAGACCCTCACTTACTGTTTGCCGGACATGTTGATGTCGTTCCTCCTGGGAATTTGAACAACTGGAAATATCCACCTTTTTCAGCTACTATTTCAGAAGGAAGAGTATTTGGACGAGGCACTATCGATATGAAAGGAAGTATTATTTGCTTTACAACTGCTGTTTCTCGATTTTTATCAAAGTATCAAAACTTCGGCTCCATTTCACTTCTCATTACCGGCGACGAGGAAGGACCTGCAATAAATGGTACAAAAAAAATGCTCTCGTGGGCACAAAAAAAAGAAGAATACTGGAATGCATGCATAGTTGGCGAACCAACCTGTCATCGTAAAATCGGAGATACAATAAAAATCGGGCGTAGAGGAAGCTTATCAGGGCACATCACTATCAATGGAAAACAGGGACATGTAGCCTATCCACATCTGGCAAATAATCCCATAAAAGGACTCATACCACTTTTGCATCAACTAACCTGTGTAGGTTTTGATAATGGCAATTCTGATTTCCCCCCCACAAACCTTGAAATTACAACAATAGACGTGGGGAATCCTGCAACGAATGTTACTCCTTCAGAAGTAAGTATTTCCTTCAACATACGATTTAACAATCTCTGGAACGAACAGACACTAAAGGAAGAAATTAAATCCCGTCTTAGAGAAGGAAGAAAAGATAATCACCAATACCCTTCAGGATTATCCTATACTTTACACTTCAACTCTCCCTCATCCCCAGCATTTCTTGCCCACAATGAAAATCTCGTCTCCTCATTAAGCAAGAGCATACACAATATAGTAGGGAATATTCCACAATTATCAACATCTGGAGGAACATCTGACGCACGCTTCATAAACGATTATTGCCCAGTCATAGAATTTGGATTAGTAGGAGATAAAATACATGCAACCGATGAAAATGTCCCTATTACAGATCTCCAGATATTGACGCATATCTACGAAGATTTTCTTTACAATTGGTTTTCAAAAAATAGTATTTTAAAAGCTTATGAACCATAATCCTATAGGAAATAAACGTAGTTTTCATATGTTACATTAAACATTAAAGAAAAATATTCCTCTCTTTCAAGTAAGAAATGATTTCATCATTATTAACCTACCATACCGAGGGGTATGGAAAATGATCATTTCTTCTAAATATAGTAAAATTTCTCAAAACCAAATATTTAAATCCCAAGATCATATGCAATTTTTTGAAATCTAACGCTTCTTACGGCTACGCCCTAGCCCCATATTCTTAGCAAGTTTCGAACGAGCATTAGCATAATCACGAGAGACCATAGGGTAATCACTCGCTAAATTCCATTTAATACGGTACTCCTCAGGAGTCATATTATGATGCGTCATTAGATGGCGTTTCAAAGATTTAAACTTCATACCATCCTCAAGACAATACAAACGCCCATCTTCTATAGATTTACGTATGGGTACTGCCGGCTTAGGTTTTTCCGTTACTGCCGTATTTTCCTGACAAGAATCTCGCAAAATAGTGCTTCTAAGAACAGAATGTACATCTGAAATCAAACACCCGATATCAGCCATCGGGACAACATGATTACCCACATATGCAGCAACTATATCAACGGTCATTTCAAGAATTCTTTCAGAACCATCAACAATAGCATCATCATCCATATAAATTCCCCTCTTCTTCTTTTATGGCGAATCTCTTCTCTATATGGCATAGCCTACAACATGGTAAATACAGGAAGACACATGCACCCAAAATAAAAAAACTAAACGTAAAGAGAATGAGCTTCCCGTACAATTACAATTACGAAGCTACAAACACCTTTTTCTTTCTAAAAATTTCTTGTAATAAAAAAACAATTTATAGTAAAAAATATTAAAAAAATCGTGATACAACATAAAAAAATTACAATACGATCTTCTTCTGTAATGTAGTCAAAAAAATAGTGTTTACAATAAAAAAATTACCTAAAAATACAATAAGAACAAAATTATATTGATTAATTCTATATATTAAGTCCTCGCAAATACTTTTATTTACTATACAGATAGATCTGTTCACTTTTCACGACAATAAATAGCAAGATACTATGGGATAAATATGATATTTATCAAATAATATACCCTACCTCAAAAAGTAAATACTCCAGAAACTATATAATAACACGTACTTCAATCAAATATTATCAAATACCTCAAGATAGTAAAGCACTAACTTTCAAAAAGTCCAATAAAAATTACCAATATAAAATCCTTTGTTTCAAAAGAATAAAACGAATCACAAATTCTTTTTCCGAAACAGACTCTAAAACAATCAACAAAATAATATTTAAACATTGGTTTTGAAATCTAGGATATTCACATAATCAAGAAATCGGTTTTCCGGTATTCTGATCAACAACTTTCATTGACAATTTAATCTTACCACGATCATCAAAATCTAATAATTTTACCCATACTATATCACCTTGTTTTACAACATCACTGGTCTTTGCCACCCTTTGTGAAGAAAGATGAGAGATATGAACGAGTCCATCACGAGAGCCACAAAAACTCACAAAAGCACCAAAATCCGTGACTTTAACGACACTCCCTCTATAAATCTTACCAACTTCCGGGACATCAATAATAGAATGGATTCTTTCACGAGCAGCATCTATCTCTTCAATGGAAGAAGAAGCTATCTTAATAGTACCATCATCGTCTATATTAATCTTCGCCCCCGTTTTCTCAACTATATCACGAATAACTTTCCCTCCAGTTCCGATTACTTCCCGGATTTTATCAGTAGGAATATTCATTATTTCAATACGAGGAGCAAATTCACCAAGCTGCAAACGACTTTCTGGTATAACTTTAGCCATTTCTTCTAAAATATGAAGACGCCCTTCTTTTGCCTGTTGCATAGCAATCATCATAATATCCCGAGAAATACCCCCTATTTTTATATCCATTTGCATTGCGGTAATACCCGAATCCGTACCTGCAACCTTGAAATCCATATCTCCTATATGATCTTCATCGCCTGATATATCAGATAAAACGACAAATTGATCACCTTCTTTGATAAGCCCCATTGCTATTCCTGAAACTGGTTTTGATATAGGAACTCCAGCATCCATCAGAGCTAATGAAGAACCACACACCGTTGCCATTGAAGAAGAACCATTGGATTCAGTAATTTCTGAGACTATACGCAATGTATAAGGAAACTGATCAGTCTTCGGCAAAATAGGACGAATAGCGCGCCTTGCCAATCGTCCATGTCCAATTTCACGCCTATTAGGAGCACCAATTCGCCCAACTTCTGCTACAGCAAAAGGAAAAAAATTATAATGCATCATAAAATCATTCCTATGAGTGCCTGACAAAGAATCGACGTACTGCTCATCCTCTCTTGTGCCAAGAGTTGCAACGACTATTGCTTGAGTATTTCCCCGCGAAAATAGAGAAGAGCCGTGAGTCCTTTGCAAAAGACCGACCTGCGCACCAATAGTACGCACTGTTTTAACATCACGTCCATCCATACGAATCCCGTTTTTAAGAATATCTGTTCGCATAATATTAGCCTGTATATTTCCGAGAACAGAACTAATATCTTCCTTACTCCAAAGAGAATCTTCTTTGGAAAAATTAGCAATCATATCTTCTTTGATAGCATCAATTAATTTGCAACGCTCAGATTTTTGAGGAATGTAACAAGCATCTCGCAGATCCGATTCAACCAAAGAAAGAATCCTCTGCTCTAATCCTGACAGATCCTTAGATTCTATAGGGATAGGCTCCTTTGCACACATTTTAGCAAGCTTGGAAATAGCTTCAATGACAACTTGACACCCAGCATGACCAAACATAATAGCATCAAGAGCCATTTCTTCTGACAACTGATTCGCTTCTAATTCAACCATAAGGATAGCATTCTGGGAACCGGTAACAAAAAGGTCAAGAGAACCTATTCTTTCGCCCTCGTCTAAACGTGGATTCAAAACGTACTGACCATCCACACAACCCACCTGTGCACCCGCAACAGGCCCTTCAAACGGTAATCCTGATACCATCAACGCAGCCGAAGTTGCTACCATGCCAACAACGTGGGGATCATTTTCCAAGTCATGCTGCATAACATTGATTATCACCTGTGTTTCATTTTTATAATGCTTTGGAAACAAAGGTCTAATAGAACGATCAATCATACGAGAAATCAAAACCTCATTCTCAGTAGGACGTGATTCACGTTTTAAATATCCTCCTGGAATCCTCCCTACTGAATAAGTTCTCTCCTGATAATTTACAGTCAAAGGAAAAAAATTTTGTCCTTCTTTAGGTGTCCGCTCGCAAACAACCGTTGCCAAAACAACTGTTTCTCCATAAGTTGCCAACACAGAACCATCAGCTTGCCGAGCAATCTTACCACACTCCAATTTAAGCGGGCGTCCTGCCCAATCAATCTCAACTGTATGCACATCGAACATATTTTATATCCCTAACACAGACGATACTCCCTGTGGTTAATATAACCAATAAAAAGCACGCCAAAAAGAGGCAATCAGCTGGCCATCAACACTCCCACCAGCCCTACCAAACCACTAAGTAAACAGATGTAGAAAAGGATTATTTTTCTTATCTACACACAACAAAGAACAATAACAAACTCACCGACGAAGACCTAAACGCTCTATTAACTTCCTATACCGCCTTACATCCTTTTTTTCAAGATACTTTAGCATAGAATTTCTTAAAGAAATTAATCTACTAAGCCCAGTTTTAGAATTCATATCTTTCTTAGCAGTCTTAAAATGAACCGTAAGATTGGCTATTCGTTCAGTGCAAATCACAACCTGTACTTCTGGACAACCAGTATCTCCCTCTACTGTAGCATATTCTTCAATAAGCTGTCTTTTGCGCTCTGAAGTTATTGACATAAAACCCCCTCAAAAAGTAACCACGAACTATGAACCAAAATTTTCATTTCCCTCTGGAACAATATAAAAATCCTATTTATAGGACAAAATATGCATGACTTAATACTTGTACTTGTTTTTAACAATAAATGAAACAGCTAAAATCCACTTCATTAAACTCTCTGTACTTACTCATATTCCAATACCTATCTAAAGAGAACTATCAAATTCTAAATCCCTCGCCACCTCTGGTGTACGCATCAATGTATCAATCTTCCAATAATTCTGTAACGAAGTATCATACCGAAATCGAATTTCGGGAACATATTTAAGATTCCTAAGAGATTGAGCAATCCGTTTTCGAATAAATTTGCTATTGGAATTCAACGCAGCAACAACAACCTCAGAAGAAATATCCGTTGCTAAAGAAACATATGCCGTAGCAACTTTTAAATCTTCCGACATGCAAACTTCTGAAATAGATATAATATCTCTACTAATTAACTCATCATGAAACTCATCGTTGAGGAAAATCCACATAAGGGCAGAGCGAACCTCCTCACCAACACGCAATGCACGCCGCGATGGCTCCGATCTTCTCTTCTTCACAAATAGTGATCCTCCCACAAAAACATCTAAAACATCCATATTATTAGAGCAATCAAAGGAAACGATCCACATGTTCTACATTGAAACAGTCGATTACATCTCCTATTTGTATGTCATTATATTTCTCAAATGCCATACCACAATCTTGGCCTGCATGCACTTCTGAAGCTTCATCTTTAAAGCGTTTAAGCGTCTTAAGCTTACCCTCATATACAACAACACCATTTCGCACAATACGAATCCCTGATCCGCGCTCTACCTTTCCTTCCAATACTTTACAGCCAGCCACATTCCCTAATTTAGTAACAGTGAATACCTCCATTACTTCAGCATTACCCAAGAAAGTTTCCCGGATCTCTGGATCCAAGAGGCCAGACATAAATCCTCTTACTTTATCAATAAGATCATAAATAACTTTGTAATAAAGTATCTCTACACCATTTTTTTCAGCCAATGCCCGCGCTTGAGAACTTGCTCGTACATTAAAACCAAAAATTACCGCATCTGACGCCTTAGCCAATGATACATCTGTCTCATTTATCGCTCCTGCAGCAGAATGAACAATTGAAACACGAACTTCATCCGTTCCCGCCCCCTCTAAAGAATGAACAATAGCTTCAACTGAACCCTGTACATCACCCTTTATGATCACGGACAATTGTTTTGTTCCAGATGACATATTAGCATTGTTGACAAACATTTCCAAAGAACCACGCGATCCCGATTGACGAGCCATTGACTTGTTTCGCGATAGACGCTTTCTATATTGCGAAATCTCACGCGCACGACTCTCACTGTCAACAACACCGAACTTATCTCCTGCCATTGGCATTCCCTGAAGACCAAGGATTTCTACTGGCGTAGAAGGAAGAGCCTCTAAAATACTCTGTCCCCTATCATTAAATAAAGCCCTAATTTTCCCCCAATGGTCACCAACAACCAAAATATTTCCTATACGCAATGTTCCTTTTTGCACTAGAAGAGTTGCTACAGGACCTCGTCCACGATCAAGCTTAGCCTCAAGCACAACTCCTTCAGCTTTGCGATCGGCAACAGCTCTCAAATTTAGAACTTCAGCCTGCAAGAGGATTGAATCGAGCAATGTGTCCAAATGATGATTTTTCTTAACAGAAATCTCAACATCAAGAATCTCACCCCCCATACTTTCAACAAAAACATCATGTTTTAGTAATTCCATGCGGATTTTTTGCGCATTAGAACCCGCTTTATCAATCTTATTGATAGCAACAACCATTGAAACATCTGCTGACTTAACATGATTAATAGATTCAATAGCCTGCGGCATTATTCCCTCATCTGCCGCCAATACTAGGACAACAATATCTGTAATGCGAGCACCACGAGCACGCATATCCGAAAAGGCAGCGTGACCAGGGGTATCAACAAAGGTAATTTTTTTACCATTATAATCAATTTGATACGCGCCAATATGCTGGGTTATACCACCCACCTCTCCCTTTGCTACATTCTCTTTGCGTATCGCATCAAGAAGGGATGTCTTTCCATGATCAACATGCCCCATAATTGTAACAACAGGCGGACAAAGAATCATATCATCTTCAACATCTACAGAATCAAAAATACCCAATTCAACATCTGAATCCAAAACACGCTTTACAACATGTCCAAATTCATTTGCTATTATTTCAGAAAGATCTGAATCGATGACATCTCCCGATTTCATCATCTGCCCTTCCCTCATCAAAAACTTAATCACATCTGCTGAACGCTCGGACATACGTTGCGATAGCTCCTGTATCGTGATCGTCTCCGGGACAACAATATCACGGGAAATTTTTTCTCTCTTTTCCTGCTTCTGACTTCTACGAAATTTCTCTTGACGCCTACGCATTGCTGACAAGGATCTTCCTCTTGACGCCCCCCCTTCTCCATCAATATCAACAGCTGCAATCTTAAGCTTCTTATACCTCTTTTCATCATCTCCCGTTTTATTACGCATTGATGGTTTTGATGAATTGAAGGGCGCATTCTTACCAACTCCACCTCGCGATTTTCCACGATCATCGTTTGAATTATCATCTAAAACTTTTGCAGATTTTCGGGGATGAGATCGACCCATAGAATCATCAGATACATCAGTGGAAGCAGAAAAACTGTGATCCGGCGTTGAGGACAATACTGGCTTTATCGTGGCAGAATCATCTGAAGTTAAAACAATAGCTTCTTTCTCATGAATAGAATTGTCTTTTCCATCTTCTGTTTTATCAGAATCTTGTTCATTATTTATCTCTGCGAGACTTGTTTTTTCTAACTGAATCTGCTGTTCTAGTTTTCGACGCTGCGATTCCTCTTGGTCACGCACCTGTGCCTCTTGAAGCGCCCGATGGCGACTTTCCATCTCTCCTTGAGAAAGATCACCAAAAGAAGATCCGGACTTTTTAGAAGGATCCAAATCAGGATTTGACACCTTCCTTAAGATTCCCTTGCTTTTTGCCTGCAACAAATCTTGACTCTTTTCAGAAGAAGATTCTATAACCCGCGCACTCTTCCGTACCACAGAAACTTTTTCATCTCCGTGAATATAAGTACGACGCTTGCGTGTACGCGTCTCCACAACAACGGATCTAGCTCGCCCCTGATTCACACCCTGGTTATTTGGAGCAGAAAATTGATTTACGCCTGAGGTTGAAACCTTAAGAGTTAACGTCTTCTTTTCCACAACACTTGATTTCTTATCGTCTTTATTATCGGTCATAAGCCCCTAATTTCTAGAACAAAGAAGATCCATAAATCAACCTTGTTTACTTACTAACACTACTCTAAACAATCTATGCTTATGGTACTTCAAAATCGTTCTTAAATATCTTTAGAAAAATTCTTTAAATACAAACACTTTCTTTTTGAGCAGCTAAAATACACTATATATCTATATCCTCTAATATTAATCAAATATCCATAACCAGCCATTAAAAGAATTTTTCTTCCTAGTTTCCCTCCTCAGCATTTTCTTCCTCCCCTCTTATAATCCAGCCTACTTTATAACGCGCTTGAAGGATCATATTCTTGGACTGATCTCTTGAAACTGTCAGATTCGACAAAAACCCCTCAAACCTCTCAACCTTCCCATCCTTAGACTCGCTCCAACCAAGCAAATCATCTACAGAACAACCTGCTAAATCCTCTACAGTTTTAATATCGTTCTCTCCAAGAGCCACCATAATTTTAGCATTTACTCCTGGAATATCATACAATTCTTCCGAAACACCGAGATCCTTGATTTTCTGAGCCATTGTAGCATCTAAATTATCAAGATATTCTCGTGCTCTTCCCTGTATTTCAGAAGCAGTTTCTTCATCAAATCCCTCTATAGAGGCGATTTCACTGAGACTCACACTTGCCAATTCCTCGACATCAGAAAACCCTTCAGAAGCAAGAAAATGTCCAATTATTTCATCAACATTAATAGCCTGCATGAAGAATTGTGTGCGTTCATTAAATTCTTTATGACGACTGATAGAATCCTCTTCCTCAGTGATAATATCAATTCCCCAACCAGTAAGCTGAGAAGCAAGACGTACATTTTGTCCGCGTCTACCAATTGCCAAAGAAAGCTGCTCTCTGGGAACAACAACCTCAATACGCCGTACATCTTCATCCAACACAACTTTGGTGACAACGGCTGGACGCAACGCATTAACAACAAAGCTTGCTGGGTCCGGAGACCAAACAATTATATCTATTTTTTCATCCTGAAGCTCCCCAACAACAGCCTGAACACGCGAACCGCGCATACCAACGCAAGCGCCAACAGGATCTATTGAAGAATCGCTGGAGGAAACCGCTACTTTTGCACGTGACCCTGGATCTCTTGACACAGCTTTAATCTGAACAATTCCGTTGTAAATCTCTGGAACCTCCAAAGAAAAGAGCTTCACCATGAATTGCGGATGCGTGCGCGACAACAAAATCTGAGGACCTCTTTGTTCACGTCTTACATCATATACATAACTTCGCACCCGATCTCCTTGGCGAATGTTTTCTCGTGATATTACTTCATCACGGCGAATTACTCCTTCTGCGCGACCCAAATCAACAATCACATTCCCATACTCTACACGCTTAACCGTGCCGCTTACGATCTCTCCAACCTTGTCCTTAAAATCAAGATATTGACGATCACGCTCTGCTTCTCGCACCTTTTGGATAATAACTTGTTTGGCGGATTGAACAGCAACTCGACCAAAATCTATAGGAGGAAGATTCTCCGATATAAAACCTCCTATTTCAACATCAGGATCATGTTCTCGAGCCAACTGCAAGGGAATTTGACACGAATAATTTTCTACTACCTCCACCACTTCTAATAGGCGACAAAGAGATATATTTCCTGTTTCTGAATCAATTTCAGCACGAATATCAGACATTGTCCCATAAAGAGATCGCGCAGCCTTTTGAATAGAATCAGCCATAGCAGAGAGAACTACATCTCTGTCTATTGATTTTTCACAAGCAACAGCATCTGCAATCTGCAAAAGTTCAAGCTGATTTGCGGAAGCCACCATACAAATTCTCCTTAAATTCCCTAGACAATTTCTATTTTTTCACCAAGGACCTACGCAGCAAATCATCTACAATGACAAGATTTGCCGCCAAAAGAGAATCAAACGAGATCGCAATTCGCGAATTCTCAACTTCCATCCCCTTTCTCCTCTTTTTTTCCATAAAAAAACCAGTATCACTTGCCTCCAAAATTTTTCCCACTACTTTTTCTTTGTCTCCAGAGGCAGCCATAAACTCGCATTCTACAACATGATTATTCCATCGCACGAAATCGGATTTTCTAACCATTGGACGATCAACTCCAGGAGAAGATACTTCCAGTGTATATTGTTCTTCTATTATGTTTTCTACATCAATAATTGGAGATATAGCTTTAGATAATTTTTCACAATCACGCAATGTCATATTCGCATCATCGCGCTCCACCAAAATTCGCAACAGAGAATTTCCTTCTTGCAAAAAAGATACCTGCACAATTCTAAAACCCATTTCTTCCACAATAGGTTGAATTAAGTTGGATATACTCTTACTTAATCCCATATCATCAAAAATACGGGGCTCGTATTTACTACAAAACAAATGCGCACTCTCCAACGCTTATCCTCACAAATATAATCCCTATAAATAACTAAAGAGCGGGAAATAACCTCCACCCTTCATAAACGCAATCAAAACAGTAGCGCTCTCACATCCGAATTGTCAATACTCTGCATCATATACCATGATACAATAACTTGCAAATTTAAAGGCTGTCTTTAGCGAGTATCTCGCAACCGCTGTCTGATAGAGAAAGATTCTCGACAGATAAAACGAGTGTACAAGAAAAAAGCAAAGATCGTAGCAGAAATCGATGATAATATCACTGCTACAAACAGCTGTAAAATTGGATCAAAAATTAATAATGTCGCATATACTGCATAATTAAGAACCGCTGAAAAAATACTTATAACCCCACACCGAACCGCCTCAACAAAAGATCTCCGTTTTAATTTGGCAAACACAAAAAAACGACCGCATATCCATATTGCTAAATATGCAGTTCCTATAGAAAACACGCGTGCCCATAATGGGTTCATTCCACATTTTATCAAGACAAAAAAACAAAATAAATCAATAAAAAAAACAATAAGAATATTAATTACAAAAAAAAACAATTTACTCATTATGATGAGTCTTTCATAAAAATTATTTATACTACAAGCATACTCTAAGAATACCGTCATTTCTTTGCCACTATAGACTTTTAGCGCAATTACAAATGGGGAATACCCTCAAAAACATGAATTCCTAAGATATATTATAATTATCAATATTTTAGAAATAGGTTTGTAAAAGATTAAAATGATATCGCTTAATAAATTTAATATTATTCGTCACAAAATTTTACAAAAAACATTCGATAACCTGTGGAATTCAACATTTATATCAAATACCTTAATTCAATTCTATTGAATCACTTCTATAATTTGCACTTCAATAGCGCAGTGATGTTTAGCCACTCAATTGATTAAAGGTATTGTTAAGTTATGGTTCATTTCCTCAAAAAAAGATCTTTTGACTATCCTGAGTATTCCGTATCAGAACTATCTTCTCATATAAAAAATACTGTTGAATCAAATTTTTCCCTTGTATGTGTACGAGGAGAAATCTCTGGGTACCGAGGAATCCATACATCCGGACACGCCTACTTTACTTTAAAAGATAATCAATCGCGCATTGATGCCGTTATCTGGAAAGGAACACTTAATAAAATTGAATGTTCGCCAGAAGAAGGAATCGAATTTCTCGTTTTTGGAAAAATAACCACTTTTCCAAGATCTTCTAAATATCAAATCATCATAGAGTCACTTATTCCATATGGGATCGGAACACTTATGACCATTTTAGAAGAAAGAAAGAAAAAATTAAGAGAAGAAGGTATTTTCTCTGACGATCTCAAAAAACCTCTACCTTTTATGCCCAAAATCATCGCAGTCATTACATCACCTTCTGGAGCAGTAATTCGCGATATTTTGCAACGAATCTCTTGTCGATTTCCTTTGCAAGTCATTGTATTTCCAACAAAAGTACAAGGAAACGAGTGCCCAGAAGAAATCACTAACGCAATTCACCAGCTAAATACATTAGAAAAAGATAGTATCTGTCCTAAACCGGATATTATCATTCTTGCGCGCGGCGGCGGAAGCTTAGAAGATTTATGGCATTTCAATGACGAAATGGTTGTACGAGCCGTGGCAAATAGCCATATTCCTATCATATCAGCTGTCGGCCACGAAACCGATTGGACACTAGTTGATTATGCGGCAGATTTGCGAGCCCCTACCCCTACAGGAGCAGCTGAAATGGCAGTCCCTGTGAAAGCATCTTTAAAATCATCTCTTATAGGACTTGAAACTCGCCTACAGGATACTATTTATCGGTATATACATCAAACAACCAATCACTATCTTTCTTTAAAAAAATCTCTTCTGCATTCTGACCAAGTCCTCGCGTCTCCACGTTATTGTTTCGATCGATTGTCTCGTGAACTGGAACATGGTCTTGAAATAAAAATTTTTCGCAAATATTATGATTTTAATAATACAATTATGAAGATAAAATCAAATTTTTCCGCAAACTACATAAACAACCATCGCCAAAATGTCATCCAAAAACAGCAATATATTGCTCACCATCTTGATAAAAAATTGCGCTGCATTCAATTAAAAATACAACAAAAAGATATAAAAATTCACATCCTATGTGAACAAATAGGATTCAGAATAGCACAAATGCATATCCACATAGAAGAGCTCTTCAATCGTGTAGATTTCATGACCTCACATAAAATGAAAGATTATCATACATCTATTTTAAATTTTAATCGCATTTTGGAATCTCTCTCTTACCATAATACACTCAAACGTGGATATGCTATTGTCCGAGACAGCCAAGAAAATCCAATCTTAGAATTAAATAATTTATCTGTCGGAACAAATATACTAATTGAATGGTTTGAAGGACGATCTAATGCCATAATAACAGATGACAAATATTGTCCCATTCCCGATTTCAGTGAAAAAAGAATAAAGTATCGCAAACCAAAGAAACAACATCTACAAATCAAATAGAGCTATTCTCAACAAACCCACTCTCCTCCTCTCATAATAGGGACAAGAACGCCACCTTTAGTCATTCCATCTACATTGATCTTTTCGGAACCAATCATCCAATCAACATGTACCATACTTATATTTCCTCCCCTCTCTTCTATCCAATTAGAAGGTGCGTTCAAAGGTTTTTTCAAACATTTAGAATAACATTGTCCAAAAGCTATATGCGATGATGCATTTTCATCAAACAAAGTATCATAAAATAAAGTATTCATCCTAGATACAAGGGAAGAATGCGGCACAAGAGCGACCTCTCCAAGCCTTCGAGACCCTTCATCAATGTCCAACATTTTATGGAGGAGACTCTCTCCTTTTTCAGACGATGCCTCAACCACACATCCCTTTTCAAAACGCACTCTGATTCCATCTATCAACATTCCCTGGTGTACGAGAGGTTTAGTGCTTGATACATACCCTTCTACTTTACATGCATGGGGAGTTGTAAATACTTCTTCCGTAGGAATATTGGGATTACAAGTAATGCCATTTTGTGCAATAGACGCCCCTCCGGACCACTGGTGCTCATCTGCCAAACCAACCGTTAAACATGTTCCTGGGCCTGAAAAACGGATGTCTGCAAAATCTTTTTGATTTAACCATTGAGCTTTTTTATGGAGACTGTCGTTATGGTCGGCCCAAGATTGCAGGGGATCTACGCAATTAGAACGAGATACTGTAAAAATAGCCTTTGCAAGCTTTGCTATAGCAATTTGTTCAGGATCATTTGGATAGACAGTTTTTGCCCAAGGAAGACTTGGATAAGGAACAATACTCCAGTTAATGTCAAAAGCAGAAATTTTATCCAAAGCTGGTTTATACGCCTTAAGATATGAGTGATTTACACGATTCACCTTATCAGGATCTTCATTTACAAGTAATAATGGATTATTTCCTGAAACCGTTAATAACGCAGTATCACCTGAATACGCTTGTGCTAGAGATTCACAAAACCAGCCAGCAGATCTATCAAAAGTATCATCAGTTCCATATTTATAACGCATAAGTGTAGATTCACTATCCGTATAAAAAGTACTTACCAATCCAGCACCAAGCATATAAGCATGTTTGGTTATTAATCTTGTAAAAGGGAGAGCACTAACTGGAGCCATTACTATAAGATTTTGCCCTTCTCTAATACGCAATCCAACCTGCAATGCAACTTTTGCAAGATTTTCTAAAAGAATCATATCAACATGCGCAATAGAGGAAAAAACTCTTTCCATCAAAACCTCTCTCATTGAAAAATGGAAATGCTCTCTTGGGGATTTACAGTAAATGAGCCATAAATCCAAACATAATTTCTTATAAATTTATTGTTAAACCCGTGCGAAGTCAAAACATTCTAGCATCATACAACTTCCTATACATATTTTATATGGAAACAATAATATTCAGTGTTGACTTTAATTATTTTATGTCAATTTTATTTCCCTTCATCCAAGATGAGCATACCCTTAAAAACTTTATTTCCTAAACAATATAAAGGATAAAGACCGCCCAATAATCCAAATAGGGTTTCGGTCATCAAATAAACAAAGCATATAAGAAATATGAAAATTCATCTTACAACAGAGCAGTTCATACAATAAAATAATGAGATAAAAAATTTATCCATATATATTATACAGGGAGCAATAACAAAGATTGTGCAATCGCTATTCTAATGATTTGATCTAAAAAATACTGTAAAAACAATAAACCATCTATAATTTATACATCAAGGGCTACTGACAATGAATTTTCTTCTATAAATTCACGGCGTGGTTCTACCTCGTCACCCATTAATCGAGAAAACAAATCATCCGCTTGCGCAGCATCAATAATCTTAACACGCAACAATGAGCGGGACTTGGGATCAAGTGTAGTCTCCCAAAGTTGCTCAGCATTCATTTCTCCCAATCCTTTATAACGCTGCATAGAAATTCCTTTGCGCCCTATAGAAAATATGGCATCTAGCAAAGAACAAGGACCTAATATTTTTATTTTATTTTCATCATAATTCAAAAATAGAATTGTTGAATAAATCTCCCCAAAACCTTTTGAAAAACTCCTTTGATATCGAGAACCAAATTCATAAATAGAAGATCTATTGAGAATAAATCGTTCTTTAACCCCGCGTACTGTACGCTGAAGAAGAATATCGCCTTCTTCAATACTAGAAGACCAATTCCTCTCAAATTCTTCTGCCACTAAGTTCAAACGATTTGCCAGTTTTAAAGCAACATCTTCACCAATAAATTGATCATGACTATAATCAAAAACTCCAGAAACAACAGCTTGTTCAATAAACAATCGATCGCAGCTTGGATAAAAATTTTTAATTAATGCATCTACCTTCAAAGCATCATTAATAAGATCACGCAAATCTTTTCCTGACTTGACTTCATTCGATTTGGCAGAAATACCTATATCTTCTGCAATAGCCTGATCAATTAAATAATTTTCTAGAGATTTTTCATCCTTAACATACTGCATTTTTTTCCCTCTTGTTATACCATAAAGAGGAGGTCTAATAACATATAGAAATCCATTTTGGATTAATTCAGGCATTTGCCTAAAAAAGAACGTCAAAAGCAAAGTACGTATGTGGGCCCCATCAACATCAGCATCCGTCATAATAATAATTTTATGATACCTCAACTTGCTGACATCAAACCCCTCCTGTCCTATCCCTGCACCAAGAGCGGTAATGAGAGTTCCTATTTCTTGACTAGACAACATTTTGTCAAAACGAGCACGTTCTACATTTAAAATCTTTCCTCTCAAAGGTAAAATAGCCTGATTTTCACGTGAACGGCCTTGCTTTGCAGAGCCACCAGCAGAATCACCCTCAACCAAAAAAAGTTCTGATTTACTAGGATCACGTTCAGAACAATCAGCTAATTTTCCAGGAAGAGATGCTATGTCAAGGACACTTTTGCGGCGCGTGAGGTCGCGAGCACGCCGTGCTGCATCTCTCACCATAGAGGCTTCCAAAACTTTTTTTACTAAAATTTTTGCTTCAGACGGATGTTCTTCTAACCAAGCAGCAAGACTATCGTTAACAAGACCTTCCACGACAGTACGTACTTCTGCTGATACAAGTTTTTCCTTCGTTTGAGAGGAAAATCGTGGGTCAGAAACTTTTACAGATAAAACAGCTGTCAATCCCTCCCTACAATCATCTCCCACAACAGATCTTTTATCTTTTTTAGAACCAAAACTTTTTTCTATATAAGAGGTAAGCTGGCGGGTTAATGCAGAACGCAAACCAACTAGATGAGTACCCCCATCCTTTTGAGGAATGTTGTTTGTAAAACACAAAACATTTTCGTGATATCCATCATTCCATCTCATTGCTACATCAATGTGGATACTATCTCGTATTCCTTGAATTCTAATGGGATCTTGTATAATTGGCTTTTTATGCCGATCAAGATAAGCAACAAAAGCTTCTATGCCTCCTTCATAAAACATCTTGGTTTCGCGAGGATCAGTGCAACGTTTATCTATTAAACAAATCTGAACACCAGAGTTCAAAAAAGAAAGCTCTCTCAATCTATATTTTAAAACATCATAGTCAAATTCATGAACAGAAAAAGTCTCATTATTAGGAAGGAAAGTAATTTCTGTCCCAGTTTCATCACCAACTTCACCAATAATAGCCAATGGGTTACACACTACCCCCTCATTAAATGATATTTGATAGATTTTTCCTTCACGCTTAATCTTTAATTCTAACCATGAAGAAAGTGCATTGACCACAGAAACTCCTAGACCATGTAATCCACCCGATATTTTATAGCTACTTTGATTAAATTTCCCCCCTGCATGTAATCTAGTCATAATAACTTCTGCAGCAGAAATTCCTTCTCCTTTATGAAGATCTGTCGGGATACCACGGCCATTGTCACAAACTGTACAAGAACCATCAATATTCAAAGTAACAGTAATAGCATTAGCATGCCCTTCTAATACTTCATCAATGGCATTATCCACTACTTCATAAACCATATGATGCAATCCAGATCCATCATCTGTATTTCCTATATACATACCAGGTCTTTTTTTAACGGCATCTAGACCTTTTAAAATCTGTATTGAATCTGCATCGTAACTGGAATTTTGAATATTATTACTCATATTTTCTGGAGACTTCCCAACCTTTAAAAAACTATTTGATTACCATAATCAAAAATGTTTTGTGACATGAAACATACATTTAACTTCCTGGTTCTGTGGAAATTAATTTCCAACTAGGATTATTAGAAGAAATCTCCCGAACAAAAGTCCAAATATCAACAACCTTACCAAAAACCTCAGGGTCACTAAGAATCAAAACATTTTCTTTATCATAGGAAGAAGAAATAAATTGCCCAACTATACGTGTTGTAATATATATATTGTTATCCTCTATAATTGCATTAACAACTTTTACATCGTCTATTCCTACAAGACTTGATTTAATAAATTTATCACCATGATGTTGAGTTGAAAGATATTTAGTAAAGTCCTCGTATACTTTACCATTAATCAATTTTTCAATATCCTTGATGTTCCCATTTAAAAACGCAGAAACTATCACTTCGTAAGCGTCACGTAATTCACTTAATAAATCCTTGAGATTAAAACCAGGATAAACCGTTACGATATCACGGAGAGATTTATTTAATGGCGTACCAACAGGAAAATTCACATCAATAAAATCAAAATTTTCCTGCTTTTTATCTTTTTCAGACACCACTTTCCATTTATCATGTTTTAAGGGAGATAATGCGTACTTTTTAAAACCCGCAAAAGGTTTCTCACACCCTGTTCTTTTCCCTAAAACACTATGCAATCGCAGGAAAACAAAAACTGTCAGTAAGAGAAAGAAAAATATCAAAAAGTCACCTAAATCCATTCTGAAAAAAACCGCTTCTTTATTTAGTGTTGGTATAACACACCTATTATAGCATGTAATCTTTAAATTTCATGACAATTTTTTTTAAACCAATACATTATGTTCGAACAAAGATTTCAAAATTCCAAAATATATATTTTTAAGGAAAATCCGTACTAATTCTCTATACCTTATTTCTATTTCCATAGGCAAGGGTTGTGTGATTCAAAATCAAATGTTAAACATATAAAATGGTTATTTAAAGGATACAAAATGAACGAAAAAGAACAAAAAACATTTACTGTTATGACTCAGTACATAAAAGATCTTTCTTTTGAAAATCCTGACGCACCTCGCTGTTTCCTTGATAGACAAGATAAACCCCCTAAAATACAAATTAATGTACAGGTTAATGCAAATCCCATTTCTGACACTGATTTTGATGTGGTTCTCTCCTTTGAAGTTGAGGCTAAAAATGATGACAAAATAGTTTTTCATTTAGATGTTTCTTATGGAGGAATTTTTAGAATTTCAAATTTTCCACAAGAACATGTTCCGACAATTTTATTTGTGGAATGTCCCAATCTTTTATTTCCTTTTGTGAGACAAATTATCTCAAGCACAATAAAAGATGGTGGTTTTCCTTCTCTTATAATTGATCCAATTGATTTTCTAAAACTATTTAAACAAAAAGAAGATAAGAAATAAGCGCTATAAATTAAGAATCAGAATTATTATAGTTATTCCAAATGGCTTTTGCACCTATTATTTGGATTGTTTTAGCGTGTTCTTGTAATTCTTCTTCTGTTGTCCTCGATAGGAGATATTTTTCCCGATTTAAAGAATATGTATTATTTATAGTATCCTTTTCTTTGTTAAGATAAGAATCTTCGTTTTTTCTAAATCCAAAATCTATTTGTGATCCTCCAAGCATCATCCTTATATAAACATCAGCAAGAAGATGGGAATCTAATAAGGCCCCGTGTTTTGAACGGTGTGTGGTTGTTATTCCATATCGTTTACAAAGAGAATTCAAATCATTTCTAGAAGAAGGATGTTTACATCTTGCTATAACCAAAGTATCAACTACTCTTGATACATTTAAAGGGTCTTTTCCTATTCGTTGTAATTCAGAATTTATAAAACCCACATCAAAATTCGCATTATGTGCTATCAACTCTGGATCTTGATCATTAAAAAAATTCCAAAATTCAGGAAAAATTGAAGAAAAAACCGGTTTATTGCTTAAAAATTCATCCGTTATACCATGTAATCTTAATGCATCAATGCTTACTTTTTTTTTATCAGGAGAAAGAAAAATTTGAAAATTTCGACCAGTTTTAGAATAATCTATTAATTCAACCGCACCAATTTCAATAATTCTATCGTTTTTTTTATCAAGACCTGTTGTTTCTATATCAAATATTATTTTACGCATTTTTTCGATCAGAATCTCTTGTTTTATAAATATGCATTAGTATTTTCCTTATTTCAATTTCTATTTTTTCAATAGGATCCTCTGTGTCTATAATATAATCTGCCCGAGATATTTTCTCCTTATCACTCATCTGATTAGATAGAATAAAAAGAAAACTTTCCTTTGTATGTTTTTTTCTAGATAAAACACGCTGAAACTGAGTTTCAAAACTACAGGTAACTACAACTATAGCATCAAAGAAAGAAACTTTGTTCTTTTCAAAAATGAGGGGTGTATCAAAAAAAACCATTTTCTCACCCCTATGAAGTAGTTCATTTAAGATTTTTTGTTCATATATCCTAACCATTGGATGCACGATTTTTTCAAGAACATCTATTTTTTTTGGAGATTTTTTCAATTCTTCAAGTAAAAATTTTTTGTCTACCTTTCCATTTTGGATTGATCTAGGAAAATTTTTTCCAATTATATCTACGGCTTCGTGTTGATATAATTGATTAACAATATCATCAGAGCTGATGACTGGAATTTTTTCTTTCCTTAACAATCCTGCTACTGTTGTTTTACCCGTACCAATTGATCCAGTCAAACCAATAATTAACACATAGAGAACTCCATAAGGTATGCTGTATCAGCATAGATAAAAACATTCAAAAAAATCAAATTATTATTAATTAAAGTATCTTTTCTTTCCTAAGATCATTAAGAAGTTCTGTAATAGGAAGTCCTACTATAGTAAAATAATCTCCTTTTATAGAACTAAATAGTTGAATTCCTTCTTTATCAACTTGATAAGAACCAATACTCACCAAAGCTTTTTCGCCAATTTTTTTCAAATAATGTTTAATAAATTTTTGAGAAATATTGTGCATGGTCAACTGTGCTACGGAAATATGATATCTTAAAACCTTACTATCTTTTACTAAAACGTATGCACTGCTGAGACGATGTGTTTTTCCTGATAATGCTAACAAATGTTCTTCAGCTTTAATCATATTATCTGGTTTATGGTAAATAGAATTTTCTAAGCACATAGTTTGATCGCATCCTATAACAAAAAATTGAGGATATCGGCTGCTGACTTCTAAAGCTTTTTTTTCTGCTAATATTAATGCGATCTTCTCAGAATTACTTCTATCCGATGGACTTAAAGATTTTTCCACCTCTCTTTCATCAACGTTTGGTTTAACAACTATAAAACGAACGCCAGAATTTTTCATGATCGTTTTACGTGATATGCTAGAAGATGCTAGAATGAGATTTTTTGACATAATCCAAAGGTGCGTAAACCATTTATTAATAAAAATACTACATAGTTAATTCGTATCGTTATACAAAGGTTGGTTTTCCACAACCATCCCCTTTTATACAGTTATTTGTATAGATATTTTTTTTGTACCTTCTTCCTGTGAAGAAAGCGATTTTTGATCCACAGATTATAAGAACATTAAATATAAACAAAGAACAATGTTAATATCTTTAATAAAAACTAGTTTTCTTTTTATCCACACCTTATTCACATAAAATTATTCTAAAAAAAATGTAAGTCTTTGATATTCCTTATTTTATTGACAAAATATTTATTTACGTGGATTTGAATATTTTTTTCAATTATGAATATTAAATTCATATATGTGAAACACATGTGAACAAAAAAACTATTACCAATTTACACAGGCTATAATAATAATAAATAGTTTTTATAAATATATTATATTAATTATAAATTAAAAAATTCTTAAAATCCTAAATAAGGTTATAATTAATCCCTCACCTATTTTTATAAGACAATCTATAAGAAATTTACTTGAGTACTAAAACATAGGTTAGGTAAAGAATATAAATTTTTTAGCTAAGGTACGTGCACTCGTATGTGCGTTTAAAACTTAATACGTCGATATAATTTTAACACTGGAATTTTATTTTCATCTTTCCGCAGAATATTTAATAGATCAAATTCTTTCTGGTATTGATGGTGGTTCAAATTCTTGATAATAAGAACAGGGTTTCTTGATAAGAATGAACTTGAAAATTGTATGGAAAAATAAGTTTGTTACTGATATATTCAGTATGCAATAAATGTCCGAATTATTAGTTTTGCAAAAGATAATGGATAATGTTACAAAACCCTTGTCGTTTTAACTAATTATGAAATTAAAGGGGATGTTAGAAATATTGAGTGAATGCAATTTTAGATGCAACCATGTTCTGGTTCATCATGGTATTGCTCTGTAAATTGAACCTAAAATTTTATTGTTTGTAAAGGAAGGAATCAATGAAAATTCTTGTTTTAGATTCATTAGGTAAAAAAATTCAAGGTATAGGGTTTATTGTATTATTCACCTTCCTTTTTTCTTTTATTGTATTTTCGTCGCAATTTTATTTGCTCATTAAAGGTATACACATCATATCTGTAATATATTGGATTTCAGGATTGATTTATCTTCCAAGAATTTTGGCTTATCATAGCTCTGCAATTCCAGGAACAAATCAATATAAAGATTATGAAATTATGGAGAAAAGACTTTTGAATTTTATTATGAATCCAGCTATGATATTGTCATGGATGAGTGGTTTATATATGATGGGGATAACGCTTCATAATCCAATGGAATGGCTTCGCATTAAAATGATATTTATTTTTATTTTATCAGTATTTCATGTGTATTTAGCATTTTCAGCAATAGATTTTAAAGAAAATAAGCAACGACATGGACCTATATATTTTAAAATTATTAGTCAAATACCAATCATCTCTATGATTTTTGCTGTTTATTTCTCCGTAAGAAAACATTTCTAGTTTTATTATTGATATTTTTTAGATATCAGCCTACTACTAATATTTTTTTTGATTTTCTGTTTATTTCCTTGTAGATTGACCGTAAATTATTATCAGTTGCTATTTTAGTATATTGAGTGATATTTATTTTTAAACGTAGACTTCCTTCTATGTTTTTCTTTCGTCTGTTTGAATACGACGTTCTCTTTCATTATTTAAAATAAGTGGGTGGTTTACTTTATGTCTGAAATGAAGCTTCAAGAGCTTAAAAACAAGTCTCCAACCAAGCTTATTGCGTTTGCTGAGTCTCTTAAAATAGAAAATGCTAATGTTATGCGTAAACAAGAGCTTATGTTTTCTATATTGAAAGTTTTATCTACTCAGGAGGTAGAAATTATAGGAGAAGGTGTTATTGAAGTTCTTCAAGATGGTTTTGGATTCTTGCGTTCTCCTGATTCTAATTATTTAGCTGGTCCAGATGATATTTATGTATCTCCAACTCAGATTAGGGGTTTTTCTTTAAAAACAGGTGATACAGTTGAAGGGCAAATTCGTGCTCCTAAAGAAGGTGAGAGATATTTTGCGCTTTTAAAGGTAAATTCCATTAATTATGATGTTCCTGAAAGGGTTAGGAATAGAATACATTTTGATAATTTGACACCACTTTACCCAGACAAAAGATTCACAATGGAATTGAATGACCCTGAAAATAAAGATATTTCACCTCGTGTTATTGACTTAATAGCGCCCATTGGAAAAGGGCAGAGAAGCCTCATAGTTGCACCTCCGCGTACAGGTAAAACGATTCTTCTTCAAACTATTGCTCATTCGATAAAAATAAATCATCCTGAATGTTACTTGATTGTGTTGCTTATTGATGAAAGACCTGAGGAGGTAACAGATATGCAGAGATCTGTTCAAGGAGAGGTAATATCTTCAACATTTGATGAATCTTCGTCACGACATGTACAGGTGGCTGAAATGGTTATTTCAAAAGCTAAGTGTCTTGTTGAATATGGGCGTGATGTAGTTATTTTATTAGATTCAATTACTCGGTTGTGTCGCGCTTATAATGCAGTTATACCGTCTTCTGGTAAAGTTTTAACAGGAGGAGTTGATGCAAATGCACTTCAGAGGCCAAAGAGGTTTTTTGGCGCAGCAAGAAATATAAAAGAAGGAGGTTCTCTCACAATTATTGGTACAGCCTTGGTTGATACTGGGAGTCGTATGGATGAGGTTATTTTTGAGGAATTCAAAGGAACTGGGAATTCTGAAGTTGTTTTGGATAGAAAAATATCGGATAAACGAATTTTTCCTGCAATGGATATTATTAAATCTGGAACCCGTAAGGATGATTTATTGGTAGAAAGACAAGATCTTCAAAAAATCTTTATGTTGAGACGCATTGTTTCCTCTATGAATAGTTCTGATGCTATAGAATTCTTGATTGATAAATTAAAGCAGACAAAAGACAATAGAGATTTCTTTTATTCTATGAATAAACAAAACTAACTAAAATAGAACTTTCTATTATTTATCATTGAAAAATAATTATTGATGAATTGTAAAACAAAAACAATTTTTGCTTTATCAAGCGGAAACCCACCTTCCGCTATTTCTATTATTCGTTTATCAGGATCTTCTTGTTTTCAGGTTTGTGAGTTTATTTGTAGAAAAAAAAATCCTTCTCCGCGCAGAGCATCCTTAAGAAATTTTTTTAGTTCAGATGGAAGGATGTTGGACCGAGGTTTATTAATAATATTTCCTTCACCAAGGTCGTTTACAGGAGAAGATAGTGCTGAACTCCATATTCATGGTGGAATTTCAGTTGTAAATGTGATTTTGGAGGAACTAAAAAAAAATCCACAGTTACGTCATGCAAATCCTGGGGAATTTTCTCGTAGGGCTTTTGAAAATGGTAAAATTGATTTACTTGAAGCGGAAAGTTTAGCCGATTTAATTTCTTCTGAAACTGAGATGCAACGCCGTCTTTCAATAGAAGGGATGTCTGGAAATCTATCAAAATTATACAATCGATGGATAGATAAATTAACATACGCACGTTCTTTTGTGGAAGCTGATTTGGATTTTTCTGATGAAGAAGATTGTCAAAATTTTTCTTCTGAAGAAATTTGGCAAAATATTGCATTACTTAAGAATGAGATTTTATCTCATTTATCTCAGGGAATATTAGGGGAAATTATTCGCAATGGTTATAAAATTGTTATTTCTGGACATTCTAATGCAGGAAAATCTAGTCTCTTTAATGTGTTAGCAAAAAGAGATGTGGCCATAGTTACTCATATTCCCGGTACAACGCGTGATATCCTCACAATAGACTTGGATTTAGGTGGATATCTTGTTAAAATATCAGACACGGCGGGTATTCGTAAAACAAAAGATATTATTGAACAAGAGGGTATAAAGAGAGCATATCTTGCTGTAGAAAACGCTGATTTAATTTTATTGTTGCAGGAGATATCATCAAAAAATAAGATTTCTTTCCCAAAAAATACTGATTTTATTTTTATTGGAACAAAGAGAGATCTTCATACTGGTGATTTTACCAAGTATGACCATGCTATATCAACTGTTACAGGCACGGGATTAGAGGATTTAATTAATAAAATAAAAAAGATGATCTCTCAGAAATTTAAAGCAGTTTCTATGTCTATTCCAAGTCATAAAAGACATCTAGATCATTTGTCTGAAGCTGTAAAGTATTTAGACAAATCTTTAGAAGAAAGAGCTTATGGTTTAGATATTGTTTCTGAAAATTTACGATTAGCATCTGTTTCTCTGGGTAGAATAACGGGTCATGTTGATGTAGAACAGTTGCTAGATATTATATTTTCAAAGTTTTGTATTGGTAAGTAGTTTTTCCGTTCGACGAGGTAAATTGTGACCAAGCTATGCTATGATGTTGTTGTTGTGGGAGGGGGGCATGCGGGCTGTGAGGCAGCAGCGGCAGCTGCACGTTTAGGTTCTTCTACTGTTCTTATAACCCATAAATTATCTACTATAGGATCTATGTCTTGTAATCCAGCTATTGGCGGACTTGGTAAAGGACACCTTGTTAGGGAAATAGATTCCTTGGATGGTTTAATGGGGCGTGTTGCTGATTCTTCTGGTATTCAATTTAGGATGTTAAACATTAAAAAGGGGCCGGCGGTAAGAGGTCCACGCACTCAATCGGATCGAAAATTATATCTTTCAGCCATGCAAAGAGAAATTATTTCTCAGGAAAACCTTGATATAATAGAAGGTGAAGTATCTGATTTTAATATTAAAAATGATAGTATTTCTTCGGTATTAATGAATGATGGTAGCATAATATGTTGTTCCACAGTGGTTTTAACGACTGGAACATTTTTAAGAGGGGTTATTCATATAGGAAAATTAAAAATTCCGGCGGGAAGGATGGGTGATCCTCCGTCTAATTCTCTTTTTAAAAGTTTACTGAAATTTAAATTTGATATGGGTCGTCTTAAAACGGGAACACCTGCTCGCCTAGATGGAAACACTATTTTTTGGGAAAAGATAGAAAAACAATCAGCTGACAATGATATAGTTCCCTTTTCTTTTATGACTGATAAAATTACTAATCCTCAGATTGAATGTGGAATTACTAGAACAAATGGAGAAACACACCGTATTATTAGGGAAAATATAAAATATTCTTCAATCTATTCAGGAGATATAAAGTCACGTGGCCCGCGATATTGTCCGTCCATAGAAGATAAAATCGTTAGATTTGGGGAGCGTGATGGTCATCAGGTATTTTTGGAGCCGGAGGGTCTGGATACTAACGTTGTTTATCCAAATGGTATTTCCACATCCTTACCAGAAGAAATACAAAATAAATTTATTCATACAATTGCAGGCTTAGAAAATGTAAAGATCCTTCAGCCAGGATATGCAATTGAATATGACTATGTCAATCCAAAAGAATTATATCCAACTTTGGAAACTAAAAAAATTTCGGGATTGTTTTTAGCTGGACAGATTAATGGAACAACTGGATATGAAGAGGCAGCTGCTCAAGGATTAGTTGCTGGAATCAATTCTGCCCGAAAATCTAGCGGTTTGGATTGTATTTGTTTTAGTCGCACTAATTCATATATAGGAGTGATGATAGATGATCTTACTACTAAGGGTGTCTTAGAGCCTTATAGAATGTTTACTTCTCGTGCTGAATACCGTCTTTCTATTCGCCCTGATAATGCTGATAATCGATTAACACCATTTGGAATAGAACTAGGATGTATTGGGAAGGAAAGAAAAACATATTTTGAGAAATATATAGAAGAGTATAATCTAGTCCGTAATCTTTTAAAATCTATTGTTTTAACTTCTAAAAATACTGCGGGTATTTCTATATCTTTTACACAAGATGGAAAAAATCGTAATGCTTATGATCTTTTATCTTATCCAGGTTTTTCTATGCAAGATCTTTTTTTAATATATCCAGACTCTTCTAAATTTTCTTCTATAGTTCTTGAAAGGATTAGAATAGAGTCTTCTTATGAAGTATATACCAAAAGGCAAATGATGGAGGCGCAAGAAATTCAATATGAAGAGAAAAGACTTATTCCCACTGATTTTGATTATTTTGCCCTTCCCGCACTTTCGAATGAATTAAAAGAAAAATTATCTCATGAAAAGCCTTTTAATTTATCACAGGCTTCAAAAATCGAGGGAATGACACCTGCTGCCTTAAATTTACTTTTGGTCCATATGAAAAAAAAATATTCTAAAAAAGAAAATAAAATGGTTTAATATGAGGTGTAACGATTCGTAAAAATCCCCTGGAAATAAATCATTTTTTTACAAATTATAATGTTTCACGTGAAACATTAGAAAAACTAGAATGTTTTTATTTTTTATTTTTAAAATGGTCTAAAGTAATTAATTTAGTTTCATCTTCTACGATTGAATCTTTTTGGAAACGCCATGTTGAGGATAGTCTTCAAGTCTTTCAATTGCATCCAGATCCATCTGTTTGGATTGATTTTGGTAGTGGAGGAGGCTTTCCTGGGATTGTGACAGCTATCCAACTTTCAGAAATTAAAGGAGGATGGGTAAATTTAATTGAATCTAATAATAAGAAAGCTAGTTTTTTACGTATTGTCCTTCAAAAAACAGAAGCTAGAGGAGAGGTTTTCCCTTGTCGTATTCAAGAGGTTCCAGAATTAATTGAGACATGTGATGTTATTTCTTCTAGAGCAGTAGCAAACCTTGATACCCTTTTTAGGTATAGTTTCCCTTGGTTTGTCAAAAATGGTAATACAAAAGCATTTTTTTATAAAGGATGTAATTATAAATCAGAGATTGATAAAGTACGGTGTCAATGGGATTTTTCTCTTATAAAACATAAAAGTATTCTTAAACATGATTCTATGATTTTAGAAATATCTCATTTAAAACGTATTTTAGTCTCTTAAATACGCAAGGGGTCTATAATGGAAGAGAAAAATACTCGAATTATTACTATAGCCAATCAAAAAGGAGGAGTGGGTAAAACTACGACAGCCATTAATCTTTCGACTGCCTTGGCTGCTGTTGGAGAAAATGTTTTGTTGATAGACTTAGATCCTCAAGGTAATGCAAGTACTGGTTTAGGTATTGAATTAAATGATAGAAAATATTCCTCATATGAAGTATTAACAGAGGAAAATACCATTGATCAGGTTTTAATTAAAACCGATATTCCAAATTTATCGATTATTCCTTCTACTATGGATTTATTAGGGATAGAAATGAAATTAGGAAGAGAAAAAGATAGGTTGTTTCGTCTTAAAAAAGCTTTATCTTCTCAAAAAAACAATAATTTTTCCTATATTTTACTAGATTGTCCTCCTTCTTTTAATCTTTTAACTATGAATGCTATGGCAGCCGCTAATTCAATATTAGTTCCTCTTCAATGTGAGTTTTTTGCCTTGGAAGGGTTAAGTCAGCTGTTGGAAACAGTTGAGGAAGTTCGACGTACAGTAAATCCACAGCTTGAAATACAAGGAATAGTGCTTACCATGTTTGATTCCCGAAACAGTTTATCTCAACAAGTCGAGTCAGATGTAAGAAAAAATATTGGAAAAAAGGTATATAATACCGTTATACCTAGGAATGTAAGAGTTTCAGAGGCTCCCTCTCACGGTAAGCCTGTTATTATATATGATCTAAAATGTGCGGGAAGTCAGGCATATTTGAAACTGGCTTCAGAGCTAATAAAACAGGAACGTCAAAAGAAGGCAGCCTAGCCTAAAGGAAAAAAGATGTCAAATAATGATTCTAAACGTCGACTCGGTCGTGGATTAGCAGCTCTAATAGGAGAGATTGATCCATCTATTATATCTAATGACAAAAAAATAGAAAAATCTTTTGAATCCGAACAATATATACCTATCCACAATATAGTTCCTAATCCGCATAACCCGAGAGATTCCTTTGATTTAGAAGAATTGCAAGATTTAGCTAATTCAATTATATGTCATGGTATAGTACAACCAATAATCGTGCGTCCAATAAATAAAAATTTATATGAAGTAATTGCCGGAGAAAGACGTTTGCGAGCAGCTAAATTAGCTCAATTATCAGAGATTCCTGTTATTGTTCGCAATATAGACGATAAATCTTCTCTTGAAATTGCTATTATAGAAAATGTACAACGCAAGGATTTGAATCCTCTAGAAGAAGCTTTGGGTTATGAAAAATTAATTTCAGAGCATGGATATACACAAAATGATCTTGGGTCAATTATAGGAAAAAGTCGTAGTCATATTTCTAATATATTAAGACTTTTAAAATTGCCTGATTCCGTTAAAGAGATGATCTTAGCAGGAGATCTTTCTTTAGGCCATGCTCGTGCTTTAATTTTAACTCAGGATCCTTTTTCTCTTGCTAAAACTGTTGTTTCTGAAAAATTATCAGTACGTGATACAGAAGAATTAGTTAAAAAAATAGAGAATAAAGAAAAAAGTTTAAAAAGATCTTTGGATAATAATATTAGAGAAAATAATGATTTAAGTAAATTAGAAAATAAATTATCGTCTAATCTTGGTTTGAATGTTTCTATAAAATGTCGAAACAATAAAGGTCATGTGCGTATTAAGTATAATACTATTAAACAATTAGATCTAATATGTTCTTTGTTGGAAAGTATCAATACTTAAATATTTTTTGCTTTTTTACGAGCTAATTGTGCAATATATAAAATACTTTTTGCAATAATGCTTTTTTCGAGAATGGATTTTGTTCTTGTTAATTGGATTTCTTGGTCAATTTTATGTATGAATATTTTTATAGTATTTTTATCCCATATTTTTAAAGACTGTTGTAATAAAATCCTCTTTTTTTCAATTCTAGTTTTTTCATATTTTTGTATTGTTGTAAAAAGAGATGTTCCTAAATATTCAGTTTCTGTATAAATTGTATCTAAAAGTTGGAATCTTTTTAATAATCCGTGTAATATTGCATGTGGGGACATCTTTGATGAAAAGTAAGTATCAACCATCAGTATTGCGTTATAGATATCTCCGCAAGTAACGCTATCAATAATTTCTTCAATATATAAATTATGTGTATCACTAATAATACCTTTTACGTGTTCTGCTGTTATAAGAAGATCTTCTAAACAATAAGATGAAAGCTTTTGGAGTTCATTTCGGGAAGAGATTCTATCTCCTCCTAAATTTTCAATTAATATTTGTTCTGCATCAGCCGATACTTGTTGTCTCTTTGATGAGAGTTCTTCTTTTATTAAATTCATTAAGTTTATTTTGTTGTCAGGATAACAGGATATAGAAAGAATTGATGTAAATTTTTTTCCTAGTTTTAGTAGGAGAGAATCTTTCTTTATTCCAGGTGATCTAATAACAATAATATGGTTATTTATATTATTTAGAGCAATTTCTTCTAAACAATTCAAAACTATTTTTTCAGTAGATACATTGTTAATTAAAATCAGTTTTTTTTGATCAAATAAACCAATAGAATCTATCTCATTCCACAATGTTTCTGGATTTTTCTGAAGTTCAAAGGAATTTAAAACAACGAAGGAAAAAGGATCTTTGTGCGATATGCCATTTTTTTTTTCAAATTGATCTATTAATTCAGAGATCAATCCATTGTCTGACCCATAAAATATGAATATAAAATAGGAAGAAAGCAATTTCCTAATAGGTATTTTTACAAATTCATAAGATTTTATCTCAACCATTCGATTAATCTATACTTTTTATAAAACTTATAATATCAATACTAATATTTTCCGCTAATTCAGCAGCAGTTTTTTCCTCTATATTTTTATTGATACGCATTTTAGAAAATTGTTGATTTGAAAAATCAAATAAAGATGTAACTTCTGCACTACTTTTATATAAAACATTTTTTTTAGAAATTTCGTGCAAGGAATAAGCTGCTTTTAAATTAATGCGTTTTGTATTATTGAAATAAGACTCTACACTAATATTATCTATAGACTGAACAAGTACGACATTAAGTTTGTATTTTCTGTGTGTCAGCACATGCGATAATAGAAAATGAAAATTTCTAGTAATTTCTTTGTTTAAATCATTAGAAACAAATACTTCTATTGGATTAATATATTTCTTGTCATGTGCTGTACCATAGTAATAAAGCGGATACATTTGACAACTAGACAGATAGAAAAAATTACACAATAAAAATATTATGTAAATTATATAACTTTTTCTAGATAACAATATTAACAATCCTTTGTGGTACAACAATTATTTTTTTAGGTTTTTTTCCTTGCAAAGAATTTTTAATTGAATCTAAATTCAATGCAGTTTTCTTCATAAAATCTGCATCAGCATCTTTTGATATTTTTATAGAATCCTTCTTTTTTCCATTAATTTGAACAGGAATTATAATATCCGTCTCGACTTGAAGGGAATGATCAAAATTTGGCCACTTTTGTTGTACTACTAATCCAGATTTTCCTAATAATTGCCAACAGTCTTCTGCAAGATGGGGCATTATTGGCGAAATGACAATAATTAACTTTTCTAAGGTTTCCAAGGTGATAATTTTTAAATTTTCATTTCCCTTCCCCTCTGCAATTTGTATGAGTGGCTTCTGTAGGATATTTACTAATTCATGAATATTAGCAACTACCTTGTTAAGATAAATTTTTTCATAATTATATTCTATTAGCTTGAATATTTTATATGTAACCTGATTATCATATAATTCTTGACCCTTTTTCTCGGGGTTCGATGATACTTTCTTCAACTCAGTTCTAGCATCATGAATTAAACGCCAAATTTTTTGTATGAATCGATGTGTGGCTTCAACACCAGAATTAGACCATATCATATCACGGTCTGAAGGAGAATCTGATAAAACAAATAAGCGAGCTGTATCAGCTCCATAAGATTGAATGATTTGGTTGGGATCTATTATATTTTTCTTTGATTTCGACATCTTTTCCACAGATCCTATTATAACTGTGGAATTATCAGAAATTCGAAAAGCACAAATTTTTCCATCAATATTCTTTAAAAATATTTCATCAGGTCTCAAATATTTCTTTTTGATTCCATCTAATTGATAATATGTTTCATGAGAGATCATTCCTTGGGTAAATAGACGCTTAAAGGGTTCTTTCACCTGAGTATAGCCAAATTTATTCATTGCATAAGTAAAAAACCGAGCATAAAGAAGATGTAAGACTGCATGTTCAATACCACCAATATATTGATCTACCGGAAGCCAGTAGTCTAACTGGGACTTGTTCGCAGGATCTTTTGAATGAGGTGTGACATATCTCATAAAATACCAAGAAGAATCCACGAAGGTATCCATGGTATCTGTTTCACGTAAAGCATCTGCGCCACATTTTGTACAAGAAACATTCTTCCAAGTAGGATGATGATGCAGTGGATTTCCAGGAATATTAAAACTAATATCCTCAGGTAATTTTACGGGTAAATGTTCTTTAGGAACTTCAACAATACCACATTTAGGACAATGAATAATAGGAATAGGGCATCCCCACGCGCGCTGCCGCCCTATTCCCCAATCACGCAATTTAAAAACGACTTTTTTCGTCGCAACAGGAGAGCCTTTAAATATTGTCTGTTCTAAACGTAATACTACAGCCTTAAATGCTTCTAAATTTGTCATGCCATTAAGGAAATTTGAATTAATCATTATGCCGTTACCATGATACGCCTTTCCTTCTGCAATGAGGTCTGTGGAATTAGGAGTATCTGGTTTTATTATAGGGATAATAGGAAGGCTATATTTTTTGGCAAAATCCATATCGCGTTGATCAGCAAAGGGACATCCAAAAATTGCACCAGATCCATAGTCCATGAGAACGAAATTAGCAATATAAACGGGTATTTCTGAATTAAAATTCAATGGATTTCTTACACGGATACCAGTATCTATCCCATTTTTTTCAGTTTTTTCTATTATAGAAAGGGAAGTGCCAATTTGCTTTGCTTCAGCACAAAATTTTCTTATATCTGCTCTATGTGACAAACTTTTAGCAATCGGATGATCAGCGGCTATTGCTAAAAAAGATGCACCAAATATTGTTTCAGGTCTTGTGGTATATACTAAAATTTCATTAATATTTTCTATGGCGCCTGAAACAATTTCCCATCGAATGTCCGCTCCTTCAGAACGTCCAATCCAGTTTTTTTGCATGATTTTAACTTTTTCTGGCCACTCAGTAAGAGTATCTAGAGAATCAAGCAATTCTTGAGAAAAATCAGATATTTTTAAAAACCATTGAGTTAATTCACGTTGTTCTATCAATGCATTAGAACGCCATCCACGACCATCTACTACTTGTTCATTTGCAAGAACAGTTTGATCTACGGGGTCCCAGTTTACTGGTGATTTTTTTCTAATAACCAACCCATGTTTCATAAAATCTAAAAACAACATTTGTTGACAGCGATAATAGTCTTCATCACAAGTAGCAATTTCTCTGCTCCAATCAATCGATAATCCCATCGATTGGAGTTGTTTCTTCATGGAGGCAATGTTATCATAAGTCCATTTCTTAGGATGTATTCCATGTTCTCGTGCGGCATTATCTGCGGGTAATCCAAAAGCATCCCATCCCATAGGGTGGAGAACATGGTAACCTCGTGCTGACATAAATCGAGCTATAACATCACCAATTGAGTAATTTCTTAGATGTCCCATATGCATAGATCCAGATGGATATGGAAACATCTCAAGGACGTAGTATTTTTTTTGACTCTCTTGATTGATGGTCTTAAAAACCTCATATTGATCCCAAATCTTCTGCCATTTGGAATCAGATTGTTGATGATTATAACGTGTCTCTTCCATATTATTTCCTATAGAGTAGGTAGGGTTTTGGTGGGACATATAAAAATACTCAATGCCACTAGTTTGTAGCAAAGTAAGTTCATGATCAATGTATACAACAAAACCTCTTATATGCCAATCATAATAGGAATAATATATGTTATTAAAAAATCAATTACAAGTATTTAGACAAAAAATTTTAACCAATGAAGTTATATCACGGCGTCCAAAAGGGAGTGTATCTTTAGTTGCTGTTTCAAAAATGGTCGATATAAGGACTATTTACTCTGCTTTATCTTACGGACAGACAGTTTTTGCTGAAAATAAATTGCAGGAAGCACAAAAAAAATGGCCTTCGCTAAAAAAATATTGGTCTGTAGAGTTAAGATTTATTGGTTCTGTGCAATCAAAAAAGGTTCCGGAAATTGTCTCTCTCTTTGATATCATTGAGACAGTTGACCGAGAAAAGATAGCCCATTTTCTTTCTATTGAAATGAAAAAACAGAATCGCTATTTACCCATTTATATTCAGGTAAATACAGGAAATGAAACACAAAAATCTGGTGTAATGCCTAAAGATGCAGAAAGATTTATTGTTTTATGCCAGCAAAAATACCAACTTCGCGTTGAAGGACTGATGTGCATTCCTCCTATTAATGTTAATCCTGGACCTCATTTCTGTTTATTGTCCAAAATTGCTAAAGAATGCGGAATTCAAAAACTATCGATGGGAATGACATCAGACTATAATACGGCCATTATGTTCGGCGCAACAAGCGTTCGTATAGGTTCTGGCATATTTGGTAAACGTCTTTCTACAACATAACTGATTATTACAAGTTCAAATTACAAGATAAAAAGAAACTATTATAAACGAGACCTTTTCATATCGATTACATTACGAATTACCTATATATAAATTTAATGAGAGGACGAAAATATTTCATCGATTTCTGTATTGTTTGTTTCAGTAGAACATGTAGCGTTTTTCTTTATTTCTGAATCAAGGTCAATTTGAGAACAAAGACCTAATGTGACAGGATCCATAGGCACTAAATTTGAAGAATTCCAATGTGTTCGGTTGCGAATTTGTTCAATGGTTGAATTTGTAGTTCTAACTAAACGAGAAATTTGAGAGTCCTTAAGTTTAGGATGATTCCGAACAAGCCATAATATAGCGTTAGGTCTATCTTGGCGTTTTGATATAGGTGTATACCGTTTAGTACGTTTGGTGTTTTCAGGAATATAGATCTTTGGTTTAGACACTTGCAGCTTATGATTATGATCATTCTGCCCTTTGATTATCTCTTCGCGGGACAATTGTCCAGCAGAGACCAGATCAAATGCTTGAATATTTTGGAGGGCTTCTCCATCAGCAATAGCTGCTACTTCTAAAGGGTGGAGACTACAAAAATCCGCTATTTGCTTGAAAGAAATTGACGTGTTTTCTATAAGCCACACTGCACCAGCCTTGGGCATTAAAGGTTTTTGAGCCATATGTATCATCCCTATAAGGAAAAAATTAAGGCTTGTTTTTGAGAAACTAGAGCCAGATAATTGGCAATTTTATAACAGATAAGAGATAAAAATGGAAATATTAATTTTATTCTCCTCTAAGTTAGAATTCCTATGATGCGCAATATTATATCATTTTTGAATTGTTAGAAGATATGAATTGCAAGATCGGAGGCTATTCAAGTGAATCAATTTTATATTTTTAAACAAAAAAATGAATTAATTTTTAACTTTAATAGATGATTAAAGGATATCACATAGTTTAAAGGATAAGAAATGAAATGACTTTAAATATTTAATATGTATCCTGCGAACACGAAATATGGTTTTACTGCATGTTAGGAAATACATCTGTAATTATAGATGATAGGAATAGAACGTTTTTCTCTTTGAGTTGGTTTAAGAGAAGGCTGAAGGCTGTATGTGGATTGATTTTAATCTTTACCTTAATGGCTATTATTTTGTCTCTTGCTACTTGGGATGTATATGATCCAAGTTTTTCATATATTACGCTTAATCCACCTAAGAATCTTTTAGGGTATGGGGGCGCTATTTTTTCTGATATTGCAATGCAGTGTTTTGGCCTTGCCAGTGTCTTGTGTCTTCCCCCTCCTTTTATGTGGTCTTTGGCATGTTTGTTGGGTAAAGATATTAATTTTTTTTCGAAACGATTTAGCGCGTGGATAGCTAATTTTTTCATCTCTTCGGCTTTTTTCGCTTCTTTTTCTCCATCTCTATTTTGGCCTATAAACAATGGTTTTGGCGGAATAATAGGTGATGTTATTATACGTTTACCTGTTTTGTTTGTTGAGGGCTATTCAACGGAAATAGGATTTTTTTTGTTTAGAGCAGTTTTGTTTTTTTTCATGATTTTCCTTGTTTTATTTGCTTCCGGCACCATATTCTATGGTGGACATAATCTGCCATATAGTACGGAAGATCATCTAGAATTTTCACAAAAAAATCGATTTGAATATTCAAAAAAATGTAGTGAACCAAGTAATTTTCAATATATTATGAATTTATTAAAGGCTTGGATTATTAGTATTTTTAAATATGGTGGTTTCTTATCTTTTATGCAAAAAGATTTTAGTTCTCATTCTAGTGGTAAAAGAATAGAGCCTACCTTAGATATGAGCTTTTCTGATAAGGAAGATTCTAGGACAAGAGTACAATCTCAAATAGATGAGATGCTTAATATAGATAATTTCCAGAATATTGATAATATTCTTCAATCAGATGTCCAGTCCCCTAGTTCCAGCACTTTTGTGCTTCCTTCTAAAGCTATGCTTTCAAGACCAAAGTCTTTTGTATGTAATTCTAATTTATCTCCAGAGACGATGCAGCGTAATGCCAGTGTTTTAACAAGTGTATTGGGGGATTTTGGTGTTCAAGGAGAAATTGTGAATGTTCTTCCTGGGCCTGTGATTACCCTATATGAATTAGAGCCGGCTCCTGGAATAAAGTCGTCACGTATTATTGGGCTTGCCGATGATATTGCAAGGTCTATGAGCGCTATATCAGCACGTGTTTCAGTGATACCAGGGCGTAATGCTATAGGGATTGAACTTCCTAATGAAGCACGTGAAACTGTTGTGTTAAGAGATTTAATTTTATCCAATGTTTTTGAAGGAAACAAAGCTAATCTTGCCATAAATCTTGGAAAAAGCATAGAAGGAGTCCCGATAGTTGCTGATCTTTCTAAAATGCCACATCTGTTGATAGCGGGAACCACTGGTTCAGGGAAATCTGTGGCTATTAATACTATGATTTTATCACTCCTTTATCGCCTGAGACCAGATCAGTGTCGCTTAATTATGATTGACCCAAAGATGCTGGAGCTTTCTGTTTATGATGGAATACCTAATCTTCTTGCTCCGGTTGTGACTGATTCCAAAAAGGCTGTTGCGACCCTCAAGTGGCTGGTATGTGAAATGGAAGAACGTTATCGAAAAATGTCTAAATTAGGTGTGCGTAATATTGATGGCTTTAATCTTAAAATCGCACAATTCCGCAGTAAAGAGATAAGTATGAACCGTACGGTTCAAACGGGATTTGATCGAAAAACAGGTGAGGCAATTTATGAGACAGAATGTCTCGATCTACAACATATGCCTTATATTGTTGTCGTAATAGATGAAATGGCTGATTTGATGATGGTCGCCAGAAAAGATATAGAAGCTGCGGTACAGCGTCTTGCTCAGATGGCCCGTGCTGCTGGCATTCATGTTGTAATGGCGACACAAAGGCCGTCTGTAGATGTTATAACAGGAACAATTAAGGCCAATTTCCCTACTAGGATTTCTTTCCAGGTTTCTTCAAAAATTGATAGTCGTACGATATTAGGGGAACAGGGAGCAGAACAACTGTTGGGACAAGGTGATATGCTTTATATGACGGGAGCAGGGCGTATCCAGCGCATACACGGACCTTTTGTGTCAGATCGTGAAGTTGAAATGGTGGTATCTCATTTGAAAAAGCAGGGGAAAGCCGATTATATTGATATAGGTGACAAGTTTATGAAAGGAGATGGGGTAAATATTCTGAAAAATCCTACAATATCTGGGTCAGACGATCTATATGAACAGGCTGTGGAAATTATATTGCGTGACAAGAAGGCTTCCATATCATATATACAGCGCCGATTGGGAATTGGATATAATCGTGCGGCATCTATCATTGAAAGCATGGAGGAAAAAGGAGTAATTGGCCCTGCTAGCAGCACTGGAAAGAGAGAAATATTATTATCATCTACGGAAGAATTGTTAGAACAGTGACTTTACATTTTAAGAGACTTTTCAACAAAAAATTGATTTCTTATAGAGAAAGGTTGTGTGTAAATTTATTGTTTTATAATAAGGTTAGAAAAAGTATTTTAATATATTTTGTATTTTTTTATCACGTTATCTTTTGTTCATATGCTTATTCTTTTTCTGAAATTGAGGAAAAATCTATACAGAAAACGCTGAATTATTTTTTATCTATCAAAACAATAAAAGGGGAGTTCGTTCAAAACGACATTAATGGTCATAAAATACGAGGAGAGTTTTATATGGCTCGTCCAAGTAAATTTTACTTTAAATATAGTGATCCGCCCTACAAATATATAATATCAGATGGGAGTAATATAGCTTTATATAATGGAAAATTAGAAAATTGGAGTGTTTATTCTCTTAGCAGCACCGCTTTTAGCATTATTTTTTCAGAAAAATGGGATGATCTATACAAAGGTATACAGGGTATTGAGACCAACGATTCGTTTGTTACTATAGTTTTTGGCAAATCTCAAACAGAAAACTTGGTTTCTTTGACTTTTAGCAAGCCTCTTTATCGTCTCGTCAATTGGAAGATTTTTGATGATTCAGGTGGCGATACTTCCGTAGAAATCCTAAAATACAAGAAGAATGTGGTTATTCCCCCGCAATTATTTGTTATCCCTTATGATAGAATTCATGAACTAGAATAATTACTAAACTATTTTTTAATTTTTATTTTTGGGAAAATTGATATTCAATTAATTGTGATAAGAATTTTAAAGGATGGAATAAATCCACCATGAATTGAATCCTAATGAATCTTCCATATCAATTAAAAATTGTATTCAGCAATGATAGGGCAATGATCGCTTAATCGATATCCTCGTTCTTGTATATCTTCTTTTCTGTATAAAAATTCAGAGAAACTACCTTGAACGAAGTGGTTATAAGCGAGTTGATCCATAACGAAAAAATCTATTGAAGTTGGATTTTTGATATTCTTTTTTAGGCGACATCGTGCTTTTTTATATGATGGAAAACGTATCAAAGGAGTATTTTGAGTTATTTTCTTCCAAACATCATCTTGGTTTCCCAAATGGTTTATTTTTCTATTAAAATCACCTGCGATGATAAAGGGAATATTTGAATTTTTTTTCTGATCAATCCATTCCTTGAGCCAATTTGTCTGCATATTAAGTGTTTCACAAGCGAAATTATGTTTTTCTTGTAGACTATCTACAAAACAAAAGGATTTGAGGTGTATATTGAGAAGAAAAAATTTCTCCCCATTGTATTCAAATAAGATTTCAATAGCCTTTCTATCTCCTCTTGATGAATTAAGAGATCTATTCATCATTGATATATGGGATTGTTTAAGGATTTTTATGGTATTTTTTCGAATAACTATGGCAGTATGGATGTTGTTTCCAGTTCCATTATCTCCAGAAAACACAATATCCCATATATCCTCAGGAAATATTCTTTTAACAGCATCATAGCTTCCCATTTCTTGAAGAGCAACAATATGTGGATTTAGTTCACGAGCATATTGTTGCAAAAGACTGTAATCACTATCTTGTCGTATTATTGAATTTTTCATGAGGGATTGACCGGATATTGCAGAAAGAGTATTTATATTCCATGATGCAATGCGGAGTTTTTGAGCCCAAATTATATTGGGAATAGAGACAAGACATAAAGCAAGTACAATATTCCTTAGCGGAGATAAGTTTCTCTTTTTGAGCATAGATAAGTCTATTCTTTTAATTATGGTGAAATCTGAAAATCTGAATTATTGTTTCATGATTAACGCTAAAGATCAGTTGGTTTAAGAATAATTGTCTTAATAAAAATATCACATAGAATATTTCTTAAAAATATACAAATAAAATAACTAGGACTGGATTAGATAGTAACATTCATCTCATTTTAAATAATGGTACTAATTCTTGCTATTATGATCGATGGATTTTGTCTGTTCAGTTGATTGGCTTATGTTGAAGATGTTACTGATCATTTAATTTGTAGATTAAGCGGCATTTTGTCATGCCTCCTTGCACTGAGAATAGGGGGATAGAGAAAAATTCTTATGACAAAAGGGAGATTGTAGGAAATATATGAATGGTTATAGGGAAAATGGCGATATGATTCTTTCTGAGGGCTAGATCAGCTTTTATCGCCAAAAGAAAGAGCCGCTTGCCTTGCCAGCTTATCAACAATTTCATTCTCCGGATGCCCTGAATGTCCTTTGACCAAATATAGTTCAATATCGTGTTTTTCATATGCTTTGAGCAGAAGTTTCCAGAGGTCTTCGTTTTTTACAGGTTCTTTGCCAGCAGTATTCCAGCCATTTTTTTCCCATTTTTTTGTCCACTCTAATAGTCCTTTATGGACATAAGAGCTATCTGTATATAATGAGACTTTACATGGATATTTTAGAGCATTAAGAGCTGAAATTGCAGCCATTAGTTCCATCCTATTATTAGTAGTATCTTTTTCTCTGCCAAAAAATTTTTTTTCTGTTTTTTTATATCGCAGTAATACAGCCCATCCTCCAGGTCCAGGATTTCCAGAGCATGCTCCATCAACATATGCGCAAACTTGTTTCATCGTCAAATCCATATTGTGATATAGAAGATATTTGTTTATGAAAGCGCAATTTATATAGATATTCCATCGGATCTTTCTTGATTGCAAAAGGGCTGAGTGGGATATTATAGCTATCATAAAGTCGAGTTAAGAAGAATCGCAAAGATGCTCCCCGCAAGAGGATAGGAAGGAATTGCAATTCATTCTCTGAAATTGTTCGTATTGCATTATATCCGTTAAAAATAGAATTTCCTTTAGATAGATTGTAGGTATTGTTTTGGTCAAAGCACCAAGCATTAATACAAATAGAAAAATCATATATGAGAAAATCATGGCAGGAAAAATAAAAATCGATCAATCCCACAATGTGATCATTGTGAAATAAGACATTGTCTGGAAATAAATCTGCGTGAATGATTCCTGTTGGTAAGTTTTTCGGCCAATTTTCTTCCAGAAAATGTAATTCACTGACTATTTCTTTTTTTAAATCTTTGTCTAGATCATGTAATAAACATTGTTTCCATAACACTTTCCAATATGGAAGAGACAACATGTTTTTTCTATAAGATGTAAAATTTTTCATTTTTTGATGCATGAGAGCGAGTGCATATCCAACCTCTGCGCAGTGCTTATCAGAAACATCATTTAAGGAGCTGCCGTTGATATAAGAAAAGATATGGGCGGGACGCCCAGAGAGTTTTCCATAAGGTTTTCCATCGTTTCTGGGTATAGGTCTAGGGCAGCTTAGTTTGTTAAGGACAGCATGATTTAATAATCCAATAAAAAAAGGCAGGTCATGTTCATCCGTGCGTTCTTCATAGAGTGTAAGAACAAAGGTTCCAGTAGAAGTTTGAATAAGAAAATTGGAATTTTCTATCCCATCAATTATGGGGTTACTAGAAACAAGATTTCCAATTGTATATTCTTGTAGGAATTTCCTGAGTTCTGTTGGGTGGGGATGGGTATAAACAGCCAATATTTTAACTCATTTTCGGGGATATTGTGTTATAAGTGCTACAGAAAACAGTAACAGCCTCGTTTTAGATAGTCAATTTAAAAGCAGGACTATGTAAATATCGATATTTTTTCGATTATTGCCTATGTATTCGTAGAAAGCGTATACCACCATAAGTTACTGCCAAACACTGCATTAATTATGACAATGAAATAAGATCAAGACTTGCATTTGTCAAATGAAGCAAGATACGAGATTATACACCAGATAAATCTGGTTCAGATTTTAATATAAAAACCAATACGATAATATTGTTTTGCAGATATATTAATATTGGAAGTTTTTGCTTTTTCTAAAAGATGTTCTTGCAACATATTCCATTTCAGTGATCACCAAGATCTCAAAAGGAATTAATTGATGCCCTGTTATTTTAAGAGGATAATCCAATAATATCGTATATAATCTTCATGGTTTCTTGAGCACGACAACGAGCTCGATGTGCTCCTTCAATCAAGACTGTATTGATATAAGTTTTATCCTTTAGAATGCTTTGCATTGCTGTAGAGATAGGTGTGATTTCGGATATAATAACTTCGGTCAGTTCTGATTTGAATTGAGAGAAAGACTTTCCTCCAAATCCTTTGAGGACATCTTCTTTTGTTATCTGTCTAATCGTGGCAAAAATTTCTACAAGATTTTTTGCTTCAGGACGGTTTTCAAGCGCTGCGGCTTCTGATGGTAATACATCACAATCGGTTTTAGCTTTTTGAATTTTTTTTGCGATCATATCTGAATCATCAAGTAGATTAATACGAGATAAGTCAGAAGGATCAGATTTAGACATCTTTTTTGAACCATCTCTTAGAGATTTAATACGAGATACTGAATCATCTATGATGGGTTGAACATTAGGAAAGAAACCTCTAGAAAACTGTTCTTCCATGTTGTTTGAAGAGATTTTCTTAATTCTATCCTCAAAGTCCGTATTAAATTTCTGGGAAATCAATCGAGTTAATTCAATGTGCTGTTTTTGATCTGCCCCTACAAGTACGTGAGACACACGGTATAGAAGTATATCTGCTGCCATCAACGCAGGATAAGCATAAAGACCAAGGGAAGATGTTGCACTATTTTTTCCGCTCTTCTCTTTGAACTGTATCATATTGTTCATCCACCCTAAACGTGTAATACAATTCACAATCCAAGCGAGTTCACTGTGCTGAGAAACAGCAGATTGTTTGAAAATAATGTGCTGACTTGGATCAAGTCCAACCGCTAAAAAGGCAGATGCGACAAAAAGTGATTGATTTTCTAGGTCTTCCTGAACAATCGCACCTGTAATGGCATGAAGATCTGCGACGAAATAAATATTCTGTGAATTGAAGGTATCTTGTAATTTCACAAGCTTGCGGAGAACGCCCAAATAATTCCCGAGATGCAAACATCCGGTTGGCTGAATTCCAGAAATAAGCGTATTTACCCGTGATCCCATCTTAATCCTCTAGATTTGAACGAAAAAAAGACAAAAAATGATACAATGTTTCCGTTGTATAGTTCAATAGAAACTATAGCCGATTTCTATCCAAAATGGTCTTTTCTTCTGGTTTTTTGCAAAAACGGTATAAAATCTTTTCCAACAAAGAAAATTATTGAGCAAAAATAAGATAAAAATGCACCTAACAATATAATAATTAGAGTTTTAAATTGATGGATAAATGTTTGTTCTATGACAGGTTGGGTAGAAAAATAAGACTTTAAGATAATGATAACTATCCACATTATTCCAGAAGATACAAAGACGCAGAGTATTCGGTGAATTGTTTTGGATGACAATAGAATTTGCTTATGTTTCCATAGGGTTATAACAAGACAGAGTGTGTTAATCCACCCTGACAAGACTTCTGCACAGGCAATTCCATATCCACCAATAAACGGAAAAAGTGTAATAGATACCCCAAAATTGATGAGAGACGATATAAAGATAAACTTCATAGGCGTCTTTGTATCCTCTCGAGCATAGAATGCCGGCTGAAGTGTTTTGATGAGAATAAATGCGGGAATTCCTATGCTATAGATCGATAAAATTGAAGAGACAATAAGGGTGTGTTCTGAAAAAAATGCACCACGCTCATAGAGAAGCTGGACAATTTCTTTTGATAGTGTGCATAACCCCACAACGGTAGGAATGGCAATGAAAAAGACAAACTCAATTGCTTGACTCTGAAGAAGGATAGTTTTTTCTTTATCTCCCGATTTTAAAATACGAGATAATTCTGGGAGCAGCACAATTCCTATAGCGAATCCAATCACGCCGAGTGGAAGTTGATATATACGCTCGGCATATTGGAGAGAAGAAATAGTTCCTTTTTTCCCAGAGGCGATAGATTGTCCTACGATCTGATTTATTTGAATAAAGCTAGCTGTGAACATGACAGGTAATGTTATCTTCAAAAATTTTTTGACGTTGTCTGTTAGATACGGATATTTCAGGGATAATTTAATACCAGAAATCCTTGTGCAAAAATATACCACCAATAATTGTATTATGCTTGATAAAAGAACTCCCCACGAAAGAAAGAGAACTGTATCTTCTAAACTGAAATTATTTGATCGGGTGTATATCAGCACAGAAATCATAACAATATTGAGAAAAATGGGGGATATTGATGCTATAAGATATTTCCCTAGAGCGAACAATATACCGCTTATTAAGGCGACGAGTGATATACATATTAAACTAGGAAACATCACTGTAGATAGTTGTATCGTTAAAGCATATTCATTTGGATGGCTGTAAATATGGGGCGCCAATACAAATCGAACAAGAAATGGCATGAAGAGTTCTATGATAATAGTCAATACTAAGAGGCCTGCAAAGAGCACACTGAAAATTTCTGATGAAAGACGCTGAGCGCTATTGGACCCATTTTTTTCTTTTTCATGAGTAAATAAGGGAATAAAAGCGGCATGAAATGTTCCTTCGGCTAATAGGCGGCGAAAAAGATTGGGAAAACGAAATGCAATATAAAAAATATCAGCTATGGTGCCGATGCCGAGAGTTGCGGCTATGAGGGTTTCGCGTATGAAACCAAGAATACGACTACTTAAGACGGATATGCTCACCGTAAAGATTTTTCGAATCATATTCATTAGTATCATGCCTACTTTTTGGTTGTTTAGATTAGATATAAATAATATCTATCGTAGCAATTTTTTTAATAACATAAGATTGTATTTTTAATGGAACATCATGGTTTGCGACTAGTCTATACTTAGTAATATTAAAAACCAATGATTGAAGAAAAGGCAATAATCAATTATGTCTATTATTTCAAAGGGTTATAAAGTTCTTAATCATTCCTTTTAAATCTTATAGATATTATTCATATCCTTCATAAGGGGGTATGTTCCTGCGTAAGGCACTAATTTTTGTGCCATAAATTTGTTTTTATGTATTTATCAGGAATTTATATTCCATAACATCGAAATATCTCAGGTGATAATATTTCGTAGATTCACGTAAAAGTAAAGCATTTAAGCCGATATTGTCGCTTCAATAACATGGTCAATTTATTCCAATATCTTTTCAATAGTTTGATATGTTGTTTTTCGTTTAACCAAGCTGATTTTTTTCTATAGCTATGCTTTTTTTTAAAGAAAACCCCTTATCTTTTGGTGTTAAGCATATATACGCATAAGTATGAAATAATGCTTGATCTTGCTAGAACCAGTGCCTATAGAAATATGATGAGTGCTTTGATTAGTCGTATAATGATATTAAAAAATATATCATTATACCGAACAAGTTTGTCACATCATTGATTTACATGTAGTGAGAGCCCAAAAATCCTTACGCGCATTCATTCAAGCAAGGTGCGATTTAAGATGGTTCTTTCCATAAATTTAGAGAAAGACGACGAATGTTTTTGTTGTTTTAGGGTTTGGGAGGGTTCCTCCTTCAGTTTATATGATGTTAGTCTTTTTTCTTGCCGCTCCATATTATAAGAAAAGGGGTATTTGATTTTAAAAATAGAGGAAAGTAGACAACGATAAAACCATATAAAGACAATTGGAAGAATGTATGGAATATGAGGTGATGTGTAGACAATCTTTAGGTAGATTGAAATCAATTTCATTGATATTATACTCAATAGGTTTTCGCTGCAGACAGAATTTAAGATTTTATTCACAGTTGTATGGTTTGCCATTTTGGAGTATTAAGGTCAGTAATAATAACCCACTCGCAGCAATGGTGAAATTTATTGATTTAAATATGCTATCATGTTTGTTTTATTGTAGATTTTTTTAGTCTTTATTATCAGGTGGTAATATTATTTTCTTACTAAAAAAGCAGTGTAATGAGGAGTTTTTGATTTGAACTGGATCACAAATTTTGTTCGTCCGCGCATAAGTTCTGTTTTTGGCCGCAGAGCAGTTCCAGATAATCTTTGGATTAAGTGTCCTGAAACGGGTGAAATGGTATATCATAAAGATTTAGAAGAGAATCAATGGGTTATACCTTCTTCTGGTTTTCATATGAAGATATCTGGAAAAGAAAGATTGCGATTCTTATTTGATGGTGGGAATTACCGTTTATTTGATCATCCACAGGTGTTTCAAGATCCATTGAAATTTCGTGACAAGAAAAAGTATACAGATCGCTTAAAAGAAAATCGTTCTAAAACAGGATTGGTAGATTCAGTCATATCAGCTATTGGTAAGGTGCGTGGTTTTAAATTAGTTGCTGTTGCTCATGAGTTTAGTTTTATAGGAGGATCGTTAGGTCTTGCTGCAGGTGAAACAATTGTAAAGGCTTGTGAAGAAGCGGTTTCTGAAAAATGTCCTCTAGTAATATTCCCTGCTTCTGGTGGCGCGCGTATGCAAGAAGGTATTTTTTCACTTATGCAAATGCCTCGCACTACAATTGCTGTGAACATGCTTAAAGATGCAAAGCTTCCTTATATTGTTGTTTTGACCAATCCTACAACAGGAGGTGTCACAGCGTCTTATGCTATGCTTGGAGACATTCATTTGGCTGAACCAGGTGCTGAAATCGGTTTTGCTGGAAGAAGGGTCATTGCACAGACGGTAAAAGTGGAATTGCCAGCTGATTTTCAAAAGTCTGAATATCTGCTGAAACATGGGATGGTAGATATGATAGTTCATCGACATGATATCCCAGAAGTTTTATCATCTTTATGTAGAATTCTAACTAAAAGCGTGTGAGAGAAAAAGGACTGATGTCTTCGTCAATAGAGAGATTGTTCCTTTCCTATACTCAAAGACAGCATATAGATACATTTTCGCTTAAACGTATTCGAAGGCTTTTGGAAAGTTTGGGACGACCACAAGATAATCTTCCTCCTGTGATTCACATAGGAGGAACGAATGGTAAGGGATCAGTTGCAGCATTTTCTCAGAGATTACTTGAGATGTCAGGTTTATCAGTGCACGTGCATACATCTCCCCATCTTATTAGGTGGAACGAACGTTTTCGTTTGGGTATAAAAGGAGGCAGGGGAAAAGTAGTAGATGATGATGTATTGAGAGATGCATTTCGTCATGTTGTGCGATCCAACAATGAGCAGGATATCACTATTTTTGAGTTATCAGTTGCTACGGCTTTTGTTTTGTTTTCAAGATATCCTGCAGATGTTGCAATAATTGAAGTCGGTTTGGGTGGGCGCCTTGACGCTACAAATATAATTGAAAAACCTGCTGTTTCTGTCATTACATCTATTTCTTTAGATCATGAAAAATATCTTGGTAATACTGTCAGTTTAATCGCAGAGGAAAAAGCCGCTATTATGAAAAGCGGATTTCCTGTTGTTATAGGTCATCAGTTATATGACGATGTTCGGCATATTCTTGTCTCAAAAGCAACAAAGATGGGATGTCCATATCGTGTTTATGGGGATGATTTTTGTGCTGTTAGAAAAGACAAACATTTGGTTTACAAAGATGAAGTGAATCGAGTGAATCTTCCGATTCCTAAACTTTTAGGGGAACATCAGTATGTTAATGCAGCAACCGCTATTTGTGCGGTTCGGATGGCTGGATTTCCATTAGAAGAAAATGATATTGGCAGCGCGCTTCAATCAGTCGAATGGTTTGGGAGATTGCAAAAAATTTCAACAGGTCCTTTAATCCAAAGATTACCCAGTAATTCAGAGGTTTGGGTAGATGGCGGCCATAATCCCGATTCTGGTTTGGTGATTGCCAGAGAAATATTTCAATTGAGGAAATTAGGCAAGCAACCATTTTATCTTATTTTAGGCATGCGAATCGATAAGAATTATGAGGGATATTTAAAAGCATTTTATGAGCTATCTCCGGTTGTTGTTACGGTTCCTATTGCTTGTAAAGAAGATGGCAGTCAACCAATAAGCGCTGATCCACAGCTATTGGTACAAGCGGCAGTAAAAATAGGATTTCGAGCTTTTGCGTGTTTGTCTGTTCCAGAAGCATTTGCAAAAATACAACAGATGAATCAAAACTTATCTCCTCCTATCATTTTGATAGGAGGATCTCTTTATCTTGCAGGAGAAGTCCTGCATCGCAACGGGATATCTATTCACTAAGAGAGTAGATAATTCGCCAGAAAGGCTGAATAGTAAATATTAATACAGATGCCATTCTGTAATAACAATTTCATTTGATGAAAAAACAAATAAATTAGAACCTAACCAGATAAGATACTAAATCAAAGATTCTATCCACTTAGAAATATTGCTCTTTGAAGATCCACCCTTCATAGTATCTACTATTTTACCATCTTTAAACAAAATTAGAGTTGGAATAGAAACTATTTGGTACTTCGTGCTTATAGAAGTACTTTCTTCTATATTTAGTTTTGTAATTTTAACCTTACCAGCTAGATCAGTAGCAATTTCATCAATGATTGGAGATAGAGCCATACAAGGGCGACACCAACTAGCCCAAAAATCTACGACCACCGGTACTGAAGAATTTAAAACTTCACCATCAAAATTATCTGCATTTACTTCCAAAGCTCCCATTGTATCTTCCTTCCAAAAAATAAAAACAAGTACACTACCTAATCTCAATCTAATAAAGAATCAAGGAATTGATTGGAGAATTGCTCCTCTATTTTTAAAAATTCTTTATCCAAAAAGTATTGAGGAATGATAAATATTTGTGGCTTTAAAACATAAATCAACAAGCATATAAAGGCTTTCTGAGGATATGATCTCTTGAGGATTTCTCTATACATGGCAAGTTGTGTAACATGAGACAGCGGGATGTTTTCGATTTCTTGTGGAATATGACGATGAGTTTTATATTCTAAGATAAAAACATTTTCTTGAGAAATTGATATTTGATCGATGCGTCCGGAGACTGAGATACTTCGTTGTGCAAAATGTATTTTTCCAGAAATTGACACTTCTTCATAATGATCACAAGACATAGCGGTTGAAATTATAGGATGATTTACAATATTTTTTATAGATAAAAGTAAATTATCATGCTCTTGTGTCGACCACAACTGTGCATGTTTTTTACACCAAGACATGACATATGGTATTTTTTGTTCTAAAGGAAGTGCAAATACCGTTTGCAATAACCTATGGATAATATGCCCGCGTTTGATGGCTAAAGCATCAGAAGGATCTTTATCGGCCAATGGTGATATGAGTTCTGCTTCGTATTGTGTGTTCAGCATAGAAGGAGTTAACAGAGGAGGTTTTTCTATCTTGTTTTGTAGAGGTAAGAAAAGTTCTTTAGGAATTTTTTCTTCGGAAGCCAATTGTGGTTTTAATGATTCTTCAGTAATATCCTCAATATCGATATTTTCATTACAAGGAACTCGCCATTCAAAGGCTGTCCATTCGTCTGTATTTTTAGATGTTTTGAGTTTGATTTCTGTAACTCGTTCATCTCCCTGAAAAGCATTATAAACCATATTATACCAAGTTTTCTTTGTTGTTGTCGTGGAATTGTTGGCGCAATTACAAATAATAAGCCTGTCAGAAGCGCGTGTCATTGCCACATAGAGAAGACGATGATATTCTTCTTGTGCATATATTTTTAAACCATCAAGGAATTGAGAGACATGACGATTATATGATTCCTTTTTTGGAATCCATATCGGTGCTCCTGGCTCATTACCAGAAGAAGGAACCATATACATTTTCTTAAGGTGTTTACTTGAAAATGCTTCTGAACCATTGTCGATAAGAAAAACCACAGGAGATTCTAGCCCTTTAGCGGAATGAACTGTCATTATTCTCACTTCACTGTGATGGAGACTTGGTTTTCTGTGTATAGTAGGTGGATATAATTCTAATTCGGATATAAACTCTTGCAGAGTAGCAGAGCCTATTTGTTCGTTTTTTAATGCAAAACGAAGAAATTCATCGAGAACATCAATAACTTCAGCTCCAAAGCGGGAAACAAACTGTTTTCTGGCATTTTTGGCCCCTAAGATTAAAGAAAAAAAATCGTAAGGTGAATGTGATTGGGAAATAACGATTAATTCCTGAATATATTCGGCGATATGACGAAATTTTAATATACCATCGCTGGCCAATCTCTTGATAGATGCATAAACGGTTTCTGTTTTTTCTCGTTTTGAGCATACCATGAATAGGTCATCTTCAGAAAGATTGAAGATGGGGCTTTTAAGAAGAGCGGCCAAAGACAAATCGTCTTCTTGAGACAACATAAAAAGCCCAAGAGCCATCAAATCTTTTATAGCAATATTGTCTGTCAGAGTGAATCGATCACGGCCAGAAACAGAAATTTTGTGATTCTTTTTAAGAAATCGTGTGAGATATTCTATGAAGGGATTATCTTTACGTCTGTGTACTAATATAAGGATATCTTCGGCACAGACGAATCTTTTCTTACCATTTCTGATAATAGAAGTAGAACCAATCATATCTGAAATAGTCTGTGCAATACGCCGAGCAAGAATATAAGAAGAAGATTCTTGTGGAGGAGAATCAAAGTTAGATATCCAATCTTCTTGGACAGGAATTTCTTGGGAATGAACTTGTTCCCAGAGCAGCACGCTACCTGCGTGTCCGATGCGATTAGATCGATGTAGGATAGGATTGTTGTCTTCGCTTAGACCTTTTGAATTCTCTGGTATAGAAAAGACTTTATCTACAGCAGTAAGAATATCGGCTGTTGATCGAAAAGATAACGGAAGTTGTATAATAGAAAATTTCTGTCCTGCATTAGTGATGCGTTGTTGATTAATTTTTCTTTCATGAAAAAAACGACTGGGATCTGCTCCATGAAAAGAAAAAATAGATTGTTTTTCATCGCCTACGGCGAACAAGGTGCGTGGGTTTTCATGTGCATTTTTGCCAACAAAGAAATCTTCTGTTAAGAAACGGATAATATCCCATTGGATGAGGCTGGTATCTTGGACTTCATCAATGAGTATATGATTAATTTCTTGGTCTAATTTATAGCGTATCCATGCATTAACATCATTTTTCTTCAGAAGATTATGTGTGTAAACAATGAGATCATTAAAATCAAGGAAAGAGTATTTTTTTTTCAATTCCTCATAGCGAGTGTTTAGGTCTTGGGCAAGAGTTAATAAGGCTAATGTCTTTTGTAATATATTGTATGTATTCAAACGCTCTAGGACTTGAATAAATTTTTCCTGCGATTTGACGATTTTTTCCTTCAAATCAGGTGATTTTTTGATCACTGACTGTGCAATGATCCTTTTTTGAGGAGTCAATTTTTGTGTTAGAAAAAAACCAGACAAAAGATTGAAACGATCTTCACGAGAGTGTGTTTTAGTTATATTTTCAAGGATATCTGCTTTTTTTACGAACGTTATTTGATTATCTGCTCTGCTTAGAGCAATATATTTTTTAATATCTTCTTCTGTGCAATCGGATAATGGCCATAGATCGCTATATATTATATCATAGTTTTCATCGGGGGATATTCCAAGTCGTTTTTTTAGCAATGCTTTTTCTCCACCATAGCGAGTAGAATCAGCAGAAAATTGGTGCAGAGCATTTCTATTGTTAATGATTTGTGCTACTAAACTTTCCAATTCTTCTTCGCTTGATATATCAAGTTCAGTAAAAGCTTGTTTGAGTTTTACATCAGTTCCTATCATGATAGAAGAAAGCATTTCCTTTTGTGCTGCCTCTATCATTTTTTTTGCTTGATCTTCTTCCAAGACACAAGAATGTCCTGTAATATTAGCTTCTAAGGGAAATTGTCGAATAATTGCTTCGCAAAAAGAATGAATTGTTTGCACTTTTATTCCGCCAGGAGTTTCGAGTATTTTAACAAGTAGGTGGCGAGCTTTGGAAAGATCAATTACATTCGGTTTTTTATCCTGTATTTTCATGAGCTCAGAAGAAAGATTTTCATCGGATAAATGAGACCATTCAGTAATGATTTCAATGACACGATGTGACATTTCTGCTGTAGCAGCCTTCGTATGAGTGAGGCATAGAATAGTAGAAGGGTTAACATCCGCAAGGAGAAGTCGTAAGACTCTTTGAACGAGAATATGTGTTTTTCCAGAACCTGCATTAGCAGATACCCAAGCAGACCCAGTGGGATCCGATGCTAGTAATTGTTGTGATTTCGTCCAAGCGAACCAGTCTTCTATCTTAACATCATCTTCAAGCGTCATAATCTTCTTTCCATTCGTCTATTCGAGCTAGATGGTCATATTCACTGGAAATATTATATTTTTTTAAGAGATGTAAATGTGAGATAAATGGTTGTTTTCCACTTTGTAATAATTTTATAAATTCGATAAGATTCTCTAGAGATTTGTTAGATAGATCATCGACGGAGCGTGGATATTTTTCGTCTATAATACAATCGGCGGAAACTTCTGGTTTGAGTCGTATGTAGAGGAGATTTGAAACTTTTCTACAATTGATTTGAGAAAAGGCTCCACCTTGAACGGCTGCAGCCTCTAACGCGAGTTGTGGGTCTATAAGATTTTGTGCCATCTGTATTGTAGGAAGGCTGCCGGTTTTATAATCTATGATTTCAGCAAATCCAGTGTTTAATATATTGATGCGATCAGCAATACCGGTCAGTTGAATGCCAAGAGAATCTATGTTCATAGTGGCGGGAACATTAACAAAAATTTGTTCTATCACAGCATCATCCTTTCGTTTTTGTCCTTCATATAAAACAAAAGAATGTGCTATTTTATAGAAACGGCGACGCCAAATAATGTCAACATAGAGAGGTAGATTTTCTCTTTCAAAACAAGAATCAATGATTTGTTCCATGAAGAGAATTTTTTCAGGTGTGTTTTTATTAATTTTTTGTTGTATGAGTTCAGTGATAATGTTGTGGAATAATATCCCGCGATCTTTTTTGTCGGGGGCATTTTTGATACGGGGCATCAGATCTAATCTAAGGATTTTTCTTGCATAAATAGCATAGGGATCGCTTATAAGTTGTTTAATCTCTGAAAAAGAGTACCTTTTAGGTTGTTTCTCTCGTGGAGGGAAAGGTCTTGGACGTATAGATAGTGTGGTCTTTTGTTTGGAAACATCAAGACTTCTAGCCCAGGATAGATAGCGTTCACCTCTTTTTTTAAGATCATTAAAAAATTCGGTTCCTCCAAAAAGAAAAAGTCGCTGTAACCAACGTGATGCCATGGTTGGAATATTATCTTCTCGCAAAGAGCGACTATATATAAGCCGACGTGTCCCACTTGCCATTACGAAGTCATGCGCAGCTTGTCCGATGTACTTTTCAGATGTTTCTAATCCTAGATCGGTTTGCATCATTTTTGACAAGAAAGGATTGTTGGGAGGGTGTTTAGGCCAACTTCCTTCATTAAGACCTCCTAATATTAATGTATCAAAACCAAGCAATCTCGATTCTAAAGTTCCAAGTATGGAGAGATTAGAGAATTGTTCAGTATTAGGGAGAATTGTTTCCCCGGAAATAAGCACGGAAACAATTTCAACCCATTCGACAGGATTTGCTTTTATACAAGGACCCGCTTCAATAATCTGAGTAAACAATGAAGAAAAAGCTTTTCCTTCTTCTTTTAGCCATAAATTTGTCAGCTTTCTGTTTTCGTCAAAACAAACATTTTCTAAACAAGTTACTGTCCATTTTGACCAATCTTCTGTGCTATGAAGATCTTCATCCGTCTTATGTGAAGCAAGAGGTTCTATCGATTTTACAATATGATCTGCTAGTAAGATAGCTAAATTTTTATCTTCTTCAGATAAGCGCAATTGCCAATTTAGAGGGTATTGATTATGTTTTTGTTCAGAGATTTTTTGTTGTACAAGAGAAGTAAGTGTCATTATATCGAAGGAATCTTTGTTTCCTCGAAGTGCAATTAATTCAAGAGCACTCTTTGCCTGAGATAAGTTTTTTTCAGAAAATCCAAATTTTGCTAAGGGATGTTTTACTAAAATAGCAATACTCATAGAATCATGATTTAATACCGCATTTAAAAGTGCTATAAGCAGAGATCCTTGTAATGTTGCTTGTAAAGGGACGCCTGAAGAAATATTAGTATCTATACCAAAGCGTGTGAGTTCTAATTTTACACGGCGAGCTAAATTTCGATCGGCAGTTATTAGGGCAGATTTTTTGTTGGTATCCCCCTCAAGAGACATGCGCAGAGTTATCGCTATGGCCGTTGCTTCTTCTCGCTCATTGTTTGCTTCAATTAATGCTACATCTGCAAAAGATTGTTGTAGATAGAGTGTTTTATTTTTTGCAATATCCTTGCTATGCTTAGTGGTATCCATTTCTGATGGGTATAATGCTTGTGAAAGAATCATTGAGCGCAGATGCATATCTTCATTTATCTTTCCTAAACATTTGACATCTTCACGTTTAATATTCAGAAAATGAAGAAGTTTTGCTAAGGAGTATTGGGGGTGCACTGAACATGTTGTATGTATTTTCTCAATACCTCTAGATTGTTCAGTAAGTGTATTCCATATATTTTCGGGCATGAAGACATCTAATCCAGGCAAAACTATTGCGCCCATAGGATCAGTGGCTATTGTTGACATTAATCGTGCTGTTGCTGGTATAGATCCAGTCGATCCTGCGACAATAACAGGACCTTTTGTCTCTTGTTCTGCGATACGAACTGCTTCAGCATGGAGGAGCGCTATTTGATGGTGGACGGCTGAAGAAGACTTAATCTCGACAAGCCTTTCCTGCCAATATTTACTGGCGATTTTTAAAAAATCTAAAGCAAGAACCCACCAAGAACCATATTGTTCATTGTCCAGTGAATGTAGATCTTGCCAACTTTTTTCTTCTAGTTCAACAATATCAATGATATTTGCTAATTTTTTTGCAAGCCAAATAGCATCAGAGGGGCTTATAGGTAAATTTAATTGTGATTCGGGATAAGAGCTCCGTAATACATCAGGCAAGCGATTTCTCCAAGCTAAAATTAGGCGTGCTAATTCTAAAAGGCGTTTTATGCTTGATATAGGAGGATTAAGGTCGTGTGATAGAAGCAATTCTGTATTAAAAAGATTATACTCTTCGATAGGATCGCCTAATGGTTTTATTTTTGGCAAAATTATAGATTCATCGCCTATAATATCGATAAATTCTGAGCGCAATGATTGAATTGCGGGTTTTGTTGGCACATAAATTGTAACTGAAGCCAAAGAAAGTGGATTGGATGGAGTGTATCGAAAACTTTCCACCAAGGTTCCATTTAAAAGAGATAGAACAACCTCTCGGAAGAAGGAAGAATACGATGCAATGGTAAAAATATTTGATTGCTGATTTTTCATAAAATTTCCATAATGCGACTGTCTTTGATTTGATTATTTTCTATTCAGTGATGATATTGAATAGAGATGGTTTATTATTTCTTTTTCAGCTAAAACAGTAGCCTTTCTACCGGTTTTTTCGTAGTCAAGTTGAATCCGAATACGATTGCGTGGAAGAAATTGTTTTCCTAAATCAGGCCATTCAACGATGCATATCCCTTCATTTAATAAATCATCAAAGCCTAATTCGAAAAAATCCTTGGGATTAGACAATCTGTAGAAATCAAAATGAGCAATGGGTATTTTGGATTCGTAGATTTGTACTAGTGTAAACGTGGGGCTTAAGACTTCTAGTGCCTCATTTTGTTTGAGGTAACGTATAATGGCGCGTGCTAGGAAGCTTTTCCCTGAACCCAGATCTCCTGACAGAGCGAGACAATCTCCCCTCTTGAGTATACATGCCAAATTTTTTCCAAGGCATATAGTGTCGGTTTCATGTGGAAGAGGCATAATGATGGAATCAAATGTATTAGGAAACATCTAAAAGGGTCCAATATTATTTTTCTTTGATGGAATTCGGCACGTGACAGTTGTAATTCCATCTTCGGAGCTATTAATAGATACATTTCCGCCATGAAGATTCACAAAACTTTCTACAATAGATAAGCCTAATCCTACTCCTCTACGTTTTCTACTGCGTGAGTCTGAAACGAACCTATTAAATGCGTTTTTGAGCATGTCTTCAGATATTCCTAGGCCGTTATTTGTTATGGCAAAAACGAAATCATCACCATCACGCAATATTTCTACATTCACCACGGATCCTCTTGGGGAAAAATCTGCGGCATTACTGAGAATTTTAGCAAAAATTTGTAGCAATCTCTGTCGATCGGCGACAATGGTGCCAAGCGTGGTTCCTTTATGCGAAAATTGTAATGTTATACCGCTTTCATGCATTTTATTGGCGCTAGATTGTTTAACTTCGTCTAAAAGATCATTTATAATAATTTCACTATAATTTAATTGCATAATACCTGCGTCGACAGTAGCAAGATCAAGAATGTCATTGACCAGATTCAACAATAATGCCGATGAATTAGATATATGTTCAATATATTCCGATTGTTTGGGATTTAGATGCCCTAATTTAGATGTTTTAAGCAAATCAGTAAATCCAATAATATTTGTTAAGGGAGACCGTAGCTCATATGATACATGTTGTACAAAATTATTTTTTATTTCATCCGCTTTGTGCAGTGCCTCATTCTTTTCGGTTAAAGCTCTTTCCGCCCGCACTGAATCTGTAACATTGACAAAGGTTAACATGGTTTGTGCATTGGGCAGAGGCATAACAGAATATTCAAGGACAGAGCCCGATAAAAGTTCAAGTGTTCCTTGTAAAGATTTCCTTTCGTCCTCAAAACTAGTGATGATGGCGGCAAATAGATCCCAACCGTCTGATTTATTATAATACTTTGAGCATGTTTCTGCAATGTTTCGGATATGTGTCCCTGGAGATACTTGTTTTTCTTCTGTTTGCCATAGAAATTGGAAGGCAGGATTAGATAATTTTATTCTACCGTCTGGGCCGAAGACAGCAACTCCTTCCGACAAATGATCTATAGTTTCTCCTTGTACTTTCACTAGAGTGTTATACTTGGTTTCAAGATTAATTTGGACTGTTAAATTTTCGAAGATCCAAATTGTTCCTCCGTCTGGTCGAGGAACAATTGTGACATGAAGCGTTTGTCCATTTGGCAAATGCCAAGTATCTACATAGGATTCCGAAGATTTATAGACAGAGAAAATATTTTCTTTCCAGTCCTTCCAATTGAGTTGTTCTGGCAATTTGTTAGCGGATCGTAAAAATTCAAGCAGCTCATCATTGCTAGGATTGGATTTCAAAAAAGTTTCATCCATATTCCATAATTTCATAAAAGACTGATTATAAAATTGCAGATAGCGATTTGGGTCAAATATAATGATGGCGACAGTCAGGCTTTGCAGTATTTCATATGTACGAGTTAATTGATCGCTGGCACTAATTTCTTGTGATACATCAATGGCAATGCCAGCTTCTCCAAAGGAGCTTTTTATACTAATCACTTTATAAGAATTATGTTGTCCATGCTCGATGGTCGATATTTTTTCGCAAAAAATTTCTCCTGGTTTTGTGGTAGATATCGCACGTCTTTTGAAATCTTCTCCATGGGGCGTGTGATTATCAAATAATTCTTTTTGTAGAGATGTTCCTTCTATGTTTTTTTTATAGCTATTATTTGCCCAAAGTAATTGTTCTCTTTGATCACGCTGCCAAACCGAAAAATCAAGAGAATTAAGTAATGATTTAAAAATCGACACATGATTGTTTAGCTTATTGTATTGCAATGTTGTTTCTGCTAACTCTGCATATATTCCATTAAGTGTTAAAATGCGAAGGAAAGCACAGCTTCCAGCAACCCTGCCTTCTATTTTGATGACTTGATCATTTTGAGTCTCTGCCACTAGATCAAAACTTTGGCCATTTTGACGGAGATGTTCTATTCCTTGAGATAATTTTATGTAATCATGAAGTTTTAACCAATTTTCAAAAGACAGAAAATCAGTTTCTTCGTTAGGAATGCCTGTTTCGAGACAGAGGTGTCCAATAACTTCAGGTTTATTATCATTTCCATCCCAAATAATGATACGACAATTTTTTTCGGTTAGTAATGAGTGATATTTTGATAACTGGTAATATATCTCGGAAAGGTATGAATACGCTTCATTTGCTTTTTGAGCAAGATTGTTTCTTTGTCGAATTAGTAAAATAATAGGAATAATAATTGCCGAGATCATACCAATGATCATCCAAAGTATTGTCGTTTCATAAGATAGGGGGGACCAAAAAACCATTCTGTCTTTAAGGTCTATTATTGCTGTTCTTACAATGCTTATTGCTTCTATGCTTGTTATCATTCGTATAATCACACCCGTTGTTTTAAAGGCAATTTTGGAGAAAGTATCCGAGAAAATTTCATGCTGTCTTTAGTGTGGAAAATGTCAAAAACCCTATAGATAGAAATATTTTTTGATACCGTTCATTTCGATTTTCTGTGATTTTTATTAATCAATGCTTATCTGAAGTATAAATCAAAATCAGCATTTTTTTAGAATTTTTTGTAGATGATGGGATTTTATTCTGTATGTGAAATTATCTTTGGGTTAAAGTATAGTTAGAAGGATGTCAGAAAATAATAGTCTTTGAGTATTTTGTCTATCTTACTTAAGCAACATCACGAAGTAATGGTTGATAATTTTAAAGGTAATATTTGATAAATTCAGTTTTTCCGACACATGATTAATTTTCCTTTTATTATTTATGGTGCGGGTATACAATCAATATTGTATATTTTAGGTAGAGAAGTATGCAATAAAATAGGATAACCAATTAAAGGGATGTGAAAACAATATAATTGCAATCAAGACATAAAATGTAGTAGTAAAAAACAGATCTTTATTGTGTTAGATCATGAAATTGATGTTGGATAAAGGGTGAGGAGAAGATGGTGAGATTTGATTTAAGGGAATCTTCTTGTGTGCATTATAATTTGAATGTGAGCAAGCTTTACGAAGAATCTATTCTTCGCGAAAAGACAACCCTTACCTGTCACGGGGCGTTAAGAGCATTAACTGGACATCATACAGGTCGCTCTCCTCGTGATAAATTTATAGTACGTGATGCTCTGACTGAGAAAACTATCTCTTGGAAAAACAATTCTCACATGTCTTCTGCCCATTTTTCTTCTCTGAAAGCGGATATGCTGGATTACATTAAGGGAAAAGAGCTGTTTGTTCAGGATTTAAGTTCCTGCTGCCACACAAAAAATGTATTATCTGTGCGAGTTGTTACGCAATACGCATGGCATTCCTTGTTTATCCGTAATTTGTTGAAACAACAAGAGGATGTTGCGTCTATTGCTTCCGCCATGAATTTAGAAGTAATAGTCCTGCCAGACTTTCATGCGAATCCAGGTCGGCACGGATGTCAGTCAGAAACAATAATAGCGATTAATTTTGACGAGAAATTAATATTGATAGGAGGAACTTCCTATGCAGGAGAGATCAAAAAATCAATCTTCACATATCTGAATTATTTGTTGCCGGAGCGCGGAATTATGACCATGCATTGTTCTGCAAATGTAGGGTCCGAGGGTGATGTTGCGTTGTTTTTTGGCCTTTCCGGGACAGGAAAGACAACTCTCTCTGCGAGTTCTGAAAGAATGCTGATAGGGGATGATGAACATGCTTGGAGTAGCGAAGGTGTGTTTAATTTTGAGGGTGGTTGCTATGCAAAAACCATTAACCTATCAGAAGAAATGGAGCCGGAGATTTTTTCTGCATCTTGTCGTTTTGGTACGGTTCTTGAGAATGTAGCGGTTGATGAAAAAGGCTCTCCTGATTTCAAGGACAGTTCTTTGACGGAAAATACCCGCGCTGCTTATCCTCTGAATTTTATTCCTAACCATGTTCGACTTCCTATAAGTAAGCAGCCAAAAAATATAATTCTTCTGGCTGCTGATGCATTTGGTATATTTCCTCCCATCGCACATTTGACGCCAGAGCAGGCAGTTTACTACTTTCTTTCTGGATATACCGCTAAAGTAGCGGGGACAGAGAAAGGGGTGGTAGAGCCAGAGGCGACTTTTTCGGCATGTTTTGGTGCTCCTTTTATGCCCAGAGACCCAGAGCAATATGGCAAAATCTTAAAGGATTATATTGTTAAGTATAGCGTGGTCTGTTGGCTCGTTAATACCGGTTGGACGGCTGGTCCGTATGGGGTTGGTCATCGTATGCCAATAAATGTAACACGTGCTTTATTGAATGCGATTTTTAATAATTCCATCAAAGATAGTCCGTATCGTGTTGATGAAAATTTTGGATTTTCTGTTCCTCTAGAGGTGGATGGAGTTGATAAAAGGGTTTTGGATCCTCGGAAATCTTGGAAAAATGGTGAGGATTATGATCGCAAAACGAGAGAATTGTTGGCAATGTTTGAACAAAATTTTTCTAAATTTGACGACAGTATTAGCAGTCTATAGTTCTTGGTATCCAAGAGTAGAGAGGGAGAGTTAGAAAATGCTTTCATAGTCTTTCAATTTCTTTAAATCATAACCAGGTTCTCATAAAAAAATTGATTCATGATTATTGAAAGAGGTTCTGTTGTATTATGTAATTTTATTATAAAATGAGCGCTTAAATAGAGCATATAAGATTATAATTTTTTTAATTCTATGGTTTTTACAAAGTGGTCTTCTCCTTTGTTTATAATAAGGTCTGCCCGTTTTCGTGTTGGTAAGATATTTTGTATTAAGTTTGGTAAATTAATATCTCTCCAAATCTTTGTTACGTTTTTTTGATATTGGTATTCGCTCATTTGTGTGAAGCGGTAAAAATAGGACATGGGATTTGCAAAAGCCATCTTTCGTAATGTTAAAGAGCGATTCGTATACCATTTTTGGATCAAATCTTCTTCAGCATTGATATAAATAGAAAAATTACAAAAATCTGAGACAATGGGTGTTTTTTTTTCATTTTCAAGCATATGATTTTTTTGTAAGACATTAATTCCTTCAAGAATTAATATATCAGTTTCTGTAAGTGTATCGAACTCTCCATCTATAATGTCATATTTTGAATGCGAATAACGCGGTGCATATACATATTTTTTTCTATTTTTTATGTCAGAAAGAAATATAAGAAGTTTGTTTAATTGGTAGCTTTCTGGAAATCCTTTGCGGTGCATCAAGTTTTTCTTTTTGAGGATAGTATTTGGAAACAGAAATCCATCGGTGGATATAAGTTCTACTTTAGGATTAGAGGACCATTGTTGTAGCAACTCGTATAAGATGCGGGCTATGGTAGATTTTCCTACCGCAACAGATCCTGCAATGCCGATAATAAAAGGTGTTTTGGTTTTTGTTGCGTTCGTAAACATCAAACGTGATAAAGGTAAAAATATTTTCCAAATTTCATCGACATCAATTAAGCTGTTAAAAGACATAAGTCTTTCAATTGATTCTTTTGGCACTGTGAGGGGGATATGAGAAAGGAAATTTTCCCATTGTTGTGAAGTAAACGAGTCATAGTGATTATTATCATGATTTTTAAAAATTTTTTGCATTTTCCTATAGATAAGCCTGAAAAGGTAGAAGAGATCAATCATTCGAAAGTCTCAGAATTAAGGTCTTATCCTTTCCGCTTCTCAGTAGGTAAGATTTTGACTAGAAAGCCTTTATTTTCTCGTCATAAATTTATTATATAAAATAGTCATTAAGAACATAAAATTTTTTAATTCATGATATACATCACTTCTTTTATATGTGCAAGGACTCGGTTGTTGATCTTTTTATGTATGCATTATAATTGAGAGGGGTAGACTGAATTGCACGCGCTTCCTTGATTTGTATATATAGGGTTTTTGTTTTGTATAATGCGCTTAATTTAGATGATTTTAAAAGCATATATACGTTGAATTTTTCTTAGGTTGAGTTTAGTGATATATCTTTAGAACACGACGTTCGTTGTAAGATGATTTCTTTGTGTTAAAATAAGTAAGTATGGTATAATGGTGGTCGCAATGGGTGAATGTAATTCTACTTTTAAAATGTACGCTACGACGATTCTTATGGTGCGCAAAGGGGGAAAGGTTGTTATTGCGGGTGATGGGCAAGTAAGTCTTGGAAACACTGTAATGAAGGGCAATGCTCGCAAAATTCGCCGTTTAGGAAAAGGTAATATTATAGCAGGATTTGCGGGTGCTTCTGCAGATGCATTTACTCTTGTAGAGAGATTGGAAAAAAAGCTCGAGCAATATCCTGGCCAGCTTCTGCGTGCATCGGTTGAATTAACCAAAGATTGGCGTATGGACAAATATTTGCGAAATCTTGAGGCTATGATTCTTATAGCTGATAAAAATGTGGCACTAGTGATTACGGGAACGGGGGATGTTCTTGAGCCAGAACATGGGGTTATGGCAATCGGGTCAGGGGGCTCTTATGCTTTGGCGGCAGCGCGTGCGTTGATGAACACGCAAAAGACTGCTGAAGAAATCGTTCGCGAAGCCATGTCTATTGCTGCTGATATTTGTGTTTATACTAATCATGCAATTGTATTAGAAGTGTTAGAAGTTGAGGTTTGATAGGATGGATAATGCAAGTATTTAATTTTTCTCCTAGGGAAATTGTTGCTGAACTTGATCGATATATTGTTGCTCAAACAGATGCAAAACGTGCTGTTTCTATAGCGATGAGAAATAGGTGGCGTCGTCAGCAGATTCCCGAGAGTTTACGTGATGAAGTTATGCCGAAAAATATATTGTTGGTAGGCCCTACAGGTGTTGGAAAAACAGCGATCTCCCGTAGGCTGGCTAAGTTGGCAGGGGCTCCTTTTATTAAGGTAGAAGTGACCAAATTTACCGAAATTGGATATGTTGGGCGTAATGTTGAGCAAATAATACGTGACCTTGTTGACATTGCGGTGAATCTTGTTCGCGATAAAAGGCGTGAAGATGTGAAAGAAAAGGCCAGTATTAATGCAGAGGAGAGGATATTAGATTCCCTTGTTGGAAAGACAGCTGCCTCCGCGACGCGAGAGCTTTTTCGGAAAAAGTTTCGTAATGGTGAAATGGATTCTAAGGAAATAGATATAGAGGTTGCGGATACATCTCCTGATATTTCTAGTTTTGATATTCCAGGGGCGGGAGCTAATGTTGGTATTCTGAATCTCTCAGAATTATTTTCTAAAGTCATGGGTGGAGGGCGTAAGAAAAAGATACGTATGCCCGTTAAAAAATGTTATCCAGAGCTTGTCCGTGATGAATCTGATCAATTGATTGATGTTGATACAGTTCAGAGAGAAAGTATTCAGATGGTTGAAAATTATGGGATCGTTTTTTTGGATGAAATCGACAAAATAGTTACGCGCGAATCTGGTAATAGTATGGGTGTTTCCCGTGAAGGAGTACAGCGTGATCTTTTGCCTTTAGTAGAAGGTGCGATGGTTTCGACAAAATATGGCCCTGTTAATACCGAACATATTCTTTTCATTGCTTCGGGAGCGTTTCATGTGTGTAGGCCTTCTGATCTTTTGCCAGAGATGCAAGGGAGATTTCCAGTCCTTGTGCATTTAAAGTCTTTAAGTAGAGACGATTTTCATAAGATTCTGACAGAAACAGAATCGAACTTAATAATTCAATATAAGGAATTGATGAAGACAGAAGGTGTAACCATAGAATTTACAGAAGATTCAATAGACGCCCTTGCTGATATGGCGGTAACCTTGAATAGTACTGTTGGTGATATAGGTGCGCGCCGCTTACAGACTGTTATGGAGCGTATCTTAGACGATATGTCTTTTTCTGCATCAGATCGTCAAGGTGAATCTATTGTGATTGATGCAAAGTATGTGCATGATCATATGGGAGATTATACATCTGAAATAGATGTATACCGCTATATTTTATAAAGGGGTTAAGAGTCAAATTTTTTTGTATTGGTGTGGTGTTGGTAGAATATTTTTTTGAGGGGATTTAGGTATAAATA
>SEOL01000002.1 GCA_016808295.1 Candidatus Liberibacter ctenarytainae
CTGAAGGTCGTGGGTTCAAATCCTACCCCCGCAACCAAGGCTATGGATTTTTACAAAGGGTTTAGTCATTAAAGAGCGGATTTTAGATTCTTTAAAGGTACTGCATGTACCTGGTGAAGAACGTAATATCGTTGATATGGATAGGGTTTCTGATATATGCATTGTGCAAAACAAAGCATATCTTTCAATTACCGTTTCTCATAATGTTGCACATCAATTGCAATCCTTGCGTATAGAAGCAGAACGGATTATCAAGAATATCCCAGAAATAAGCGATGCTATCGTCACGTTGACAGAGAGTAAAAAAGCTCAGAAACAAACGTATTCTCCGCTCCATAATATTGGTGCATTCGTAGCAGTGGCATCGGGAAAAGGTGGCGTTGGAAAATCAACAACGACAGTTAATCTGGCTTGTGCACTCAATAGACAAGGCAAAAAAATTGCCATCCTCGATGCAGATGTTTACGGACCTTCTATCCCAAAACTGTTGCGTCTATCTGGAAAAGCAGAGATGGTAGATAAAAAATATCTTAAGCCAATGGAAAATTATGGAATTAAGATCATGTCTATTGGTTCTCTCGTAGAGGAGGACGTTGCAATGATATGGCGCGGTCCTATGATACAGTCTGCATTAATGCAGATGCTGCATAATGTTTCTTGGGGGAAATTTGAATTTAATTTTTCCTTTAAGAAGTGATCTCTTTACAAAGAAAGAATCAAGGTTCTAAAAGTGTTCCAAAACCACTTTCAGTAAACATTTCTAGAAGAATGGAATGAGATTTTGTTCCGTCAAGGATGGCAATGCCTTTTACACCGCCCTCAATAGCTTTAATTGATGTCTCAATTTTAGGAATCATGCCTCCAGAAATGGTTCCATCTTTAATAAGCGCGCGGGCTTCTTTCACGGAGAGTCTTTTGAGTAGTTTTCCATTCTTATCAAGAACACCAGGAACATTCGTTAGGAATAAAAGACGTGTAGAATTTAATTTTCCGGCTATAGCACCTGCAAAATTATCTGCATTAATGTTATAAGTAGAATGATCACGTCCAGGTGCTATAGGAGCTATAACTGGGACAATTCCTGATTTTGTCAATAAATCAAGAAGATTACGGTTTATTTCTACTATTTCTCCTACAAAACCAAGATCTATTTCGTTGATATTTGATAATGGGTCCGATAAATTTCTTTGCAATTTCTCGGCATATACCATATGGGCGTCTTTTCCACATAGACCAATAGCTTGGGTACCAGCTTGATTAATTAAAGAAACGATCTTTTTGTTTATTGACCCTGCGAGTACCATTTCGACGATTTCCACTGTCTTTTGGTCCGTAATACGCAAGCCATTTTCAAATTTAGATTCCATACCCATTTTATTAAGCATAGTGCTTATTTGTGGTCCTCCACCATGAACGATGATAGGCATGATGTTGGATTTTTTTAAAAAAGCAATATCGTTAGCAAAATCTTTGTTTAATTTTATGCAATCCATAACATGCCCGCTGTATTTTATAACAACAGTTTTATCTTCATAAAACCGGATAAATGGCAGTGCCTGTTTTAGAAAATTTTCTTGAAATTGGTATATGCTTTCCGTCATTCAATTATACTCTGTTCTAGGAAATTATGAGGTTTTTTTTAATTAAAATGAATTCTCATAACTAAATATCGTTAAAATATCGATTATTCCTTATTGTTAGGAGCAAATAATCTAATAATTTACTGTTGCGAGAATTGATTTACGTAGCATTTCTATTCCCTTTCTGTCTGTAGAAGACGTGGGGATTATATCTGGATGTGCAGCTGAATGTCCTTGCAAATTTTTTTTAGTTGTCTCCAACATTTCTTGTGCCATTATAGGGCTAATTTTATCGGTTTTTGTCAGTATAATTTGATAAGAAACAGCTTCATTATCTAAAAAAAAACATATATCCTTATCAATTTTCTTGATACCAAGACGACAATCAATTAACAAATATAGACGTCGTAATGTTGATCGTTCACGCAAATATCTAATAACTAATTTTCCCCAAACATCAACATTTTTCTTGGGCGCTTTTGCATAACCGTATCCTGGCATATCAACTAAGGCCATAGGAGGAAGATTCTCCTTATGTCCAGAATATCCGTCGGGTATAAAATAGTTTATTTCTTGAGTGCGTCCGGGAGAATTAGATGTTCTGGCTAGGCTTTTTCTATTAACCAAAACATTGATCAGAGATGATTTCCCCACATTTGATCTTCCGGAAAACGCTATTTCAGGAGGTCCTGATTCAGGGAAAAGATCTATATTTTGCACACCTCGCAAAAAGATCCAAAGCGACTTTGTAAATATTTTTTGGTTGATCAAAAATTTATTTTCCATCTTAATGATTTAATTGCAACAAAATAGCAATGAAAATTACTTCTATAATTATCGTTTAGAAAAGAAGTATTTTGTAAAAACAGCACATAACCTCTCGACCAAATCAATTTTTGCACCGTGCATTTTCATAATCACTGCTTGTTGTATTATGGAGATAATATTGCTCCATGACCAATATATAACTAATCCAGCAGGGAAAGAAGATAAGGCAAAAACAAATATCACCGGCATCCAATTCATAACAATTGCCTGTCCTTTGTCGGCAGGAGGGGGACTCATCTTCATTTGAAGAAACATAGACAAGCTCATAATTAAAGGCCAAATTCCGATATGCATAAAGCTAGGTGTGTCAAAGGGCAATAAGCCAAATAGATTAAAAATATTCGTCGGATCAGGTGCGGAAAGATCCTGAATCCATCCAAAAAAAGGAGCATGCCGCATTTCAAGAGAAATAGATATAACCTTATAAATTGCAAAAAATACTGGGATTTGTAGCAATATGGGCCAACATCCTGCTAGGGGATTAATATTATGCGTTTTATACAGTTGAAGTATTGATTTTTGCAATACCTGTGGAGGTGATTGCTTAAATTTTTCCTTCAACTCATCTATTTGTGGCTGAATTTTCTTCATATTGGCTGTAGAAATATATTGTTTCTTTGCCAACGGAAAGAAAAGAATCTTGACACAAACTGTTGTCAATAGGATTGCAAGGCCAAAATTTCCTATAAGATTATAAAAATAACTCATGAGCATGAACATAGGTTTTGCAATGAAGTAAAACCATCCCCAGTCAATAAGCATTTCAAAGCGTGGAATATTGAATTGTTTTTCATAATAATTGATTATTGGAACTTCTTTAGCTCCTACGAACAATAAATTGGTTATCTTCCTAGATTGTCTAGGCATTAAAATGGTTTCATTGGTTTTAAAATCCGCTTGATAACGTGGCTGTTCATCGAGAGAATATTTAAATTGACTCTGAAATTCTTTGTCTCTAGGTGGTACGAAAGCAGAAGCCCAGTATTTATCTGCAATTCCTAACCACCCGTTGGATTCATGAAAATTTGAAACAGAAGACTTTTCAATATCAGAATATTTTTTTTCTATCAGAGAAGTATCTCCTAAAACAGCTATAAATCCTTCTTGTACGCCAAAAGAATTTGTTTCTGTTTTTGTTTTATAGCGTGTAATTCTGCCATGTGGAGAGAATGTGATAGGAGTTTTGCTATTATTTGCTATTACATCGGTTATGGTAAAAAGGTAGTTATTGTCCATTGATATGACACGTTCGAATGAAACATTATGTGTATTCTTAAAGGCCAATTTTATTGGTGTGGAAGGTGTAAGATTCTTCCCAGAAACAAGCGTCCACACAGTATTTTCTTTTGGAAAATCCATATCAGATGTGGTGGATTTAGATCCATAATCCAATGTGGCAAAATAAGCATTTGCTGTATTGGATGGGCTGAAAATCGTGACTTTAGGACTATTTTCAGAAATATTAATATGGTACCCTTTGAGACTAATGTCGTCAAATTGTGCACCTCGCATATTGATCGACCCCACAAGAGATGGAGATTCAATCTTAATGCGAGGAGAAAGAGTTAAGGCTTGCGCTTGATCAACGAGAATAGGGGAAATAAAGGAAGAAGTATTTCCTTGATTAGAAGTATCTCTTTGAGTAGAAGAATCTATACTGTGAGAAATTTTCTTTTGTTCTCTCATCGCCTCAATTCGAGGATTAACATATAGGAATTGCCAAATAAACACGATAGCTACCGATAAGGCAACAGCTGTAAAATAATTCCGATTTCTTTCCATCATGACTTCCTAGAGACAATTTTTTTTGAACAACTACAGCTCGTTTTATGGCTTGCTCTCCTAACGAACTGGAAACAAAGATCCTTAAAAGGAGCAAAAAGAGTATTCCTCTTAGCAATCAGCACATAATCATGCCCAGGCTCCAAAATGCCTTTCGAATACAGTCGTACTATTTCCTTAAGTCTGCGACGTATCCGATTGCGTTTAACTGCACAACCTTGTTTTTTTGTTACAGTAAAACCTACGCGCGGCGGTAAATCGGGATTTTTGTGATTAAAAACTGCTAGGGAAAAAAATGAGCCATTTCTTGAAACTCCACCCTTTACTACGGCAAACTGCCTGCGGTTCTTAAGTCGACAGACATCCTTCATGGTAATCCTTGTTTAGCACATCACAAACAGATAATCGGGATTCAAAGCACATTTTTGACCTCTTATGTGACACTAAAAATGTTGATTAAGCTGACAAGCGCTTGCGTCCTTTGGCTCTGCGGCGGGCTATAATTTTTCGACCCCCAGGAGTAGACATGCGACTAAGAAAACCGCCACGTTTTTTGCGGACAAGAACAGATGGATTATACGTACGTTTCATTTCATTAATACTCCGCAAGCGGCCCTTCAAGATTAACTATACAATAGAACATCTACTCTAAATAAGAAACTATCTGAAGTCAATTCAGCTTTTTGGAAAGGAGAGTTTCTCATATTGAATCTTGTTTCAATGGATTCGGAATTCGAATTTGCAAGCAAAAATTTTCAATTGCAATCAGGTTCAATCCGGATATGCTATATTTTTGCTTTTTATTGATGAACAGCATGCTTAAATTTTTTCAATTAGGCAGAAAACATATGATTTTCCTATGTACAATCTAAATGAAAGTTATTTTTAGAAGTATAATGTGTTCTTAAAATAGAGTTTTTCCTAGCAAACGAATGAAGGGTATTGGATAAAAATGAAAAGGGGAATATTACCAGACCAATCCATCGCTGAAATGTTTGCAAATAGAGAAATTATCTCTGATATACCATTAGATAAAGATCAGATTCAGCCGGCTAGTTTGGACTTGCGCCTTTCTTTAAAAGCATACCGTGTAAATGCGAGTTTTTTGCCGAATGCAGAAAATCTTGTGTTGAAGAAAATAGATCAATTTAAATTGCATGAGCTTGATCTTTCGGCAGGCGCAGTTCTGGAACCCAATTGCGTGTATATTGTTCCATTAATGGAACGTCTTAATTTGAGTAAAGAGATATCTGCTTATATCAATCCCAAGAGTTCTTCTGGAAGAATTGATATATTCGCCCGTGTTATAGTTGATGGTTCTCAGGAATTTGATAGAATCCCTGCAGGTTATCGTGGGCGCCTTTATTTGGAAATCTCTCCAAGGACTTTCCCTATTATTGTTAGAGCTGGATCGCGTTTATCGCAGATTAGATTTAGAAAAAATGAACATTGCTTTTTATCCGGAGAGGAATTGGAGTCAATACATAGGAAAAGCCCATTAGTTCAGGGAGGACAGTTAAATTTATCGAATGAGGGAATTGCTCTATCTGTTGATCTTATTGGACGCAGGAAGGATAAGATTATAGGATATAGAGGAAAACGTCATGCCTCTGCAATAGATGTTGATTCTGAAGGGCAGTATAATATTTCAGATTTTTGGGAGCCTCTATATCTTCAGGATGGGCGGGGTCTCATTCTTGATCCCAATGAATTTTATATTTTATCCTCGCAGGAAGCTGTCTTAGTTCCGCCTTTTTTGGTTTCTGAGATGATTCCATATGATCCCCTTATAGGGGAGTTTAGGGTTCATTATGCCGGTTTTTTTGACCCTGGATTTGGATACATGTCGAAAGAAGGGGTTGGGGCGAGGGCTGTTTTGGAGGTGCGCGCGCATCAGGTTCCTTTTATCCTTGAACATGGGCAGATTGTAGGGCGCCTTAAATACGAGGCGATGATGGAGGAGCCAAAGAAACTTTATGGAAAATCAGTAGGCTCTCATTATCAGTCTCAAGGATTAAAATTATCAAAACATTTTCGCTAGGATACGGAAGACTAATGCTTCAAATTTTAGGGCGCTTTTAAAATATATGTTGTTTTTAAGTGATATTGATCTTGATAAATTTAATTTTATATTTCGATTCCTCCTGCTGCGATGGCTTTTTTCATAATAGTTGGGAGAGCAGCGTTGTTCAAGTCGGGTACAAAGTACCATTTGCTTTTTGGTAATGGGATCACTTGAAGCACATCCGCCTTCCAAACAAATAGCTTGATATTAAAATGGGTAAACGTATGGGTTATCTTATTACATAAAGTCCAATTTGCTGGGAATGGAGCGCTATTGATTGTTATATCTCCATCTTTTTGAGCGCTCCAATCACTGCTAGGAAGCTCATCCATGTTTCCTAAAAGGCGTTTGTGTGTTCTCTTCCTTAGAAGAACACGGTTATCGGGTGTAATTGCTAAGAAAACAGCTCCAATACGCATAGGTTTTTTCTTTTTTTGTGATTTGATACTAAAATTCTGAGATGTTCCTTGAGAAAAGCTCAAACAGCTTGTTTGAATAGGGCATAGGGTACAGGATGGTTTTCTTGGTGTGCAGATTAGTGATCCTAAATCCATCATAGCCTGTGCAAAATCTCCTGGACGAGTTGTGGATGTAAGTTCGCGAGCATGACTTTTGATTATAATTTTGGAAGGAGAAGGAGATTCAGTGGTTGCAAAATATCTAGATATTATCCGTTCAACATTCGTATCTACCACAACGGCAAAGCGGTTATATGCTATGGAAACTATAGCTGATGCAGTATAATCGCCTATTCCAGGAAGATCTTTGAGTTCTTCCACTGTATTAGGGAACTGTCCTCTGTATTTTTGAACAATAATATCAGCGCATTTCTTGAGATTCATTGCTCGTGTATAGTATCCAAGTCCTGCCCATGCAGATAATATTTCTTCATCTTTGGCTGAGGATAGATCAAATATCGTGGGCCATATGTGAATAAACTTCTCGAAATATGGTTCTGCTGTCTTAACGGTTGTTTGTTGTAACATTATTTCAGAAAGCCATATTTTATACGGATCAGGTAGGCAATACTGGTTAGTTTTAGGGGCAATGCGCCAAGGGAATAAACGGTGATGAATATCATACCAGTTGAGAATATTAGATTGAACTATTTGTATAGGTGTAAGCATCTATATCAGAATTTTGTAAATTTTACGGATTCATCATGGATTTAGCATGTTGTAGGAGAACCATTACAATAAAACGGTCATCAACCAATTGAAAAAACAATAATTTTGCGCTAATTTTAGCAGATTGATGGAGTGCTTTCAAGAGCAAAACACAAGAAGTATTTCTATGAAATATTTATCATTAGGTGGTATACGTGATAGAGTGTTGTTGTTTGAGGGGAGAGGGAGATGATGCATTTTTCTGAAATTGTTTATGGGCTACTTGATCCCCTTGTGCATCGCCGAACAGGTATTAGTATGTCACTTATAGGTGCATGGAATGAGATAGTAGGGAATTCGACTGCTGAGCATTGTAAGCCTGAGAAGATAGTTTGGCCGAGTAGAAATTATATAGGAAAAGAGAATCTATCAGGAAATATTGGTGGGATTCTAGTCGTCGCCTGTGAAGGATCATATGTTTTGTTTCTCATGCACGATCAGACACGAATCATTAGAAATATTAATATTTTTTTTGGATTTTCTGCGATAAAAAAAATGCGAATTATGCAGAAATCAATGTCTGTTGCAAATCGCGATTCTATCCATGTGATCCCTAGTTTAGAGGAAGAGGATTGTAGAAAGATTGATAAAATAACTGAGGGGATTGAGAATGAATCGCTGAAAAAATCATTGATTCGCTTTGGTCGCGCTGTGTTTGGATCATCATATCTTTAACGAATGTAGGTATGGTACATGAATAGAAAAATGAGCTTGCTTTGTATGGTGATTGAGGGGCTTGGTCTTAGTTGCAAAATGTCTAATAGGGGAAAGTGGTATGAATATCATTAGAGCAGGGATTTTAATAGTTACTATAGTGTGTGCTGTATTTATTTTGAGTTATTATTATAAGTACAAATCCATGTCAAATGCGTTGCCTATGCCATCTAGTGTGGTAGATGTCGCTAGTTTACTTGCTGCTTCTCCCGGTTCCATGGAAGAGGTATCAGTTGGTCGAAAGGATGCACCAGTTACAATAGTTGAATATATTTCTATGACATGTGGTTATTGTGCTGAATTTCATAATACAACATTCAAAAAAATTGAGGATAAATATATAAAAACAGGTAAGGTGCGCTATATTCTGAGGGAGTTTCCTTTGGATCCTGTTGCAAAAGCTGCAATTATGTTGGCCCGATGCGCAGAACAGCGTTCAAAGGGTGGATATTTGGGCTTCGTCTCTATGTTGCTTAAGAGACAGAACGATTGGATTATGTCAGATAATATTCGGGATTCCTTAATGAATATGGCTAAATTTGCTGGATTTTCTCAAAATGATTTTGATTCATGTGTGCACAATCAAAGAATATTAGACGATATTAATGCGGAACAGAAGCGCGCTTCTTCAATGTTTGGCGTTTATTCTACTCCATCTTTTTTCATTGGAGGCAATCTTTATCTTGGGGCTATGCCAGAAGATGTTTTGTTTAAAATTATCGACCAAATGCTTCAAAACAATAAACAGTGACAATAAAAAAATTAGTGTTGTACACTTTGAATTTTTGGTTTGTATTTAGTATGTATTCATCTTTTTTGTTTAAGGATACCTGCTATTGATTATTGATATTTTCTCTTATCATGAGAGAATAGGGTGAGTTTTATATGAAAATTAGATTGGGTGTTAGAGGAATACATTCAAATGGTCATATTATCTGCTCTATTTGTAATTTTTTGAGAATATCGCTCCTTTATCAAATCATTGTTTTCGGTGGCGAACTATTGTTCAATATTCAAAAATATGCAGTTGGATAGTGTATTTTTTACGTTGATTGTTTCTTCCGCAATTTGAAGAGTTATAGTTGGGGATTTTTGAATGCCTAAAAAGGTGATGATTATAGAGGACAATGATCTGAATATGAAGCTTTTCAGGGATTTGATTGAAACATATGGATATATAGCTATTCAAACGAGGAGTGGTCTAGACGCGGTTGAGCTTGCTCATAAATATAATCCAGATCTTATCATTATGGATATACAGCTACCAGAGATTTCTGGGGTAGAAATTACAAAGATGTTCAAGGCAGACAATGATCTCAAAAATATTCCTATCATAGCAGTAACAGCCTTTGCGATGAAAGGGGATGAAGAAAGAATTCGTCAGGGGGGATGTGAAAAATATATTTCCAAGCCGATTTCGCTCGTTAATTTTATAGAAACGATTAAAAATTATCTAGGAGATTCCTGACGGAGGAACAAATACTCATCACGTATTGTTGAAAATAATTTGTGATCCTGATCCACAATATTTGCCTTATGATAACATATGAAGTTATGTTGATTCTTAAGATGGGTTCGTATTAGGGGGGGGGCAACAGTCGTAGCGGTCAATCACTTCTAATCAAAGACGACTTTCCTTGTGTTACCGTGTCAGTTAGTAGGCGCCCAAAACGCAAATACATTTGATACGGATATATTAAAATAAAAATATTATTCATTTCGGTTTATATCATTAGGAAACATCTATAAAGAGTTTTCATAACCAGAGGTATTCCCATCACTTCTAAATCACCACCCGTAAAAAAATATAAATATTGGGGTGGGTAGCGATTTCTTTACTTAATCTTTCCTTCTTTGAATTCCACATGTTTCCTGATTTTAGGATCATATTTCTTTTTTATCATTTTCCCTGATAGAGTACGAGAATTCTTTTTTGTAACATAAAAAGTACCCGTTCCCGCAGAGGATATAAGTCTAATCTTTATGGTCGCAGTTTTTGCCATTCTTCATTCCACAGTCCCATTATACTCTAATCGGTGACAATTAGTGTCACGACAGGGTATGTACAATCCACTAGGCGAGGATTGATCCTACGAATCGTTGATGGCAAAGTCAAGGATAATTCTTGTCTTGTCCTATGGAAGTATTATGTAAAATGAGTTTTATTTTCAGAAAAATATATTTTTTGCATACTCTGTTCAATAGGGATGGTTTTGTTGTTTTATTAGGTACACCACTCAGAATACTATTTTTGATGATATAGGTTTTGTTTATGTAAAATTTTCTTTGTTTCTGTATGATATATAGTATTTTGTAATTTATGATCATTGAGGATCATTTTGAGCAGATGATATGCTGGCGGTGGGTTTTCATTTAAGTTAAAGAAGGTGTTTTTGGATGGGTAAAATTCTGAAATTGATTATCTTTTTATTGTCTATGCGTATTCTTTCTGGTTGTAATTTTGTTGTTATGAATCCCTCAGGAGATATTGCTGTTCAGCAGGCAAATCTTATTTGCATATCAGTTGCTCTGATGTTGTTAATAGTCATTCCAGTTTTTATCCTTATCTTATTTTTTGCTTGGAAGTATCGGGAGAGTAATAAGAAAGCGCATTATGATCCTGAATGGAGTCACTCCACCCGGCTAGAGTGTGTAATTTGGATTATGCCGCTTTTGATTGTTGGTTGTTTGGCGGTCATTACTTGGGACGCCACACATCGAATGGACCCCTTCGCTCCTTTGAAAAGAATCAGCGCGACAAAGCCTCTTCCGAAAGATGTAAAGCCTTTGGTCGTGGAGGTCGTTGCTTTAGATTGGAAGTGGCTTTTTTTCCTACCAGAACAGAAGGTTGCGGTTGTCAATGAATTGGTGGTTCCTATAGATCGTCCTTTGGAATTTAGGATAACGGCATCTTCCGTTATGAATTCTTTTTATGTTCCAGGATTAGCTGGGCAGATTTATGCTATGGCTGGCATGGAAACTAAGTTGCATGCTGTCATGAATAAGCCCGACACATATCTTGGATTATCTGCAAATTATTCTGGATCTGGATTTTCTCATATGAACTTCAAATTTTATGGAAAGTCGGACAAGGGGTTTGATGATTGGATTGCAAAACTGCGTTATAAAGGAACCATTCTTGATAGGAAGAGATATCTTTTGTTAGAAAAACCCTCAGAAAATGATCCTATTGTCTATTTTTCTTCCGTAGAGATGGGTTTATACCGCTCTATCCTTAATATGTGCGTTCATCCTAGTAAAATGTGCTTAGATGAGATGATGCAAATTGATGCAATGGGAGGTGGTGGCGTCAAAGGTATTAATCGTCGTTTTCTTGATGATGGTAGGGGTTAAGTAATGTCCAGAGATGTTCTTGCTAAGAGTTTTTTTTTCTGCTACTGCCTAGGTGTGTAAAATAGTCTATGTTCTTGCTTTTTTAGGAAGATGATGAATGTTTCAGGACATTAATTTTTATAAACTTATTTTTGGTCGTCTGACCATTGATTCTATTCCATACAAAATCCCTATCGTTGTAGGGACATTTTGTATCGTTGCTATGATGGGTATAGCGATTATTTCAGCGATTTCATATTATCGGCTTTGGGGGTATTTGTGGAGAGAATGGTTTACGAGTGTTGATCATAAGAAAATAGGTATCATGTATATAGTTCTTTCGGTGGTCATGCTAATGCGAGGTGGTGCTGACGCTATGATGATGCGCCTTCATCAGGCGATGGCCTCAGGGGGAGGAAGTGGTTACCTGGACTCACATCATTATGACCAGATATTTACGGCACATGGTGTCATTATGATCTTTTTTATGGCCATGCCTATGGTAACTGGAATTATGAATTTTATCATTCCGCTACAAATAGGCGCTCGTGATGTTTCCTTTCCTTTTTTAAATAATTTGTCGTTTTGGATGACGGCTGCGGGTGCAGTTATCATAATGTTTTCCCTGTTCATAGGTGAATTTGCTACAACAGGTTGGCTTGCATATCCCCCGTTGTCTGGAATACATTACTCTCCTGGGGTCGGAGTAGATTATTATATTTGGGGTTTGCAAATTGCAGGAATTGGTACAACTCTATCGGGTATAAATTTATTAGTCACCATTATAAAATTACGATCTCCAGGTATGACCATGATGAAAATGCCAATATTCATATGGACTGCTTTTTGCACAAATATTATGGTCGTAGCTGCATTTCCTATTCTAACCGCCACACTTTTCCTTCTTACCCTTGATCGTTATATAGGCACTCATTTCTTTACCAACAATCTTGGTGGGAATCCAATGATGTATATTAATTTGATTTGGATTTGGGGGCATCCAGAAGTATATATACTCGTTTTGCCAGCTTTTGGAATTTATTCTGAAGTAGTGGCAAACTTTTCGCGAAAACGTCTTTTTGGATATACTTCCATGGTATATGCGACTCTAGCGATAACAGTTTTATCATTTACAGTATGGTTGCATCATTTCTTTACGATGGGATCTGGCGCTAATGTCAATGCCTTTTTTGGTATTATGACAATGGTTATTGCGATTCCAACGGGAGCAAAGATCTTTAATTGGTTGTTTACAATGCGTTTTGGACGGATACGTTTTGAAGTTCCGATGTTATGGACAATGGGTTTTATGGTTACTTTTTTAATCGGAGGCATGACAGGGGTATTGATGGCTGTTCCTCCTGCAGATTTTGTTTTACACAACTCTTTGTTTTTAATCGCGCATTTTCATAATACTATAATAGGTGGTGTCGTTTATGGTGTGTTTGCTGGCGTGGTTTACTGGTTTCCTAAGGCGTTTGGATATAAGCTTGATTCTTTCTGGGGAAAGGCCTCTTTTTGGTGCTGGTTTATAGGGTTTTATGTTGCATTTATGCCCCTCTATGCTCTGGGATTTAAAGGGGCAACTCGTCGTATGAGCCAGTTTCATGATACTTCTATGAATATATACTTTGTGATTGCCTTGTTCGGGGCGGTTCTGATTGCGGCGGGAATATTTTCTTTTTTGATGTCGTTTATTGTTTCTTTTTTGCGCCGAGATCGACTTTTAGAGAATAACGGAGATTCTTGGGGTGGAGGGCGTACTTTAGAATGGTCTACTCATTCTCCTCCCCCAGAATATAATTTTGCATTCACACCTGTAGTAAGTACAATAGATGCTTGGAGCGATATGAAGGAGAAAGGCCATCATATGCCATCCCATGGGTTTGTGCCCATACATATGCCTCATAATGTTGCTACTGGTATTGTTTTGGCAGCGTTGAGCGTTGTGTTTTCCTTTGCAATGGTGTGGTATATATGGTGGTTAGCGTTTCTATCTTTTGTTTCGATTGTTTCATATGCGATTTTTCATACATTTAATTACAGTGATGGATATGAAATTCCTGCAGAAGATGTAGCTTCTTCTGAACAAATCCACAGGATTTCTAAAATGCATCGAAGCAAGGGGCACTGTCAGAATGACTAAGAACAATATCTCAAAACCAAAAAAAAACCCTTCTTTTTGTCTAACGGATAACGAGCATTCTCATCATAATGATGGGACATATCTCGGTTTTTGGCTATACTTAATGAGTGACTGCCTGATATTTGCAGTTTTTTTTGTTGTATATGCTGTTTTAGGGAGAAATTATGCCGCAGGACCGGCGCCAATTGATTTGTTTAATATGAAGGATGTCCTCATTTCTACGGCCATTTTATTATTATCATCTGTGTCTTACAGCATGGCTATGCTAAATTCTGAAAAGATATGGAAAAATAAAACGATTTCTTGGTTGCTTGTAACAGCGTTTTTGGGAATTATTTTTATTGTTATGGAGATCCATGAGTTTATGCATTTGATTTCTATAGGAGCAACGCCACAACGTTCTGCGTTTCTATCTTCCTTTTTTGCATTGGTTGGTCTCCATGGGGTGCATGTTTTTTTTGGTCTTATCTGGATTTTTGTTCTAGTGTCGCAGGTATTAAAATATGGTCTTATCCCTGATAATAGGCGTCGTTTAGTGTGTTTATCCATGTTTTGGCATTTTCTGGATTTGATTTGGATTTGTGTTTTTTCTTTTGTGTACCTGATGGGAATGATTTGATCTTGTTTGAGAAAGAGGTAGGATGGAATATAATCAGAAACAGAATGTAACCGGTTATGCGCATGGTTCACTAGCACAATGTTTGGTTGGATTTGGATTGTCGGTAATCTTGACAGTTGTTCCCTTTTGGTTGGTGCTTCAAGGTTTTGTGTCAGATCAAGGGACAGCATTATTGGTCATAATCTTGTGTGCGGTTGCGCAAATAATAGTTCATTTAATGTGTTTTTTGCATATGAATTTGAAGCTTGAAGAGGGGTGGAGTTGTATGGCAATAGTTTTTACGATTATCATCATTGCTATTTGTTTTGTTGGTTCAGTTTGGGTGATGTATCATTTGAACAATAATATGATGCCAATGAATCCAAGTATGCGCGGCTCTCACTAAATAAAAGAGATCAACATTATTTATTATACTAATTATTGCTTATAGAACACTTCAAGAAGAGCTAGAAGGAGATTTTTCTGCTTTGATATGTCGGTTGTATTGAGGTATTATTAAACATCATCGTTGATGATCTTTTTCTAAAGCGCCCATAATCCAACGGATTATCTCGATAATATCAGATTCTTTTCTTTTATCGGGTCGCTTAAAACATGCTGTTTTTCTCATGTTATTCTTCTGAGATGAAAGCCTGCTTTTCGGAAGAGAATTTGTTCATGCAGCTTCCTTTATAGAGGAGTGATTGTTCCTTGAGTAGTACTAATAAAGCCCTTTCATATGTCAAAATAGTTTGATACCAAAAAAAACAAGTCAGTTGCACAACGCAAAATATTTTTCATCCGGATAGATGGTTCTGCGTCCGATCAATATCAGCAGGTAAGGTCGAATTCATTGATAGGCGCTTTTCTAGGAATGTATTTCAACGTTTGATAGGGCAAAGACAATAATTATAACATTGAAACGAAGTCACGGGATGCGGCAATTGGTTGTGAAAAATAGCTTTTGCTGCATGGAAGTAGATAAGATTAGTTTAGATGGAATTTTTAGTCGTGTATAGATGATGCACCTTACTTCCAAAAGTGTGTTTGAAAGATTCGGACATTGCACGCAAGTGCTATCTAAAGCCAAATTAAAAAATTTAGCTGCCATAACTTTTGAGTAGGTATATACACAATATGTCATATTCATTCAGCGGATTTTCTCAAATCTAGTTCTCCTTATGATGGAATGAACTCTTCAATAAATTATTAAAATGATTTATTGCGGCTATGATGATGTTTTTATTCGCTGAATCCAGATATTTTCTAATGTCTATATAAAAATTTTAGGAAACTTGATCAAAATGCTTCTGACTAGAATTTTTGGTTAATAGTTATGAGATTTTAGTAATAAGATGCTGTCTTTTGGAAGAGGTAGAGTGATCCTCTTTCGGGGAATGGAAGAGTTGAATGTGATAATACATAATAATACCGTAAAAAAGTTGAAAATGGTGGATTAGTTAACAAAGGAATCCCCAAAATACTCAACCACAGTATATCACGAGATCAATTTTAGGTTATAATTAAATCATGCTAATAGCATGTAAATATCTATGATAGCAATGAAGTATTCAGCTTCAGCGTTCGGCTGTCCTTAATTTCTTGGTTAGAAGACAGAAGTCTTTTGCGTTATTGCAGAGAATTTTTCTATGATTGCTAAGGGATATAGGAATGGGATAGAACAATCATATATATCGTAAAATTATTGTTCTTTGTGAGGAAGGATTGCTTATTATAAAGGGCTCGTTCTTTGTTTCTTCAGTGTTAGGGTAAAGTATTTGTTTTTTGGGATATAAAGTGTATACTCAAACAGGTAGATGTATGGAAAGATAACATATGCATATGTAATATGTGATTTATTTTTTATATAGTATCTCAGTTTTTCCATTTAGGGCAAGCTGCTGATTTCATTTTTTTTATATAGGATGTGTTGTCTAATATGCCTAAAGAAGAGATTCTTGAATTTTCTGGTATCGTCTATGAGTTATTGCCGAATGCCAATTTCCGTGTAAGGTTAGTTCCGGATGAGGATAATGCCTCTGCTGATTCTGAGGATATTGACGTTTTGCTCAGATCTGGTGATTCTGTCGTCCTTGCTTATACATCGGGTCGTATGCGTAAGAATAGAATCCGTATATCAGTAGGGGATAAGGTGAAATTGGCGATGAACCCATGTGACATGACAAGAGCTCGTATTACCTATCGTTTTAAATAGCCTGGTAAAAGTTGTGTATATTTGATTTTTGGTGTTCTTCTGCTTTTGAAGCTATTTTTACTTTGATTGTTGATTCGTATATTTATGTGAAACAATTTAATACTTTGCATACGGGGTTTGCATATTGCAAAAAGAAGAATGCACATTGTTGAAGCATAAGTGTCCTGAGTGTGGGGAGATTTCTGTGCATGATTTTTATCCTTTCTGCTCTGCACATTGTCGATCAGTTGACTTATCTCGCTGGTTGTCGGATGGGTATAGAATTGCAGGGAAAGAGGATGATATGTTCAGTGAAGAGGTGGAGGAAGATAGTTAAACTTTTTGTTTCTTCATGTGAATAATAGTATTGGTTTGTTTTTTAATAGATGGAAATTCAAAAAAAGTTATGTTAGAGATAGCTGGCAAAACGTATTTAGATGCCCAGATAGCTCAGTTGGTAGAGCAACGGACTGAAAATCCGTGTGTCGCTGGTTCGATTCCTGCTCTGGGCACCATATTTCAATTTATTAATTTATAGTAATGAAAATGGATTGATACATTATCTGGAATTTCCCCTCTTTTAGGATAGTGAATTAGGTTAGTTTATATCACCTGAAAGTAATCTTCTCACATATTCACCATAAGAGATAGACTTAAAACAATGAAAGCTAAATCACAGGGGGATATAGCGATAGGATAATAGAAACAAATATTTTTGATGTGTTAAAAAATATCAGATGTTGTTTTTGTTTTGTATACATAGGGTACAGCATCATTGTGTATTATTAGACTATTCTATAGTGGATATTGTTAAAAGAAGAGCCTGAATTTGTAGCAATTTTCTTGCACAATAATATAATGCAGTATGCGTATGTTTCCATATTATTGCGCCGAGGAAGTCGTATTTTCCGATATGCAAAATAGTATTTTTTCAGGCCATTCTTTGGGAAGTCATTGTGAAAAAGAATTTCGCGATTTTAGTGCTATTTTTTATTTGGATGGTATCACCATCATTTGCTCTCAACGCGATTAAGATTTCTTCTAGCGATATGGCAGTAGACTTAACGCATGCTACAGAGATTTATTCTAAGCAGGGTGAAGATTTCCAGCTAGTAACAGCAGCGGATATAGATGGTATCGTTCGACGTATTGAAGTGCGTTCGTCAAACCTTGAGAATCGGGGTGATTGGGCCGTCTTTGCTCTGGCAAATACATCGGATGTTCAGCTGGAGCGTTTAATCGTTGCCCCACATTTTCGTCTTGTGGGATCACATTTTTTCTTTCCCGATCTTGGGTCTCGTCGTATTATTTCCGTCACGCCATCAGAAGGATTCTCTTTAGAGCAGTTGCCTAATCCTGATTCAGATATATTTCGTATCACGATTAATCCGAGGTCTATTGTTACTTTTGTAATGGAGCTTACTGTTCCAAACTTGCCCCAGATATATCTTTGGGAACCGGATTTTTATAAAGATATGATCAATTCTTTCACACTATACCGAGGAATTGTACTTGGTATAGCGGGTCTATTAGCGGTTCTTCTGAGTGTTCTCTTTATGGTTAATAGAACGTCTATATTGATTGCAACTGTTGCAATAGCCTGGGTTGTTCTGGGATATATTTGTATCGACTTCGGATTTTTATCTAAGATGATGCATATTCCGTCAGATGTATTGCCTATCTGGCGAGCTTTTGCCGAAATGGCCTTATCTTCTTCTCTGATTATTTTTCTATTTATATATTTTAATTTAAATCGTTGGCATACTAGGTCAGCATATATCATGTTTGGTTGGATTATATGTCTTGCGATATTATTTTGTGTGTATTTCTATAATCCATCAATAGTGGCAGGTATTTCGCGTCTGTCCTTTGCATTTATTGTTGTATGTGGAATATTCTGTATTACGTATTTTGGAAAAAATGGATATAATCGCGCTATTTTACTCATTCCAGCGTGGATTGTTATCGTTATATGGTCGATTAGTGCGTATATGGCGATAACCGGACGACTAGATAATGATATTATACAGTTAGCGCTAGGTGGTGGCTTGGTGCTGATTGTCCTTTTGATCGGACTTATAGTAATGCAGAGTGCTCTATCTAGTGTGGGCATAACTCAAGGTCTTTTTTCAGATATGGAATGCCAATCGCTGGCTATTATTGGTTCAGGAGATATTGTATGGGATTGGGATATGGTTCGTGATAAGATCATAACCATACCAGATATTTCTACTATATTTGGATTTGATGCTGGCTCCATGCATGGTCCAATACACAGTTGGTTACTACATATGCATCCAGATGATCGAGATCAATTTCGTGCTATGCTTGATAGTTTCTCAGAACATCGACGAGGAAGGTTGAGGCACGAATTTAGAATTCATGCAAAAGATCGACAGTTTCATTGGATAGTTCTTCGGATTCGTCCTGTTCTCAATACCAATGGTGAGATTGTGCATTGCGTAGGAATTGCCAGTGATATAACGGAACATAAAAGATCAATAGAACGACTTCTGCATGATGCGTTTACGGATAATGTGACAAGACTTCCAAATCGACAAATTTTTCTTGATCGTCTCGCAATGATTCTTAGTTTATCGGCAGATGATGACAAATTACGTCCTACTGTTATAGTGATGGATATCGATAGGTATAAAAAGATTAATGATACGCTAGGTATTGAGATTGGCGATAACGTAATCATTGCTCTAAGCAGGAGAGTTCGTAGATTGCTGAGACCGAAAGATACTCTTGCGCGTCTTTCAGGGGACCGGTTTGGTATTATTCTTATGTCGGAACGAGACCCTCTAAAGATAGCAGATTTTATTTCTACTATAAGTAAATCTATGGTTAGTCCTATTAATTTGTTCAATCAAAAAATTGTAATGACTGCATCTTTTGGCCTTGTAGGGTGGACAAATCCCCGATTAACAGCGATTCAAATGCTAAAAGATGCTGAGTTAGCTATGTATCGTGCTAAAAATAAAGGAGAATATCGTATAGAGGCGTTTCGACCATCTTTCAGATCTTTTGGCATAGATCAACTACAAATGAAGGAAGATTTATTTCGTGCTATAGAAAAATCTGAATTATATCTCGTTTATCAACCTATAATACGATTAAAAGATGAAGAAATTATGGGTTTTGAGGCGCTCGCACTATGGAATCATCCAAAATTAGGAAAAATTTTTCTTTCTGAATTTTTATCTTGCTCAGAAGACAAAGATATTATTAATGCAGTACATTTATTTGTATTAGAACGTATCGCTGCAGATATTATTCAATGGCAGGACCAAGCAGGAAATCCCCCAGTTTTTATTTCTATTAATATTCCTAGTATACAGCTCCTTAACGATGAGTTATGCAAAGATATGCAGGCAATTATTTCTAAGACTCTTTGCTCTCCGCAGAGTATTAAATTAGAGTTTTCTGAAACGATCATTATGGAAAATCCTGAAAAAAGCCGGATTTTATTAGATCAGATTCAAAGCATGGGAATTGGTTTAATTCTTAACGGTTTTGGAACGAGATTCTCGTTAGTATCGTATATTAATCAACTGAAATTTGATTTTGTTAAAGTTAATGGATCTTTATTGCTTGGATCGACAAAACAACGCATTTCTATATTACAATCAATTGTTTTGATAGCTCAAAAATTAGAGATGGAAATCATGGCAACAGGTATTGATGGAGGCATAGGTGTAAGGGAGCTTGCAGAAATGGGGTGCAATTATGGATCAGGTTCTTCGGTGAGGTTTGATTCTGTATTAAAATTATTAAAAAAATTTCCCCTCGTAAAGAACAAGTAACTTATTGAAATAAAGATAATTTCTGTGTTTATATTATGATGTGGGTATTGATTTGAACTTAGTATGTGTGACACAGGCATTGTGCCATGATTATTTGCTGAAAGGCTCAATACCTTGTATCTTATTATCACGGTTGAGTTTTATTTGCTCAATTTTATTTTCTGCAGCAGAGAGTAATGCTTCACAGTGTTGTTTTAGAGCATCTCCACGTTCATAAATAGCGATAGACTCATCTAGTGTTACATCGCCACGCTCAAGTTTCGTGACAATATTTTCAAGTTCAGATACAGCCTGTTCAAAAGGAAGATGGGTGATATCATCTTTGTTTATCGCACTGCTCATTCTATTCCTCCATTGATTGTATTATGATTCATAACGAGAGTTTGAACAGTTTACTCTAATCTATACAAGAGGAAAATATCTTTTTGTGGTTTTATGATGATTAGAGAATAAAGGAAATGAGAAATTTAGGATTATCATAGTTAAAAAGAATTAGGAAAATGTTTTGGTATTCTCCAAGGAACTACTGCGATTATATCATAGCGATAAGAAAATCGGCGCCCGTTTATCTGTCTTGAAAGCCAAAATTCGCTAGCAGCATGAATACGTTTTTGACTACGATCTGACACAGAATTAATAGCATCTTGGATAGTTTTTCTTGCTTTTACTTCAACAAAAATAACCATATCATAGCGCATGGCAATGATGTCAATTTCTCCATAACGATTTCTGTGGCGTATTTCTACGATCTTCCATCCCTTGATCAGCAAAAATACGGCCGAAAAAATTTCAGCAAAAATACCATATCTGATTGCTTTGCGACGATCGTGTAACACTTGCAATCCTTTTGTTTATAATTCAATTTTATAGTATTTTATGCGTTGAAATAACGCGTAAAGTATTACTAAAAATTTTTAGTTCTTAATATATATTGACCGATTAAAATGAATAAATAAAAATTTTCGTCGTTCAAGCACGATCTCTATGCAACAAATATGTATTGTAAATAATTTTCACTTCCATATTTCAACAGGATCATATTTTATATATGATTATGAATTGTCCATTTTTGATCAGGAAAAATATTTTGTATCATAATACCTGATAGTGGAAAAAATCAATTTTAAGTGGTTTATATTTGATGTGCTATGACCTGACATAGTAGAAAATCAATAGAGAAAACAATGATTCTTTCACCATTGCTGCTAAGACGAGAGTTCTTTGCGCACTAAAGAACGCAATGTATCGATTGAATGCAAAACCCCATATTTTTCAAAGTACCAAAAATTCCATCCATTACAAGTTTCCAATCCGCTTACTTTAGCGCCGACGCGGTGAATAGACCCTGATTCTATGCCAGATATTAAAGTTCCATCAGCACGTACAATCGCACTGATACTGCGTTGAGAATTTGTTAGAATCTGCCCTGGTTTTATTAAACCTCTATCTACAAGAGCATTAAAGGCAACACGAGGTTCGGATTTTTTTCCTGTCATAATAGTTAATTCAATATGTCCAAAAGGTTTGACAGCTGCAATGCGTTCAGTCGCAGCATTAATATATTCTTGTTCCATTTCTATCCCAATGAAATGTCTTCCTAGCTTCTTGGCAACCGCTCCAGTTGTACCGGACCCAAAAAAAGGATCTAAGATAATATCTCCAGGCTTTGTAGAAGAAAGCAGAATGCGTGATAATAAAGCTTCAGGTTTTTGAGTGGAATGTAACTTTTGACCATCTTTATTACGTAAACGTTCTGATCCAGAGCAAATGGGCAGCATCCAATCAGAACGCATTTGAATATCGTCATTAGCTGCTTTTAAAGCGTCATAATTGAAAGTATAACCTTTTGCTTTAGGAGAAGGAGATGCCCAGATAAGGGTTTCATGCGCATTTTGAAAACGACGACCTTTAAAATTTGGCATTGGATTAGATTTGCGCCATATTACATCGTTTAGTATCCAGAAATTGAGATTTTGTAACATTGTTCCGATGCGAAAAATGTTATGATATGATCCTATTACCCACAGTGTTCCACTAGGTTTTAGAACTCTCCGACAAGCTAATAACCAAGAACGCGTAAACGCATCATAAGCCTCAAAGGAAGAAAACTTATCCCATGAATCTGTCACAGCATTGACAAGAGAATGATCGGGACGATGCAATGTCCCTCCTAACTGAAGGTTATAGGGAGGATCTGCAAAAATAAGATCAATAGACCTCTCAGGTAACTTTGCCAGAGCTGAAATATTATCTCCTTTAATTATTTTGTCTTTCCAAGAAAAAATGGAATTTTTGCTTTCATCAACAACAATACGGTTCTTTTTCTTCATGAAGGATGTACTTTACATTTTGATTCAACTTATTTCTTAAAGAACATAGTTACCGAAGTTAGTTGATAAAATATTAAAATTGATCCGATTATGGGATATTTTTCTGTATAAGGTTGAAAATGAGATTTGTTAAAGGAATTGGCTTTTGAGAGAGTATCTGTATACTTTTTTTAAAGAGAAATCAGTATAAATGATTAGTAATGATATTAAAATAGTGTGTTGATATGCAGAAGGTAGTATAAACTCATATAACCTAAAATGTTTTGATGTAAGTTCATTAACAATCTTGATGTTATTTGTTAGTATGAGCCTTTAGTTGTGCTGGAAAATCCAGTTTTGGGATGATTTTATGAAATATATTTCGACTCGAAATACTAATTTAAATCTTGGTTTTTGCGATGTGGTCCTTGCTGGATTGCCGGAAGATGGAGGATTGTATATGCCAAAACAATATCCCCATTTTTCGGAAACAGAACTCAGGAAATTGCGAGGTTTAAGTTATGAGGAAATCGCACTATTTGTCATGCGGCCTTTTATCGATACAGAAATTGAATCCAGCAAGCTGGAAGAAATAGTAAAAAAGGCTTATTGCAATTTTAGGCATGCTGCAGTTACTCCATTGATTCAGTTAGATAATAGTAATTTTTTGCTAGAATTATTTCATGGTCCGACTTTGTCATTTAAAGATATTGCTATGCAGCTACTTGCGGAATTAATTGATCATATTTTGGAAGAAAGGGATCAGTATATTACAATAGTAGGAGCTACTTCTGGAGATACAGGAGCAGCAGCCATAAAGGCATTTTCGGGGAGAAAGAGAGTTAATATTTGTATTCTTTTCCCGAAAGATAGAATTTCTTCTGTTCAGCAAAAGCAAATGACGACTTCTAAGGCATCTAATTCTTCTGTTATTGCGATAGAAGGTAGCTTTGATGATTGTCAAAAATTGATTAAAGACCTATTTTCTGACACCCATTTTCGTAATGAGATGAATTTATCAGGAATTAACTCCATCAATTGGGCGCGTATTATGGCTCAAATGGTTTATTATTTTGTATCTTCGATTGCTTTGGGTATACCAGATCGTAAGATATCTTTTAGTGTTCCAACGGGTAATTTTGGTGATATTTTTGCAGGATATTCAGCAAAAATTATGGGGCTTCCTGTGGAAAAATTCATTATAGCTACTAACGATAATGATATACTTGTTCGTATGTTTAATACTGGAAGATATGAACCAGAGACAGTCAAGATTACAACATCACCTGCAATGGATATACAAATATCTTCTAATTTTGAAAGATTATTATTTGAAATTAGTGATAGAGATTCTGCCGTTGTGCGAGAGTCAATGTCTTCTTTAGAAAAGAATCAATACTTTCAAATTGCTCCGGAACATTTACACAAAATACGTCGTATTTTTTGTGCTAAGAAAGCTTCTCAGAGGGATGTAGATGACATTATATATTCTGTATTAAAGAAATCTCATTGTCTTGTTGACCCGCATACAGCTGTTGGCATTTATGCTTCCCGAGAATGCAGACATTCCGCAATACCAATAGTAACACTGGCTACGGCACATCCTTCAAAATTTCCAGAAGCAGTGAAAAATGCAGTGGGAGAAGCGCCGGATTTTCCTATGTTTCTGGAAAATTCTTGGGAAGGAGATGAAAATTTGGAAGTGATGGATAAGGAAATAGAAAAAATTAAAGAGTTTATCAAAAACAAGAAATATGGAGATTGAAATTGAATCTTAGAATGAGCAAAACTTCTTCTGGAATTACAGTAATTACTGAGGTTATTCCGCATGTTAAAAGTGCTTTTGTTGGAGTAAATATACGTTCGGGCTCTCGAGATGAAAGAGAAGAAGAGCATGGGATAGCACATTTTCTAGAGCATATGCTGTTTAAAGGGACATCTCATCGTACATCGAAAGAGATTGTGGAAGAAATTGAAAAAGTAGGAGGAGATATTAATGCATATACTTCATCTGAGCAAACTTCTTATCATGCTCGAGTATTAAAGAATGATGTGCCACTAGCTATTGATATTATAGGGGATATGTTAAGTCATTCTTCCCTTAATCCATCGGACATAGAACGAGAAATAAATGTCGTTCTGGAAGAGATTGGCATATCAGAAGATAATCCTTGGAGTTTTCTTTATGATCGCTTTATAGAGACAGTTTGGAAGAATCAAATTATAGGAAGACCAATCCTAGGAATTCCTGATACGGTTTTATCTTTTACAGAGCACAAAATACGATCCTATATGTCCCGTAAGTATACACCGAATCGTATATATGTAGTATGTGTGGGTGCAATTGATCATGATTCTTGTGTCTCTAAAATAGAGAATTGTTTTAATATACATCCAGGTACAGAGCCAATAGATGATAAAGATCATATGAATCCAGCTGTGTATGTCGGAGGAAAATATATTAAGCAACGCAATCTAGCAGAAGATCATATTATTATAGGATTCAAGGGATGTGCATATCAATCTCGTGATTTCTATCCTACAAAAATACTTGCTTCTATCCTTGGGGGCGGAATGTCTTCGCGTCTTTTTCAAGAAGTTCGAGAAAAACGGGGATTATGCTATTCAATATCGGCCCATCATCACCATTTTTCTGATAATGGTGTTTTTGCTATTACTGCAGCTACGGCAAAGGAGAATTTTATAGAGCTCATATCTTCTGTCTCCGAGGTAATGCATTCTGTGCTGAAAAATATAGAACAAAGTGAAATAGATAAGGTGTGTGCTAAAATACGGGCACAATTGATCATGAATCAAGAAGATCCTGATTTTCGTGCATCAGAGATTGCTAAACAGGTAATGTTTTGTGGAAATATTCTCTGTCAAGAAGAGATATGTGACGCAATATCATCTATCACATGTCAGGATATCGAGGAAATAGCAGAACGAATCTTTAGTAGTCTTCCTACTCTAGCGGTTCTAGGTCCTGTAGATCATATACCTAATGCTAATGAACTGATGCAAACTTTAAAAATCGTGTGATGATTATTTTTCTTTAGAGAAAAGTAATTTATGATAATTCGCATAGGAGATCGTTTTGATAATCCTTTTAAGGAGCATCAGATTCATTCTATTTTTATGGAAAATATTGAATACTAATTGATGTTAAGGGATTTAGTTATGAATTTCTCCAATTGGTAATGAAAGTGGTAGGTTGTTCATCCCAGGCAACAATTTTTTTATTCCGTAGGAAGGTGATATAAGAAAAGTAGACGTGATTAATATTGCTGCTAGCATTATCGATGTAAACCAGCTTTTAATTGAAAATTTCTTTATAAAAGGCCACTGTTTCTTTTGAGTCTTTTCTGACTGTTGTGCTAGCAGTCCACTGCCCTCGGTGGATGCCGATGCTGCACGACGTGCTGCAGAGATATAAGCGGGAATTGTATTATAATCTTCCCAGACGCCATCTTGGATAGAAGAAACCCGATCTAATATTTGTTGTATGTTGTGAGGCATATCTTCTTTCATTGCACGCTGCACATTATTCTCAGATTCATCACGTTCTGGTGAACTACCATCTGGTTGATGAGATTCAGCGGGCATAGAATTATTCAAATCAAATATTGAATGTTGATTTTTTAGGGGATATTTACCTTCTTCTTGCTTTTTTTTGTCAATATGAGGAGATTCTGTGACTTGTGTAGTATCAGATAGTGTTTCGATGTGAAGGGAGGGTTTTCTCGGTATATTTTCAAAGCACGAATCTTCTGAATGGAGAGATGACTTTGTGCAATTATTGCTGGTTGATTTTTCCAATTTTTTGGAAATATTGACGAGCATTTCATAAATTGTTGTAAAGTTTTTGATTGTTTGCTGTGCATGAATTTGCTGCCGCTCTTCAAAGTATTCAAGCATGCTATTTTTGAGAACCTTTTCCAATTCTTGGCGTTCATCAGGAGAATTCCGCATTAATTGTGCTGTTTTTTGAGCGGTATCTACAATATAATCTTCTAGTTTGACCGTATTATTGCCAACTTTTTGAGATGCCTGATTACTCGGTATGTTATTTATTACAAGGTCTTTTATATGAGAAATCTGGATTTCAATGTTTTTGAGAAGGGTGCTTTCTTTTGGAGCATATTGTGCTTTTTCTACTTGCAAGATGATGCTTTTAAGATGATCTTCCAACTTTTGAAAAGATTGCTGGAAATTAAATTGCTGAGATTCACCCAAAGATTGTGAGATACTATCCAATTTACCGGAAAGAACTTTGTTATCTGAAATTTGTAGGAAATCACTGAATTTCTGAGAAAGCGTGGAAAAATTCTCTTGAATTTTTGTAAGGGGAGCAAAATTTTCCAATGTCTTAAGTCGTTTGTCCAATAATTCAAGGGATTTCAAACTTTGGTCGGTAGTTCTTTTTTGATGGATAACATCATCATGTATATTATGAATCTGTTCGGTAGTAATATCTATTTTTTCTTCAATTCTCTGAAAAAGATTTGTATTCCCTTCTTCTATAGATCGACCATTATTTTTGATAGATTCTTTTATATTAGAAAGTGTTTCATCAATAGTAGAAATTTGTTTTTGCGATATCCTTGTATCCATAGGTTTAATTATGGAAAGAAGATTATTGGTGTTGTTTAAAATGGAGAAAATTTTTTTATCAAGATCAGATTCGGAAGCATTTTTTGATTTTTTATCAAAATTTGACTTTATCATGTCAATTTGACCTGAGAGTGAAGTGATCTTTTCAAGAAGATTTGTGACGTTTAACTCCTTGAAGCATTGCTTAGTATCCAGCCAACCATTCTCGATCTTATGAAGGGAACATTCTTTGGCAAGCGTATCCATCTTTGATAATATTTTTTCAAGGCTGGCACGGGAACCTTGTATGCCTGATATAGACATGATTCGGCATAATTCAGAAATACTTTTCGCTAGAATGGCCATATCATGGTTAAAGATATGTAAATCATCATGTTTTTCTACATCACTGCACGGGGAATTATTTTTTGGATATAAAGCATCTCGCTTAGGGACGGAATTTATTTCTTTCTTTAGATTTTTTTGAGGTAAAATGTTTATCCCATGAGGTATTTTTCCCTGAATACTGGGATGTGAAAGCTTTTTGTTCAAAGCAAAAATCATCTCCTTTAGATCATAGGATTTTTTGTCGTCAATGCGATCTTTCATTTTGTGAGGAGATAGATTAATCCTGAAATTATTTACATGCGGAGTATTATTGGACAAACCCTCTAATGAGGTCAATAAAAACTGTATTTTTTTCTTTTGTTCTGAGCTCAGAGATTGAAGGGGATCTTGTTCATTAATCTGTTCAATCCAACTGATAATACGCTTGATATCCGCCACGTTTGACGTATTTTCGGCTTTTGAATTAGTAGAAACTGCATCATCATTAGAATGAGGTTTGTGTTTTTGTAATCCGCTCATCGTATCTTGCTTTACTTTTTTAATAATATTCGCGCAGATAATCATAATGAATTCTACATTGTAGATCATCTCCCGAATATAGTTAAAAGTAGGTTAATTTCTACAATATTTCTAATATATACTATAAATGAGAAGGAATATCATTGTTTTCTATATTTTATCATCAAGATGATAAAATCATGAAGGATTCCAGTAAATATTCCTTTTATGGATTTAATTTAGGAGGTGATATTATGGTATGGGATATATTCTGTTATAACAACATATTTTAGGGAAGAATCGATAGATCGGAAGTTCGGTCCTTTGGGAGAGAAGACTTCATTGACTTGAGAAAGTAATTCAACAGAAAATTACATCCTTAAAATACATGTTCAATATATGTTTTAATGAGTGCAAAGAGATACTTTTAAAGTATTCCCTTCATTATTTTATAGTAGAAGGCATAGAAGTAATATTATAACCACAATCTACATAGTGAATTTCACCAGTTACTCCATTTGACATATTAGAAATCAGATAAAGGGCTGAATTTCCTATATCCTGTAGAGAAACTGTACGGCGAAGGGGGGAATTTGCCTTACTCCACGAGGAGATGTCGCGTCCATTTGAAATGCTTGCTCCTGCTAAAGTTCGGACAGGGCCTGAAGAAATGGCATTGATGCGAATATTCTGAGGACCGTAGTCAGCCGCCAAATAAATAACAGAGGCTTCAAGAGCAGCTTTAGCAACACCCATTGCATTATAATTCGGAACTACTTTTCTAGATCCGTGGTAAGTAAGGGTAATGACTGACCCTCCATTAACCATTAATTCTGCTGCATGTTTTACAACTTCAGTGAAAGAAAAACATGATATCAACATAGTACGGATAAAATTACTACGGCTAGTATTGGCGTAAGGTCCTTTCAGTTCGTTTTTGTCAGAAAAACCTATTGAATGCACTATAAAATCTATAGATCCCCATTGTTCTTTAATTTTTGCAAAAAGTGATTCTATAGATGTCGAATCCTCAACATCACAAGGGACGATAAAATCAGAGTCTAATTCTAAAGCCAAAGGCTTTAATCTTTTTCCAATGGCTTCTCCCTGGTAAGAAAAGGCAAGCTTGGCTCCTGCAGAATGTAAAGATTTGGCTATACCCCAAGCGATAGAATGATTATTGGCTATTCCCATAATGAGTCCACGTTTTCCCTTTAGAAGCGTATCATGCATTTCTATCGCCCTTTATAATGTTGAAATACAAGGGTAGCATTTGTTCCGCCAAATCCAAAAGAATTGGACAAGGCCGTATTGATTCTTGTATTGTCAATACGCTGTTGCACAATAGGCATTCCTGCAAAAATAGGATCAATTTCCTCAATATTTTTACTTTCTCCAATGAAATTTTCTTGCATCATTATTAAGCAATATATTGCTTCTTGTGCGCCGGCCGCACCAAGGGAATGTCCCGTTAAAGATTTTGTTGATTGAATATACGGAATCTTATCTTTAAAGACTTCTTTAATAGCTTCTATCTCTTTTCTGTCCCCCACAGGAGTGGAGGTTCCATGGGTATTGATATAGTCAACAGAACCATGTACTGAGCTCAAGGCTTGACGCATGCAGCGAACAGCCCCTTCTCCTGAAGGAGACACCATATCATCACCGTCACATGTACTGCCATAACCAGATATTTCAGCATAAATTTTCGCACCGCGAGCCTTGGCTTGTTCCATCTCTTCTAAAACGAGCATTGCCCCCCCTCCAGAGATTACAAATCCATCGCGTTTAGCGTCATAAGGTCGAGAAGCGGAACTAGGATCGTGATTGAAATTCGAAGACATAGCTCCCATCGCGTCAAAAAGATTAGACATTGTCCAATCAAGATCTTCCTGTCCTCCCGCAAACATTACATCTTGTTTGCCAAATTGGATTAATTCTGCAGCATTACCAATGCAGTGTGCAGAAGTAGAGCAAGCAGAGGATATTGAATAGCTTGTTCCACGTATCTTAAACCAAGTTGATAAAGTAGCAGAAGCCGTAGATGACATTGCCTTGGGTACTGCAAAAGGGCCTATGCGTCGAGTATTACCATTTTTTTCAGTTGAGTAGGCTGCATCAACGATGCACCGGGTTGAAGGTCCTCCTGATCCCACGATTAAACCTGTTCTCTCATGGCTTATTTGATCAGGCTCCAATCCGGAATCAGCAATTGCCTGCTCCATAGCAATATGACCCCAAGCTCCCCCTTGGGATAAAAACCGTTTTGCTCTCCGATCAATCAATTCTTCAGCATTAAGTGATGGCTTCCCCCATACCTTACAACGAAATCCATGCTTTGAAAAATCCTCTGAAAACGTAATGCCAGATCTTGCTTCGCGAAGTGAGCACGTAACCTCAGCAATATTGTTCCCAATAGAAGATACAATTCCCATTCCTGTAACAACTACTCGTCTCATAAGATAAGACCTCTTCCTTTGATTTTTAATATTCTCATTTATTCTTGTGTTTTTGATTGGCTTACATAAAGGCAAACACGGAGATCTGCTGCCGTATAGATCTCTTCGCCATCAACTTTCATCCATCCATCGGCTGAACCAAGAACAATAGGAGTTGTCATAATTCGCTTAAATTCTATTCCATATTCAACGAGTTTGCATTCGGGTTTTACCATGCCCTTAAATTTGATTTTGGAAGCAGAAATTGCTCTTCCTCTTCCGGGGTGTCCTAGCCATCCAAGATAAAAACCTGTGAGTTGCCAAAGAGCGTCTAATCCAAGGCACCCAGGCATTACAGGATCATTCTGAAAATGACAGCCGAAAAACCATAGATCTGGATTAACATCCATCTCAGCTCGTACTAAACCTTTTCCATGGGATCCTCCTATTTGGGAGATATGCGTTATACGATTAAACATTAGCATCGGAGGGGTTGGTAGTTGAGCGTTTCCTTCCCCAAACATTTCTCCTCGTCCACAGCTAAGGATATCCTCGTAACTGTAGCTAGATTTTCTATTTTCCATAATCAATCTCTCTAGATTAAGCTATTACTACACTGTCTTGAACCCAATACAGTACTTTCCTATAAATCTTTATGCTGACCCTAACTTACCCACAACTCTTCAGTAGAAGGTCAATTATACAGTTTGCAACAAGCTTAGTTCAATAGAAAATATTCTCTATTAACTCACATGTGATCCTGATCCTGATTACGGATATACGATCTGTTTCTGAATTGCAATGAGATCAATTCGGTTTTTTTATGAGGGTATTACGAGGTATATTTAGGTGCAAAATTTTTTCTAAGAAAATACTACACCAAGAGGTATGTTGGTAAGATAGATTTAAAACTTGGTATAATCCATTTAAAGATGGTATCAGAGGATATCTTGATTGGCCAATATTACATTGGCAATATTACCAAATTACCAACGAGTGCCAGAAATGAAAAGGTGGAAATATAGTGATAGGAGTACGTTTAGAACAAATACTTAAATAATGGTGGAGCTAAGCGGGATTGAACCGCTGACCCCTTGCATGCCATGCAAGTGCTCTCCCAACTGAGCTATAGCCCCATGAAAATCCATTTATGAGAAGTGAAATGTAATCGAATTACTTCCTTCCCAATGAAAAACGTATATATTTACAGTGCACTGTTCTTCTTCCTGAGTTCATGCCAGTTAATTCATCATATCACATTTAGGTTATGAATTCTCTTCGTCATCAGGAATTACAACATCAACTGCTGCGGAATCGGTTTCGTCATCGTCATCCGGCTCTAGAAAATCGTCGTCACCTAGGTCTATTTCTTGAACATATTCATCAAGTTCATTTTCATCTTCTTCCTTGGAAATAGGGGTTTCTTCTCCTTCAATAGGTATACGTTTAACAAAAGATTTTGCTGCTATTTCCTTGTCAATATTGCTAGAAGCATCTATTTCCTCAGGAAGAGAGGATTTTTCAAAATATGATAGAGGCCAAGAACTTTGCGTATAAGGCGATACGACAGGATCCTTGTTTAGGTCATAAAACCTCTTGCCTGTATCAGGGCAGGTTCTTTTGGTTCCAAGTTTTGATTTTGCCACAATATTAAAGTCCTTATGCGGATGAGGTTAACATAGTCCACGCGGGACTATACGATTATATTAAACAGCCAATTTGTGGCGCGCAAAAATGCTAATCCAAAGATTATAAAAAAGCAAGATAGATATAAATATGTTAAGAGATAGATTTCGTGATGGGTGTTGTAAATTAGATGATGACCTGTATTGCTGCTTTATGTGGATGTTCCACCAATCTTATTGAGGAGATATCTCTGCCATTATGTCATACTTTGTTCATAAAAAAGTTCCTGTCCGATCATCTTTTTCTTCTAGTATGCATGGAACCATTTGTGTCCCAGGTGACAAATCCATGTCGCATCGTGCTCTTATCTTAGGAGGAATTGCTTCTGGAGAGACTCGCATTAGTGGATTGCTTGAAAGTTATGATACAGCAAATACAATACAAGCAATGAATTCTTTAGGAGCATATTTTATAAAAACAGGAATGGAGTGGGTTGTTAAAGGTGTTGGGAATGGTTGTCTTCTTTCTCCGGAGAATCATTTGGATTTTGGCAATTCTGGTACGGGATGTAGATTGGTTATGGGGGCTGCAGGTATATATGATTTTCAAATTGTTTTCAGGGGAGACCCTTCTCTTTCGAAAAGATCAATGGAACATATTCTTAATCCGTTGCGCAGAATGGGGGTTCAGATAAAGTCCACTGATAATCACTGTCCTCCGATAGTTTTGTTTGGTCCGAAGACATCGAATCCGATTACCTATCGGGTTCCAATAGCTTCTGCACAAGTGAAGTCAGCAATTTTATTAGCAGGGCTTAATACTCCTGGAATAACCACGGTTATCGAGCCTGTCAAAACTCGAGATCATACGGAAATAATGCTCAAAGAATTTGGTGCAAATGTATTGATTGAACCCAATTCAAGGGGAGAAAGTTCTATCCATATAGAAGGGAGAAAAAATCTTACGGGCTGTCGTCTTGTAATACCAGGAGACCTTTCTTCTGCAGCCTTCCCTTTGGCTGCTGCCTTGTTGGTCCCTGGATCTGATATAAAGATTGTTAATGTATCGATTAATCCGTCTCGTATGGGTTTGATTGATACGTTGCAAGAAATGGGAGCAGATATTAGTTTTTTAAACTCTCGCGTTGAGATTGGTGAAGATGTAGCAGATATTAGAGTCCGTTCTTCTAACCTTAAGGGAGTTCTTGTCCCCGAAGAGCGTGTACCATTGATGATAGATGAATATCCTATTTTGTCTATCATTGCCGCTTTTGCGGAAGGTCAAACTATCATGAAAGGTTTACGAGAATTAAGGTTTAAAGAATCAGATCGATTGTCTGCGATTGTTGAGGGTCTAAAAATTAATAATGTTGAATATGAGGCGGGTCACGATTATCTTGTGGTTACAGGGTCCCCGAATGGAAAAGGATTGGGGTCAAGTGAAGGGCATATGGTGCCATCAAGGCTTGATCATCGCATAGCGATGAGTTTTCTGGTTATGGGGCTTGCATCAGAATATCCGGTTACTGTAGATGATTGTGGGATGATTCCTACTAGTTTTCCAAATTTTATGGATTTAATGCAATGTTTAGGTGCTAGGATTTCTTTGGGGTGGAAAGATGTAGGTGCAAATGGATAGGGTTATAGCTATTGATGGTACTGCGGCAGCTGGAAAAGGGGTATTGTCGCGTTTTATTGCACATGAATATGGTTTTTGCTATCTTGAGACTGGTTTGATCTATCGTGCAGTTGCTAAACATATTTTAGATAAAGACATATCGCTTGATGATGAAATAGCTGCAAAAGAGGTGGCAAAAAATGTTGTTTTATCCAATCTAGATAAAACAGAGCTGTCGTCGCACGAGATTTCTGAAGCAGCAGCAAGAATCGCTGCCATGCCATCTGTTAGGCAAGAATTGATTGAGGTTCAAAGATCTTTTGCGCGAACGAGTCTAGGGGCGGTTATTGATGGTCGCGATATAGGAACGGTTATTGTACCGGATGCCGTGATAAAATTTTATGTAACAGCTTCCTTAAATGTTCGTGCACAACGGCGATATCATGAAATGATTGCCAATGGCGATCATATTGATTATGATACGGTGCTTGAGGGTCTGAGAAAGCGTGATGATCAAGATAAAAAACGAGTCTGTTGTCCACTTGTTCAAGATAAGGATGCTTATTTTTTTGATACAACGGAAATGAGTGTAGATGTCATGTGTAAAGTTGCAAAAGGACTTATTGACACAAAGCTCTACAGCGGTTAAATATCTTGACTTGTTTTATCTTTGCTTTTTTGTGATTTCAAGTACTTGTTTGGTTTGTGTTCCTTTTTTTAGCCCGCAGGGCAATTGAGGTAGTTTTTTGAGGTTTGATTCTTTCAGGAGTTTTGATGTCTTTTACCAGTCCGTCCCGCGAGGATTTTGCTGCCCTTCTTGAGGAGAGCTTTGCTAAGAAGGATCTTGCTGAGTGTTGTGTAACGAAAGGTATTGTTGTTGCAATAGAGAAAGATGTTGCGATTGTTGATGTTGGGCTTAAGCGTGAGGGGCGTATTCCTCTCAGCGAGTTCAGTGAAAAAGGACAAGATGCATCCATCAAGGTCGGCGATGAAGTTGAGGTCTATGTTGAACGCATAGAAAATGCTTTTGGAGAAGCTGTTTTTTCTCGAGATAAGGCTCTTCGTGAAGGGGTTTGGAAGAATCTTGAAGAAAAATTTGCAGCGGGAGAAAGAGTTGAAGGTGTAATATTTAACCAAGTCAAAGGTGGATTAACAGTTGATCTTAATGGAGAAATTGCGTTTTTACCGCGATCACAGATAGATATTCGCCCAGTCAAGGATCCTACCCAGCTTATGCATGAAACACAGGTTTTTGAGATTTTAAAAATGGATAAGCGGCGCGGGAATATAGTAGTTTCACGTCGTGCAGTATTAGAAGAGTCTCGTGCAGAGCAACGTTCGGAAATAGTTCAGAGGCTTGAAGAAGGTCAAATTATTGAAGGTATCGTCAAGAACATTACAGACTATGGTGCATTTGTAGACCTTTCTGGTGTTGATGGTTTGTTGCATGTTACTGATATAGCGTGGCATCGTGTCCAGCATCCTTCAAAAGTTTTGAGTATAGGACAGCAGGTTAAAGTGCAGATTATACGGATTAGCCAAGATACACATCGGATATCTCTTGGGATGAAGCAGCTGGAAAAAAATCCATGGGATGATATCAAAGATAGATATGTAGAAGGATCTAAAGTTTCAGGTGTTGTTACTAATATCACTGACTATGGTGCCTTCATTGAGTTAGAGGCAGGTATTGAAGGATTGGCCCACATCTCTGAGATGTCTTGGACGAAGAAAAATGTTCATCCTGGAAAGATTCTTGCTGTTTCTCAACAAGTTGAGGTGATTATATTAGATATTAATTCTATTAAAAGACGTATTTCTCTTGGCATAAAACAAGTTCTTGCTAACCCGTGGGAATCTTTTTCTAAGAGTCATCCGCCTGGCACACAGATAGAAGGTGAGGTTAAAAATAAGACTGAATTTGGGCTCTTTATTGGTCTGGATGATAATTTAGATGGTATGGTTCATTTGTCTGATCTAGATTGGAATCGTCCTGGAGAGAAAATAATAACAGAATATAATAAAGGTGATATTGTTAAAGCTGTTATTCTGGATGTTGATATTGAAAAAGAGCGCATTTCTTTAGGTGTAAAACAGCTCAGTGGTTCTGCTCCGGATACTTCCGAAACTAGGTTGGGTGGTTTACGTAAGAATAGCGTTGTATCATGTGAAGTGACTTCAGTAAGTGAATCTGGTATTGAAGTTAATCTTGTCGATCATGAGGAGGTTTCCTCTTTTATACGCTGTTCTGACTTGTCGCGTGATCGTGTGGATCAGGATCCAAGACGTTTTTCTAAGGGTCAGATAGTGGATGCTCGTATTGTTAGTGTTTCTAGAAAAGACGGTAAAGTTTCTTTATCTATAAAAGCTTTGGAAATAGCGGAAGAAAGAGGTGCAATAGCTCAATTTGGTTCTGTAGATTCGGGAGCTTCGTTGGGTGATATACTTGGAATAGCGCTAAAGAAACGAGATGATGATTCTAAACAGTAGATTTTTTGATGTATCCCAATACTTTATATGTGATTTATGATCTCTGTATGGTTTACTGGTTTTATTCTCATTTTATTAGTATTTTTTGTCTTTAGATAGGACAGGTGGCCGAGTGGTTGAAGGCGCACGCCTGGAACGCGTGTATATGTTAAAAGCGTATCGAGGGTTCGAATCCCTCTCTGTCCGCCATTAATACCTTGGAATCGATAGGTTAAGGTGATTATAAGGCTAAATTGCAATCATGAAGAATCAATGGCTTACGAATCGTGAAGTCTTACCTTTTACATACAATCAGCTATCCTTTTAGCGGCTTTATACGCTAATTTTTTTATATTAGCTTCTTTTGTATATAACTCCGCCATATCTATTTTTGACCATCCATACATAGCCTTAAGTTCATGAGGACTAGCTCTCGCTTCAGCGGCTATTGTTGCTCCTGTGCTTTTCTTAATCCATGAGCTCTACAATTTATCAGGCAATCCTGCCCCTTTACACCTATCCCTAAACCAATTACCGAAAGATTTAGAGGAGGAAAAAGGTTTTCCATGGGCAGTTAAAAAGTAGTATTATTCTTTCCCATGGTTGCTAAGCAATGTTGCAAAGATTCAAGAATAGGGATATGAACTTGTTTTCCTGTTTTTTGAGTGCAAATTGACACTACATTATCCTTGACATGCGGTTTACCGATCCTTATAACGATCGGTTCGCTTAATCCTAAAAACAACATTCATTCTATAGCTAATCTTGCCATGGTGTTGATGGGATGATGATTGCGGAATTGATCCACTTGTTCAATTGTCCATGTATGATGACTATAGTGCGGAATGTAGGTTGTTGTACGCCAATCACGGGATTTATTTTACTCATTCTCTTCTTCCCACCTAAATATAGGGGGAATAGATTTTAAGAATGATATAGATACTGAAGGTTTATTTACTCTTCGATCTACTGCATCTTGTATGTGTCTGCGTGTTATTTCTGCAAAAGGAACATCCCTGAATCTTTGATAATATGATAGAAAAGATTATCTCGTATTCTTTGAGTTCTGGAATTTAAAGATTGGAAATGCCCACTTAATCTATACTGTTCAATGAACCATTTAAATGCTCCCTTCTTATCGGCACCACCTTTTCTTTTTAGGCGAGAGCATCACCATAGGCCTCCATATAAATTTAGTACCGTAGACGTCAGGTAATCATATAAATTCTCCTTCTTTTTTAAATACCATACTTTTCTTTCATGCCTTGTTGTTTCATGGGTTAAATAAGGATATCTATTTTTATAATAGCTTATTGACATCTGCTTCTAGGCGCAATAGTGGCTATTTTATCCAGATCTCTTTATGTGATTCCCATTAACTATCTCCCTTCCTTAAATCTCGACCCAAACATTGGGATTTTCTATGGGCAATAAAGCCCCTGTTTCTGAGTTTTTATAATGGGTAGGAAGAACTGTTTTAGTTACGCACCGATATCCAATCTTCTATGGAAAGAGAGACCAAAGCTATTTTAGTGATGTTTCCTTACTTTTGGATTGTTTTTGTCTTTATTGACAGTTGTTTTATCGCTTTAGGAAGAGACCATGATGGCTCCACTCCTCTTCTCTTTTTTTCTTCAGCCGCTTGTCCTTCAGCTGCTTTGTCTCTGGCTGCTTTTTCTCTAGCTTCTTTTTCTTCAGCTTCTTTGTCTCTAGCTTCTTGTTGTTCTCTAGCTGCTTGTTCTCTAGCTGCTTTGTCTCTGGCTTCTTGTTGTTCTCTAGCTTCTTTTTCTCTGGCTTCTTGTTGTTCTCTAGCTGCTTGTTCTCTAGCTGCTTGTTCTCTAGCTGCTTTGTCTCTGGCTTCTTGTTGTTCTCTAGCTTCTTTTTCTCTGGCTTCTTGTTGTTCTCTAGCTGCTTGTTCTCTAGCTTCTTGTTGTTCTCTAGCTGCTTTTTCTTTGGCTTCTTGTTGTTCTCTAGCTGCTTTTTCTTCAGCTTCTTTGTCTCTAGCTGCTTTGTCTCTGGCTTCTTGTTGTTCTCTAGCTTCTTTTTCTCTGGCTGCTTTGTCTTTAGCTTCCTTGTCTCTAGCTGCTTTTTCTTCAGCTTCTTTGTCTCTAGCTGCTTTTTCTTCAGCTTCTTTGTCTCTAGCTGCTTTGTCTCTGGCTTCTTGTTGTTCTCTAGCTTCTTTTTCTCTGGCTGCTTTGTCTTTAGCTTCCTTGTCTCTAGCTGCTTTTTCTTCAGCTTCTTTGTCTCTAGCTGCTTTTTCTCTAGCTGCTTTTTCTCTGGCTTCTTTGTCTCTAGCTGCTTTTTCTTCAGCTTCTTTGTCTCTAGCTGCTTTGTCTCTGGCTTCTTGTTGTTCTCTAGCTTCTTTTTCTCTGGCTTCTTTGTCTCTAGCTGCTTTTTCTCTAGCTGCTTTGTCTCTAGCTGCTTGTTCTTCAGCTTCTTTTTCTCTGGCTTCTTGTTCTTTATCTGCTGGTGTTGCAATTTCTATTGGTTCTACAGCTTCTACTTTTGGTATAGGTTTCTTTTCCGCAAGATCGCATCCACCCAATATAGCAGTAGGTGATAAAAGAGATGCTATTACGAGTTGTTTCTTGATATTCATTAATGACCCTACTTTAAATAATAATTAACCTAATTTATGCTATCTAAGATATGTTCATTAAAAGGATTTAATACCTAAAAGTTGAAAATATCAACCTTTAATATTTCCTCTTATTAGGTTAATTCAACATTTTGAAGGTTTACACCTATCCGCCTATCGATGTCCGCTGGCATAAGGACTATTGGATATGGCCATGCTGGGTTGTGGTGTCTATGAAGGCCAATGTGTATCTGTTGGGTAAGGCCAATGCTCTTTTGCTTCTACTGCAAGATTCAAGGAAGTGTTTAAATCAAGTATTGAGAGCTTCTCTTATTCTTGCATCATCTAGTACAAGCCACTTATCCGTTGCTGGCGATTTTGTCTTTAATTGTGGTATCAGCAGATACAAACACAGCACTTCCAAGAAGAGGATTGATGAGGAAGATTGGTTTAATGCCTCTCTTGAATGCAAAAGATGGGTCTTTGCAGGAGGCAAGAAATGAAGAGGTGACATTGTCAGAGGATTGGTTGAGGCAGGGATGTGTTATTGAGGACTTAAATCCTGTGGAGCAATTTAACGGCCACTCCAATAACTGTAATGAGCACAGAACAAATGGCGGGTATTTTCCATAGAAGTCCATGCATTTCAACACGAACATTTCCCATTACTTTGAATACTTGTTCAAATCGTTCATCTACTCTTTTAGCTTCCTTATCCATTTTATCAAGGATAGAGTTAAAACGAGTATCCATTTTATCAGAGAGTCGATCCACCTTATTCTCTAACCTATCATAATTCTTTTCCAGCAGAGTTAAGCGATACTCTGTAAGAGAATGAGGCGCGTGGGGCTTAGCTTTCTTTTCTTTTTCAGCAACGTTTGTCATTTTCAGTTCTCATTCCAACCGGTTGCCCTAGCGAAGAATATAGAAGACATAACTTAAGAATTCAACAATAATAATGACCACAGCCTTACTCTTTAAAAGAGTAGGCTAAAATTTATAAAAACACTTTCAATTCAATAGGTTATAGTTTTTTATTATCCTCTTTCTATCTGCCATACATTCACATGTCCCCTGGTTTCTAGCGGATTCCCTTGCCGGAAAAGGCCGGTGTGTAAGCGGTGTTATGCGGGCTAGGATGTTTATGCATTTTTCCAAAAAGCGCCGCATTAGTCTCTAGGGGCTTGTATCTCTGTAGCATGTTGATATGGAAAGATCAGTTTTTTGCTGAGATAATTGCAATGTATGACGAAATTATCTCATTCCGATTTTAGTTGAGTGTGGTCAATTAGGCAATCAGTTCGTCTCGCGGCGACTATTATTTTGTTTCAGACCGTATGTAATAGACTGTAATACTTAATGATTTTTTCTAGGTCGTCGATATGGGTCTCTATAGCTTCTTTGTGCGGTGCTGAATAATCAAGACCATAATGATGTGCTTTATTTGAGAACTGGACGGTATCCTTCAGGATTAGATAATGTTTCTCTGTCGTGCCCTCGATTTCGTTGAAGACCTCCAATAATTTGTTTGCCGTAGCCATGTTATATTTTGGAGGAAGAAGCTTTTTGTTTTTTACAAAATATAATTTATGAATGAATTTTTCTATTAGCAGGCGCAATTCTCTATGCGCACTTTTGCGATCGTCTTCACTTCCTTCATTTAAATCTTTAATTTTTTGGATATCATTGTTTAAGCTTGTAGCTGGAATCAGTTTTGGGCCTTGAGAACCATAGTCGGTAAAGTGATAAAGACTGCTGTCATATAATTTATTCAGCCGGTTAGTAAATTTTGTAGTGTGAGAAAGTACGATTACTTGTTTATTGTGATCATCAATTAGTTTCGGAATCACTTTTTTTATGAAACTTTCGGTGTGGGTATCATCCATCGATTGAATTGGGTCATCAAAAACAATAAAGCCAAATGAAGATTGTTTTGAGGTCGCACGCATCATCCATACAGCAAGGCCTAAGCAATTGAGTTGACATTCACTAAGATTTGCTGCCGCAGACATCTCTTTGCCGAAGCTCTTTGCAATCAATTCCACCTTTCCCATGGTGGGCTTCATAGTATCGAAACAAACTTTCGCTCCAGGGTTTAAAATATTATACCAGTCACCCACTTCTTCTTCATGCGTTTTGAATAGCATTACTTGTACTTTATTGAGATATTCTTCTGAGTCACTTGCTAGTGTTTTAATATCTTGGTACGATTTTTTGTATTTCGTCAACAGCTTAATAGAATCTTCATGCTCTACAATTTTTTGTAAAGCCTCAATGACGCGAACGCTTTCGGAAGAAGCAATGTGACTTGAAATAGTCTGCGAAAAACTTTCTTTAATAGGCCTATAATTGAAAATAGTCTCCTCATATTTCTCGGATGCAACGGTCAGATTAGCAATTGTTGTAGCGCAGTTTTTCACAGATTCTTTCGCTTGAGCAGAATTAGCTATAGCTGTCGGTAGCTGTTTGACAAAATCTGCAGCGGCATCGATAGCCATTTGAAATTCTGTTCCTGCTGTAATATGCTGATTGAAAGCATCGAAGAACTGCTGGCATAATCCGTTCTCTGGAGGGAGCTTCTTTAAGAATTGTATGTCTACGTCGGAAAGCTGTTTAAGAATATAAGGTTTTCCTTGCGTGGAAAGAGCATGAATGAATTCGGAGACGGTGTTGCAGGTGGATTTAAGCTTATCGTGATTTTGCTTTACCTCGGCATTATTGCGAATTCTCTTTTCCAACTCGTCTCTCTTCTTTTGCGTCAACGTAAGTTCTTCGCACATAGGGCACTTAAAACTAGCGCGGGCAAGGTGCAGACCCTTTCCCCAAAATTCTAATATTTCTGCAGTGAACGCGGATATTTGCGCTGCCAGCACGAGTTTTATGGGTTTGTTTAAAGTTTTGAGATTCGTGGAAATTTGAGAACATCGTTGTTTAAATTGAAACAAATCTTTATCCGTTTCTGAGCCAAAATTGAGTTTGTTGTTATCAAAGATAGCCTTCTTACTCTCCTGCAGCTTTACAGAAAACGATTTGATCAATTCAGCCTTTGTACTGACCTTCTCATCTAGGAGACCGTGGGAAATTTTTATGATTTCAGCCCAATCGTCATGATAATTAAAGTCACCCTTTGACCATCGCTCATATAAATCTGGAGTGATTTTCTGCTGCTTACCTAATATATCAATAGGCGTTTGTAATTTATCCAACTCTGTAGAAACAACGCTGGGCTTTTTTTGGTCGAGGGATTTTTTAACTTTCTGCAAGACGGTTTTTAGCGATGCAAGTTCTTCCAAGCCTAGTATAGCACTAATTTTGCCGTGTCTGTCTTTCTGCTTCGTGTGGATAAAGGATTTCAGTTCATTTTGAGCTATTACTGGATAGCAATCTTCTAAAGGTTGAATGCCGATAGACTTGAAATCATCCTGTTTTTCATCGACTAACGTAATAGAGTTTTCGTTACTACCTTCCATTTGTCTGGTAATGGTATGTTTGGTGCCATCTGAAAAGGCAATGGTAGCTGTCACCTTGACAGGAGTGCCGCCTTGAACATTAGCATAGGATTTTTTATATTCGGATGGGTTGAAAATTTCCTCACGTTTACGGCGCTTTGTATATCCATAAAAAAGCCATTCTATCGCTTCTGAAAGACTGCTTTTGCCAAAGCCATTCGGCCCATAAAAAATGGCTAAATCCCCTCTAAGGTTGATGGGTTGGGGGGCTTCAGTAACAAAACCACGGAAATGCGAAATCTGAATGTCGATCAATTTAAGCATTGCCATCCTCGATGAATAGTTCCTCAAATTTTTCTTTAAGCAAAGCGGAGTATTCATCTTCTGAAATTTCACAGTCGCGATACATTTCTTTAAATTTGGTAAGGAGTGCCAGTGCTAGCGGATTATTTTTTTGTTTAACAATAAACTTATCGAGGTATTCATCATTTTTTATCATTGTTTCTCTTCCATAATAAATCAGGGAACCAGCCAGTCTGTATCGCACGCACTGTGGGGAAATCGGAAACCACGCAGATTATAGCTATTAGCTCATTCATAGTGGATGGCATGGTTGAGGTCTTTCGCTACTTAATTGCGACATTGGCTTTTTCCTGTGCCTTTTTTCTGCGCCTATAGTGATACTCTGTCATGTTCTTTCTCGGATTGCAGATTAGACTTTCCTTGACGATTTCCACCAGAATATCCACTCATTATACTAGTAAAAAATTTTTTGCAACCATTCCGTGCTGGCTTTGAATGATTTCTTGATGTTAACATCGTCTTCAGGCACGATGGCAAAACAGGTGCTCGGTATTCAGGTGTAATTTCTGAATTTAAAGGAATTTTCTGAATCTTCGAAATGAGCATGCCGCGAAAGTGCTCTCTTTCATCGTGTTCCTGAAAATAGCGTTCTTTTCCAGCTGTATTATCAGAGACACTTGCTATTTGTGGGCGCTCAAATCCAAGCGGAACCACACCGCCATTCACAGATCCTTGGCCACATGCCTTTGGCTTTCGGGTGGTGGTTTATCGCAGGATCCATTTGCCAGTGAACTTCGTGCTCATATTCGGAGAAGCTCATCTACGGCTGGGTATTATCTTTCTGAAATTGGAAATTGCCTGCTAATGCGAATATTTTTAGACCGATGTCACTGACCTAGCATGCACTGCTTCTGCCTCGCGCGCAGTTATTGCAGCCGTTAGGAATTGAGAAAATATGACACTATAAAATTAATATTTACAATTGCGGCATCTAGACAAAAGGTTATTTTAGGAATTATATCTAAGCATGATCTCCGATAGTACACAGTCCTCCGGCCTGCGTTGGCTTTATGTCGATTTCAATAGCTATTTTGCCAGTGTAGAGCAACAGCTGCGACCAGAATTGCGTGGTAAACCTATGGCGGTGATACCAGTAGAAACTGATTCGACATGCGCTATTGCTGTCAGTTATGAAGCAAAAGCTTTCGGTATCAAAACAGGCACGCCGGTATGGGAAGCTAAAAAACTCTGTCCCAGCATAGTTTGTGTGCTGGCGCAGCATGAGCGTTATGTGGAATTCCATCACCGCATTTTAGAAGAAGTCGAACGCCATATTCCCATTACAGCGGTATGCTCTATTGATGAGGTATCTTGCCGTTTGATGGATAATGAGATATCGGTTAAGCGTTTTACTGAGATTGCCCATTCCATTAAAAAAGGTCTCTCCGAGAACGTCGGTAAATATGTACGCTGCTCTATCGGCATTGCACCCAATCGCTATTTGGCAAAGATAGCGACGGATATGCAGAAGCCGGATGGATTTACGGTACTTTCAATGATAGATCTGCCAGAGCGCCTGCTTGGCCTCAAATTACGCGACCTGCCGGGCATAGGACACAATATGGAAAAGCGTCTTCTGCGCGCCGGTATCACCGATATGTCTGCGTTATTGGCGTTGGATGCCGGACGGTTGCGCAAGGTATGGGGGAGTATATGGGGAGAAAAGATATGGTATATGCTGCGCGGTGTGGAAGTGCAGGAAGAGGAAAGCGTTAAGCGCACTATCGGCCATAGCCATGTAATGGCACCGGAATTGCGTGATTCCACCAAAGCTATTTATGTTGCACGGCGCCTAATGCTTAAAGCCGCCAGCCGCCTACGGCGAATGGACTACTACGCCAATGCCCTTTTGCTATCGGTTCGCATCGAGAATGGAGGGCGTCTGGAAGGTGGCATGCGCTGCTACCGCGCGCAGGACAGCATGACTTTTCTACGTATGCTGGAAGAGCTATGGAAAGGTCTGATAACGGAAGCAAAGGGTGTGCGGGTTAAAAAAATATCCATCACTCTGGATGAATTGGTTCCTGCCAGCGGTTTGCAGCCAGATCTATTCAAGGTACTGCCAGATGTAGATATGAATCAGCGCATCAGAGATGAGAAGCTGTCACGGGTGCTCGATAAAATTAATCATCGTTTCGGGCGAGATTCAATATTAATTGGTATGCTTCCATTGCAGGAGCGCAGCTTTTCTGATACTAAAATTGCTTTCAGTTGCATTCCTGATGTGGAATAATTTTTAGAATAATCTGCGTGCGAGTAGCCTTGCATTGTTTAGTAGGGATGATAAATATATAGATAAATTCTCAAGCGCCTTTTTATCATAACGCAACATTTCCGGTCGATTAAATTTTTCCGGATTCTACGATTCATGGAAAACTATATTGCATGAAGAATCCGAGGTGACGCTGCAAAGATTTATCAATGCGGCTCTCATCGTACAAAAGAATCAATCGAAGGATACGCATTTCATTTGACCATTCCGCAGTTAAAGGCCGTTCTGAAGAAAATTGGATTGCCAATTCCTAGTAAAAATTCTGTTTTGGTAGAACGTTTAGTATTATAGGGATGAGATGTTATCTCAGAACTACAAGAGCATTTTTGGGATTTTCTCTGAGTTGAGGTTTTGTCATACCTTAATATTCTCACTAATTTTGTGTGTATGTTCGCGTTTTGAATATTCGTGAATAGCGTTTAATTTCTGTTGTGTTTCCTGTTGTCTTGCTGGGATCATCGGATAATTTAACTGCGGGTTTATCATTTGCTTCAATAACTTTGCATACGATATTTAATTGTTCTATTTGTGAACTCTGATGTGGCGAACACCCGTAAAAATCATTTGTGAGATTCGTGCCCCATCCAAAGGTCATTTGTACGATATTTTCGAAATGTTTGTATGTATGGATGATTGAATCGGCGTTAAGATTATCAGAAAAAATAAGGATTTTTTTTAGGGGGTCGCAGTGCATCTTTGTCCACCAAGCAATAATTTTTTCTCCTCCTTCAATAGGAGATGCGCTGTCATGGCGAAATCCCTCCCATTCCGCTACCCAGGAAGGAGCATTTTCCAAGAAGGAATCTGTTCCGAAAGAATCAGGGAGTCCTATGAGTAAATTTCCGTCGTAAAGACTATTCCATTTTTGCATTATTTGATAAGGGGCATTTCGGGTTTCTGTATCTGTCTGTGCAATAGCCGCAGCTACCATGGGCAATTCATGTGCGCTGGTCCCAATAGCATTGATCTTGTATTTCATGGCTAAACAGGCATTGGATGTACCAATAAATGAATCTTGAAGACCCTCTTTTAAAGTTTCTATACACCATCTTTGCCAAAGGAATGAATGGCGGCGGCGTGTGCCAAAATCAACAATTCTTAAACCGGGAAAGTTTTGTAATTGCTTGATTTTAGACCAAAGTTTTTCTTTTGCTTTAGCATATAAAAGATCTGTGGAAAAAGAAGACATTGAATTGACGATTGTATTCGTATAGAGCGTGCTTATTATAATTAAACTGGGAATTTCCCATAGGCTGACATCTTGCCACAACCCATGAAATTTGAGAATATATTGTCCTTTTTCACGGGAGAGTTCGTATTCTGGAAGTTTGAACTCAGAGAGCCATAATAGGAAATTTGGGTCAAAAATCTGTTTTTTGCCATAAAAAGTATTGTTTGAAAGCCACGCTTGTTCTTCTTTGGTTATTTGCAAAGAACGCGCATGATCAAGTTGAGCACGTAATTCAGATTCGTTTATTTTGTCCGATAAGTGCAATTTTTGTTTGCGATTAAATAGTGAAAATGTCACTTTAATATCTGGATAAAACTTCCAAATTAACTGTAGCATGAGCAGTTTGTAGAAATCCGTATCTAATAGGCTGGTTATTATGGGATCTGTTGTTTGAAAAATTTTGTCGTTTTTTTCGAAAGGAGGATGTTCACTCATGCAAAAGTATTGTTCCTTAAGTGAAGAAAGTGATGAATTATATCATAAATATCATTATCACGGTAAAGTAAGGGTCGATCATAGGGGTGATATTATAATGAGCGTTGGTATGTGGATATTGTGGAGAGATGCCTTTATTATCAATTAAGAATGGTGATTTTTGTTTTCTTCCCTTCCTTTGATCTTTGAGTAGGATTTTTTCAAATATAGATTAAAGTTGTTTTAATCTGTATTATATTGTGATCTTTAGGAAAATAAATCACTATGACAGGCTTTAATTGTCTTTAATGCGGTAAAATATTAACTTTTGGGTAGGGTATTATGGAAATTATCATTGAGCGTTCTGAAATATTAGAATTCCTAAATCATGCTTATAGAATTGTTGAACGTAGAAATGCTGTTCCAATTTCTGGTCATATTTTGCTAACAGCAGCAGATCAGGCTCTGAAAATAAAAGCAAGTGGTACTGAAATTGAAATTGAAGCAAGTATACCCGCTCATGTCGAGGTTATAGGTTCTTGCACTGTTCCGGTCCATCTTCTCCATGATATAGTGCGGAAACTTCCGGATGGTTCAGATATTTTTTTATCTAAAAAGAACACAGAAGAGAGCAGGGTAATCATTTCTTCAGGAAGTTCAAAGTTTTTCTTACAATCTTTTCCAGAGGTGGAATTTCCTGCGTCAACAGAAGAGAAGTATCCATATTCTTTTAAGATTAAATCATCTACTTTAAAGAATCTTATGGAACGCACGCATTTTTCTATGGCGACTGAAGAGATAAGATATTATTTAAATGGTATTTTTTTTCATATTGACGAGAGCGGTTTAAAGTTACGTTCTGTGGCGACAGATGGGCATCGTTTAGCCGTCGCTGAAGCGGTTATGCCAGAAATTTTGGGGATGCCTAGTATCATAGTGCCACGTAAAGCGGTTGGTGAGATTCAAAGGATTCTTTCTTCCAAAGATTTAATGGTGGAGATTAAGATTTCCGAATCACGAATTCATCTAGAGATAGAGTCTATTTGTATGAGCTCAAGGTTGATTGATGGAGATTTCCCTGCCTACCGAAATGTTGTGCCTGATTCTGATAAAAATAATAAGGAATTACGAGTGAATTGTAATAACCTGAGGCAGGCTGTTGACCGTGTATCGACAATTGCCTCTTTGCGTAGCCAATCGGTCAAACTTTCTTTATCTCCTGGAAAATTGAAGATGACGGTCGACAATCCTGATTTAGGAAATGCTGTAGAAGATTTGGATGTGAATTATACTGATGGTCCAATGGATATTGGTTTTAATTATAAGTATTTATTGGAGATCATTGACAATATTTCAGATGATCAAATGATTTGTTTATTAGAAGGTCCTAATTCATCTGCGCTTATTAAAGGAGCAGGAGCAGGAGAAGGAGATGTAAGTGCATTTTATGTTTTAATGCCTATGAGGATATGATTTTATAGAACTTTTATGTGTATAAGTGATATTTGAAGAAATATAAATCATTTGATGGTGGAAAATTAGACAAGGATGTTTCAATTGCTGATTGTTCAATTAGGATAGGACTTTTTCGCAATATTTCTAGTTAGCACGTGCTTTGGTTCTTGGATGATTATGTTTTTAAAGGAAAAAATTATTGAATAATACTATTATTCAAAGAGATCGTCTGATTGTTGGGCTTGATCTTCCGACAGTACGGGAGGCGGAAAGAGTCGTATCAATTTTAGGTGATGTGGTTTCCTCTTATAAAATAGGCTATCAACTGCTCTTTTCAGGAGGATTAGAGTTGGCGCGTCATTTGGTTTCAGATGGCAAAAGTATATTCTTGGATATGAAGTTGTTTGATATAGAAAATACTATAGCGGCGTCTATCGAGCATATAGCTAAAATGGGGATTAAGATGTTAACGGTACATGCATATCCTCAGACAATGCGTGCCGCTGTATCTGCTGCGCGTGGGACGGACATTTGTTTGCTAGCTGTCACGGTTTTGACCTCAATGGATGAAGTTGATCTCAGAGAATCTGGTTATGATAAAGATATTATGACCATGGTGGCGATGCGTGCAACTCAAGCGCGTGATATAGGAATGGGTGGTGTTGTATGTTCACCTAGAGAAGCATTGATGGTGAGAAAAATAGTAGGAGATCATATGGCTATTGTTACACCTGGGATAAGAATGGAAGGGGGAGAGGCAGATGATCAGAAAAGATTTATGGCTCCAGATAAAGCCTTGAAATATGGATCTAGTCATATAGTCGTTTCCCGCCCTATTGTGAGGGCGGCCGATCCAGTCATTGCGGCTAAGGAATTTCTACATACAATCTCTTTGGTATGAAGGGTATAGACTTAAGCTCAGAAGATGTTTTCTAATATTGGATTTGCTCTTTCTGGTTTTGTTAAAAAACCAATATTTGAAATAAATATAACATTTGACAATACAAAGCGCAGAAAAAAGATTTCAAAGGAAAATATGAACAAAAGTTTTTTGTTTGCAAAAATTAGATAATAATCTATAATAGGCAGTGTTTAGTTCGTGGTAGCTTGCTCTGGAATTTGAATCCTTTCCTTACTAACTAATTCAGGGGATTTGATTGCTATGATAAAAGAGTGTGTTGGGTAGCTATTAGTATGTACAAGAGATTTTAATGGATAGAGGGTGAATAATGTCTAATCTTCGTAATTACCAAAGAGTAGTAAGCTCGAAAGGTAGGTCTGATCATACAATCGATGAGGGCCTGCGTGCGTACATGATAGGAGTGTACAATAATATGGCTCTTGGTCTTGTTATTACGGGTATTGTCTCGTTTTTGGTTAGTGCTCTAGCAACGACTTTAGATCCGTCTGCAGCTTCCGTTGCTCTTAGAAATGGGATTATGTTGACAGATTTTGGTGTCGCGCTTTATACTTCTCCTTTGGCATACGTCGTTATGTTCGCTCCTCTTGGTCTGTGTTTGTTTATGCAAGTCCGTTTGAGGTATTTAAGTTCGAGTGCACTGAGAACAACTTTTTTTATCTATGCTGCTCTTATGGGATTATCTCTTTCTTCTATATTCTTGCATTATACCAATAAAAGCATCGTGCAGACGTTCTTTATATGTGCGGCCTCGTTTGGTTCGCTTTCTCTTTATGGTTATGTAACGAAAAGAGATTTAACTCCCTTGGGCTCTTTCATGATTATGGGGGTTTTTGGGGTCATGATAGCTTCTTTGGTGAACTGGTTTTTGAAGTCTCCAGCAATGGAATTAGCAATATCTATCATGGGATTGATTGCATTTGCAGGTCTCACTGCTTATGATACCCAGAAGATTAAGGAATCATACTCAGAAGGTTATAGTACTGATGATGTGAATCGTAGTTCTATAATGGGAGCTCTGATGCTTTATATGGATTTTATCGCCATGTTTATGTATTTATTGAGATTTATGGGGCAAAGAAGAGATTAAGAATGAAACAATAATTTTTTCAAAAAAGGCGATCTATAGTAGATCGTCTTTTAAGGAAAAGAGTGATTTTTATGGTTGAATAGAGGGATAACTACATATCTCTCTATGTCTGAATAGTATATAGAGCGAAGAGATATATGTCGCTTGGGTAATATTTAAGGAATGTAATAGTCTAATCTATTGAGAATATTCAAAGCTATTGATTCTTCAGAGATCTAAATATAATAAAAATTATATCAGTTAGTGAAATTTTTCAAATCCTTAATCTCTGAACATAATATAAATCATTCCGCATGGTGTAAATCTTAGATGTTTATGAATATTTTTTAAGAATGCGATAAGATAAATATTATTTTATATGATTGGAATAATTAGGCTTCTTTAAGTATTTTAAGATATTTTTTTTGTAGAAAGAAGCTCTGAGTGATCTATTTTTGCGTTCACCTCTTTATTGTTTCTCAAAAAAGGTATAGGTGATGTTTGAATCCTTGAACAGTTTTAATTGTCGTTCTGTGCTTTCGGTTGATGGAATTGATTATATTTATTATAGCTTGCCAAAAGCTGAAGCCAACGGTTTACTGGGAGTGTCTCGTCTTCCATGCTCAATGAAAATTTTACTTGAAAATTTATTGAGATTTGAGGATGGAAGTTCTGTTACTAAAGAGCAGATTTATGCATTCGTGAGGTGGTTAGATAATAAGGGATCTATTGAAAGTGAGATCTCCTATCGACCATCCCGTGTTTTAATGCAAGATTTCACTGGTGTACCAGCCGTTGTTGATCTGGCAGCTATGCGCGATGCGATGCATGCTTTAGGAGGAAATCCTCAGAAAATTAATCCTCTAGTGCCTGTTGATCTTGTAATAGATCATTCCGTAATTGTGGATCATTTTGGAAGTGATAGTGCAATTTTTCGTAATAAAAATTTGGAATATCAGCGAAATGAAGAGCGTTATCAATTTTTGAAATGGGGACAAAAAGCTTTTAAAAATTTCCGTGTTGTTCCTCCAGGTACAGGTATCTGTCATCAAATTAATCTTGAATATCTTAGCCAATCGGTTTGGACAGAAGATGAAAATGGTCAGACTATGGCTTATCCAGATACTTGTGTTGGTACTGATAGTCATACCACAATGAGTAATGCGTTGGGCGTTTTAAGTTGGGGAGTTGGTGGTATTGAAGCAGAAGCTGCCATGTTAGGACAACCAATATCAATGCTACTTCCTGAAGTTGTGGGTTTTGAATTGCTTGGTTCTCTTAGGGAAGGGGTGACAGCAACTGATCTGGTATTAACGATTGTGCAGATATTGCGTAAAGAAGGAGTAGTATCAAAATTTGTTGAGTTTTTTGGTTCAGGATTTGAGAACATGCTGCTTGCAGATCGTGCTACCATAGCAAATATGGCCCCAGAATATGGTGCTACATGTGGATTTTTTCCGATTGATAGTGGAACAACCGATTATTTACGATTATCCAATCGTCTTAAAAGTCGTGTAGATCTTGTGGAATCTTATACAAAAGCACAAGGTATTTGGCGTGAAGATGTGGATTATGAAAAAATTGTATTTACAAAGAAAATGAAACTTAATCTCGGAGATGTTGTCCCTTCTGTGGCAGGTCCTAGACGTCCAGAATCTCGTATAGATCTTGAGCAGGTTCCTTCTGATTTTTGCATTTCAATGGATGAATATTATAAAAAATCTGATAAAATTGATGAAAAATATTCTGTGAGGGGGAGAGATTTTTGTTTAAAGAATGGTGATATAGCTATTGCTGCCATAACGTCTTGCACGAATACTTCTAATCCATCTGTAATGATGGCGGCTGGATTACTAGCCAGAAATGCGGTTTCTAAGGGATTAAAGTCCAAGCCTTGGGTTAAAACATCCTTAGCTCCGGGATCACAAGTTGCTTATGAATATTTTATTCAAGCAGGGCTCAACAAGTACCTTGATGCGCTTGGGTTTAATCTTGTTGGTTTTGGATGTACGACGTGTATAGGGAATTCTGGGTCATTAAAACCGGAAATTTCTGAAATAATTAACAGAGAGAGCTTAGTAGTAGCAGGTGTCTTGTCAGGAAATCGCAACTTTGATGGACGTATTTCACCTGATGTAGAGGCGAACTATCTTGTTTCTCCTCCTTTAGTTGTGGCTTATGCACTTGCAGGAAATATAAGAAAAAATCTTGTAAAAGATCCTATAGGAGAAGATCAGAAGGGTAATCCTATCTATCTCCGAGACATTTGGCCAAAAGATAGTGAAATCAAAAGATTTGTTGATAAGTATGTAACACGTAATCTATATCAGCAAAAATATTCTGATGTATTCCATGGAGACAGTAGTTGGTGGAAAATTGATGTACCCGCAGGCGAAACGTACAATTGGAAGGAGAATTCGACTTATGTACGCAATCCTCCTTATTTTGAAACAATTGCAGATACTGATCCAGGTATGTCAGATATTCATGGTGCACGTATTTTATGTTTATTGGGTGATAAAATCACGACGGATCATATTTCTCCTGCAGGATCCATTAAATTGGAATCTTCTGCTGGACATTACCTGCGTCAGCAAGGTGTTCAGGAAAAAGATTTTAACCAGTATGGAACTCGGCGAGGTAATCATGAAGTGATGATGAGAGGTACTTTTTCGAACATCCGTATTCGGAATTATATGCTGAAACAAAAAGATAAGCAGGGAGGATACACTATTCACTATCCTTCTGGAGAAGAATTATTGATTTATGATGCTGCCATGAGGTATAAAGTTGAGAGAACACCTTTGGTAGTATTTGCAGGTATTGAATATGGAAACGGTTCTTCGCGTGATTGGGCAGCAAAAGGTCCAAGGTTATTGGGAGTAAGGGCTGTCATTGCGAGATCTTTTGAACGTATACATCGTTCTAATTTAATAGGTATGGGGATTATTCCATTTGCTTTTGAGGAAGGTGTTTCTTGGGAAAATTTGAAGATTACAGGTGATGAAATTATTACCATTAGAAAATTAAAGACAATTCTTCCAAGGGAAAAATCCATTTTAGAAATTACTTTTCCGGATGGTATGACTAAGAATATTCCTATTCTCTGTTGTATTGATACTTTAGATGAGCTCAGTTATCTTAAAAATGGTGGTATTTTACAGACGGTTTTGAAGCAACTTTGTTCTTAAAAGATTATTTTTTTGATACAATACGCAACACGAAATACATATTGAACATTAGATAGATTTTTATAAGTTCATTTCCATTATCTCTTTGAGAAGAAAACATTATAATGATAATTGTCATGCCAATATGATGAATTGGCTAAATATAGAATATTGATTTTATAATTTAGCATATAATCTATTTTATATTTTCTCACATAAAAAACGACAATATTGATGTTTATTTATGATGATATACAAAATTACTTTTATAATTCAATATGCGTGATGCATGTTGATTTTAGTATTAAAGCAATTTTTTCATGGTTTGAAATGATCTACTTAAAGCTATGATATTTCCCTTGTTATCATTTTTAGTCAATTCATGACTGAGATCTAGGCGCATATCTTGAAAAATATGCAGTATTCATGGTGCGAGAGTGAGAGTGGATTGTACTTCATATTTTGACGCTGTAAAGTAGGAAAGAATACAATAATACAAAATTCTACCTGAATTCATCAGATTTAAAGTATAATGGATATTTCTATTATTGTAACTTGCTATGCATGGTGAATAATCTTGATATCCATTTTTACAGCATTTTAATATTATTTGACATGAGTATTATTATTTCACGATAATCCCCTGATTATCACACTTTTTTATCAAACAATATCCTTATAATCCATCGTTTTTAGAGACAATATTTTTTTTGGATAAGGAAATTAGAAGCATAGCGTCCTACCATTCCTTTATGGATGGAATAACTTGGAGAAATCATTGTCCCATAAAGAAGTCCTTGAAAGGAATTCAAACACATAGAATTTTATATTTATGCACACTTTTGATATGCATCAGGATCCAGTCAGCATAAAAAATCAGGGATCTTATAGGATTTTATCAAATAAAATACGTAAGTGCTTATGCCGTTTTTTTAACAGGGATGAATAGGTGCTCAATAATACAATTCTTTACAATATAAATGAACTTAATTTTTTCAATTTAATTGTGGCTGTAATTGGTGGTAGAATAGAGGTAGGTTCTCAACATATTCTTGATGGAGGAAAGCCACAGGAATAGGGATAGAACTGTACTTTAACGTAACGGTTAATATTTAAAACTCTCTTTTAACGCTTAAATTATATCCATAGTTTAGAATAAAACAGTATGATAATACAAGAAGATTTAGGTAGAAGGAGAAGACTAGCCTTCAATTTAGATCTGCTATAATCGTTGATTTTACTATGTTTGTATATATATTTCCATCCTCTTGAAATATTATTTGATTTCGGATGATGTATGGTTTGAAGGATCTGATTGAAGTAATTCATGAACAGATGTTGCCAACTGTTTGAGAGAAAATGGTTTTGATAAAAAGCTGAACTTGGCATCTTTAGGTAAGTTTTTAGAGAACGCATCTTCTGCATATCCGGAAATAAAGATAAATTTTAGATTAGGATATGTTTTCCTCAGTTCACGCAATAATGTAGGACCGTCCATTTCGGGCATGACTACATCAGAAATTACAATATCAACTCGGCCTTGAAGTTCTTCCATGACCTTCAGTGCGCCCGTTCCGGAACAGGCTTCGTGGACAGTATAGCCTCGTGCTTCCAACATTCTTTTACTACCACGACGCACAGAATCTTCGTCTTCTACGAGTAATACTATTGCAGAATTGCCGGTGAGATCTGCAGGTTCGACTGGTATTTCGATTGCAATATCAGTTGGGTTTTGGGCGGATTTTAGAACATTCTCTTCTTCGATATATCGTGGTAATAATATCCGAAATATTGATCCTTTTCCAATCTCAGATTCAGGTAAGATATATCCACCGGATTGTCGTATTATTCCGTAGACCACGGAAAGACCTAAGCCTGTTCCTTTTCCTACTTCCTTCGTGGTAAAAAATGGTTCAAATATTTTTTCCATAATATCTGAAGACATTCCGATTCCTGTGTCTTCTACTTCTACAAGAACCATATCTTTTTTAGGAAGATCTAGAGAATTAAAGGAATATACTTCTGTTGAGGGTATGTTACGGGTACGCAGGGTTAATAATCCACCATCATTGTGCATGGCATGATGGGCATTAACACATAGATTTACCAGTACTTGTTCGAATTGGGATACATCTGTTTTCACCTCCCATAGCTCACGTTCATAATCGATATGTAGCTTTACTTGAGGAGGTATTATCCTCTGAATCATCATACGTAAATTACCAATTACCTCAGTTAAATTAAGGACAGTCAGAGACATCGTTTGCTTTCTAGAAAAAGCAAGTAATTGACGCACAAGGATAGCTGCACGATTAGCGTTATGTTTTATCTCCATGAGATCAGCAAAACTAGCATCGGAAGAACGAGATTGTAGTAATAAATGATCAGAGGATAGAAGAATTGCAGTTAACACATTATTAAAATCATGTGCTATTCCTCCTGCCAATGTGCCAACAGCATTTAATTTTTGAGTTTTTACCATGCCTGCTTCCAGGGCTTTTTGCTCTGTTATGTCTATGGCATATAAGATAGCCTGTTCTTCAGGATCTTCTATACTGCGGTTAATTACCGCATTGATGTAGAAACGAAAATGACGATTTTCATCTTCTGGATGACGAGAATCGATAGGAAGTATGTCACTTTTTTGATTGTTTGCATCATCAAGAGCCGTGATAAGTTTTTGTTTCTCATTTTCGTGTACAATAGAAAATATATCATGAGATGTGCTATTTTTTTCCATGGTACTAGGGAAAAGTTTAAGAAAGGGCGCGTTTGTACGTAAAATTCGTCCTTTTTTATCAATGGATGCGATAGCCATAGGCATATTATTAAAAAAACGATTAAAACGCATGGTCGCTATAGTGCCAGATGAATCATTAGAATCGAGGTTTTTCCGAGAGATAACAACAGTTCTACTTTCTCCAGGTTTATCATCATATGAAGCAAGAACATGATGTATGATTTTGACAGGAAATCCATGACCATCATCAATTCGGCGAAAATCCAGATCAAGTGTCACGGTTTTTTGGATCTCTGGCTCTGCGTGCACAGATTGGATGATCGAAAGTCCCTCTCCAGCGGTAATGTCGCCTATGGATATTGATTTTGATGTAAATTTAGTCAGATTAATTCCCAACCATTCTGCAAGGGTAGCATTTACATATAGGATTTTTCCTTGATGATCAGCTGACATAAATCCAACAGGAGAATGATCAAGATAGTCAATTGCATTTTGTAATTCTCGAAAAAATTTTTCCTGATCCTTGCGTTCAGAGGTAATATCAGTGATTCGCCATGCATATAGATTCTTTTCTTTATGTGATAAAACAGGAAGGATTCGTGTTTCAAGACGATACCAATGTGGCCCAGAAGATTGAGAATTATTGTTGAGCGAATGCATGAGACGGAATTCTTCTTTTCCCTCTTTATTTATTCGCAAATTATTCATAAGACGGTATAACGCTTCACTAACTTCTTGATCGCGGGAAAGAAGAGTTTCTAACGATTTGATCTTTTTGTTCCAAACAAGATTAGTAAGTTTATTATAGGTGTTGTTGGAATACAGTATATGTCCACGCTGGTTGGTAATTAAAATGCAATCTGGCTCACTATCCATAAAAACTGCTTCCAAAGACGGTAATTGCTCTGTGGAAGTTTTAAGCAATCTAATTGCAAGTAATACAAGCAATAATATTCCAATCCAGGCGAGCAGATCGATCAATGTGAAGACTGTATTATGGTTTAGGGAATCTTTGAAGAAGATAAAGGTTACAGCAAGAAAAGAAAAGACAATTCCTAAAAAAACAATAAACAGGTTTATGATTGAGTAACGAACATGATTGAACAGAGGAAATGCAATATCGACTTGTAGTGTTTTGTTCTTCATACCATTAGCCTAGTCATTGCTTCATTGTTTGTCGACAGTTTATGATTTTCTATTGCTAGAATTAAAATTGAAAACAACGGTTTATTCACAACAATTATCTCCATAAGCAGCATCTAGTCTTTATTTTCTCTTTTTTATGTTTAACTAGCACAATATCTAAGGATATTAATAGAAATTATATTTCTATTCTATGGGATATGTTTATAAAATAGCTATACATATTGTATTGAAGATATATTCAATCAAAAGATTAAAAATAGAATATGGAAAATACTTCAGATGATTTGTATCCTTTATTCTACAAACATTGTCTCAGCATGTAGAAACTGAACTATTAATAGCTGACTATAAATCATTAGACATAGTATAAGCCATCTTTTTGAGAGATGGCTTATATATTTAGTTCAACATGATTCCTGTATGAATGATTTGGGTGGATAAGATGGATGTTTTTCAAACATACTAGGAACCTTGATTTCTCATTAGGAGAGATAGTAAGAATAATGCATGTCTGCTTCTTTTTCAGGGGAGAGAATTGCATCTACCTTAATTCCACATCTTTTAAAATCTTTTTTTCTGTTTGCAATATTTTCCATAGAATCTTTTTTATGGGAGAGTTTCAAATCTCTTTCATATACGGCGGAAAGTTTTATTAGTCTATTATCCAATCTACTGATTGTATAAGTGGTTTTATGATTCTCTGAAATAAAACGTTGAAGCTCAGGAATCTGAATTAAGATTTCTGAAAGCGCTGAGCTAAAAATGCTGTTATTAGCATAGATGGAAATAAGTTGAAGAGTTTTAAAGTCATTTTTAGGAAACATTTTTATAAATTTATCTAGTTTTTCTTGAGGTGTTTTGTTAACAAGGGCTTTTCCATCTATGATATATTTAGAAATTGGTAGACCAGATATAAATCGTTGATCTAATTGTTTAGATGGTAAGTCTACGAGTCCTTTTCCCAATCGAATTGTTGTAAACGAATTATGCTCTAAAGGAATATTCTTCCATTCTTTTTGTTGTTCGATCTTTAGTAATCCTTTTTTTACCAGAGATTTTCCTTGTTTATAGATGTAATTGCTTCCTTTATGCAGTAAGTCAGATCTAGGATCTAGCGCATTTGTGGATTTGGTTATAAAATTTTTGGTAGCTGTTGTTATCTTTGTATTAATGGATTTATTTGGTTTTGGTAGAATGGATTTATTTGGTTTTGGTAGTGGGATAGAGCTTTTTGTATTGGTATGTGTGAATTCTAGGATTGCGATATCTTCTGGAGCGTTTTTGTGTATAATATTGGTACTTGTTCCTTCCAACGGATCCAATAGAGGTTTTTTGTAACTGGGTTGATCAACCTCTTTTTTTTCGTGAACAAGAGCATTAGCGTTATCTTGAGGAGGATTTCTTATTGCAGTAGTCACGAATTTATTTTTCATTGGTGTATGCATTGCAAGAATCTTATCCCCACTTTCGATACGATTTTCTATTGTTGCCAATGTATGAAAGGTTCTAGATCCTGTCTCTAATGTTCTAGATACAGTAGCCCCATCCTTGATCAGAGTCCTCCCTCCTCGCATTGCAGTTACTACTAATCTTCCTGCGGCTCCGGCTAATTTAGCGCCGCATCCTACAACGGGTATGAAGAGTAGAATATCGGTAGCAATTCCAAATATACCCCATCCAATTTCTCCCCTCTTAAATGATTGGATGGTTCCATAAATAGGGATTGAGCTTAAGGCAACTTCCTTGGCAATGCTTATAGCTTTGTCGGTTTTTCTTATGGAATGGATCGGTTCTTTTGTTTCTGTCGGAGGGATTATCTGAGTAGAATTCTCTTTTAATGCTTTTGTATCAAGAACATTACTGTTATAAATTTTATTTTTTCCTTGAGGAATAAGGGCCTCGTGATTATTAATTTCTACAATATTCATGGTTCAAAATCCTAAATTATAATATGCCAAGATAAATTATTGTTAGAGAAATGGCTTATCTATTGAGTGGTTTCAGCACGATCTTTATATGAACGATTGAAGTGGATAAAGTAGATATTTTTCGAACATACTAAGAGCATAGGTCATCATTTGAGATAGTAAGAATAATGCAAGTCTGCTGCTTTATCAGGAGAGAGAATCGCATCTATTTTTATTCCATATCCTGTAAAATATTTATCCCCTTTTGCAGCCTGTATTGTGTCGTCAATTTCATCAGGAATAGAAACCTTTCTCTCATACAAAGCGGATAATTTTATTTTGTTGTTGTCCAAGCTATTCATTGTATAACTGATATGGGTATTTTCCACAGGTTGCGCATGAAGGTGAGGAGCTTTTTCCATGATTGCCGCGACAGGTTCACCAAAAATAGCTTGATTTGCATAACTAGATGCAAGCTGAGCTTGTTTCAAATCATTTTTAGGAAACATGCTTATAAATTGTTTTTGGAGTATTTCCCTATCATGGTTTGTTTCCGCTGCAAATTTCTTACCGTTTACGGTGTATTCACCACGAGTTACATCGGTCAAGAAATCTCCAAATAATTTATTTTCTGGTAATTTGTTGAAATGTTGAAAGCAATATTCTTTGATTGGTGGAGCGTTAGGAGGAGTGATTACCTTGAGATTGCTCCATTTAAAAGATGATTTAAAGAATTTCATAGGGTTTGTTGTAAGTGATCTTGTCATATATTTTCCACCCTTATATGCATATTTCCCTCCTTTGTAGATCAATTCAAATCCGGGATCTAATGCACGCGCAGATGAGATCGCAAAGTTTTTGGCAGTTTCTTTTATGCTAGGATGAGCTATTTGTTCTGCGACGGGTACAGAGAGTCGTGAGCTTTTAATTGATGCTTCTATGCCTGTGAGACTATGACCTGCTGCGTCAAATGCTCTAGTGCTATTGCCTGCTATCTCTAATACTCTAGAGGACATAATTCCTGCTTTTAGCGAAGTTATTGCTAATCTTCCTGCGGCTCCAGCTAATTTAGCGCCGAATCCTACAACGGGTATTAAGAGTAGAATATCGGTAGCAATTCCAAATATACCCCACCCAATTTCTCCTCTTTTAAATGATCGGATGGTTCCATAAATAGGGGTTGAGCTTAAGGCAACTTCTTTGGCTATAGGGATTGCCTTTAAGACAGCGTCCTTGACAAAGCTCAGAGCTTTACCAAATATGCTTGTTGACGGGGTTGGTGTTTTTAATATTGGTAGAGAGATTGTCCGAATGAGATCCTCTTTCAATACTCCTGGATTAAGAGCATTGCTTTTAAATATTTTATTTGTCTCCTGAGAGATGTGAATCATATTATTATTGACAGGTAAAGTACTCATAGTAATAATTCCTATAAATGTAAGTTAAAAACAAATGTAATCAAATATATATTTTTCTATTTATTATTATATTTAATTATTATTAAAATAATTCAATACACTTTATGTTATGTAGCTATTATCATAAAATATTAATGGCAATTTTAGGGAATTGATGAGATTAATTACTTTAGTTATAATAATAAGAATATTCTAAATCTGGTACCTGATCTTGGTAAATAATTCCTTCTGCTCTAATCCCATAATTAGGATGATCCGGATAAGATGACCCATTGGATTTTTGATATTTTCCCGTATACGTGGCAGTATATTGCATATTATTGTCTTTTAAGGTCGTGAACCGATAAGAAGTTTTCCAATCGCTTGCCCTGTGGAACTGTGGACTTTTTATGGGTAATATTTTATATGAAAAAGGTGCGTTAAACATACCTTCGTGCGCATACGAGGAGATAAGCTGAATCTTTTTAAAATCGTTAGGAATGTTCTTTTGTAGGCTTTTGAGTACTCTATGAGGAGTTCCTCCAGAGATTTTCTTTCCATCTACTATAAATTCAGAAGCTTTACCTGCGTCACGCAAGTCTTTATAAACTTTGTTTGGTGCTAATAGATTAAAGTCATAAAAGCTTATTTTCCCTCTTGAATAGAATCTTGTACAGAGATCTGGCTTATCCGCATAGGGAAGTTTTTTCCATACTGGTTTTATAACAGCAGCATTTTTTGTTGCTAATTGTGTATTTTTTACGATGATATTATTTAAAGGTATCGTGTTTTGTGCAAAAAGATCTTTTTTAGCGGCTTGAGCCTTTGTTTTTACTATTGAGAGCAGAGGATCATTGTTGATGGCAGGCTTAATTTTTTCTGCGTGGATAATTTCAGCAGCTCCTGCTGTAGATGCTATGAGTGCTTTGGCGGTTATAGATCCAGATTTAAGCACAATACTTCCTCCTCGTATTGAGGCATATAATAACTTAGCACCATATCCTATACCAGCCAATGTTAGAGCATCGGTAATAGCTCCAAAAATTCCCCATCCAATTTCTCCATTTTTAAATGCTTGTATGGTCCCATAAATAGGAATCGCACTTATAAAGCATTTCCGTGCTATATTTATATTAGAGGAAGAATTAACTTTACTTGGTTGAGGAATAGAATTTCCTTTATCAGTTTCGGGGATTTGCACAGAAGTATTTTTTGTTTTGATGCTAGGAAGTGAGTTGTTGTTGATTGATTTTAAATAGAATTTAGGATTATTTGTTTCTATAGTATTCATAATAATAATTTCCAAAATATATAAATAAAATAAATTGCATTATATACATATTTTATATTTTAAATCATTATTTCTATAAATATAGTTTATTATAGTTTTAAGTGTTGTTTACTTTTTAGTAATTGTTCAATTAATTATAATTAATTTATTATTAAAATATATATTTATACTATATTTACAATTTCTATAATTTCATGAAATAAAGCAATTTTTACAATAAATATTTTCCTTTGACTTAACTATAATCATAATAGTGGTTTATGTTAATAAGATATTGTTTGACTATAAGATAATTTTTTGTATGCAGGAGCGTGTATCCAGAGATTTTGTTCAAACTATGGATATGGTTATAATTATGTTGATCGTTAGGATTTTTTCAGCATACAATCCTATCGTCTGTATCAAGAACATATCTTTTTAAGAATCGATACATCTAATAATCAAGTCAAACCTTGGACTGTTCTGGGTATCCTAGTTCGCGCAATGCAAGGGCGTCACGAGCAGATACATCAGGATAAGCAGGATCTGACCCAACGTCTGAAGTAATACGCCATGATCGAGCACATTTCTTTCCTGATGCACGGTTGCACTGAACGCTGACTTGAGGGGTGTCAGGCAAGTAAAAAGAATTTGATGGAGCTTCGCAATTTATGACCGTTATGCTTGATGTTATGCAGATTTCAGCCATATCTTGTCCTTCTAGAGCCGTAAGTAGAGATGAATCTGTAATGTAAAGGATAGGATCAGTATCTAAAGATGATCCGATGTGTTTTGCCTTACGTTCAATCTCTAGGGCAGATGTAACAACCTTGCGCACCTTAAGAATTTTTTTCCATTTTTTAGAAAGTTCAATATTTTTCCATTCCGTTGGAATGGTGGGAAATTGCTCAAGATGAACAGAAGAAGCATTCGATTCTAGGCAGAGCCATGCTTCTTCTGTGGTAAAAGGTAGCATAGGGGCGAGCCAAAGTATAAGACAACGACATAATGTTCGTAGTACTGCAATACTAGAAAGACGTTTGAGGCTAGAAGGCGGATCACAATAAAGTGCATCTTTACGTATATCAAAATAAAACGAAGACAACTCTATATTAGTGAAGTCCATTAGGGTGCGAATAATTGTTTTAAAGTTAAAGGTATCATAACCTTCACGCACGATCTGATCAAGTTCAGTTATCCGATGGAGCATGAGCCTTTCAAGTTCAGGCATATCAGAAAGAGATATTTCCTTTCCTTCGTCATGGGATAGCATTCCTAGCATCCAACGAATTGTATTGCGCAATTTTCGGTATCCGTCAACATGGGTTTGAATGACGTTTTTTCCAAGGCGTTGATCCTCGTTATAGTCAGAGTTTACCACCCAGAAACGCAGAATATCTGCCCCTGATTGAGCAATAATATCATTAGGAGAAATTACATTTCCCTTTGATTTAGACATCTTTTCGCCTTTTTCATCAACAGCAAACCCATGGGTTACCAATGATTTAAAAGGAGTGCATCCACGAGTTGCGCAACTTTCTAAAAGTGAATGCTGGAACCAGCCACGGTGTTGATCTGATCCTTCTAAATATAGATCTGCTGGTCGTGCTAAATCTTTATGGTTTTCAAGGACAAAGGCATGTGTCGAGGCAGAATCAAACCATACATCCAAAATATCTTGTGATTGGATCCACGGTTCTGATGCTTTATCTCCAAGAAAGAAGTCGCGCATATTTTCAGAAAACCATGCATCTGATCCTTGAGCTTTAAAAGTTTCGATAATACGATTGTTCACTGATTCATCTATAAGAATTTCTCCTTGTTCATTATAAAACAAACAAAGGGGAACTCCCCAAGTTCTCTGACGTGATAAAAGCCAATCAGGGCGAGTTTTAATCATAGATTGCAAACGATTTTTCCCCGATGGAGGAAAAAATCGCACGTTCTCTATCTCTGAAAGTGCCTGAGAACGAAGAGTTGTATCATTTCCAAGATCTTTATCCATGTGTATAAACCATTGGGGTATGGTTATGAATATGACGGGCTTCTTTGATCTCCAGGAGTGAGGATACGAGTGTTTTACTTTGCTTTGATATAGAACAGCGCTAACTCTGATCAAAGCCGATATGACTGCATCGTTGGCCTCTCCTTTTTCTCCAGCATCGTTGAGGACGCGAACTCCAGAAAATCCAGGGGCATCGGTTGTATAAAACCCTTTATTATCCACGGGAGAAGGAATTCTTGTATCAATAGAATGAGATTCTAGTACATTTTTTGCGGAGATCCATGCATTAAAATCCTCAGGTCCATGGCTAGGAGCTGTATGCACAAAACCCGTTCCACAATCATTTTCGACGTGATCTGCGTCAATTAGTGGGACTGAAAAAGTATAACCAAGTTTTTCTAAGGGGTGAGAACAGATTGTTTTTGCTAAATCCTCGGGCTTGATATCGTGCACCAATTCCATTGTCATATTGGTCTTTGCTGCGGTTTCTTTTGCCAGTTCCTTAGAAATAATAAGAGTTTTTTCTATATTAAATCCGCACTTACCGGAAGAAGAGACTATTTTATAAAGCCCATATTGATAGCGTGATGAAAAAGCGATAGCCCTGTTTCCAGGAATCGTCCATGGTGTTGTTGTCCAAATGACGATCTGTGCTCCTTTTAAATGATCGGGGGATGATTTTACGGGAAATCCTACCCAGATAGAATCGCTTTCGACATCATGATATTCAATCTCCGCTTCTGCTAGGGTAGTTTGCTCGGCAATTGACCACATAACGGGCCTTACTCCGCGATAGATTTGGTTTCTTAGGGATATCTTAAATAGTTCAGATGCTATTTCTGCTTCTGCTTTTTTTTCCATCGTAGTATAAGGATTTTCAAAATCTCCTACGACCCCTAATCTTTCAAATTCTTGCGATTGAATACCGATCCATTTAGAAGCAAAATTACGACATTCCTGGCGGAATTGATTGATTGAAATATCATTTTTATTTTTGCCTTTTGCAATATACTCCTTCTCTATTTGCCATTCTATGGGAAGTCCATGACAATCCCATCCTGGGACATAATGAGCCTCAAATCCTCTCATTTGGAACGAGCGAACCACAACATCCTTTAATGTTTTGTTTAAAGCATGTCCTATATGTATATGACCGTTGGCATAGGGTGGGCCGTCATGTAATATAAATTTTTTTCGACCCTTCGCATTGTGGCGGAGTTTTTCAAATAGACGAATTTTTTTCCAATAAGCGATTAATTCTGGTTCTTTTTTGGGCAGTCCTGCGCGCATGGGAAAACTTGTCTTGGGCAAGTATAATGTATCAGAGTAATTGGGTTTTTGAGGATTATTCATCGCTAACTCACTTCAATTAAACAAAGATATGACAGCCTAATATATTTTATAGTGTAATGGAAGAGAAGTTCGTCTTAATTTTTCAATAATTTTGTCATTTGCGCTATTCAGGCTGTTTGACGTGTATGCAGATATGCTTGGGTTAAGACGGTGTTGCTGTTTCTGAATATAGCTCTAGAATATAATCATATTGAAGCCTTCATGCCAGAAGCAGTAAGAGAATTTCCTCACTGCTTGCTATCCAATTCCACATTCCCTGTACCAATCTATGTCAGATTTACTGGTCCGTTTATTGGCTTGCCCATAATATTCTTGCCACCCATTCTATATCAGACATGTCAATGGTATCTATGGGATAGTAGCAATTTAATGACATAAGATCCATGGAACGTTCTCTGCGGTTTATGAGTGCTTTAGCAACTATGTCACCTTTACGAGGTTTGATCAACACACGATCACCGCAGCTTACCTGTATAGCGGCATTCAAAATTAAGATGTCGTCTTTTCGGTATAAGGGCAACAGGCTATTGTCCTGTACTTGAATTGCATATATTCCATTGTGAGGTGATCGAATTTCAGGAACCCCTACAGTATTCCACTTGTTCCCAACAGGAAATCCCCCACTATCGAAAAAACCATCTGATCTTGATCCATTTAGGGGGAATTCTAGGAGGGGGATTTCTTTTTCTTGTTTCTCAGGATTATTCCTATCAAGTGATGGATCTTCAAGAAATTGGTGGATTGTTTCATTGGTAGCTTGTAGTATTTTAGCAATTGACTCAGTTGAGGGCCATCGATTGCGTTTCTCAGATCCTAGTCTCTTGGATTTATTAAAGGAAGTCGGGTCCATTCCTGCCTTTCGCGCAAGACCTGAAGGAGTCAAATTATGGCGTTTTGCCATTCTATCTATTGCTTCCCATATCTTGTCATGTGCAAATGTGGTCATGATTATCAGGGCCTTATTTTCTTTTTATGTTGCTGTAGATATAACAATTTACTCCGCTGAATCGGCCCTTCTTTTGGAATAAAATTCATCTTAAATCTCTTTCCCATTACAATGAGAGGAACTAGGATTTGCAAAGCATCATTTCTCACGCTATAGCAACAATACTTAACAACAGGAGACAATCGAATTGAATGAAACAATATGGACATATCATGTGTATCTTTAGTGGGATGCAGAGTAAAGTGTAAAGGACAGAAGCACATAAACATCTTGTTCAATAATCCTTGTTATGATAATCTTAAAACCGACTTGGTGTCTACTCATCTTCACCACAGAAGATAGACTTTTGATAATAAGCATGAAATTCTTTATAGCGCTTAGATTTTTAATGTTTCTTCCGATGAATATCAATGCGATTTCTAGATAATATTTTTTTATAGAGATTTTTCATTCTAAAAAAATCACTATGAATGATTTTATCTGTCATGTATAAAAAAGCATTTTTTATTATAAAATCTTGCATAAATTTTCAGTTAAGACATTGAATAGAAGTATTCTTTGAAGGTAAGCTTTGATATACAGAACTAATATTATAGTGTAATGTTGACATTATATTCGTCAATTTTGCGATAATTTGTTAAATGTAAATGGTATGCAGCGTTGATAGTATTTTATTATAGGTATTTCTTTTATGATTCGTGATTTCTTGATATGTGCTGTCATGGGAACAATGGTTTTTTATTCAGTGGAATCTTTTGCGAGTTTTCGAGTTTGTAATGGCACTAAGAATTTAATCGGTGTTGCTATAGGCCATCCATCTTCTCAGGGTGGATGGATGACGCAGGGATGGTGGCAGATTCCCGGAAATAGTTGTGAAACCCTTTTAAAAGGCGCTTTGGATTCAAGGTATTATTATTTATATGCCGAAGGCGTTTTGCATGGTGAGCATTGGATTGGTAATGTCCAAATGTGTGTAGGGCAGGATGAATTTAAGATTATGGGAATCAATGATTGTTATGCGCGTGGTTATTTAAAAGTTGGCTTTACTGAATATGATACAGGACAATATGAAAATTGGACAGTTCAGCTAACAAATCCTCGGAAGAAAGATAAGGATGCAATAGATGCAGAATCGTCGTAAAGTTAAAATTGTTTCTACATTAGGCCCCAGCTCTTCTTCGGAGAATGTGATTCGCCGTTTGCATGAAGAGGGCGTGGATGTATTTCGTATCAATATGAGTCATACTAGTCATGATATGATGCGTGATCTTATTAGAAAAATCCGCGTGGTAGAACAGCACTCTCAACGTCCAATCGGTATTTTGGTAGACCTACAAGGCCCTAAATTTCGTGTGGGAAAATTTACAAATTCTAGCGTTTCTTTAAGCCCAGAGCGGTTCTTTACTTTAGATAATGAAGATTCTCTTGGCAATTCTGATCGCGTTTTTTTACCTCATCCAGAAGTCTTCGAATCGATCAAAATAGGAGATCGTTTGTTGATTGATGATGGTAGAGTAGAGCTACGTGTACAAGAAATAGGAAAAAATTTCATAAAATGTAAGGTGATTGCAGGAACATCTATTTCTGATCGAAAGGGTATCTCATTTCCAGATACACTGCTGACAACACAGGCTCTTACTCAGAAGGATCGCCAAGATCTAGATGCTGCATTACAAACTTCTGAAGTTGATTGGGTGGCTTTATCTTTTATTCAATCCGCAGAGGATCTATTAGAGATTCGTAAAATGATTTCTCAGCAACAGATAGGATTAATGTCAAAGATAGAGAAATCACGTGCTATTGAGTGTGCAACAGAAATCATTCGATTATCGGATGCGGTGATGGTGGCGCGAGGAGATCTTGGGGTGGAAATGCCGCTTGAATCGGTCCCAGGAATTCAGAAGAGATTGATTCGCATTGCACGTCAATTGGGTAAACCAGTTGTTATAGCCACTCAGATGCTTGAATCAATGATTACATCTTCTCTGCCAACGCGTGCTGAGGTTTCTGATGTAGCGAATGCTGTCTTTGAAGAAGCTGATGCTATCATGCTTTCAGCAGAAACTGCTTCAGGTTCTTATCCAGTCGATTCTGTGAGAATTATGGCCTTAGTTGCATCTTCTGCAGAAAAAGATCCAAGCTGGTTGGAAATGAGATCTATGCGCAGAATTGAACCTGATGCGACAGGTGCAGATGTCATATCATCGGCTGCGCGGCAGATAGCAGAGACTCTGCATCTGTCAGCCATTGTTTGTTATACTTCTTCTGGAGCCACAGGATTGCGAACTGCACGCGAGCGTCCGAATATTGGAATATTGGCGTTATCTCCTGTTGTTCGGACGGCACGTAGATTGTCCTTGGTTTGGGGTGTCCATTGTGTAGTATCCGAAGATGCCCTTGATTTTGATGATATGGTTAATCGTGCTTGTCGCATTGTCGTAGATCAGGGTATTGGATCTCCAGGGGATCGTATAATAATTTCTGCGGGATTGCCATTAAGAACGCCTGGAACAACGAATATGTTGCGCATAGCCTATATAGGAAAAGATGGATTAAGTGGTATTTAAAAATATTCCCCTATTCTTTAAAAAGGCGAGAATAGACTTTTCCGATTTCTAGGGCTTCTTTTTCGATAGGAAAGTACTTTACAGCACGTTTTCTTCCTTGGATGCTAGCAGCTAACATTTTCTCTTCTGAATTCATGAGGTCAAGGACTGATTTTTCAAGCGCATTAAGATCGCCTGCGGGAAATATTGTTCCTATTTTATCATCTTTAGAATTCAGTAATTCTGAGAACACTCCAACATCAGCAGCGACTACTGGAATGCCGCTTGCCATTGCCTCTAAAGGGGTTAAGCCAAAGCCTTCGTGTATTTGAGGGGCTACAAATATATCTAATGCACGATACCAATTCTCTATGGAATATTGTTCCTCTATAAATAGTATACGCTGACCTAATCCAGATTCATATATACGCTTTTTAAGAAGGTTTTTAAACCGATAATGTGTTAAGGTTGTTCTTCCGACGATAATGGCTGTCCATTCTGGGTGTGCAGGGAGTAGCCTTATCATACAATCAACGAATAGCTCTATTCCTTTGAGTTTGCGGATGCGTCCAAAACAACCAATGAGTTTTGTGTTTTCCGGCATTTTTATAAGGCATCGTGCCTCCCTCTTATCCTCAGTAGGACAGAATTTTTCTGTATCAATGCCATGCATTATGATAGTATTGGGCTGTTTAATAAAGTATGCGGATTTTGTGCTGGTCGTGATGACTTTATTCATACGAGAAGTAAGATATGTACTCCATTTTGTCTTATTGCGTTGTGAAGATGAGGTAAAAACAAGTTTCAGCGGCATGCGCAATACATCACGCATGATAACACCTACTAGCATCTCGTTGTTGCGCCGTGCGTGCCAAACACGAATATTTCCTCCAGATGGTTTTCTCCAACAAGTGAGTAGTGACAATATCCCAATGCGGGCTATATTTTTAGGTAGCAGGTATCCAAAAACAACCAATCGTTGTCCTAGTTGACGTTGCCTTGGACAAAGGCTTAGTATAGTTGAAGTAACACCTGAATGCTTAATTTTAAGATTTGGTGCAATGATATCAATATTGTTCATATCAATTGATTGATAGGAGTGTTCTATTTCATTATTAGATCCAAAGGACTTGAAGAATCTCATAGGACTTTTGTCCTCCTGGTGCGTTGAATTCAATGGTATCTCCTACTTCTCTTCCAATGAGAGCTCTAGCAATTGGAGATGATATCGAAATAAGTCCAGACCGAACATCCGCCTCTTGATCTCCGACAATTTGATATTTTTTTCTCTCGACGGAGTGTTCATCAATCAATTCAACAGTAGCCCCAAATGCGACTTTAGATCCGGACATTTTTGAAAGATCAATCACTTCTGCACATGCTACGACGCTTTCAAGTTCTTCTATTTTTCCTTCATTGAGGCTTTGCATTTCTTTTGCAGCATGATACTCAGCATTTTCTGAGAGATCGCCATACGAGCGAGCTTCTGATATATCTTTAATGATTCTAGGACGTTCTTTTTGTTGTCTCCAACGTAATTCTTGCTGGATTTTAGTAAAGCCCTTGGATGTAATAGGAATTTTATCTACCATGGTTATCTGTCCTTGCAATAAAAATTCCCTCTAATATAAGAGGTATATGAATGATACTTGCCTGATTACTCTTCATAACATATCTTTGGTTTTTCGTAGGATACGATGTCACAATCATTCCACATGTATCCTTCTTTATTACTTAAAACACAACCCCGAAATTTAAGGAGCATTATCCCTTATTGGTTATCACGATAGCTTTGGAGAGTATAAACTTCAAGGCTACCTTCCCTGAGCGCTTGAATAGCTAGAGCTGCTGCCTCTGCTCCTGCTATAGTAGTATAATATGGTATTTTTCTAATTAAAGTAGCTCTGCGCAAAGATTTCGAATCTTCGATGGCCTTTTTTCCTTCGGTGGTATTGATTACTAATTGCACCTTACGATTACTGATAGCATCTTCAATATGAGGCCTTCCTGCTAATACCTTGTTGATTTTTTGTGCTTCTAATTTGTGGGAGGCTAGAAAAAGAGCTGTTCCCTCGGTGGCCATAATTTTGAAACCTATTTTCTTAAGAAGTCGCATTATTGGTAATATACGTTCCTTATCTTTGTCTCGCACAGAAACGAAAACAGTCCCTTCACGTGGAAGATCAACTCCCGCACCTAACTGTGCTTTTGCAAAGGCCAAAGGGAAGTTGTGATCAATGCCAATGACTTCACCAGTAGAACGCATTTCGGGCCCGAGTAGAATATCAACGCCAGGAAATCGATTGAAGGAAAAAACTGATTCTTTAACAGAACAATGATTGGTTTGGTATAAGTCTGGTATTTTCCCGTATGCGGCTATAGCAGAATCAAGATTCTCATTTACCATAATACGAGCAGCAACCTTTGCAATCGGAAAACCAGTAGTCTTGGCGACGAAAGGAATAGTACGTGACGCACGTGGATTAACTTCTAGGATATAGATCTTGCCATCTTTGACAGCATATTGGATATTTATTAATCCTAAGACATTTAATGCATGAGCTAAGGATTTAGTTTGAAGAATCAATTCATCTATAATTTGTCTTGAGAGAGAACGAGATGGGAGCGAACACGCAGAATCACCGGAGTGGATTCCTGCTTCCTCAATATGCTCCATAATACCTACGACTATCACTTGATCATTTTGGCATAAGGCATCCACATCTACTTCTATTGCATCAGATAAGTAGCTATCAAATAATAAAGGATGTTTTCCTAGGAGAGTATTAATTTGTCCTGTTTTGTCGTTAGGATAGCGTCGCTTGATCTCTTCTGATACTAGTTCCGGCACTGTTTCAAGAAGATAATCTTGTAGCATATTTTCAGAGTGAATGATCTGCATGGCACGACCACCTAATACATAAGATGGGCGAACTAAAATAGGAAAACCAATTTCGCATGCAATCAAGCGAGCCTGTTCTACTGAATAGGAGATGCCGTTTTTAGGTTGATTCAACTCTAATTTGAGTAATAGCTTTTGAAAACGATCACGATCTTCTGCTAGGTCTATAGAATCTGATTGCGTCCCTAGTATAGAAATACCATTTTTTTCAAGTGTTCGCGCAAGTTTTAAAGGGGTCTGTCCGCCAAATTGCACTATTACACCTAATAATTGTCCTTTTTGTTGTTCTACTCGCAATATTTCAAGCACGTCTTCTTCGGTCAAGGGTTCGAAATATAATCTATCTGCAGTATCATAATCTGTGGACACAGTTTCAGGATTGCAGTTGATCATGATTGTTTCAAAACCTGCTTCTTTTAATGCAAAGGTTGCATGACAACAACAGTAATCAAATTCAATTCCTTGTCCAATGCGATTCGGTCCTCCTCCTAGAATGACAACTTTCTTGTTATTGGAGACTTTGTCTTCGGACGCAGTATGATCGATAAAATTTGTCTCATATGTAGAATACATGTAAGACGTAGGAGATGGGAATTCTCCAGCACAAGTATCAATGCACTTAAAAACAGGATGTACATGCAATTTATGCCGCAAATCTCTGATTTCAGAAGGTGTTTTGTCGGATAAAATTGCTAATCTTTCGTCAGAAAATCCCATTGATTTGATAGTATGCAAATTTTGAAAATCTGTTGGAACACCATGTGCACAAATGCGTTTTTCCATGTCAATTATCATTTTGATTTGTCGAATAAACCAAGGATCAATATTGCATCCTTGGTGTGCTTCTTCTACGGTCATTCCTAAACGTAATGCTTGTGCTAACATACGCAATCTATCTGGAGAAGGGATGCTAATAGCAGATCGAATTGCATCTTTATCATTAGTCGATAGCTCTATCGAGGGTATGTCGATATCATCTAATCCGGTTAGCCCTGTTTCAAGTCCACGTAATGCTTTCTGAAGAGATTCGGCAAAAGTACGTCCTATGGCCATAACTTCCCCGACAGATTTCATTGAAGTAGTCAAGGTTGTTTCTGCTCCAGGAAACTTCTCAAAAGCAAAGCGTGGAATTTTTGTGACGATATAATCTATAGAAGGCTCAAAAGATGCAGGAGTTTTCCCCCCAGTGATATCGTTTCCCAATTCGTCTAAAGTATAGCCAATAGCTAGCTTTGCTGCAATCTTTGCAATAGGAAACCCTGTTGCTTTAGAGGCCAAGGCTGAAGAACGTGATACTCTTGGATTCATTTCAATCACAACGAGTTTTCCATCTTTAGGGTTGACAGCAAATTGTACATTTGCTCCACCAGTCTCTACCCCGATTTCTTTGAGTACATCAATTGCGGCATTGCGCATTTCTTGATATTCTTTGTCTGTCAATGTTAATGCTGGGGCGACAGTAATCGAATCTCCAGTATGAACTCCCATTGGATCGATGTTTTCAATCGAACATACAACGATACAATTGTCTTTTTTATCTCGAATCATCTCCAATTCATATTCTTTCCAGCCAAGGATAGATTCTTCTATTAAAACCTCGGTGGTTGGAGAGGCGTATAATCCACTTTCAACAATTTCAAAAAATTCCAATTGATTATAAGCTATCCCGCCTCCTGTTCCCCCTAGGGTAAAAGATGGTCGGATAATAAGAGGAAGCCCGATCTTATCAAGGGCTTGCATAGCCACAGCCATAGCATGACACATATAACGGTGTTTTCTGTTGTTTTCTTCTGAATTCCACTGAATTTCTAGGGAATCCAATGCTTCGTCAAGCTCTTTTCCTGCAAGCGTTTTTTTCAGATGGTCTCGAGATACCTCGTGGAGTTTGCGATCGCTATCCTTAATATCAGTCGCATTGGCAAGAATAGATTTTGGGGTTGCAAGAGAAATATTTTTCATCGCCTTGCTAAAAAGAGCTCTATCTTCAGCTTTATCGATGGCCTCTGGTTTTGCTCCAATCATTTCCACTTCATAACGATCAAGGACTCCCATCCGTTTTAGTGAAAGGGCTGTATTGAGAGCTGTCTGTCCTCCCATTGTTGGTAGAATCGCATCAGGGCGTTCTTTTGCTATGATTTTTGCTACAATTTCTGGGGTAATGGGTTCGGTATAAGTGGCGTCTGCCAAGTCCGGATCGGTCATGATGGTAGCAGGATTAGAATTAATGAGAATAACTCTATATCCTTCTTCTCGAAGTGCTTTGCAAGCTTGGGTTCCAGAATAATCAAATTCGCACGCTTGCCCAATTATAATTGGTCCAGCTCCGATGATGAGAATGGATTTAATATCTTGACGTTTAGGCATGTGAGTTCCCTACCAACCCAGATCATTTTTGGAGACTTAATGTGCTATTGATCACATATCAGCGCTAATAACTATAACAAATATCTCTTACAAGCAACTATATTAAGAATATGTTATGAAGATAAGTGAAGATGCTACGATAGAATTTTAAGAGGATAGCATGTAATCATATCTTGTATCCTATTTTTCAGGATATCTTGTTCATGTGTTCGCGAGTATCTAGAAGCAACGAAATATTTTGAGACGTTTGTTTTTCATTAAGGGCATTCTTAACATCTCTGTTCTAGTTGATGAAGAAGATACAAATTAAAAGAGATTATATTGAAGTGAGAAGTTTTAGAAATGTCTACAAGCATGGAGAAAACGCAGTACTGTTTCCTTCGCACCATACTCTAGAGTTGTTGCGACAAAGGCATGTCCCACTGAAATTTCCGAAATATACGGAATTTTTTGTATCAAACTTGGTATGTTTTGTATTGTAAGGTCATGCCCAGCATTAATTCCTAAGCACAATCCCTGTGCGATATGTGCTGTAATACGTAATTTCTCCAGGCAAATTCTTTCCTTTTTAGGATCGTTATAGCATAGCCCATAAGGGCCAGTATAGAGCTCAATACGATCAGCGCCAGTCAGTTTAGCTATTTGGAGATGATGCTTTTGTGAGTCGCCATCAGCAAATAGGGATACTCTGGATCCTAAGGAATGTAATCTGGTGACAGTTTCTGTTAACAGCTCTTGATTGTTAACGAAATCCCATCCGTGATCAGAAGTGAGCTGATGGGGTTCATCTGGAACCAGAGTCGCTTGTTCTGGTCTGTATTTTTCGCATAGAGCAAGGAATTCATCGCTAGGATATCCTTCAATATTCAGCTCTGCTGTTGGAAATTCTTCATCAATCAATCGACGAATTTCAGGCAAATCTGTCAGACGAATATGGCGTTGGTCTGGGCGTGGATGCACTGTTAAACCAGAGGATCCATTTTTGAGAGCTATTCTTCCTATATGTACTAAGCTTGGCCATGGAAGATTGCGACGATTACGCAGCATGGCAACTGCATTAAGATTGATGGATATGGTAGTAGGCATATTATTACATCTCAAGGTTATTCTTAGTAGCAGTATACATGAAAGCAAAAAAGATTCTTAATTTTTTTGTTTTATTAGTCTTTGAATCATTGTAAAAAATGGTTTTCGCGTGGTTTGATAGAATAAATCGTTGATAGAAAGGCTTTTCAGGTACTAGACAGATTTTTGATGCTCTGGTACAGTCTACGAGTATTTATATTGTTAGTGGTTTAAATATCGTCTTTTGGCGATTTTTCAAGGAAGAGAGAGATCTAAGCGTGTATGTACTGGTGCGTGACAATAATGTTGAACAGGCCTTGCGTGTTTTGAAAAAGAAGCTGCAAAATGAAGGTATTCTTCGTGAAGTGAAAATAAAGGAGCGCTATGAGAAGCCTTGTCAGAAACGTGTCAGATTGAGGTGTGAGGCGATTCGTAGAGGGAGGAAATTGATGCGCAAACTTGCTCAACGTGAAGGAGAGCCTGCATCAAGATCGCGTAGGTATAGGCGATAGACATTATCAAAAGGAGTGCCATGAATTGTCTTTCCCACGTTGGATTAATGTTTTAGAATCAAAGTATATCGGCGGATTAATAAAGACTTTAATTGGTATCGCAATTACTGAAAAATCTGTTTTAACCTTTGTTTTGATGTTATCTCTGGGGGGGTGTTCATACACTAGATATGTCAACGTTAACTCTCTTTCTGCTGTTGTACGCTCTCATCCAAATAACCCTGATGCTTATAATATACGAGGCGTTATATATGGGGATTATGGTGACTTTGAAAAGGCATTACGAGATTTTCAGCATGCCTTGATTATAAATCCACGGTACTATAAAGCATATGCCAATCGTGCTGCGATACGTTATAAAATGGGGGATATACCTAGGGCTATTGCAGATTATAGCATCGCGCTAAAGATTAATCCGGATTATGGTTTTGCTTATATAGGAAGGGGAAATATATATCGCAGAAAAGAATATTTAGATCTCCAAAAAGCATTTTCAGACTTTGATCGGGCAGTAAACCTAGATCCTTCTGATTGGAGAGCATGGCAGGGTCGTGCGCTTATATATCAGATGCGTGGAGAGCATGAAAAAGCGATAGCTGACTTTTCTCGATCAATTTCTTTATCACCCTTGTCCCCAGATCCTTGTAATGGACGGGGTATTTCTTATTTAGCGATTAAAAATTATGATAGTGCTCAGCGGGATTTTTTAATGGCAATTAGCCGTGACTTAAAAAGGCCTCAGTCTTGGTTTAATCATGGGCTTTCTTTTGAAATGCAGGGGGATTATGAAGATGCTCTCATATCTTATAAGAAGACTTTGTCAATTGACTCGGAAGATCGTTGGGCAAAAGACGGAATATCTAGGGTAAATAGATATCTTCTAGCAAAATCAGTCAAGTGAAAGAATTGTTTCTCGTAGCATGAGAATTCATTTTTACGTTCTATTATCCGTTTGTTATGGAAATATTTGAGTGATGTATCAATCTATTCTTTGCATGTATATCAATATAAAGTAAGTCAGTGCGAAGTGCATTCCCGACTAGTGGAATAATCAGCCGAAGCACTTTTTCCAATGATTTTTTTCCGACAATTGATATTATTTCGTAGTTCAGTATAGGTTACGTTCTAGATAAATCAGACGTTAGCTGTTATTTGCGGGTTTCTATTTGTAAAAATATAGTTGATACCCATAAATATGTCTCATAGCATGAATTCTCATAAGATGTTTCGTATCGATAATTTTTTGAAAAAGAAGCTACTATTCATAAAGATTTTCCTTCGAATCTTGTGCATGTTCAAGATATAATAGATTTATAGATATGAAGATGCAGTAATGCATACAAAAAATGAATCTATCCTTGAGAACCAAAAAAAAGCAGCGAAATGGAATGAAATTCTTAGTATATGAAAATTTATTATAGGATACAGAATGAATTTCTGCGACATTGATGATTTTCCTTTCAAATAGAAGTCAGCGCTACATCGGTTAGAAGCAGGTTTTTTGTCAAATATAGACTTTTAGATGATAGAAATCAGTTATAAAGCATTATTTTTTCGGGGTTTTGCATAGAAACCACTCAATGCATGATATACGATAAAATCGTTATTTTTTTTCTGTAGAAAAGTTTTGAGAAAATTGTTTTTTAATATTAATTTTCGGATTACTTAATGAAGTGATCGCAAAAAATTTTTTTTTGTATTTTTCTTTATCTTGTGCTTCCTTGAGTTGGATACGGTAATTATTTAATTCATTATTAGAGGTGCAAACTATTTTTGAAATATCGGGAACCTCATTAGATAGGTTTTGATGATAAGAATTTTTTTCTATATAATTGTCAATTTTTTTATTGATGTTGTAAGAAAAGCCGGTAAAAAGCAATTTTTCAGTTAATTTATTCCGTTGATCTCGATCTATAGCTCCTAGCACCACGACAACAAGGGATTTTTCATTTTGAGTTGCAGAAACAACGAGATTGAAGCCAGATGCGCATGTGAAACCACTCTTCATGCCATCTGCTCCAGGAAAGACTCCAATTGCCCAATTGGTATTAGGATATGGATTCTCTTTTACGGTGATTCCTTCTATTTTGAAATAATGCGCATATTGAGGAAAGTCAGATTTTATTTTCCAAGATAATATGGCCACATCACGTGCTGTTGTATAATGAGCATATTGAATGTGTCCATGAGAATTCATGAAATGAGTAGAAGATAGCCCCATTTTTATAGCAAGAGCATTCATATTTTTAACGAATTCTGCTTCTGTTTTGCAGAGAGATTCGGCGATTGCAACAGCGATATCATTTGCTGACTTGACAATAAGAAGCTTTAGGGCGTTATCAAGGGTTATGATACTGCCTTGTTTGAGGGTGCTATTCGAGGGAGGATATCCAGCTGCATTTTTGCTAATCACGATTGGAGTAGTTAGTGTTGCTTGTTTTTTTTCAAGCAAGGAGAAGACGATATAAGCAGTCATTAATTTGGTAAGAGATGCAGGATTCCATGGATGATCAGGGTAACTCTCTGCAATCACATTACCACTATTTATATCTAGAACTACATAAAAGGGATTATTTTGTGTTCGTGCAGAGGTAAGGATAGGACGCGTGCTGCTTAGTATTATTGCTAATATCCCCAAAAGCAAATATTTCACACTTGAATTTTCTTTTATCATGGATTTTTGAAAAATATCATTCGTACAAGTCTCAGGATACTATATTTTTTGAATATACAATTATTAATATTCTTCAATTTATTAAGTAAATCTTATTCTAGAGCAGTTCTATTCATTGATGATTATACAGAAATAAACCTCATTACTGAAGATATGTTTTTGTTTTCCAGCAATTCTTTTGTGAATTAAAATTATTTTTACTAATACTTAGTGTTATTTCTTCGTTTTAAGGGGATATATATTTTTACTAATGCAATGACAGTAAAAATGATCGATGTTATGCCTTAAGGTTTTCTTTGTTTTTTGAAAAAGAATATAACAAAATTTGTTTGTTACTAGATGGTTTAATCTTGATCAATTTTTATGTCTTTGAGTACATTACGGTTTTTGCCATTATGCTCTATGTTATTTTATTGGCTGTTAAGATCAAAAAATAGTTTTAACTCATGAATTAAAAGTCTTATATGGCTTATAAGAAATCTAAAGGATATATATATGAGGGATTCATTGAGATGATAAGAAGTCTTTCCAAGTAAGCAGAGACTATGAATTTTTCCGATTCCATCGTGTATAAGAGAGAAGGAGCCAAAAACTATATTTCTTTTTGTGCCCAGTATTCAGTGCGTGTTCCCCGTATATTTTCTAATTTTGATATTCGTTCCCTATCAAGAAAATCAGATATTCCTTTGAGAATACGATTAGGTAGAGATATGCCTGCATAAATAATTGCTGAGTATAGTTGTATGAGATTTGCTCCGGCCATGATCTTTTCCAGAGCATCTTTCGTAGAAGAGATTCCTCCAGTTCCAATAATAGTCATGCTTGGGCCAACACGTTGTCTCATTTTAGCAAGGATGACTGTAGATTTTTGAAAGAGAGGGGATCCAGATAATCCTCCAGCCTTTTCGACAGGATTTATTGGATATTTTAATCCTGCCCGAGAGAGGGTTGTGTTTGAAACAATGATCCCTTCAATTTGATGGGAAGTTACTTCATCAGCGATGTTATCTAATTCTTCTTCAGAGAGATCAGGAGAAATTTTTAGAAAAATGGGAACAAATTTGCCTGTTTTTTGTTCTTCTTCTTTTCGTGCTTCTATTACATGGGTAAGAAGCCTTGCAAGGTTTGCTCTTGTTTGAAGATTACGTAGACCAGGTGTATTGGGCGACGAAATATTAATAGTAAAATAGGATGCTAGTGTAGAAAAGTGATGGATACCGGATACATAATCTAGGACAAAGTCCTGGCTATCCTTGTTGGCTCCGATATTGATACCAATAGGAGCGATTTTTTTTTCTCTATGAAGGCGTAAAAAGGCCGCATCATGGCCTTCATTATTGAATCCGAGTTGATTTATTATTGCTTGATCTTTTATTAATCGAAAAATTCGTGGGCGAGGATTTCCTTCTTGAGGGAGAGGAGTAAGGGTTCCAATTTCCACAAAGCCGAATCCAAGCTTTAATAATTCTGTAGGAACTTCAGCGTTTTTATCATATCCAGCTGCCATACCGAGAGGATTAAGAAAGGTGATGCCGTTGACTGTTATATTGAGCCGAGGATCAATATGCGCAGGAAAATACGATAATACTCCAGATTTTAAAGCAATGATTGATAAACGATGCGCTAATTCAGGCTCTAAACACAGTAAACTACGCCATGATAATTTCTGAATAATATTCATCACAATTCAAGATATTTCCTATAAAAAGAGGGATGTATTGTCATAATATACATAAATAGGGCACCTTATTAATATTTTATGCAATATTTAAGATATTGAGCGCAATAACTCTGCATAACTATATTTAAAAGTGGCTTTTTTTAATTAAGAGATGATTGCTCATCAAATAATACCAAAACACCACGATAAAATAGCTTTTTGTACGTGGAGACGGTTTTCAGCTTCATCAAAAACAACTGATTGGACACCATCAATAACTTCATTGGTTACCTCTTGTCCTCGATGAGCGGGCAGGCAGTGCATAAACAATGCATCAGAGCGCGCCAAAGCCATGAGTTTGGAATTCACTTGAAATGGTTGAAATATATTGTCTGCTCTGGCTCGAAATTCTTGATTCATGGATATCCACGTATCTGTTATCACACAATGAGCATTTTTGACTGCCCGTTCTGCTTCGTGAAATAACGCCACCGATGCCCCTTGATTTCTAGCCCAACCTAAGTATGAATCTTTGGGTTCTGATCCGATAGGAGTGGCGATATTTAATTGATAACCAAAACGCACAGATCCTTCTATCAGAGAATGGAGCACATTATTTCCATCTCCAGACCAAGAAAAGAGTTTATTTTTTACTGAATCCCGATGTTCTTCAAAAGTCATTACATCAGCAACAATTTGGCAAGGATGAGTGTCATCAGTTAGCGCATTAATAACTGGAACTGTTGCGTTTTCTGCTAACTCCAAGAGGCGCGAATGTTTCGTTGTACGAATCATGATGGCGTCTACATAACGAGATAATACTCTCGCTGTATCTCCGATAGTTTCAGCTCGTCCCAGTTGCATTTCTATGCCTGACAAAATTATTGTCTCTCCTCCGAGATATTTCATGGCGACTTCGAAAGACACACGAGTACGAGTAGACGGTTTTTCAAAAATCATCGCCAAGACTTTTCCAGATAGGGGTTGTCGCGCAAGGGCATGATCTGTGGAATTTTTGCTGTTTTTGGCTGTTTCTACAATGAGAGAGAGGTCAGACATTGATACAGATGATAAATCAAGAAAATGTTTGGGATCTGCCATAAATAAAAACCTTTTTTTGATATGGAACTAGAATGATAGCTCTATTGATATGTCTTGTTAGAGGATAATTTTATTGCGGTACGTGTTATACGTTCTAACCCCTCATGAATTTCTTCAGCAGTGACTGTAAGAGGGGGAAGGATGCGTACAGTATTATCATTTGCCGGAGCTATTAAGAGGTATTCCTCTCTTAATTTTTCTGCTACTATCTCTGGAGAAAGCGCTGTTTTTAGCCCAAGCAACAATCCTTTCCCTCGCACTTCTAAAAATACGGTGGGAAAACGGTTTTTGATCCGTATTAGTCCTTCAAATAGGATTTGAGAAAGGTTGCGAACATTCTCAAGGAATCCATCAGATTGGATGATATCAAGCACTTTTTTTCCGACTACCATTGCTAAAGCATTTCCTCCATACGTAGATCCGTGAGATCCTATTCCCATACAAGAGGCTGCCTTATTTGTTGCTAAACATGCGCCCACAGGGAATCCTCCCCCTAATCCCTTAGCAAGGGTCATAATATCGGGTGTAATGTTTGTCCATTCATAGGCAAACAATTTACCGGTACGTCCACATCCTGTCTGTACTTCATCAAAAATGAGTAAAGCGTCAATATCATTACAAATACTACGTAATTCTTGTAAGAATTCTGGTGATGTCTCTCGGACTCCGCCTTCACCTTGTATGGGTTCTATTAAAATTGCTGCAGTATCATTTCCAATGTGTGTTTTAAGGGATTGAATATCGCAAAATTTCGCTTGATCAAACCCCTCTAGTTTGGGGCCAAACCCCTCTAAATATTTTAACTTCCCACCTGCGCTGATTGTCGCTAAAGTGCGCCCGTGGAATGCGCCTTCAAATGTAGTAATGCGAAATTTATTGGTATTTCCTTTCATGTAATGATAGCGGCGTGCTGTCTTAATGGCGCACTCAACTGATTCAGCTCCTGAATTGGTGAAAAATACTTTGTCAGCAAAAGAGTTTTTCACGAGATGGTCTGCAAAAATATCTTGCGCTGAAGATTGATAAAGATTAGAGACATGCCAAAGTAGATCAGCTTGTGATTTTAATGCTGTCACTAACTCTGGATGTGAGTGGCCAAGAGAATTAACGGCAATTCCGGATGCAAAATCCAGAAAGGATTGACCATCTTCGGAAAAAAGCCACGATCCATTTCCTCGTTCGAAACGAATTTTTGCTCGATTATAAGTATCAAATAAGTCGTCACTTTTTTGCATATGATTTTCTCTATTAGGGTATGTTTTAAATTAAAGGAATAACAAACTTTCTAATCATAATAACGAGAAACTTTCATTTTCTACTAATTCTGTTTCTTCGATTATTTTGATCTATTGAGATATTAATCATATTTTTTGTGAAAGTTAAAGTCACAGAGTGAAGTATCTCTCTGAATAATTTGGATGGCAGATGTGATAATTTGAAAGATTCTAGTAGCTGTTGACGATTGCGTAAGATAGGGATAAGTTACAAGGTTAATAAGTAGTTATCAGAGATGATTCTTTGTGAGTTCATTGTCTTGGAATCTTTCTAGCACATCACTAGAAGTTTGAGAAGGTAGGTAGATATAGAATGGTCTGGACTGATGAAAGAATTGATAAGCTTAAAAAATTTTGGTCAGAAGGATTAAGTGCAAGTCAGATTGCCGTACAGCTTGGAGGTGTTACTCGTAACGCTGTTATTGGTAAGGTGCATAGATTGTTTTTGGCTAGTCGTACAAAGATTGATGAGAGTAGACATTCTACAATTGATAAGAAGAATCCCACAATTGGAGAATCTCCTTCTAAGATTCGCCGCTCGACTCCTGTTGCTTGTGTCAGTAACTCTGTAGCAACAGACCGAGTGGTATCTTCGGGTGCGGATTCAAAACGAAAATCAAAATTTACGGAAAAGGAAGATGGCTCTTCTCCAGGGGTTGTTTTGCCTATATCCCGCTGTTTGAGATTGATGGAGCTGACAGAACATACATGTAAGTGGCCTTTAGGAGACCCCTTCGGAAAGGATTTTGCTTTTTGTGGTGGTGATGTACATAACGATTCCCCTTATTGTGATTACCATAAGCGGCTTGCATATCAGCGGGTACAGGATCGTCGTAATAAGGTGCGAGTCAATTCGAAATAGTTTGTTTTGGTGAAAAAGGTGACATTACTTAAATCTTAGGTATGCTATAAGTGTATTTTATGGCAATACAACTAAGATAACGGTGGTTGTTTTTTGATTTTTTCTGAGATTAACTTTAGTTTATTGAAGGCTATGATTTTGGGGAGATATGCACTAATATGAATACTGTGCTTTCGATATATAGTTGATGGCTTCTATTAAAATATAGTTTCTTTCCTCAGATGATTGATAGGTAATTAGTGTTTATACAAACTGAATCTACTCCTAATCCTGCGACGATGAAATTCATTCCGGGAAAGGTTGTTCTTTCTCAAGGTACAGTGCATTTTTCGGATGCAAAGGAATCTTCATTATCTCCTTTGGCTTCTCGCATTTTTGCTGTTCCAGGCGTTTCATCCGTTTATTTGGGGTATGATTTTATAACTGTTGCGAAAGATAGATACGATTGGAATCATCTCAAGCCTCTTATTCTTGGTGTCATTATGGAGCATTTTCTCTCCGGTGAACCAACTGTTTCCAGTGATTATATAGTAGAGGATGATATAGGGAAAGAGACGGGAGATTATGGTTTTGCAGATAGTGATAGTGAGGTTGTGCAAAGAATAAGGGAAGTTTTGGATAAGCGTGTCCGTCCTGTGGTGGCGCAGGATGGAGGTGATATAGTTTTTAAAGGATATCGGGAAGGTGTTGTCTTTTTGAGTATGAGGGGGGCTTGTTCAGGTTGCCCTTCTTCTTCTGCAACGCTCAAATATGGTGTGAGTAATCTGTTGAGTCATTTTGTTCCTGAGGTTAAAGATATTCGTACCGTTTAGAATGGAGTTTTTGTGATAGTCTTGGCTCTTGATACCACAGGATCTAATTGTTCTGTTGCAGTATATGATAGTGATTCTGGTTGTATCTTGGGATCTTTCTTGCAGACTTTAGGGCGTGGTCATGCGGAGCGCCTAATCTCGGCAATAGATTCTGCGCTCAAGGATGCTCAGTTAGATATTAATCGGGTTGAGAGAGTTATCACTACATTAGGCCCAGGATCGTTTACTGGGGTTCGGGTATCCGTTTCTGTTGCACGAGGGCTATCTTTGGCTTTAGGCGCTCCAGCTTTGGGTGTAGGAAATTTAGAGGTGCTGGCACGTTCTTATCTTGATATTCATTTTAATCGTCCCGTGATGGTTTTGGTAAATCTTTTGTTTGAGAAGATTTGTTGCCAGATTTTTTCTGTGAATGCTGTTCCTTTTTCTGATCCTATTCTTTTAAGTCATGATCAAGCTCGTTGTGAAGTCGAAAAATTTGAAGGGGCGGTCATCGGATCAGGAGTTTATGCTATGAAGGGGATGAAGGCGAAAATGGATTGTTTGCCAATGGATGTTGTGGCTCGATTAGGAATTGAAAAAACTCAAAGTTCTCCTTCTCCTATTTATTTATAAGGCCCCTTGTGTTATAGAGTATGTCGTATTTTTAGGGTGTTTTGGAAGGAAGACCGGACCTTCAAGAAATAAAAGATGCATAATATATTGAAATCCATTTCTTAAGAACAAAGCTTAGTTTTCTGTGTTATCTTGTTTTGGAATAAGAGAGAAATGAGCGTTTTTATTGCGCCGATGAATATATTGTAAAATTATGGGTAATGTAAAAGATGGTGTTACAACAAGTTTCCAATCAAGATATTTTTCCAAAAAGATTTTTTGTGAAGAGTTATGGTTGTCAAATGAATGTTTACGACTCTCTGCGTATAGAGGATATATTTTTTTCTAGAGGGTATACACGTGCTGATTCCATAGATAATGCTGAACTCATTGTATTGAATACGTGTCATATACGAGAAAAAGCAGTTGAAAAAGTATATTCATCTTTGGGAAGATTGCGAAAGATTAAAACTTCTCGTAAACAAGAAGGAAAAGATACGATAGTAGTGGTGGCAGGATGCGTAGCCCAGGCGGAAGGAGAGGAAATTTTACGTCGTGCTCCTATAGTGAATATAATTGTAGGTCCGCAGACATACTATCGTTTACCAGAATTATTAGAACGGGCCCGCTCTGGGAAGAGGGTTATAGAAACCGATTACTCAGCAGAGGATAAATTCGAACGTCTTTCTGTTATAGATGGTGGCTATAATCGCAAACGTGCGGTTACAGCTTTTTTAACTATACAGGAAGGTTGTGATAAGTTTTGTACATTCTGCGTTGTTCCGTATACTCGTGGAGCTGAGATTTCGCGATCATTGTTGCAGGTTGTCGAGGAAGCTAGTAAAATGGTTGAGCAGGGTGTTCGCGAAATCACCTTATTAGGACAAAATGTCAATGCTTGGCGTGGGCAAGGTATAGATGGTAAGAAATGCAATTTAAGTGATTTACTCTATGCCCTATCTAATATTAAAGGTTTGGTAAGATTAAGATATACAACTAGTCATCCTCGAGATATGGATGATTCTTTAATAAAAGCACATGGTGACCTAGATATTCTTATGCCATATCTTCATTTACCAGTTCAGTCTGGTTCAGATAAAATCCTTAAAGCTATGAATCGACGGCATACGGTGCAGGAATATTTACAAATCATTGAGAAGATGAGATCTGTTCGCCCTAACATAGCTATTTCAAGTGATTTTATTGTAGGATTTCCTGGGGAAACTGATTCTGATTTTGCGGAGACAATGGATTTAGTTGAGAAGATAGGTTATTGTCAGGCTTTTTCTTTTAAATATTCGCAGCGTCCTGGTACTCCAGGTGCGAATATGTTGGATCAAATTGATGATGATATTAAAACAGAGAGGTTGTTGTGTCTGCAAGAAAAGCTCCGCCAACAACAAATTTCGTTTAACAGAGCGTGTATTGGCCAAATAGTAGAAGTATTAATAGAAAAAAGAGGAAAAGAGATAGGACAATTTGTAGGGCGTTCTCCGTGGTTGCAGCCTGTTGTCCTTAATTCTCAACATTGTAGTATGGGCAATATGATGAAGGTTCGCATAACAGATATTAAAACCAGCACTTTATATGCAGATTTAGTTGTATAGAATGGGGAATTGTCGTATAGAAAATGGATGTTATTTCTTCTATACGAATTTTTCAGAATAGGATGAGCAACCAATAAATATCTAGAGGTGTTTTTTTGATGTCTCGTAGGATTAAAATTAATTGTAATTAAAGTAGTTTGTATTGTTCATACAAAAATAAAATTTATTTTTGTTGTATTTTTTATGTGGCTGGAAAAGAAATGAATCTTCCTCTACTGGATTTGCAGATATCTTTGGAGAGTGGATCTTGGAAAGATTCTTTAGGAGAGAATGTTGATTTGCGTGTGTTATGTACAGGTGCTCTCTCTGAAGCAGTTTTTTTTCTTGTGGATCAGAAGGAAAGGTATTTTGTTGATGCAATTGAAATCTCTCTAGTGTTTACTGATTCTAGAAGGATTAAAACACTCAATTCTGAATATCGTGGAATAGATAAACCGACGAATGTATTGTCTTTTCCTTCTTATTTTACATTATCTAACAAGTATTTAGGTCCAATGTTAGGAGATATCGTTCTTGCTTATGAGGTGATAGAAAAAGAAGCTAATATATCTGGAAAAAAAATGGCAGATCATTTAGTTCATCTCATTATGCATGGTTTTTTACACCTTTTGGGATATGATCATGTAGATGATGAGAGGGCTTATGTGATGGAAAGTTTAGAACGGTCTATTTTGGCAAATCTTGGTATATCGGATCCTTATGCAGGATGGATTGAATCATAAAACAACTTTAAACGATGAGCGATTTAAAAATAAATTCATCTGGACATCCGAAGGAAAAATCCAGAGATGTAGATTCTTCGGATTCTATATCTAGGATATCTTTTGCTTCCCCTTATTGGAAGTTTATTTTACGGATATTGCGTAAAATTTGGAAATCAATTATGAAACGTAAGGATTCTGATGCAGAATGGGAGAATTTTTCATTGGATGGAATCCTTTCCCCACAAGAAAAAGAAATTTTTAGGAATATTTTGCTATTTCGCAAGGTTCGAGTTGACGACATTATGATTCCGCGCGTCAGCATAGATGCAGTAGAAGATAAGGCTACGATTTATGAAGTGATGATGATGTTTGAAAAGTATGGAAGGTCGTGGATGCCTGTATATAGGGGAAGTTTAGATAATCCACGAGGAATAGTTCATATGCGTGACTTGCTAGCGCACATCTCACGTATTTCAGTCTATGGTAAAGATACCAATTGGGATATAAGCTTAGCTGAATCAAATATAATAAAAGATATCCTTTTTGTTCCTTCGTCGATGCTGGCTTCTGATTTATTGAAGCGTATCCAAGAAAGTCGGGTCCACATGGCTCTCGTCATAGATGAACATGGTGGTACGGACGGTCTCGTATCTCATGAAGATATAGTGGCGGATTTGACGGGATATATGAAATCTGAGTATAGCAACAATAAAGAAATAATATCCATTGTATCTGAAGATACATTTATAGTAGACGCCCGTGCTGATTTAGAAGAATTAGCTAAGGTCATGAGAGTGGATTCTGATATTTTTAAAGGTGGACAGGATGTGGATAGTCTCGGAGGGCTGATTTTTTCAGTCTTAGATCGCATACCGTCACGAGATGAGGTAGTTCGGGAAATTCCTGGATTTGAGATTTTTATCTTGGATGCAGATGTTCGGTGTGTTCGCCGTGTTCGTATGCGGCGTCTTGTTCCAGCTAGTTATTAGTGGGATACGAGAGTGATTGAGGGCAATCGCCATATACACTCAACAATACAATAGGAGGAAAATATATTGGGTAATATAGCTGGGAAAATCATGCTTTTATCAGGGGGTAAGCGGTGCTTTGTCGCGATCTTAGCTGGTGTTTTGAGTGCCTTGTCTATATCTCCAAGTGATTTTTTTATCGCTTCTTTTGTGTCTTTTACATTATTGGTATGGTTGCTTGATGGGATTTCTTCTGTTTTCGGTAGGGGGAGCTCTATTAATGGGATTGGATCATCTTTTTTTATAGGATGGTTGTTTGGTGTTGGGTATTTTGTAGCTGGGATGTGGTGGGTTAAGGAAGTTCTGGTAGAGCATGCTAGTGTTTTTTTGCCTTCTTGGATAATTGTGATTTTTTGTCTGAGTATCCCTCTTTTTTTAGCTATATTTCATGGAATCGCTACGTCTTTAGCGTCCTTGTTTTGGTTTGAAGGTGTCGGGCGTATTTGTATTATTGCTTGCTCTTTTGGGTTCAGTGAGTGGTTGCGCAGTTTTCTTTTAGGAGGAGGAACATGGAATTCTATAGGATATGCCATGATGCCGATACCTGTGATGATGCAATCCATTCATTGGATTGGTTTATTTGGGATGAATGCCTTAAGTGTATTTTGTTTTGCATCTCCTGCTCTATTTGGAACGCGACAAGATTTGAAGATAGGTATGGGTATGTCCAGTCTTCTTTTGATTGCGCATATTACATATGGTATGTGGACATTAGAATTAGACTCAGGATCTGCTCAAAATTTTGAGAAAAACTGGCCCGTTGTACGTATTGTACAGCCTGGAATCAATCCAAAGTCTACAGAGGATTATGAAAAGATTTTAGAGAGATATTTATCTCTGACAGCAATACCCGTTTCTTCAGGAGAAAAAGAGCCATCTATTATCATTTGGGCATCTATCCATTTCCCTGTGGACAGACCACAGTTATTACAACGTATATCCAGCGTCCTCAAGAAAGGGCAAATATTAGTCATAGGTCTTCCCCAACAAGAACGAGAAATCTTGGATGGTAAAGAGCATTACTATAAGTCAGTTTATGGGATTGATAGTAAAGGTAATATTTTGACTTCTATAAGTGCAAGACACCTAGTGCCATTTGCTGAATATTTGCCATTTAGAAACATTCTTAAGACATTACGCTTCGATTTATCGCAATTTCCAAAAGATTATTCAGCATTTCCACATAGTTCAATATTGGAATTATCTGGGCAGATGAAGTTATATCCCCTTATTTTTTCAGATGCGCTATTTCATCAAGAGGTTAATGATGACTTGAAAACCGTCAATGCGATTTTAAATATAGCAGATGACTTGTGGTTTACAAGTAATATGCGAGGATCTTATCAGGACCTTAGATACGCAAGTATTCAAGCAGTGGAAATTGGATTGCCATTAATTCGGGTTACGAACAATGGTATTTCTGCATTTATTGATTCTAAGGGAAGGATTCTTTCTTCTTTGAGCATTTCTAAGGGCGCATCCATTGACATCTACTTCCAACCTACGGTAACATCCGCTATCAATTCTGAAATTAGGGTAAGAAACTTTTGGATTATTGAGATCATTTTATTTGTTCTAGCTATTATAGCTTTATAAAAAATGAGATGGGAGTTGGGTTGGTATCTTTTTTCTTTCCTACATACGTATGGGATGAATTTTAATACGAATTTTTTCCTGACTTGATTTTTAAATTGGTTTTTACCTGTTTTGTGGATTTCTCGAGGAATTAAGAGAAGTTTCCATTTTTTAACGCGTATATTTTATTCAAGGCCATAATTATGATTGTAAACAAAAAAAGTCCTAATCCTGTTGATATTAACGTTGGAAAACGCATTCGTTTGCGTAGGACAATATTGGGGATGAGCCAAGAGAAGCTTGGTGAGAGTTTGGGAATAACATTTCAACAGGTGCAAAAATATGAGAAAGGGATTAATCGGGTAGGGGCTAGCCGTCTTCAGGGTATTTCTGAGGTTCTTGATATTCCGATTTCCTTTTTTTTTGATGTCGCTCCTACAGTGAATTCAGATTCCTCGTCTGAAGAAGGTTCTGTCATAGACTTTCTTTCTTCTTCTGAAGGATTACAACTTAATCGGTATTTTGTTCAAATAAAGGATTCTAAGATTCGGCAGAGAGTGATAGACTTGATTAAGTCTATAGTATTTGTAAACAAGAAAACAGTTCCACTAGAGAAGGATGAGACTGAATAGTAGATTATAGATAAGCAGATAATAGGTTAATCTCATTTTGTGTATCTATAAATATTCTTTCTTGTCATAATGAAAAATATTTTAGAGGTATAAAATGCGTTCAGATTATCTTTTTACGAGTGAATCCGTTTCAGCAGGTCATCCTGACAAGATATGCGATCGGATATCTGATGAGATTGTCGATTTTGTTTATCGTGAATCTATAGTAAGCCAGATGGATGTGCGAGATGTCCGTGTTGCGTGTGAGGTCATGGTTACGACCAATAAGGTGATAGTGGCGGGAGAGGTGCGTCTTCCGAAAAGTCTCTTAAAGGAGGATTCTGTAACGGGTTTTCTTGTCGTAGACAAAAAGAAATTTGAAACGGTTGTCCGTTCAGTCATACGTTCTATCGGTTATGAACAAGATGGATTTCATTGGAAGACAGTTCATATCGAGATATTATTGCACTCTCAATCTATTGATATTGCACGTGGAGTGGATAGTGCTTTTGATGATCGTAGAAATCAAGGTTCTGGTGATCAAGGTATTATGTTTGGATATGCTTGTCGAGAAACAAAGCATTTTATGCCTGCTCCTATCTATTATGCGCATCGTATCCTGCGATTGCTTGCTAAGGCTCGCAAGAACGAGAATGGTGATGTATCTAGATTGGGTCCTGATGCAAAGAGCCAAATCACTATTCGTTATATAGATAATGTGCCATCTGAAGTTAAAGCTATCGTTTTATCTACACAACATTTAGATCCTACTTGGAATCGAGAAAAAGTACGTTCTGTTGTAGAGCCCTATATACTTAGGGCTTTAGAGGGTATTAAGATATCAGATGATTGTCGTTGGTATATAAATCCCGCTGGAAAATTTGTTGTGGGGGGGCCTAATGGAGACGCAGGACTCACAGGACGAAAAATTATGGTAGATACGTATGGAGGATCTGCTCCGCATGGGGGGGGAGCTTTCTCAGGAAAAGATGTAACAAAGGTTGATCGTTCTGCTGCTTATGCAGCGCGATATTTGGCAAAGAATATTGTTGCAAGTGGTATAGCTGATCGTTGTACCATACAGCTCTCGTATGCTATTGGAATATCAAGACCATTATCAATTTTTGTAAATTTTCATAATTCCGGTCGAGTCAGTGAGGATTGTATTGAAAAAGCAATTAGTGAGTTGATGGATCTTTCTGTTTCTGGGATTCGAGATCATCTTAATCTTAATCGCCCTATTTATGCAAAAACTGCTGCTTATGGTCATTTTGGACGTAGAGCAGATCAGAATGGTTTTTTCCCTTGGGAATCATTGAAATTGGTTGATCCTCTCAGGAAAATTGTGAATTTTTGATTTGTCATGTATAAAAACAGGAAGTATGGTCCATCTGAAGTATTTTATGGGCGTCGCCGCAGTAGGTCATTAAGTGAGTATCATACACATCTAATCAAGGATCATTTGCCTGTTTGGGAAATAGATTGTATTTCTCCTCCGCCAGTTCCATTAAATACTCTGTTTCCACTTCCTGTTAATCAAGTGAGGATGGAAATAGGTTTTGGTAGAGGGGAGCATTTGCTTCGACGTGCTACTGAGATGCCTAATACTGGTTTTATTGGTATAGAACCATTTATAAATTCAATGGCACAATGTATTAGAGGATTAGAGGAATTAAAATTATTTAATGTTCGTCTTTATCATAATAATGCCATTTATTTATTAGATTGGCTGCCTAATAATTGTATTGATGTCATTTACCTTTTATATCCAGACCCTTGGACAAAGAAAAAGCATTTGAAGAGAAGATTTATTTCTCCAATAAACCTTGAGCGTTTCTCACGAATCTTAAAAAAAGATGGTATGTTATATTTTGTTTCTGATATTGATAGTTATGTTAATTGGACGTTGTTTAATTTTTGTAATCATTGTGATTTTCAGTGGATTGCAGAAGAAAGTGCTGATTGGTTGACGCCTTTTCATGATTGGATTCCTACTTATTATGAGAGGAAAGCTCAATCTGCTGGTCGTACTGCGACTTATCTGACCTTTAAACGAGTTTGATTGTGTGTATTCATCGTGAATTAGATGAAGAGAAGTACTTTTATTGAAAAATATTTTGGATGATAGTATAAATCAAAAAATAATTTTTCCTTTGATCAGAGGCCAAAAATGCGATTTTCAGAGATTAAGGTATCATCCATCTAGTTAATTCTGATATAGGTTGTTGTTGCATATGTTGTAAAGTTTTATGATGGGTTGAATCTCATTCTTAGGGAATTATCTGGTCCATTTCTATATAAGCATAGATTTAAAGTATTCCATATATGCTTAAACATATGGATTTTTAGATGACCGAAACCGTATGCGAATTGGGATTCCTGACAAAGAAAAATCTATACGTAGCTTATTCATCAAGTATCTTTTATAGGATTCAGATATTGCTTGGGGAGAGGTGCAAAATAATATAAAAGAAGGAGGAGATGACTTTATTTGCGTAATGTATTTGATGCGATGATAGCGACCAGATACTGCTGGGGGTGGATTTTGTATCTGTATTTTTCCCAACCAAGAGTTAAGACGAGCAGTTAAAATGCGTGTTTTCCATAATTCATTGATTTCTAGCACAGCACTCATTAGATCATCAAGACCTTCTCCTGTATATCCTGAAATAGTTGCCGTTCGGATTCTTCCTACCTGTGGCAAATTATTTATTGCTTTTTCCTGGAGCTCTTGAAGAAGTTCTGGTTTGTTGGTAACCTTATCCCATTTATTAAATGCTAGAATAGCTGCCCGTCCTGTTTTAATAGAAGAATCAATTATGCGCAAATCCTGTTTTTCGAATGGCATTGTAGCATCTAAAACAACAATTGTTGTTTCGCAAATACGCATAGATTTAAGGCTCTTACTTACTGAAAGTTTTTCTATTGGCTCAATAATTCGAGCAGGTTTTCGAATCCCTGCCGTATCAAGCATTTCTATTGGATGATTCCTCCAATTCCAACTGACAGTAATTGAATCGCGAGTCATACCAGCCTGAGAACCTGCTAAAAGACGATTATAACCGAGAAAATGGTTTATAAGAGTGGATTTTCCAACATTGGGTCTTCCAACTATTGCAATACGTAAAGGCTTTGGAGAGCTATGAGAAGAATTCGTATATTTGTTTTTCGTAACGGTTCTTTTATCTGAAAATTCATCTATTTTCTCAGAGTTATCAGGCTCTTGTGGTTGGGAATGAGGATACTTTTTTTCAAGATATTTTATAATGACGCAACAAAGATCCGATATGCCCTGTCCATGTTCAGCAGAAATCTCCACTATTGTGTCAAATCCGAAGGAAAAAATATCATAAAAGTTGCTCTGGGAAATGCGTGTTTCCATCTTGTTGGCAACGACAACAATGGGGATACCTTTTTTTCTCAGAAACTTTGCAATCAAATGGTCATAAGGAGTAACCCCTGCTTTAGAATCAATTACGAATAGAGCCAGATCGGCTTCACAAAGTGCATTTTCTGTTTGATTGTTGATTTCCTTTGCGAGAAGATCACTATCCTCAATGTTTATTCCAGCGGTATCAATAATATTACACTCAAATCCATTGATATGCGCTGTTTCATATAACCGATCACGCGTTATTCCAGGGCGATTACCTACAATAGCCATCTTACGTTTAACAAGACGATTAAAAAGAGTAGATTTTCCTACGTTAGGAGATCCAACAATAGCGATTGTATATACCATAGAACTTTTTTCTATTACATATTGTATGTAGATGTAATATTACTCAGGATCATCTGACTACGGTCTGCAACTCCAGAAGGAGCTTTCGGATCTTTCTTTATTGCCTCAAAAATACCTTTTGCCTTTTTAATATCCCCAGATTTTAATGCGGAAAGCCCAATAATTTCTTGTGCAGAATAATACATAGGATTTGAAGGATCGCTTAATTTTTGCAACATTTTTATAATATCATCGTGGGGCGCCGTATCAACCGAGAGCCAAGCAGCACGGATATTAGCTACATACCGAATGACAGGAGGGATAGAATTGTCATGGGCAATCTCTAAGAATTTAGTTATAGCATTAGATATATCATTTTTCTTTTCAAGCAGTGTCGCAATATACATACGGCTTAGGGGTAAATCAGAGTTCTTGCCGTGAGATAGTACTCTTTCAAAAGCAGTCTGAGCATCATCTAATTTGTTTTCATTAAATAGGATCACGGCTTGAGAAAAAGTATCTTCCTCAGGGATTGTTGGCTTCTTATCTGAATTATGCAAGAAAAACCAAGCCGCTATCGATAGTCCGACTAGCAGTAATATGGATGCCCCTACTAATTTACAACGAAATCGCCCCATTTTACATTTTCCTCCATTGCAAGACACCGTGTCTTTATTAGGTTTCATTACATTCTCCTCGTTGTATTCATTACGTGTGCCTCGTTTATAGAAATCCTGGAGGCGGGAAAAAAACATTATAAAATATATTTACCTATAACTCAAATTGAAACGGAAATACACAAGCAATTAATCATCTACTTTTATTCACATTGTTTTTGTCAAATCTCTATAATATTATTATTAACGAAACGTCTAATTAATAAAGGAAAAATTGATTGATAATTATTGAAATCATATTTTTTATATGCATGAATAATATGGATTATAGCTGATTGTATTGGCTGACAATTATAAAACATAAGAATTAACATGTTATTTCTTACGCCATGGTGTGATCAATCATGAGGTAATTCTACTACTTCCGAGGTAGGTCTATAGTAATTTATAAAGGGGTTAATCTATGATGATGACGGCTCCCTGGAAAATCAAGAAGCCTACTGCAGTCCTAGTTCTTGCAGATGGTAGTGTTATCGAAGGAACAGGTTGTGGTGCGATAGGATCTGTTCAGGCTGAGATTTGTTTTAATACGTCTTTGATGGGACATCAAGAGATTTTAACTGATCCATCCTACGTGGGGCAGATAGTTAATTTTACATTTCCGCATGTTGGTAATGTTGGTGTCAACAATGAAGATTATGAGTCTTTATCCACCAAAGGCTTTAAGGGTGCCGTTGGTGTTATTCTGAAAACTGAGATCACAGAACCATCCAATTATCGTGCGCAAATACATTTTAATGATTGGTTAAAATCTTGTGGGATTATTGGCCTGTCAGGAGTGGATACGCGAGCTATGACAATATGGATACGTGAGCATGGTGTCTCAAATGTTGTTATTGCACACCATGCGGATGGTCAGTTCGATATTGCATTGCTCAGGGAGCGTGCGAGAACTTGGAGTGGTTTAAAAGGTTCTGAGTTAACGAAAAGTGTTATGGTATCTCAAAAGAGAGATTGGTTAGAGAAGCCTTGGCAGTGGGATAAAAAACCTTCCACTTTAGAGAGAAGCAGTGCTCAATACCATGTCGTGTGCATTGATTATGGTGTTAAAAGCAATATTTTGAGAATATTGGCAGGTTTAAATTGTAAGATAACTATCGTAGAATCAGATACTTCATCTGAAGATATTTTATCTCTTCATCCAGACGGAATAGTGCTTTCGAATGGTCCAGGAGATCCTTCTGGGACAGCTTCTTATGCTGTTCCTATTGTTCAGGATCTTATTGCTTCGGGCGTTCCTATTTTTGGAATTTGTTTAGGACATCAATTGCTAGGATTAGCTCTAGGAGCTCAAGCTATCAAAATGCACCAAGGGCATCATGGTGCCAATCATCCTGTCAAGAATCTGTTGAATGGAAAAGTAGAAATAGTATCTATGAACCATGGTTTTGCTATAGATCCGAATACTTTCCCAAGAGGAGTAGAAGAAACTCATGTTTCTCTATTTGATGGGAGCAATTGTGGCTTGCGTCTTGTTGATCGTCCAGTTTTTTCTGTTCAGCATCATCCTGAATCTTCTCCTGGTCCGCATGATAGTCGGTATCTATTTTCTTATTTCATGGATCTTATGTACAAGGAAAAAAATTATAGGAATTGATGTGAATAGTTATCTAGATAGTAAATGTTTGATAAACATGATTTTTTCCGCAGAATTTTTGATGGATTCAGGTATACTAGGAATTGTTTTCCTATAGGTTGTTTGCTACGGTAGACATGGAAAATCACAGGTTCTGTATGTTATGTCTTACATTATGCGTAAGCCGGAGATTGATTTTGGTTTTACCTATGCGATTGAATGTAGAAAATTAAACTGATAGATTTGTATTCCTTGTTTTATTATTTATACATCATTGAAAAGTCGCGATTTATTTAATAATAATGGGCAGTGCAGCAATTTTTTGCTTTCCTGAATATCCTAAAAGTTATATTAGGTATTGCTAAGTGAATGATATTGGTGTGTTTTCCAATGATGGTGTTGTTGTTGCTGAGATATTAAAAGATTGAAGTATCAGGCGTTTTAAAGGTTTTTAGTGTATTATGCATCGTTACCGGACTCATTCTTGTGGGGATCTAAGAATTCATGATGTGGATTCTTCCGTGCGCATTGCCGGTTGGATACATCGCGTTCGTCCTCACGGAGGTGTTATTTTTTTCGATGTTCGTGACCACTATGGTATAACGCAGGTAGTTATAACACCTGATTCTTCTTGTTTTGATATTGCTAAATCTATTAGGAGTGAGTGGGTTCTTTGTATCGATGGGATAGTGAGGACGAGAAGCGAAGATACTATCAATTCCAATATTATAACTGGTGAGATTGAGTTATATGCACAGAAAATAGAAATTCTGTCGGTAGCAGAGGAGGTTCCTTTGCCGGTTTTTGGTGAGCGAGACTATCCTGAAAACATTCGTTTCAAATACCGATTTCTTGATTTGCGTCGAGAGACTTTGCATAAGAATATTGTTAAACGATCTCAGATCATTTCCTCTATGCGATGTCGTATGAGTGAAAAGAATTTTATTGAATTTTCTACTCCAATTTTATCAGCTACTTCTCCAGAAGGGGCTAGGGATTTTCTTGTCCCAAGTAGAGTCAATCAAGGTCTTTTTTATGCTCTACCCCAAGCCCCACAACAATATAAACAGCTGCTGATGGCGTCAGGATTTGATCGCTATTTTCAAATAGCCCCTTGTTTCCGAGATGAAGATCCTAGGGCGGATAGGCTTCCTGGTGAGTTTTATCAACTTGATGTTGAAATGAGCTTTGTTGAACAAGAAGATGTTCTAAGGACTATGGAAGATGTTTTGCGGGGTGTTTTTGAGGAATTTGCTGATGGAAAGAGAGTAACAAGCAAATTTCCACGAATTAGCTATGATGATGCGATTCGTAAATACGGATCGGATAAACCTGATTTACGTAATCCTATTATTATGCAAAATGTCACGGATCATTTTGTCAATTCTGGATTTAAAGTTTTTTCTAATATTTTGTCTTCTGATTCAGAATGTGAAGTTTGGGCAATTCCAGCTAGAAAAGGTGGAAATCGTTCTTTTTGTGATAAGATTAATTCGTGGGCACAGTCGCAAGGACAACTTGGGCTTGCCTATATATTTTGGCGCTTGGATGGAGAATATTTAATAGGGAAGGGGCCTGTTGCTAAGTATTTGAATCCTGAGAATACGGAGGCTATTCGTGCATTTCTTGATCTCCAAGATGGAGATTCATGTTTTTTTATTGCAGGACATCCTCAGAAATTTTGTAAATTTGCTGGTGAGGCACGGAATCATATTGCTCAAGAATTAAGGATTATTGTAGGTGATAGTTTTGAGTTTTGTTGGGTTGTAGACTTTCCTTTCTATGAGTGGAATGAAGAAGAGGGTAAAATAGATTTTGCTCACAATCCCTTTTCTATGCCAAAGGAAGGGATGAAGGATCTTGAGCGAGATGATCTATTGTCTATAAAGGCTCTGCAATATGATCTAGTATGCAATGGATTTGAGATTGCTTCGGGAGGAATTCGCAATCACATGTCTGATGTAATGATTAAAGCATTTGCTAATGTTGGAATAAGTCAGGAAGTTGTCGAAAGTCGTTTTGGAGGATTATACCGTGCGTTTCAATGTGGAATGCCTCCACATGGAGGTATGGCAGCAGGTATTGATCGTATAGTGATGCTTCTTTTAGGATCTAAGAGTGTGAGAGATGTATCATTGTTTCCTATGAATCAAGGGTTTTATGATCTTCTGATGGGATCTCCAGCTTCCGTGAGTCCTACTCAACTTCGTGAATTGGGAATACGGATAGTAACAGATACGAAAGCCCAATCTACTGAAAAAAATACATAAATACTCCCCAACAGATACTTGCATCACTATTATGAGATAATAATTACTTTTTTGAGAGTATCTTATCAAAGAAAACAAAGATTTATGTCTCAGAGCCTGAATCCTTGGCCGTAGGCGGAGTAATGGAGGCTATTGTAAGGTTAGTGTGCGATACAGGGGAAGTTCCTGGCGGAAGAGATACATCTGAAATATGCGTGCTATCACCGATTTTTAAACCATTAAGATCAATAGAGATTGAATCGGGAATATTGTTTGCTGGACATAGCAAGGCGATTTCATGGCATACAATGTTTAAATTTCCCCCTTGCTTTAATCCAGGACATTTATTCTCGTTGAAAAAATGAACAGGGATTTGTACAGATATAGTAGAATATTCGGATATTTGTAGAAAATCAACGTGGATCAGATTATCAGTTACTGGATCAAGTTGATAATCCTTTGGCAAGACACGTATTTTTTCTTTTCCAAGATCAAGCATGAGAACGGTCGTCATAAAATTTCTACTATGCAATCTTTTGGATATATCTTTTGAAGATAATGTGATTGGCTTGGGAATCGATTTATTCCCATAAACTATGGCGGGGATATTGCCATTTTTACGTAACAAACGAGAAGCTCCTTTTCCAAACTTCTCCCGCACGACTGTGCTTAATTGGAAATATTCTTGATCCATGGATTCTTATTTCCTTTATAAACTGGACAAATGTTTGAGAACGATCACGAAAATATGATAAATTTCGAATCTTCTATGATCAGTATGCTTGAAACGACAAAATACACGAATATTTTTATAGTACGGTGACCTTCTAAAATCAATGCTATAATTTACTTTGGACATATTTTTGTATCTGCGAACTTGGTCAATATCATTAGAGGGCAATCAAAGAAAAATCTCAAATAAAAAGACACCCAAGAAATAAACCAATAAAAAATATCTGAAAAATGCATTGTAAAAACAATTCTGTGAAGAATAATTAAATGAACTGAGAGAAGAGATAAAGCAAAAGCAGTATATTGAAATCATCCTTGCAATAAATGCGGATCTTTTGAAGGTTTCTATGCGGCCTTATCTTGATTACCACTTGCTGATTTTTCTGCCTTGGACCTTTTTGAAGATAGATTGCACTCAATCAGATTGATGGCTTCGGGTTCAGAAATGCTGTTTACGGCGGCTACTTCTCTTACCATTCTATTCAGTGCGGATTCATATAGTTGACGTTCGGAATAAGACTTTTCAGGTTGATCGTCGGAACGATACAAGTCACGCACGACTTCTGCAATAGCAATTAGATCGCCAGAATTTATCTTTGCATCATATTCCTGCGCGCGCCTAGACCACATTGTACGCTTTATGCGTGCCTTTCCCCTTACCAGGTTCAGAGCTCGCTCTACGAAATGCGCTTCAGACAGTTTCCTCATACCGATGTTAATTGCTTTTTCCACGGGAACCTTGAGGCACATTTTATCTTTATCAAAGGCAATTACAAACAATTCAAGCTTCATACCTGCAACTTCTTGTTCTTTTATTGCAGTAATAGTTCCAACACCATGAGTGGGATAAACAATATGTTCGCCAGTCTTGAATCCTTGACGAACTGCATCTATTTTCTGTTGGACTGTCATTAAAAACTCCCTTATTGCACATCATATCAAATAGGAATCAACGAGTGGTAAAAAAACAAGAACTAAATCAAGAAAATTTTTCCCAAAATTCTCGATAATTCACTATATCCCAAATTACCAACGCTATGACCCCAAAGAAACAACGGCGTCAATGAATTGCCTCCTAGAAAAATTATAAAAAAATAAAAACAGGATCGATCAACTATACCAGAAAATATACGCTAATCAAGAATTAACTTTCCTAAGCACATAAAATAATGTATAAATGATTAATGTAAAGGAATCAGCGGGAGAATTTTCTAGGAATCTTTCGGGGGATGAGGAGAAAAATATTTTTCATATTTTCCTTCGGCTCCATCCATTTCGGCGGCATTTGGCAAGCTATCTTTTGCGGTCGTTATATTAGGCCATTGCGTGGCATATTCGGCATTGATTTTTAACCAAAGATCTAATCCCGGTTCAGTATCGGCTTTAATGGCGTCCACAGGACATTCAGGTTCACAGACCCCGCAATCTATACATTCGTCAGGGTGAATTACTAGAAAATTCTCTCCCTCATAGAAACAATCCACGGGACAAACTTCAACACAATCTGTATGCTTGCATAAGATGCAATTTTCAGTGACCACATATGTCATATATTTTCCATGAGCTGAATTTATAACATCTATTGCGTTTATAGGTCGATCACACGATCTACCCATCTTAACAGAACCCTTTTAGGTGCGCAACTCTATACTTGTGTGCTTTTTTTTATAATGTCTATTGGCATTAATGGGAAGGGGGCGACAGTATGCTCCCTTAATATGATGACGATTTTATCATGGACAATCTCTAATGAGTCTAATCCTAATAATGTTTCATGTGACGGATGAGTGAATGATCATTTGTTATTGGGTTTAGTTTGTCAATATTGAGACTCAATCAGTAACATATTTCTTTTCATCTGAGAAAAATTATCTTCTATAACATCATATTATTCTAATATTAAAATTTTTTATTTAGCATAATTATGTTTAATTGGTACACACGTAAGATTAGGTCAAGTCATAAGATTTTTTTCCTTTAAGGTTTATTGTGAATTGTCCGGTAGAGAGGTTTTTGAAGGTTGTTGCATGGTATGGCGAGGCGTGCTTACCAGAAGGAAAGATTGGCTCTGATACCAAGGAGAAGAGTTCGTATTAATCCAGTAAAATTATTAGGGACTTTATTTAAGTTTTGTATTGTGGAAAATTTTCCGGTACCTTTGTTGTTGTCTTTATGTTGATTGTATTATACTGATACTGAATTATTTTTGTTCATTAGTTTAGCAATTGATGAGATAGATAAGAAGCAGATATTTGTATCCATTTTTTGCGGGCATATCCGTTGTGCGTTTGACTTGATATTGTAGTTTTTGTGTGATTTAGAGTGGATTGATCAAATATGTTTAAATTTCAGGTTTTATCCGTTCGAACGGTTGTTTGTACCATGGCGCTAGTTTGTACATGTCTTGTCGGCGGTGGTATTTCTTCTGCTTCAGTTGATCTCTCGCCTGTGGTAGAGCGAGTTTTTCCTTCTGTCGTATCGCTGCGTGTTGAATTTGATCTAAGAGCAAAAATGGCTCTTGAAGCAGGGAATGGATCCGGTTTTCCAAATGATATTGAGGAGGATTTGTTGCAAAAATTTTTCCGTGATCGTTTTCGTAAGAAAGGACTAGATGATGAATCTGGAAGAGTTGTTAGTAACACAGGGTCTGGTTTTTTCTTCAACAAAGATGGTTATATTGTAACTAATAACCATGTTGTAGAAAATGGTGTCAGGTTTACTGTTATTCTTGATGATAATACAGAGCTGCCAGCAAAGTTAGTTGGAGGTGATGCGATAACTGACTTAGCTGTATTAAAGGTGGAAAGAAAAAGTAGCAAGAAATTTGTTCCTGTAGAATTTGCAGATTCGGATAATGTCCGTGTTGGTGAAACAGTATTCACTATTGGCAGTCCTATGGGTCTCCGTGGAAGTGTAAATGCTGGGATTGTATCGGCTCGTAATCGTTCTATTGGTCCGAATATACAGGCAAAATATATACAAATTGATGCCATGATCAATAAAGGAAATTCCGGTGGCCCTTGTTTTAATGTTTTAGGAGGTGTTCTTGGAGTAAATGCTAACATTCTTACCTTGAATTTTTCAGGTAGCAATATGGGGATTGGATTTGTTATTCCATCGTCCGTTGTTACGAAGATCGTGCCTATTTTGATTGAAAAAGGTGTGGTAGATCGTGGTTGGGTTGGAATTGTTATGCAAAATTTGACAGAAGACTTGGCGATTCCTCTTGGATTGAAGAATATAAATGGTGTACTTGTTTCGTCTGTAATTAAGAAATCTCCAGCAGAAAAAGCAGGAATTAAGATAGGTGATGTTATCTGTGAATTGGATGGTAAGGAGATCAAAAACCCAAACGATGTTGCCTGGCGTATAGGCTCTAATGGTCCTGGAACAAAAATAAAGCTATCCCTCTGTAAAGGAGGAGGAAAACATCCTGTTTATCTGGTTTTAGGCAGTAGTTCTGTAGAAAAAACAAGATTAGAAAAAATGACAAGTACCAAGGAATTATTAGGAATCAATCTACAGGAAATTAATTCTGAAGATCAGAAGACTGTGCGTATTCTTTTCTTGGATCCAAGTTCGGAAGCAGCAAAGAAGGGTCTTAGAGCAGGAATGTATATTGTTTCCGTTAATAATCAAAAGGTCTTTTCTATAAATGATATTGAGCGCCTTATAGAGCAGGCAAAAGAAAAGAAAATTCCATCTGTTCTTTTGCAGGTTAGTAAGGCAGCTGTTCCAAACAATAAAAGTGGAGAACAATTTAATAATGAGAATGGGAACTTTGATTGTTTTAATTGGTTTCTATCTTTAAATATTAAGTGATAGGGATGATAGAGCTGGGTATTGTGATTTATTATTAGTTTTTGTTACATGAAATGTCTTCTTTGGGTTCTTTTGGAAGAATATTATAAATATGCGTGTTTTTTATATCAAGGGAATACGCATGTAGCCTAGATTTTTTCGTTTTTAGTCTTTCTGTTTTGTATATTTCCGATATGTATCAGTACAGGAAGACTATTTTTATGAATAGAGAGATGAATCCTCACATATGTCCTAGGTTGATTTATTCTCCATGCACGTGAATTGTATGCCATCCATGATTCTATAAATTCTCTGGTCATGGATTTTATATTTTTTTGTCGATTGGTTACGATTGCGCGCATCACTATTTCCTGAAAGATTTGGATAAGCGGTTTTACATTTCTTATCTTTCTATTTTTATTCAGGATATTCTCTGAATAATAATTATTAGTTTCCATCTATAGATCCGTATACCTCAATAAAATCAGGATAATTTCCCTGATCATACGCAAATACTGTGAAAATAGAGTAAAAAATCTTTGAAGATTATCATTGTAATTTTGCTATATTTTTTTAATTTTAGATTGTTTAAAACGTGCTTCACGCTGTGTCGAAGTAAAATCAACTTCTGATGATATATACAATTGGCATGCAATAGAGATTACATAATGGTATGAATATAATAAGCAAAATATTAACTGAGAATTTCAGGAAAACGTTAATCAATTTAATGCATTAAATTTTTTTTGTACAGGCAGTGATGATGGTTTGATTTTTATAATCTATGAATAAAGGTTTTGGAGGAAGATATTGTTTCAATGATGGCTCTAAGAGAGGAGTCTGTGAGGGCTTCGTTATAGAAGGGGATTTTTTGGATACAATCTTTTTGTGATTTTTTTTATGCTTTTGACTGCGCTTGCGGTTGTTTTGTTTGTGAAATAGAGCAATTAGTTTTAGAGTTTTTTGGTCTCGTGCTTGATGGGTGGGCATTCCCATTATAATGGCAAGAAGCGATATATCAGGAGTTTTTACAGACGTAGCAATATTAAATCCTGATTCTTGGGTATATCCTGTTTTAATTCCGTCTATATTATGTGCTGGTCCTAGCAATTTATTGTGATTGGTGATAATTCTATTTTTATATCGAAATTGGCGAACTGAAAAATATTTATAATATTGCGGAAAATTTTTTCTCAGCAATATTCCAAGAGTTGCCTGATCACGCGCTGTTGTTACCTGTCCTATGTGATGAAGACCGCTGGCATTTTTATACACGGTATTGTTCATTTTAAGTTCTTTAGCCTTATCAGACATAACCTTTGCAAATTGTTTTTCTGATCCACTCAAAAACTCTGCAAAAGCTGTAGAAACATCGTTTGCAGAACGTGTAATAAGTGCTAAAATTCCTTGTTCTGTTGTAAAATGGATATTTTCCCTTAAGTAAAGCTTTGAAGGAGGTTGCATAGTAGATGTTTTAGAAACTGGAATTTTTGTAGTTAGATCAATTTTTTTTGCTTTTAGATTTTCGAAAATAATGTAGAGAGTCATCATTTTTGCGAGAGATGCTGGATATCGTTTACTATCTTGTTGGAACTGATTGATTGTTTTATTTGTGCGGACATCAATTACAATGCTAGCATATTTTGTTTGGGCATATGACTGTGATTCCATTCCAATGATGGCTATGTTAAATGCAATGAATATTTTCCATAATGCCTTTATGCCTTTATGTATTCGAATAGATTCATAAGTCATATGTATTTTTTCCCAAGATTGAGCGTTTTTTTGTGACATGTGAATGTTCTTTAGTTTTGGAAAAATATAAAGATATCCTATGAATTCGTGGAATTATGCATCTATCGATCTATTAATGGAGCATCATTTCAATATATATGAATTAAAGTATTTTTGAAATTTTATCAACTTTGTTCATGGTTATAGTGTTTTTTACAGTATTGTTTTGTTTATAAAATATATTATAAGCCAATATGTACAGTGTAAAATCATGGGAATTTATTTTTTAACAAATTAAAAATATTTTATTCAAAATCTATTGATATTGCTGACAATAGAATTGTTGTTTTTCAAATATTTATTTGACTATCTATAATATTGAGATGGTATCGATTACATAGATTTTGGATAATATTGATATATCATATTTGTCATTACAGCTCTATTTTCAGGTGGGTGTTGAGGCTTTAGTGTATAGATAGAACATGGATTGTCTGTCTGAAAATATGATTAGAATCTATTAGAATATTATTTGTTTATGGATTGTTAATAATTTATTTCCAAAATGAAGATCTAACGCTGGTATAAGAATCATTTATAGTTAATTTCAGGTAATATTACAGCATAGAATTGATAAAAAAATTATATATTTAGATCATTTAATTTGACATAAGGAAAATAAAAAATGGGGACGAGTACATCTTTTATAAATTCTTTTAAGAAGTTCATTGCGCGGGGAAACGTAATAGATCTTTCAGTAGGTATTATCATTGGAGGGGCTTTTAGCCGTGTAGTTCAATCTCTTGTAGAAGATATTATCATGCCATTGGTGGGATTCGTTATAGGTAATGGGGCAGATTTTTCTGATTATTTTTTTCCATTAAGTTCAGATGTTAAATCTACTCTTATTTCAGAGGCACGTAAACAAGGGGCTGTTTTTGCTTATGGTAGTTTTATTAGCGTTATCGTAAACTTCCTGATTTTAGCATTTGTTGTTTTTATCCTCATACAGTTTGTTAATAAATTAGCCCATCACAAAGAAGAAGCTGAAGCAGTTAAGGTGTCCGAAGTATCAATTCTTACGGAAATCCGTGATTTATTGAAAACACGCTAAGCAATGTCCTCAGGATAGGGCATTTGTTATATCATTAATTATTACAGGAATAATCAGATTATTGGATTGAATGAGGATAGAGGGGGCAAGAGGTTCTTTAAGATATTTTAGATTGGGCATTGGCGAGCTTATTTGACGTTTATAAAGCGATACTGCGTACTCTTATATAATCATTGACAATACAGTCTCGCCAATATTCTTGTGCTGTTTTTAAATACCGTTTGTAGGAAAAGAGACCATCGAGCAAGATGGATTGGCATATAGAACATGTAACTTTCATTGTATCATTTTGTGGTATGAAAGAGATGGTGGTTTGCCTGTTTTTATTGTTTTGTATATAAAATTAAAGCTTTGATACTTTTTTTTCAAGTTTATCCAAGCGCTCACTGAGAGATGATAATTCATCATGTATTTTAGAGGTCATATATCTCATCGCTTCAAGTTCTTCTCTGCGGACAACTCCCATAGAATTCATGGTTTTTTGCAGTTTAATATGAGCGGCAGACTCTGCTTCCTTCGATATTCCCCTGAAAGCTTCAGAAGCGCAATGCGCAAAATCAGAAGCGCGTTTAAAAATGTGATCGGATTTAAATGACATTAATATAATCCTTGAAAAGAAGATAATAATTCTAATCCTATCGCAAAAAACCTATAATTACAAGGTATAGCTCACTTTAATGATATCATGGTTGATATATTGATGTTTGTTTTGAATAATATTAGGCTTGACCATTGGATAATATTGAGATGAACTCCTGAGAAAGAACAGCCACGAATGGGGAATACAATCATGCTAACATCTATCCTGACGTATCCACAAATTAATCCTATTGCAATATCAGTGGGGTCACTCTCTATCCGTTGGTATGGATTATCCTATTTGCTGGGAATACTGTTCAGTATTTGGTACATAAGACGCTTATTTAATACACAATCATTGTGGACAGAGGAACAAAATCTCGAAAATATCATTTATAGGAAGGGTGATTGTCAAGAAAATTGTATTTTTTGGGTGGCTATGGGTGTCATCATTGGTGGGCGTTTAGCATATGTTCTTTTTTATAATCTGGAAATATTTTTAGAATATCCAATGCATATTTTATATGTTTGGGAAGGTGGCATGTCCTTTCATGGCGGATTGATCGGTGCGTTTGTATCTTTATTTTTGTTCTCTCGTTTTCATAAAACCTCCTTCTGGACCTTCTCAGATTTAATTGCAGCCTCTGTTCCGCTGGGAATATTTTTTGGACGCATTGCTAATTTCGTCAATGGTGAATTATGGGGAAAAGTTTCTTGGGTTCCATGGGCTATGATTTTCCCTCATGGGGGAAATCTCCCCCGTCATCCCAGTCAGCTATACGAAGCAATTCTTGAAGGATTGGTGCTTTTTTGTATTGGGCAGATAATGGTGTTTCGTGGATCTTTGAAAAGATCAGGCTTGGTAACGAGTGTTTTTGTTTGTGGATATGCTTTTGCACGCATTTTTGTGGAATTTTTTCGTGAACCAGATTCTCAATTAGGCTATCTATTGAATGGATGGATGACGATGGGTATATTATTATCAATTCCAATGGTGATTATTGGTTTTTGGGGTATTTTTCGATCGATGTCATTAGAAAGAAAAGACATTTCTTGAGCGCTCAACTGAACAAAAAAATAGTCGATTTCATTAAAAAAAATGGCCCAATGACTATTGATCAGTATTTTTTATGGTGCCTTTCAGACCCTGAATTTGGTTATTATACGACGTGTAATCCATTTGGTGCTTCAGGAGATTTTATTACTGCTCCAGAAATAAGTCAGATGTTTGGAGAGATGCTGGCGATCTTCTTGGTCTCTGCTTGGGAAAAACATGGGTTTCCACAATGTGTCAGATTAATAGAAATGGGTCCAGGCAGAGGAACCATGATGGTTGATATATTGTACGCAATTTGCAAATTAAGACCGAGTTTTTTTTCTGTTTTATCGATTCATATGGTTGAGAATAGTGAGAGATTAAAATTAATTCAACAACAACAATTATCGTCTTATGGCGAGAAGATAAGCTGGTGTAGCAGTCTTTCAGATGTTCCTCAAGGATGTACTTTTTTTATTGCTAATGAGTTCTTTGATAGTTTGCCCATAAAACAATTTGTGACAACAAAGAATGGAATGCGTGAACGCATGGTTGATATAGATTGTCAAGGAGAGCTTATTTTTAGTGAAGGAGGTCAAGAGGTAGAGCGCAATTTTCTTCCTTGTGTTGATTGTGGTCCTGGTATGATATTTGAAACGTCTCCTTATCGAGATTGTCAAATGAAATTTATTTCTGATAGATTGGCATGTGAGGGTGGAGCTGCTGTTATCATTGATTATGGACATTTTCAATCAAGTATAGGTGACACGCTTCAAGCGGTTAAAGGACATGAATATTATCCGCTGCTAAAGCATTCTGGTCAGGCTGATCTTACTAGTCATGTTGATTTTCAAAGGTTGTCGTCGATTGCTCTATCGCACAAGTTATATATTAATGGATGTATAACACAGGGACAATTTTTAGAGGGACTTGGAATTTGGCAGAGAATGTTTTCTCTTCTGAGACAAAATGCAGGCAAGAAAGAGATTTTATTGGATGCAGTGAAACGTTTGGTAGGGGAGTCTTCTCAGCAAACAAGTATGGGAGTATTGTTTAAAGTATTGGTTGTTTCTCATAAGGAGATAGACCTTATACCTTTTGTAGATAGTTAATAGTATAACAACGATTCTTTTGTTGTGTGTTAATTTATTTTTCATTGATTGATCCAGAGGATTATTTATAAAAGCAGTCTATTGTGCAGGATAGAATGGATTCTGTGAAGTTCATTGGGATTGATTTATTGTCTTAACAGGTTATAAATAACTGAGGTTTTTTTATGGCGTTTGCGATAATTGTTGGATTTTAGGAAAAAATACTCTTCTGCCGGTCAGAAGAGAGGGGGATTGATGTGGGTGTGATCTTTCTCATATAATGAACATGAGTATAGTGGTGATGACATGATATAGATTGTTGGTGGAAAAATCTGCTTTCATGTGGAAGAAAAATTTGAAATTAAAGACAAAGAAATAGTTGTGAACTGTATGAAAAGGTACATATGTAGATGAAAATTTTTTCAGGAAATTCCAATAGGCTCCTTTCTGAATGTATCTGTGATTTTCTGGGCATCTCGTTGGGTAAGGCTTCGGTTAAATGTTTTTCTGACAAAGAAATCTCTGTGGAAATTGAAGAAAATGTGCGGGGAGAAGACGTTTTTATTGTCCAATCCACTTCTTGTCCAGCCAATGATTATTTAATGGAATTATTGATTATGATAGATGCTGTACGGCGTTCTTCGGCGAAGCGTATTACAGCAGTCATACCTTATTTTGGATATTGTCGTCAGGATCGTAAGCATGGTTCGCGCACTCCTATATCTGCTAAACTTGTTGCCAATTTGATTACGAAAGCAGGAGCTGATCGTGTGATGACATTGGATTTGCATGCGGGGCAGGTTCAGGGTTTTTTTGATATTCCAACTGATAATTTGTATGCTTTGCCTATTTGGGAAAATGACATCAAAAGTATTTATGAAGCGTCTCAAGTCATGGCTATTGCCCCTGATGTTGGTGGGGTTGTGCGTACACGTGCGCTTGCAAAAAGACTTAATTGTTCGATTGCCATTGTGGATAAAAGACGTGAATCCCCAGGAAAGATTGAAATTATGAATGTAATTGGTAAAGTGAAGGGCAAGGATTGCGTTCTGATTGATGATATAGTTGATACTGCAGGAACGCTGTGTGGTGCTGCCGAAGCTTTATATGAACAGGGGGCTTCTAGTGTTACGGCGTATATTACTCATGGTGTTTTGTCGGCTCCTGCTATTGAGCGTATATTATCCTCTAAACTAGAAAAAATTGTGATTACAGATTCTATACAGCCGACACAGTTAGTAAGGTCGTCTTCTAAAATACGTATTGTGACTGTCGCTCATTTGCTTGGTGAAGCTATTCAGAGAACTTGCAAAGAGAGGTCTATCTCCAGTTTATTTGATTAATATATGTTTTTACGTCACCTCGTATTTGCATATGATAAAATATGATTCTACCTTTGGTCATCGTAGTTGATCTTGTATTTCAGAGAATCTATCTGTGAAATTTTTATATATGCTAAGAAAAAATCAATACAATTTCTAAGGTTGATTATACTAGAAATCTATTGATAGTCCGTTTTTTTCCCAGTCGCCAAAGCGAGTAGGGTTCGGTCCTTTTCTTCCCCCAATTTCTATTGGATTTTTTTCTTTTGTTTGCTCAGAAGATTGGCGTTGGCGAACTTCCTCTAAAACACGTTGTGCAATAGAAGAAAGAGGTTCTTGAGGGGTGGGATTTTTCATGTATCCTCATTAGTTATTGCATATAGAGCTTGATTCTTTGGTGGAATTTCTCAGTCATTTTAAATAAAGAGACTAGCGTAATATTTGATGAACTTCATTATAAAATATTTTTGAGGAATATTAAATATTATACGACATATACGATCAATAATTTTTTGTTGGTTGTGTGATGTATATTCCTATTTGATGGACACATTTATTTTCATATATTGTTGACGTGAGAATCGAAGGCGACACTCTCTATGTGTAGTTCTTGGAATAGCTTTATAGGTCGTGTTCCGTTTTTTCTTTCTTATCTTGTAGGAATATTTTGTTGTGGATATGTTGTATTTGATGTGTATGTTTATATCATTATACAAGTGAATCCCCGTTTATTTCTTTGCAATACGAGTCTTTTTTAGTTTGCAAATGGTCGGGTCCGTGAAGTTTTTTATCAGTTATGCAAGGTATCAGATGTTTATAGGCAGGTGGTTGCGTTGAAATTAGGAATGAACGTGCGCTTCGTTGCTTCTCGTTTGTTATGTCTTATTATGAAAAAACATATTTCTCTCAGCCGTTTATTGGACCTAGAGAGTGGAGACGCTGCGTTCCGTCTTCTTCCACATGTAGATCAAGCATTAGTGCATGCTATTTTAAACACAACACTGCGCTTCCTTCCTCGCATTGATGCTACTCTTGATTTTTTGCTTTCTTTTCCTATTCCTAAGAAGAGCAATGTTCTATTGCAGCTATTGCGTATCTCTATTGCCCAGATTTTGTATTTAGATGTGGCAGATTATGCTGTTGTAGATTTAGCAGTAGAGCAGGTAAAGCAGGATAAAAAAAATCGACATTTTTCTAATCTTGTTAATGCCGTATTGCGGAGAAGTTCTCGAGAAAAAAAAGAATTATTACAGCGTTTTTCAGGGATATCAGTCATTCCTCAATGGTTTGAAGAGCGTTTAGAAAAGTTTTATGGAAAGAAATCGGCACACGCTATATCAGAAGCTTGTCTTATGCCAAATCATATTGATTTAACAGTAAAATCTGATACTGAAATGTGGGCACAAAAATTAAACGCTGTTGTATTACCTACCGGAGGAATACGTCTCAGAGAATGTCAAGAAAAGATTTCTTCTCTTCCTGGTTTTGAAGAGGGAGCTTGGTGGATCCAAGACGCTTCTTCTTCAATACCTGTTCAGTTATTTGATAGGTTGGAAGGGCTATCTATTTTGGATTTATGTTCTGCTCCAGGAGGAAAAACGGCCCAACTTATTGTAGGTGGTGCGAAGGTAGTAGCTCTCGATATATCAAGCAGACGTTTGAACAAGCTTCAAGATAATCTTAAAAGATTACGTTTATTTGCTGATGTGATTGAATCTAGTGCCTTTGATTATTGTCCAAAAAAATTGTTTGATGCTGTACTCGTGGATGCCCCTTGTTCTTCTACAGGTACGATAAGACGTCATCCTGATGTATTGTGGACCCGTAATGAAGAGGATATAGAAAAGTCAGCACACCTCCAGGATAAATTGCTTTTGCGCGGATTGAATCTTGTAAAGCCTGGAGGAATAGTCGTTTTTTCTAATTGTTCACTAGATAAACAAGATAGCGAAGAAGTAGTCGAGAAAGTTCTTAAAAATTCTCCAGAATTAGCTCAAATCATATCCGCAAAAAATGAGCGTTTGAAAAATATTGATATGAGCATCGCTCCAGAAGGATGGATTCGTACTACTCCGGATATGTTGATAGGAATCGAAGGTGTTTCTGCAGGTATGGATGGTTGTTTTGCAGTCGCATTGCGCCGAATGATATAGTGACAGTGCAATGAAATTTGGATTTTTTGATAGTCATATTCAAGGATAGTACTCTCGTTATATAGACAGGGCATTTAATCAAATGATTTTTCATATTTTGACAAATTTTGATAAGGTAATCGTTTTGGTTTATGGTATATCAGGGGTAATGGAGTTTTCCTTCTGCCTGCAGTTACGTTTAATTAAATAGGGATTTATATGGATTTTGTTTGTCACGAAGGAGAGGGTTCCGGTGAAATATCGGTGAAAACTGCTCTTATATCTGTTTATGATAAAACTGGTATTGTTGAGTTTTCTAGGAAACTTATCCAGATGGGGGTTAAGCTGATATCAACGGGAGGAACTTGTCAATTGCTTGAAAAGGAGCATATACCTGTGACAAATATCTCAGAGGTTACGGAGTTTCCTGAGATAATGAATGGTCGTGTCAAGACATTGCACCCAAAGATATATGGAGGACTTCTGGGTGTTCGTGATAATGCGGATCATGCCATAGCCATGCGTGAATATGGATTGGAATCAATTGATCTTGCTGTCGTTAATCTTTATCCTTTTGAAGAGTCTCGTTATAGAGATGATTATCAAACAATAGTTGAAAATATTGATATTGGTGGTCCATCCATGATTAGGGCGGCAGCTAAAAATCATGCTTATGTGACTGTATTAACCGATCCTAGGGATTATTCTCTTTTTCTTTCTGAGGTGGATCACAATAATGGGAAGATACGTCGTAATTTTCGAACAAAAATGGCTTTTCAAGCTTTTTCCAGAACAGCTGCTTATGATGCAGAAATTTGTAACTGGTTTGCAAATTCTGAACATGAGGATTTCCCTCATTACTTAAATATCACAGGCGTAAAGCAACAAGAGATGCGTTATGGAGAAAATCCCCATCAAAAAGCCGCACTTTATGTTACCAGCGAGAAAAAACTTGGCATTGCTCATGCTAATTTACTTCAAGGAAAGCCGCTTTCATATAACAATGTGAGTGACCTTGATGCTGCATATGAACTTGTTTCAGAATTTTCTCCTAAAGATTGTGCGGTCTGTGTGATCGTAAAACACGCTAATCCATGTGGTGTGGCAATGTCTGATACGCCTATGGAAGCATATCGTCGAGCATTGGCATGTGATCCTGTTTCTGCGTTTGGAGGAATAGTTGCATTTAATCGGGAGGTTGATCAGGAGGTTGCTGCTGAAATAATAAAAATTTTTACTGAAGTAGTTATTGCTCCAGGTATTTCTAAAGAAGCTGAAAGAATCATATCTGAGAAGCCAAACATGCGTTTTTTAAAAACATGCGAAGTATCTGATCCCCGTGCTTCAGGTATGCTTCTTAAAACGGTCACAGGAGGTATTCTTGTGCAAACACGTGACAACAGTGTTGTGGATGATCAACAATTGACAATAGTGACTAAGAGGCATCCAAGTGCCCAAGAATTGAATGACATGAAGTTTGCTTTCAAGGTGGTAAAGCACGTCAAATCCAATGCTGTTGTTTACGCTAAGGGGGGATGTTCTGTTGGAATTTGTTCTGGTCAAACTAGTAGAGTCGATTCAACTCGTTTTGCAGCTATGAAATCTGAGGATATTTCTAGAAAATCCGGAATAAAGGCTATGACACGAGGATCAGTTATTGCTTCGGAAGCATTTTATCCTTTTCCTGATGGGCTTTTGGAGGCAATTAAAGCAGGAGTGACTGCCGTCATTCAGCCCGGAGGGTCTATACGTGATAGTAAGATAATTGAAATAGCAGATCAACATGATATAGCAATGATTTTTACAGGAACAAGACATTTTCGCCATTGATGATGACATGAGGGGCTATGGATCTTACTGCTGTAAATTATGGATAAATTCATTGTTTTGAGGATCAAGAATCCATAATTTGCCAGAGGAAATATCAAACCATGCGCCGTGGACGTGCAATTTGTTTTGTTTTTCTAGATCATTTATGCAGGGGAATAGTCGTAGATTCCTTAAGGAGTTACGGATTGATAGTTGCTCTAAGATAGTTTGTTTCTCGAAAGCATTATTTGTCGTTATTCCTTCGGCGAGGGGGCGCACGACATCCATCCATTTTCCAATAAAATCCCCAGGAGAAAGAGGTTGTTCATTTGGATTTAAGATAGATTGGATTCCTCCGCAACGACCGTGGCCCATGACGACTATATGTTTTATATTGAGACCTTGAACCGCAAATTCGATTGCAGCAGATGTTGCATGATGTTGTCCGTCAGGTTCATAAGGTGGTACAATATTTGCAACATTACGTACCACGAAGAGCTCTCCTGGCTTGGCTTGGAAGATTGTTTCAGGCGCAACACGCGAATCGCAGCAGGAAATAATCATTATTTTGGGGGTTTGTTGATTCGCGAGTTCTTGAAATATTTTTTCATTATACTGATTTTCAAGAAATTTTTTGTGGCGTTTGAGCAATATATTCGGAAAGTCAGTCATGCATGTATTCTCCATATTTTTACTATGAAAGATTGGGGAAAGGGAAATAATTTAATAAATTGAGTATATAGAGTGTAATCGTCAAAGGTTTCAAAAATAGAGGATTATAAGATACATTGTCTATTCTCAATTATAGATCTATTGTTTATAAGATAGATTAATTGCATAGATTATTGATTCCTAATCAATTAGTAAAACTTCGATTGCAATGTAATAGGAAATAAATATTTTTTTTGATTATTGTTTGTTAGATAATAACCAATTAAGCCTGTCGTATTATTAAGTGTCTATTGACGATGGAAGAGTGATTCCAGAGGATTATTTACAGTGACTGAAAGAGATTTGAAACGAGATAAAATCATAAATACAGTTAATACAGAGATAGCTGCCTTGGGTCTTTCTGCATTAAGTGCTTCTGTATTGTTTGGAAAAGCAAGTCTAGATGACCTAGAGAGGTATACTCCATTAATGTTGGCTCTTACTTCTATTGCTTCACACGATATTTTTTTTGGTTGGGATCAATCTAGTGAATATATAGATATAAGGGAAGTTGAAGGTATTAATCCTTCCGGAGTTCCTGTTAGTATTGTAACGATTATTGTGGAAAACATGCCTTTCCTCTATCAATCTGTTATAGGAGCAATAGGTGCGAGTCGTCGCAATATGATGATGGCTATTCATCCAGTTTTTATAAAAGATAAGAATGGTGGTTTACAAGTATATTCATCTGCGGACACTGATTCTTTGCAACGGCAGATCAGCTTAATCCAGATTCATATTCAAAAAATTGCGCCAACGGATGCCGATATTCTAAAACAGGAATTGGGATTCGTCATTGGACAGCTCAAATGTGTTTCACAAGACTCACAGGCAATGCTTTCTGCTTTGGATGAAGTGCAAAATTCTTTTTCTCAAATGACGAATGTTTGTGCTCAAAGTCAAGAGGCTATGATAGAAGCATCGACTTTTCTTAATTGGCTGAAAGAGGATAATTTTAAACTTCTTGGCATGAGATATTATTGTCTTGTGAGAGAGAAAAACAATTTAATCTTGGAGCAAGATAGTACGCTAAGTTTGGGGATTTTGAAGAATCCTGATGTTATGGTTTTAAGATTATATCAGGAAAAAACGCTTATTACGCCGGAAGTTTATGACTTTTTAGAGGGCCCGGATTTTTTAATTGTTACTAAATCGAATATTATGTCTGTTGTCTATCGTCGTGCATATATGGATTATATAGGCATTAAACGTTTTGACAAAGACGGACGGATTATAGGTGAATTGCGTGTTGTTGGTTTATTCACGCATTTGACGTATTCGCAAAACGCTTCGAAGATTCCGTTATTGCGTGAAAAAATTATTAAGGTTCAGAATTTTCTTAATTTTTATCCTAATAGTCATTCAAGCCGCATGTTGCAGAATACGTTAGAATTTTATCCGAGGGATGAGCTCTTTCAGATTGATCCGATGCTTTTAGCGTCTTTTTGTGAGCAAATCATTGATATTCTGGATAGGCCGCGTATGCGCGTTCTGCCTCGTATCGATCGTTTCAATAGATTCGTTTCGTTACTGGTTTATATACCACGTGAAGATTTCGATTCTTCTGTTCGAGAAAGGGTTGGTAATTATCTAGCTGAAGTTTATGTAGGTCATCTGTCTGCTTTTTATGCCAGCTTTCTAGAAGAAGGCTTGGTGAGAATTCATTTCGTGATAGGGCGTTCAGGCGGACAAACACCATGTCCATCCCAACGATTTTTGGAGGAAGGGATTGGTTCTATTGTCTCGCGTTGGGAAGAAAAGTTTTATAAACGTGCTGGAGGAAAGATTCCACATTTTATATTCTCTCAGATGTTTCAAGATGTCTTTTCTCCTAAGGAAGCCGTAGAAGATTTGCACTATATTATTGATTGTGCTGAGGGTAAAGAAAAGTTATGCGTAGATTTTGCAAGTAGGGAGGATGGAAGTGTTCGGATTAAGATTTTTCATGCGAACGAGCACTTTTCTTTGTCAAAACGTGTACCACTTCTTGAAAATTTAGGTTTTACGGTTATCAGCGAAGATACATTTGAGATTCAAATGCTTGCAGATGATGGAGAGCATCTTGTCGTTTTGTATCAGATGGAACTAAAACCAAATGCTCTACGACTTGATTTGGAAGGTCGTAAAGATGCTCTTATAGAGGCTTTTAAGTATATTTTTCAGGCTAGGGTAGATAATGATTCGTTTAATAATCTAGTTATACTAACGGATTTAAGAGTATATGAAATAAGCGTTTTACGCTCATATGCTCGATATTTACGGCAAACATCTGTGACATGGTCACAAGACTTTATTGCGCAGATTTTGAGCAAGAATCCCTCTATCAGTAAGTTGCTTTTTGATTTGTTTCACAATCGTTTCAATCCCGCTTTATCTGATGAGATGCGAGAGCAATGCACTCAGAAAAATTTGCAAGAGATAAAGGCGATTTTATTAAACGTCTCTAGTCTGGATGATGATACTGTATTACGCTGTTATATTAATTTGATTATGGCTACTTCGCGTACAAATTATTTCCAAAAACATCAATACGACGTTCCACTTGTCTTTAAATTAGATTCATGTCGAATAAATGGTCTTGATACAACACAACTCCATCGAGAGCTTTTTGTATATGGTGTTGAGGTTGAAGGTATCCATCTGTGTTTTGGTAAGATAGCACGCGGTGGTTTGCGTTGGTCTGATAGGGCAGAGGATTACCGTACAGAAGTTCTTGGGCTGGTCAGGGCTCAAAGAGTTAAAAATGCTGTGATTGTTCCTGTTGGTGCTAAAGGAGGATTTTATCCTAAGAGGTTGCCATCTGAAGGACGGCGAGATGAAATTCTTAAAATAGGGCGTGAAGCATATAAGACTTATGTTCGTGCGTTATTATCTATCACTGATAATTTTGAAGGACAAGAAATTGTATATCCTGCGAATACCGTTTGTTTTGATGGACATGATCCTTATTTTGTTGTTGCTGCGGACAAAGGAACGGCCACTTTTTCCGATGTAGCAAATTCTGTGGCTAAAGAATCAAATTTTTGGTTGGATGATGCATTTGCTTCTGGTGGATCAATGGGTTATGATCACAAGAAAATGGCGATTACTGCGCGTGGCGCTTGGGAAGCGGTCAAAAGACATTTTCGTGAGATGAATATCGATATTCAAAAAACGCCTTTTACTGTAGCTGGTGTTGGAGATATGTCCGGAGATGTATTTGGTAATGGGATGCTTTTATCAAGGAAAATCAAGCTTGTTGCTGCTTTTGATCATAGGGATATCTTTATAGATCCGAATCCAGATTTAGAAAAAACTTTTGATGAACGTCAAAGACTTTTTGATGCCCCATCGTCAAGTTGGCAAGATTTTGATCGGAACATTTTATCTCAAGGTGGTATGATTATTTCACGTAGAGTGAAATCTGTGCAACTGACACCAGAATCTGCTTCTGTCCTAGGTTTTTCGAAGCATCAGGCTGTCACGCCTTCGGAAATTATTTCAGCAATTTTAATGGCTCCAGTAGACCTTTTATGGTTTGGAGGAATTGGGACCTATATCAGTGCTCTTCAAGAAAGTAATATAGATATAGGAGATCGGGCGAATAATCTAGTTCGTGTCACTGCAGGTAAAGTGAGGGCTAAGGTTATTGGAGAGGGGGCTAATCTGGGGTTAACGCAGAGAGCTCGTGTTGCGTATGCATTAAATGGTGGACGAATTAATTCCGATGCAATTGATAATTCAGGCGGAGTGAATTGTTCTGATTTAGAGGTGAATATAAAGATTGCATTGGCTTCAGCAATGCGTGAAGGAAGACTTACTTTGGAGGATCGTAATCAGATTCTCAATTCGATGACTTCTGAAGTGATACAACTTGTTTTGCGTAATAATTATTTGCAATCCTTGGCTATTTCTTTGGAAGCTCGGAAAGGCATGTCTATGATGTGGAATTTTTCACAACTTATGAAGGTGCTTGAAAAAGAAGGTTCTTTGAATAGAGAGGTTGAGCATTTGCCAACTACTACATCTTTTGAGGAGAGATGTCGTGATGAGATTCCTCTTTCTCGTCCAGAAATAGGAATTTTACTATCCTATTCTAAGCTTAAATTATCAGAAAAATTATTAGAGAGTTCTCTCATAGATGATCCATGGTTTTCTACTTTATTGCTGAATTATTTTCCACAAAGGTTAAGCAAGTTATATCCAGAAGATATGATGAAGCATCAGCTACGGAGGGCTATCATTGCAACAGTTTTGGCCAATGAGATTATTAATCAAGGTGGTTCTTGTTTCGTCGTAAGTTTAGCAAAAGAAACAGGTTCTACGATGGAAAATGTTGTTCGTGCGGGATTCATAGCATATTCTAGTTATGAATTAGAATCTCTTTGGAGAGAGGTAGATAAACTAGACAACCAGATTAGCGGGAATCTTCAGAACAAGATATATGAAGAAATTCGATTGATTTTAGTCAATATTACGCGTCTTCTTATAAAAAATGGGACCTTCCTTAAGGGAGATATAGGTTCTGCCATAAAACGTCTTATGGCAGCATTTCATAAACTTGACAATCTTTTACAAGATAAGATACCACCAGAGTGGTCAGAACGCTTTAGTAATCGGGTTATGCAATTCACTCAAAGTGGTTTTCCACATGATCTCGCCTGTAGGATTGTTCGTATGCAATTTTTAATGGTAGTTCCAGATTTAATTAACATATCAGAAACATGTGATACGAGTTTATTGATAGTTTTAGATATGTGGTCTGCTATTTCAGAAGGTTTGGGTGTTGATAGATTGTTATCAGTCGCCAATAATGTTGTTGTAGACGATCATTATGAGAATCTTGCATTATCAGCAGGTCTAGATTGGATGTATTCTGCACGACGTGAGATGATAGTTAAGGCTATTACTACAGGAAGTTCTGTGTCTGATATTATGCAAAATGAAAAATTACAGGGAGTCACAAATCAGGTTTTTGATATCCTATCATCTGAAGAAGGAGTAACTGTTGCGCATATAACAGTAGCAACTCATCTGTTGTCAGGATTTCTGTTAAATATTTGATTGGATGTCTATGGTAGATGTTATTTTGAACGTTTTAATCACTTCTTTTAATAGTTGTATAGAATAATAAGCCATCTTCTCTTGCCGTGCTTCTATCGGTTTAATATTGGTATACGCATGAAATATCCTCTCATATGGTAAATATGCATATGAAACATTGATCGTGGTTGATATATTTTATCATTGCATTATAGAGGGGGGTGATTGCTGCTTAATCTGTGCAGAGAAGAATTCTCTATTGGGTCGATCCGTGTTTTGAAGACTGAGAATCCCGTCTGATAGGGATAATGAATGTGTCATAGGATTATTCATGTATATAAATACCATTATTATTATCGGTATACATGACGTGTTTGTAAGGAAATTGAGATTATTGTAATACATGGTTGTAAAATTGATATTTTCTGTCTTTAACTGATATGAGATTTAAGCTGTAAATCTTTCCATCAAAAAACCGTTATTTACAATCTAATAGATTGTTTATATTGCCGAAAGAACAATCATGGACAAGCAATTCTTAATATATGATTATGAAACATTTGGTTTAGATAAGTCTTTAGATCGTCCAGCACAATTTGCCAGCATTCGTGTTGATCATCAATTTAAAAAGATAGAAGATAAGCATGTATTTTTTTGTCAGCCTTCTGATGATTATTTGCCGAATCCAGAGTCGGTATTGAAAACAGGAATTACACCACAACAGGCGTGTCGTGATGGTATCGTGGAAGCTGATTTTTGTCGGAAGATTCACCAAATACTCAGTGAACCAAATACATGTATTGTGGGCTATAATAATATTCGATTCGATGATGAATTTAGTCGCTATATGCTCTATCGCAATCTTCGCGATCCATATAGGTGGCATTGGGACAACAACAACTCTCGCTGGGATTTGATGGATGTTGTCCGTGCTTATTATGTTTTTTGTTATGAAGATATGCAATGGCCTCTGAGAGAAGATGGACTTCCCAGTTTTCGTCTTGAGGACGTTGTAGCTGCCAATGGCATTGATCATGGCAAGGCGCATGATGCGGAGATGGATGTTCATGCTACTTTGGCGATAGTCCAATTGTTGCGTCGGGTACATCCCAAATTATTTGATTATTTATATTCATATCGTGAGAAAAAGTGTTTAGAAAAATTGATTAATATAGAGGAAATGGAGCCACTGGTACATATTTCAGGTATGCTAGGAGCTTATCGAGGTAATACTACTTTGATTGCGCCTATAGCTCGGCATCCTGTTAATCATAATGCGGTTATTGTCTGTGATTTAAGTGCTGATATACAAGTACTAGAAGATTTGGATAGCTCTGAATTACATACCCGCTTGTATACTCGCCGTGAGGAATTGGGCGATTTTTCTGCTGTACCTCTAAAGTTAGTCCATACCAATAAATGTCCAATTCTTTTGCCTATTCATAAGCTGAGTGAAAAAAATGCAGCACGTTTAGGGATTGATATCAAGCGCTGTTTAGATAATCTAACGTTATTGCGTAAGCAGAAGAATATATCAGAAAAAGTCATTGCAATGTATCAAAAGGATCGTTTCATTTCTTCAGATAATGTTGATTCTCAATTATACGATGGATTCTTCCAAGATGCGGATCGTGCAATGATGGACACTATCCTTGCTACTGATCCAGAAAAGTTGCAGACGCTGGATATTAATTCTAATGATAAGAGATTGAAACCGTTATTGTTTCGATATAGGGCACGTAATTTTTCCCATACGTTAGATAGCAAAGAACAAGAACGTTGGAGAGAATACCGTAAAACGGTGTTTACTCAATCTCGAATTGATGAATATATAGAAAAACTGCAGCTTCTATATGCCAGTCATATAGAAAGCGACAAGAGCAAACAGCTCATTCATTCGCTATTCGAATATCTTCAACAAATTTTTCCAGAAGGGGTAAAAGTTCCTTTTATGAATTTTACTGATAATCATAAAAAGAATGGATTGCATTCTAGTAGCGATTAAACGAATAGCATATGGAACATATGTTGATTGACTCAACAGAAGCAGATTTCGATATGATCGAAATGTTTCATATTAGTGATATTATCATGGTGTAGATCATAGTAGAAAAGCATTTTCGAAGTATCATTTGATATGAGATGTATTGTAATTTATCGATATTTCTTGTTTGATTCTTATTCTGTGATGTAAAAAGCTCATTTCTTGTCCGGAACTTTGATAAAATGCTTGATTATTTTATTCAGTCGGCGTATCCCCCTTATTGGAGAGGTGGCCGAGTGGTTGAAGGCGCGCCCCTGCTAAGGGTGTATACGAGAGATTGTATCGAGGGTTCGAATCCCTTCCTCTCCGCCATTAATTCACACGCAACCCAGTCACTACCGGATTTGCCTGCCGGAGAATCCCAGAGGGTGGGTGTTGCGGGGTAGGAGTTGACATGCGTTTTTCCAAAAAACGCGGCATTAGTCTCTACGTAGCCTTTGATTGCTGTGAGATGTAGACATGGCCAAATCAGTGCACATCTTTTTAGTACATTGAATTTCAATATGTTGCGAATGAGCACTTTTATAAGTTTAGTTTAGTACGGTCAACTAGGCAATCAGCTCATTTTCAAACTATAGTTTTTTTTTTGCAACTTTATTTTGTTGAGCTTTTTTTAGCCGTCTAATCCACTCTCGCATTATATTAATCTCCTCTTGGATAGCGTCTGGTTTTGGAAGTGGACTGTTGATTTTTGCACTTTCATCATGAAGCCATTGTGAACAGTTGCCATAAGATTTACTTATTGTCTTATAATCTTCTAAGGTAATCTCTGTCAGTTTAGATAATCCTTTGATCTTCACTTTATTATCAAAACGACTTATTACAGGAGAAAGGACATTTTCAACAATGCTTTCCCATAATGAACGCAATTTCCCGCTGAAATGACAAACATGAACTTCCCACTCTTCCATTCCATCGTTGGCATAAAATTTCTTCACGTTATTAAGACGCTTTTCCATACTGTCCACAGCATCTGAAGCTCCCTGAGCTTTTAGCGGTGCATTATCTTTATAGACACCCGTATTAGTATCATTCCTGCTTACGCCACGATCCACAATAGAAGCTCCATTATGTTCACAAGCTTCCCTTAGTAAATAGAGAAAAGAAAGATCATGGGTAAAAATCACAATCTGACGATTTTTAGCTTCTTCCGCTAATCGGTCTGCTATTTGTTTACAATTCGTATGGTCAAGTGAGCAAACTGGATCATCGAAAACTACTGTAGATTTGCTGGCGGTAGTAGCTTGTTCGGCTAGAAAAGCAGCAAGCGCTACGCATCGGAATTCACCTTCACTTAAAATAGCATTCACCTTTTCATTGTTGGGGTTACGTTTGAATTCCACCTTAAATACAGGAGAACCTTTCCGGCTACCATGATACCTAAGTTCAACGGTATGTTTTCCCAACTCAAATTTTGCGACTTCTTTAGAAAATTGTGCACGCAGCGCATCATTAACAAGATATAGTGCTAGTTCAGAACTTTTGTTCGTAATTGACTTTGTTTTATTAGCCTTTTTCAATTCGTTCAAAGCCTTTATTCTTGTGATACGGTCAACGTGCGCAATGACATCATCTTTGACGGTGGCAAGCCATTTTCTATCTTCTAATTCTAATAGTTTTTTTTCCGCTTGTTTTCTAGTTTCAGAATTTCGTTCTGCCGCCAAAGTGGTAATTCGACTATGCAGCTCTGTTTGAATCTTATCAACGCTCGCATCTGGATAGCTTCGGTATGGTGGAAGTGAATTTATGTCTCCATCAAGTCGATTCAGAAATGCTCTTATCCGCCATTTCCCTTGCAAAACGACTTTCCGCAATTCGTCTGCCACATCCTGTTCCTCTAACTCATCGGCAATGAAACTTATTGCTTCTTTCAAGGATTTTAATGACGGTACTTTCTTTTTCAATGCTTTAACGGTCGCATTTAACGCACTCTGCGCGGCAGTTTCCTGCTGTTTCGTTGCATCTTGTACGAAACATTCAAAGCTACGGAGGCGTTTAGCTGCTTCTTCCGAAAGTTCCTGATGACATAGAACGCAACGTGCCTCCGCTCCTGTGTAGGGAAACTCTGTGTTGGAAAACTCTGTGTTGGGGTATACCACTTTTTCCGAATATTTGCGTGCAGCTTCCCATAAAACATGCCAGATTTCAGAGCCGATTTGAGATAATTTTTCATCATGGAATCGTTCATCGGCGGCAGCGGTGGCAGCAGCTTTTTTTACTATAGAATCTTTGTATAAAGCTTGCGCTTGCGTGAAGTGTTCATCTGTAACTGCAGCGCAAAATATTTTGAATTCAGGGGTTAATTGTTCCAGTTTATTTTTTTTCTTTCCTAATTTCTGCGCAGCCCCTTCTGGGTTATTTGCTAAATCGGCCTTTAGAGTTTTGTATGAATTTTCTTCTTCTGCGCTTATAGTCGCCAATGCGGTGATTTTAGAAATATCTGCCTTAGCGTTTAATTGGCTAATGACTTGGTGGACTTGCGTACCTTCATTATAATATTCAGGTATCTTAAGGGATGGTGGTATTTGGTTTTCAAGCGTTTGTACTTCCAATGAAAGCCGACTGTTGATTTCTTCTACTGCATCGGAAAGATGTTTAAGCAACTTCAGTGGATACGGAGTATAAGCCAAGTCATTTTTTTCATAGACATGGATGTTAGCAGTAGCAGAATCAAACACGCTAACCGCTGACAAGAGCGAATCGCATGGTGTATTGAATACCCATTCAGCGCTTCTTTCTTCATCATTTACCGCAAAATCAATCTTTGCTTTAGGGGTTTCTGAACTAGTCTCATAAATATTCGATAGAATGTTTAGCTCTTTGTTCACACGTGCGCGGCAAGCACTTTTTAAGATTCTAGCATAACCAGATTTTCCAGAGCCATTATCGCCGTAAATAACGGTGATTCCATTCCCTTTTTCAAAACGCACCTCCTGTCGTGGCGCAAGTGCATTTACATGTTCAACACTATGTATACTATGTAGATAAACATGCGAGGAAGCAGCTTTCGGTGCAGATACATGCTCGCTGGCAATCGGCACTGCATCTCTTTCTTCTTCGCAGATTTCCAGCAATGCAACATAGTCAGTTTTATCCAAAGAGCCTTTTTGACACAACCGTCGCAAAGCATCACGTTGCCATAGCGGTCTGCTAGTTGACCAAGTAACAATATCCTGGAGTGCTTCTGCTGCCGTTCTGATTGATTGTGCGGATTCATTATTTACACTAGCCTTTTCTCCCATAAATTTAACTCCCAAACTTTGAAATCAAGCCAACTAGCGTAGCGCTAGGCTTTACCGCACTGTGGGGAATCAATACATAGCGCCAAGGCTTTCCTCCATTGTCTAATGCATGTGTAGTGGCTGCTTCGCACCACTTAATGGCAGCTCTTTCTTTTTTGAGTACATCCGGACTTTCCATGTCTTTCTCCATTTTAGTTTCGCAAATGAGCTTTTCTCTTTCGGTTTCGACGACAAAATCAGGCTTATAGGTGTGCTCGCTTCTATAAAAGATTTTGAAGTCATCGGGCACTGGCTTGAACCATTTATGCACGCTGGCATCGTCCTCTAAGATTACCGAAAACATTCGTTCCGTATCAGAATGGAACTGTTGAATGGGATAAATGCATTTGCAGAAGCCTTGGAATAGCATCCCACGGATCAGCCGTTTTTGCTCCACGGTATAGCGGAAATAATGGACTTTTTCACTGGCATCGCAGGAGACGCTGAATGTTTTAGGTTGCTTGAAACCGCGATTGACCGTTACTTTGAACTCAGTCGTGCCGGGCTGGAAATGTTGCTGCATTTGCTTGTGGATTACATTAGCGATCTTCTGCCGATGGTCATGGTATTGTAGCACGTTCGAGATATCGCTGGGTTGGTTGAGGTAAGAGCGCAAATAAGCCACCATCTGAGCAGAAAGATCATTGAGAATATCCGTATGGCCATCGTAGGAGATATCGTCAAAATGAATTAGCTCCGCAATAATATAGTCCTCGAGGCGTTCTTTCACAACAGGCGGCGTGTCGCTCTGCACTTGTTCACGTTTAGAGGTAAGCAAATACTGAATAAGGATTTTCTGATCTACCGGATTCAACCGACCGATGTCGTGGGTATCCAGTTTGAAAGGCTCGAAGGTATAATTCTGCGAGCCTTTAGGATCAAGGATGATGCGCGGAATATCGATAGTATTTTCAATGCAGGCTTCGATTACCTCTTTTACGATTTTGGGAATGTCCGTCTTTTCAACAATGCCATCTAGATCGGCCTGCGCCGGAGTGAGCCGTTCTTGCACCAGATCAATCAGATCCTGCTGTACTTTTCCATCACGCAGCTTGCACAAGGTAGGTGATTCGAATGCTTTAATAGCTTTCATAGTGGCCTGCGCGACCTCATTCTCCCTCTCATCATTGAAGAGCTGCATGAGCGGAGCCGGAGCGCCTGCAGGCCGCTCTAAGAAGTCGTCGGGCAGATTTTCTTCGGCATGGCCGCCAAGCAAGGAGTCGAGGTTTGAGTGGATCTCGATGGCTTTCTTCGGCGCGAGGCTGATATCCTTACCGATGGTAATACCGGTGCGGATAATCGAGTTCGGGTTATCCGCTTCGCTAATAATCTCATGGAATTTGTCATGCGCTATGATGGTTAGCCGATCGATCGCCGAAACGCCGGTGCGTTTTCCATAAGGCAGACGCAGGCCTCTACCAATCGATTGTTCAACTAGCGTGCGTGAGTTGGCAGCGCGCAGCGGCACTATGGTATAGAGGTTGGTAACGTCCCAGCCTTCTTTGAGCATATTAACATGAATGACGATTTCGGTAGGTTCTTTCGGATCTTCAACCGACAGCAGCCGCTCTACGGTTTTGTCTTTCTCTTGGCCTGACTGAGCCGAATGCACCGTGATTACCCGATCGCGGTAGCGCCCCTCAAAAAATTCATCGCTTTTTATCAGCTCCATCAGTTTTCCGGCATGAGTGGTATCCTGCGCCACCACCAGCACGAATGGTTTTACATAGGGCTTGCCGTTGTTATCGGCGTAAACCTTCAACTCGGTTTTCACAATTTCGTGCAAGGACACTCCGTCTTCCAGCTTCAAGCGCTCTAACTGCTCTTCGGTATAGTTCTTGGCGTTAAAATTCTCGCGCGTCGTGACCGCTGGTCCTTTGATATAGCCATCCTTCATCGCCTCGGAGAGCCGGTAACTGTAAATCACGTTCTTAAAAGGCGTGACTTTCCTGCCATCTTCCATTTGAGGAGTAGCGGTCAACTCCAAGCCGATAATGGGCTTAAGCTCATTAATCGCCGTCAAGCCTGCGTTGGCGCGGTAACGGTGCGATTCGTCCATTAGCAGCACCAGGTCATCAAGCTTAGAGAGATAGTCAAAATAGCTTTCGCCAATGTATTCAGAAATGCGCTTGATGCGTACTGATTTATCGTCTTTTACTTTTCCATTGATTTTGGAAATATTGAAAATGTTAATATGAATGTTGTCGGGCCGGCTAAACATATCGGTACCGCGAACGCCGCGCCCACTTTCGTAATTATCGCCAGTGATAATTTCCGGGGGATTGAGGCTGAACTCTGCAATACCCTGGAATACATATTTTTTGGTTCCAGGCATGAAATCAGCAATGAGCTTATTGTAAATGGTTAGGTTAGGAGCCAGCACGAAGAAATGCCTAATGCCTTTCTCTAGATGCAAATAGGTGATGAACGCGCCCATCAACCGAGTTTTGCCGACGCCGGTGGCCAGTTCGAAGCACAGCGAAGGAAACTCGCGCTCGAAGTCATCGACGGTGGGAAACTCGCTTTTAATGATTTCCATCGCCTGAGTAATGTCACACTTTTTGTCGAGCGGCATGATTTCCACCACGCGCGCGAGGATTTCAAGTGAATTGCGTTGCGGCGTGCGAAGAGACAGACGATCGGCGATGCTATTGACGTTCTTATCCATATTGTCCTCTAATTCGTTTCAAATAGTGGCAATTGTTGCAGAAATTTTGCTGGATTCGTTTCTTCCTTGTCCGGTTCTTCATCTATCACCTGAGCCAGCGGCAAGTTCTTCACATTAAGCGAATAATCGTCATGTCCCCATTCGCATTTGTTTAATACCGCGTTTGGAATCTTTTTAAGAGTTAAATTAGGAAATTTACCAGTTTCGAGGCGAAAAGCGCAACAGCAGATAAGGAGAGAGCGCTTTTCGCCCACCTCTTCGGAAATC
>SEOL01000003.1 GCA_016808295.1 Candidatus Liberibacter ctenarytainae
TAAAAGTTTTAAACTAATTACTCTCCTCGAATCATAGATGATATTGATCTTACAATGTTTTGTTTATTGCAATCCCGTACTTTTAGGGTAGAAAAGTCATCCTAATCTTTCAACAATAACTTCTCTTTTGAGGAAGTCCTTTTAAACCTCTTAACTAAGTCAACTAAAGAAGCTGTATCACTGTGTTAAATCACACAATCTTAGGTATTATTTAATATAAATTTATATAGAACAATATTATCTTTGTTATGATGGTTTCTATTGTAGCACCTATATTATTTGTTGGTTGCGATTTATCCAAGCCTAAAAACAACAAATAGCCAAAGAAGCAGTAGAAAAAACAGAAAATTTCATAAAACAATTAAAACATATACAAAAGAGGCACTAATCAGGAATGCTATAACAAGAAGATGCGGCAGATCCACAAAAACTATAATTCAACTCTTAGCGTCTTCTACACAATTTTATTTATGCACCAGAAAACTAGGATATAAATGTATCACTTCTTGTGTAAAAGGAATTAAATATAGAGATAAAGGCAGGATTCCAAATCTTTTAATCAGGATAAAAAAGGCATAAAAAAACAAAAACAACTTTGCGTTTGTAGAAATTTTCTGTCAATTATACTTAAATGGCACAGTATATTTTTGATACATTATATTTTAGCACATAAATTAAGAGATTATCCGTGATTTTAAAAAAAGCCATTAAATCCATACTTTTATCAACTGCTATATTGTTGAGTGGTTGTGATTTTTTTAAATCAGAAAATTCAATAAAAGATATAGTGTCAAAAAATTCAGCAATAGACACAATATCAGATAAAATTAAACAAAATCAGCGAATACCTAAATCATTCCGCAGAAAACCAACAAAAAAAGAAAAAGATGAGATAGAAAGACTAAGAGTTGAGAGCCAAAAACGATATAATGATGAAATGGACGAACAAGATAAATTCTCTAAAGTTTTGGAAAATATAGGGAAAGCGACAGAAGTAGAAAAAATAAATTTAGCTGCTGAATCTCACAAACGATATGCGAGTTATCAAGATGCTAGAAAAGCTAATGAAACTGCTGAAAGAAATTTGTGGGATAGCGTGGCGAACCTAGAATATGACCCATCATGGCTCCTCATTAAACAGAGACCATTCAAAGAGACCCTTCCCGGATCCACATTGAAAAGAGACCATTCCTGATAAATTAATTTTAAATAAAAGTTTTAAACTAATTACTCTCCTCGAATCATAGATGATATTGATCTTACAATGTTTTGTTTATTGCAATCCCGTACTTTTAGGGTAGAAAAGTCATCCTAATCTTTCAACAATAACTTCTCTTTTGAGGAAGTCCTTTTAAACCTCTTAACTAAGTCAACTAAAGAAGCTGTATCACTGTGTTAAATCACACAATCTTAGGTATTATTTAATATAAATTTATATAGAACAATATTATTGTTGTATATTCTATTATAATAATAAACTTTAAACTATACAACAATGTATTGTTGTAATTATAAAATTAAATAATTCATAATATATAAAGAGAAAACAGTGAATATAATTCATGATCGTTTCTATTATAGCACCTATATTATTTGTTGGTTGCGATTTATCCAAGCCTAAAAACAACAAATAGCCAAAGAAGCAATAGAAAAACCAGAAAATTTCATAAAACAATTAAAACATATACAAAAGAGGCACTAATCAGGAATGCTATAGCCAGAAGATGCGGCAGATCCACAAAAACTATAATTCAACTCTTAGCGTCTTCTACACGATTTTATTTGTGCACCAGAAAACTAGGATATAAATGTATCACTTCTTGTGCACAAGGAATTAAAAATAGATATAAAGGCAGGATTCCACATCTTTTGATCAGGATAAAAAAGAGCATAAAAAAAACAAAAAACAACTTTTCGTTTGTAGAAACTTTATATCAATTATGCTTAAATTGCACATTATATTTTTGATACATTATATTTTAGAGTACAACACATATTTAAGAGATTATCCGTGATTTTAAAAAAAACCGTTAAATCCATACTTTTATCAACTGCTATATTATTGAGTGGTTGTGACGATGATCATACATTCATCCACAATGAAGCAAAACGTCTGGAAGGAGAAAATAGGATATTGGGTGCCCATATATCCAGTGGGTTAAACGACATCAATCAACAAATACAAGAACACAGTTTACAATTTAGTCACAGAGCTAGTCAAGTAAAAACATTAAAAGAAAAGATTTCAGAGGATAAAAAGAAATTAGATGACCAATCTCTGACAGAGGATGGACAAAAAGAACTTCAACTACAACTGAAAACTAACAAGGCCACCCTTCAGGATGAATTAAATTTACAAAAAGGATATGACGAGAAATTACAACAACTAAATAAGAACAGACAAGAATTAGAAAGTATTCACTCCAAAACAATTAAACCTTAATAGACCCAAATTATCCCCCTCCTCTTTCTATAAGCAAGGCATTAAAAGGATAAATAATAATCAAGGAGAGCGTCGTTGAAGGTATGACTAAAAAGATCAACCCATCGATTCATTTAATATCACTTTGAATGTCCAGAGCTTTAATATTTGCTAATCTAATGAGATTATCAATCTTATAGCTAAAAACGGTTGGTCAAAAGTGGAAATGACTGAACTATATACAAGTAAGGTTAATGTAAAAAATAACTTACAAAACCTGCAAAAATGATCTCATATTTTTCACAAAAAGATTAGGAGATTTTCACCAGATGATGCAAGAATAGTAGATCTTTCATCGAACCCTATGTTAATACCTAACAAGTACAATAAAACACAGCATCAAGGACGTGTTTCATTATATGTAATAATGTTCTAGAGTAAAAAACAAGGATTAATTAATAAGATATATATATGTCAATCAATACCGATGATGAGCGGGACATCAACACCGATCTATATAAACGATACCTATAAAATACTATCCTTCAACTTAAAAAACATACTAGGCCAAGTTAAGGAAATTTGTTCAGGAATCAAGCAGGTATTTAACTCTGATTCTCAGACAATGAAATGCCTTTCATGATTTCTGAAAAATAGTTTTTTAAAGGAATTGGAACACTGTTTCCGACGAAACCAGTCAAAGATTACGCAATATTCATTGTAACTATCTCCATCCCGCAATCAACTTTATAAATTCTTAAAGACATCCGATACCAACATGACTTTCTGGTTTAGAATAAGGATTCTAATGAACACAGCACACGTCTAAAACATCTTGAGAAGAAAGATCTCTTAATCCATTCTCCCTATATATGACATGTACTTATTCCTTTTGAAGAGGTTGAATAGATTTCACAAAGCACGATAAAGGAACAACTGAAATATCATTTACATGCTCTTCCTGCAACCATTTTGAAATGACTTCAATACTTTCATCAAAAGCAACTGCAACACCAATCGCCTCTCCTGAAATACGAGCCATATCCTCCAGATCTTTTAATTTTTGTCTAATTCTATCACGATCAACCTGATCATCTAAATACAGATCAGCAATCAAATAAGGAAGGTTAAACTTCGGCGCCAATTCCTTTGTCAGATTACGTGGTGAACTGCCATCATCAAAAAAGAATAATCCACGATTAGAAATCTCCTTGAACAACACTTCAGAAGAATCCTTCTTTGACAGAAACATTGCCCCCCGATAATTCATAACACCAGAATATCCCATCGCACGCCCTAGAGAATATCGCAATCGACCAAGCACTGTTGACGCTGATTGTGTAACTTTTAATGTATAAGGATCATCGCCATTATTTGATTCATCATAAGCCTGCATAGGAATCTGCACGATTGTTTCCTGCCCCTTCTTTCGAGCCTCTTGCATCCAACGATTAAGGCTATTTCCATTAGAAGCAAAAGCAAGCGTTACGTTATTAGGTAATAAATTGATAGCACGTTGTGTTCCAGTTTGGCTTATCCCCAAACCAGATACCACAATAGCAATGCGTGGGCCAACAACCTTAGAACAAGAACTGTTATAATTTTCTATAGATTTTGACATGTCCTTTGTCTTTGGGGACAAAGAATCACTTCCTTTCTTTTCTAATAAATCTTCTTTAGGAACAACGGAAAGCAATCTTCCTTCAATTGTCGGCAACGAATCTAACTGAGTAGACCTTACAGGTCGACTGATTTCCTCTTTCTCAACAGAATTATTCTTCGGATTAAAAGTAGAATCATTCTTCTGTTTTTCATCTTTATTGCTTTTCTCTGTTGCTACAACATAGTCAGATGACTGAGATTTCTGTCTTACCTCATCAGAAACATCCTCTCTAATAATAGCATTCTTCCCAACTTCTGAAACAATACCATTAAGAGGATTAGAAATAAAAATATAAATTGAAAGCCCGATAATGCACAGATAAAATAACAAACAAAAACTCAAGCGTGAGACAATCTTAGATACAAAAGATTGTTTTGCGACAGATTTTTTTCCTAAAGGATTATTTAGATAATCACTCACTATTATTGCGCTTTGATTTAATAAATTAATAAAAACTATAAAGATCTCTGCAAAATCCCAACTTCTTGTTGAGAAGAATCAACAGATGATAGTCGGTTCACATCGTGATCATTCTCCCCCCCCCTACATCTTTAGGAATAACCAGGATAGTTCTTGAAGATTTCTTATCTTCATTCGATCTTTAGAGGATACATCCGCGAAGTGACACATCAGATCAAGAACTATTATGCAAAATTCAAGCATGCTACATTCAATAAATTAACTATCATAAACTGAGATTGTATCTTAAATAAAACAATCCTCGACAGATATACTACTCCCATTAAAATACCATAACATATCGACCATAAATCTTACTAAAAGCATCAATCATATAATTAAATAAAATATTTTAATTGTATTTCTCAATATTCGGCATTTATTCATGGGAACCATCAGGTTCTCAATAGACCTGTAAAGTGCAACAACCTATGTATCCTAAAATCAATTTCCCTAACCAAACAATTATATCTTGAGCATTAATTAAAGTATTGTCATGTCCAGAAAAGCAAAGAACAAGTCCATTGAAAATCGACTTACAATATCCTGTTATTCATCACAATTCTCATGTCCATATAGCTTCCAAATTATACAATTTCCGTGCTTCAGGTTGGAAAACATGAATCATCATACTTCCAATATCAATCAAAATCCAGTTAGAAGCTAGGAAACCATCAATACCAATAACGTTAATTTTTTTCTTCTTAAGGCAAGAAAGCAAATTATCCGCAATAGACGAAACATGCTTTATTGACCGTCCTGAGACAATAATCATATTATCACATATCAAGGAACGCTCAGATGTATTTTCTATATGACAGATATCTTCAGCCTTTGATTCTTTAAGGCTCTCCATAACCGTCATAAAACAGGAGGATAAATCTTCATTGTATTGTATATTTTCAGATTTTATGTGTTCTTTTGTTTTCGTTGTTACTGACATTTTTGCTTCTTTCCTCAATATCGATGTCACGATTTTTCAAGAATTCTACCCTGCTTCATCACCCTATTATCTCACTCAACATATCCTGAGTATGATGATCTTGAACATATCACATAATCTGGAAAAATCATATATCTGAAGGCTTTACTACATAATAGCAGTTAATGATTGTACAGCATAATAGCTTTAACTTAGTATATAATAATCTGAAAATTCAATGTATATTGAATACTAATTAGTAATCATAATAGCCCACAGACATCAATTCCATAAGTTTTTTGAGGAAACCATGTTTAAAAATGTATTTTATGCCTTTATTTTATCATTCTTAAATTTCACAATAGCATTCGCAGAGAATACCATCCCATCTCTGATTCTATACACTGATCGTAGTCAAAATATCATGCTGCCGATTTTTCAATCTTTTGAACAGATAACAGGAATCAAAATCAATCCTCAATATACCTCTAATAGTGAAATATCTAATTTAATACAGAAAGAAAATAATAATTTTGCAGATCTCATTGTAACAGAAGACGTGACACCCCTTATTTTGAATGAAGATCATTTATATAAAATTCCCTCAGGTCTTACAAAGAAAACCTATATCAATTCAAAGAACAACAGCAAAAAGTGGATTATAACATCTGTATATGCTCAGGTATTAGTCTATTCTACCGAACGTATTGGCAGAGGAGATATCCCTAAAAGTATTTTTGATATCATCAATAAAAAATGGAAGAAAAGAATTTCCATCTCACCAAATAATTCATCTTTCCAAAAAATTCTCAACACCATGCAGATTAATTTTAATCATGATAAAGTGCGAGCATTTATTGAAGGCCTTGCCATCAATGAAACACAACATTATCTAAGAGATGCAGACCTCATACGATCCCTCGAAAATGGAAAAGTCGATATATCCTTGATTGATTCTCGTTCTCTTATATATTTTAGACAACAAGATCAAAAAAATTCCGTTTCTACCGCCTCTTTTCTAGACGGTGACATTGGAAACATACCTTCTATGAGCGGAGCTGGAGTTTTACAATCATCAAAGAAGAAGGTCATGGCATTAAAATTTCTGCGTTTTATGCTCTCTCCTCTTATACAACAATATTTAGTTGCAACGCTTGGCGAATATCCAGTTGTCAAAGGGATAATAGTCAATCCAATGCTCAATAATATTATACACGCAGAAGGATTATATCCAGAATTTGATTCTAAAAATCTACCTGATACCCAAACAACACAAAAAATATTAATTGATTATGGATTTTTACCAAAAATAAACTAAGTAGCAAAAAATAGCTCTCATTATCTATGACAATGTAATATACCCTAGGTTGTGGGAGCAAAAACTATTATCTAAATATCTTACAGAAAACAGCTCTTCTGAATCCACCTCTTCATCTTTTTGTTATAAGATCTATTTACCAAGCACCAACTTCAAACCACATCAAACATAGCAAGCAAAAAACCCACAGAAAAAAACAGTGCCATCAGCATATAAAAAATATGATCATTTTTTTTGATAACTGAGATTGGAAACGACTGTTTTCTCCTCCAAGAGCGACAATATAACCGCGTCTCTTTATTAGAGGCAAGCCATATACGACGGGATTTAGGAACAGATTGCATATCGCCCATATTAGCCTCTCTCAATTCAAGAATAATCAACCTTAGGTTAAGAATCAGTAAATCATTTAATACAATAACGCAACTTTTGAATCCAGACTTTAAATCATCAATCTCTATAATAACGCATTCATTGTCATTAAAATGGCACAGTTATGGCATATTCAGAATATAATTTGATCTATAAATAGATGACAAATTCCTCTACTGAAAAACAATCATATTACTAAGAATCACCTAATTACTTACCAGAAAATGATATGACAATATCACCTCCCACTCTCAGCAAGATATAGTGGAGATTTTTTTCTATGCATACCTTTTGAGAAAAAACGGCTCAAGTTATTAACAGATGAATAATTTCTTAGAATTAAAAATAATTTTTTTATTTCAAGACATAAAAAAATAGTATAGAATGAAAGAATACCGGCTTTATATGGAACTTATTTAGTGAGGTTGAATAAAAAATGTGGATGTGGCGAAATCGGTAGACGCAGCAGACTTAAATATTATTGGGTGCCTATAGAGAAATCTATGGAGTAGAACTGCTCAAATTCGGGGAAAGCTAATGATCATGCTAATCCCGAGCCAAACCTTGATCGTTAATTAATTCAAGGGAGGTGTAGAGACTGGACGGGCAGCACCTAAGATAATAAAGTTATGGTGAAGGGACAGTCCAGACCACGAACACTGTTAAAGCAGTGGCAACGAAAGTTGTGGTGGTAAGAAAATCTGCTTCTTTAAAATGAGAGTGCGGGTTCGAGTCCCGCCATCCGCACCAAGATAAATATCCCGAGAAATAATCTTCTCGGGATATATTTTTTGTTTTTTAGAATCCTATAATGGAATGGATTAAATTCTCTGTTTTATTATGAAGTTTCTTAAGAAATGCTCAATTAATAGCTAGTATTTTTTTGTTTTGCGAGACGCCTTGCTTATCACAGGAGCCTTCTCTTCCTATACAAAGGTCTTATTGGCGAAGAGTATTATTCATTATTGAAATTTTCCAAAATTCAAAGAAACATCAATCACTCTGCTGCATTTCATCTAATACCTCTGACGCTAAAGATCGTACAATCCCTGTACCGCGAGAAAATGCTAAATCATCCATTCTATTGACTAATTTCTCCGCAAAGACCAAGGATCTTTCCATACGTTGAACAATATAGGAAACTATTTTCTTATCAATAAAAATCTGACGATCAGAAAACATTTTAACTATTATCTTTTCTAATAAATCACCGTCTGGAAAACCTATTTTTACAACCGTTGCCGCCTTTAAACGAGAATATAAATCAGGAAGATGCACTGGCCAGGAAATAGGTAAAGTACGTGCCGTTATCAACAAATTTGAATTATGTTGATTGATAGAATTAATGATATGAAATAACTTTGTATCATCAAAGTCGATACGATCAGCGTCTTCTAGTAAAGATGGGCTTTGTGCATCCACCAAGACTGAATCTAATCCTATCCTTGCACTATAAAGCTCAGTAGCTCCGCTTTTATCAGACCATATATTTGCTAGACAAGATTTTCCACAACCACTTGGGCCAACAAGAATCACTACAGGTGATGGCCAAGATGGCCAAGCATCTATAAGATGAACAGCTTCCTCAATAGAAGAATGCACCAAAAGGTCATCCCGACCAATCTTACCAGACAATCGAGAAAAAGATAAAAAAAGCTGCTCCTCTTGTTTTTGAACAGCCTGTTTCTCAGACCCAACAAGGTCACACCCCCGCACAACGAAACTCACAATCAAGAATCCTCATCAGAAACACTGATTATTTAACAAAACATCTTCTCTGATATTGCACAAGAACAATACCCTATGTAATAATCCTATAGATTCTAGGATAAGTTAGAATAAAAAACAACAGCATATTTTTCAAAGAGAGAATCAGCATTTTGTTGCCCAATTATAAAAAAAACTCCTGCATCACAAGATCAAAACCACGCATCAAAATAATCTTAAACTTACAGGAGAATCAATGTGAATCGTGAAAAGGAAAACAGCCTTACATATCGTGATGCCGGTGTTAATATAGAAGCAGGACACTGTACCGTTGAGCGAATTAAATCCACTGTCCAATCCACACATCGAGCAGGAATCATAGGCGAAATCGGTGGTTTTGGAGGTCTTTTCGATCTCAAGAAGGCGGGTTTTATTGACCCTATTCTCGTTGCATCTAGTGATGGCGTCGGCACTAAACTTAAAATCGCTTCCGAAATGGGTAGGAATGATACTATTGGCATAGATCTTGTAGCAATGTGTGTGAATGATATCCTCACTCACGGTGCAGAACCTTTGTTTTTCCTAGACTATTTAGCGACAAGCAAACTTAATCCTGATCAGGCCACTTCCATCATAGAAGGAATTGCTGCAGGGTGTCGTCAAGCTGGATGCGCATTAATTGGTGGCGAAACAGCTGAGATGCCAGGACTATATACTGGTAAAGATTATGATCTGGCAGGATTTGCTGTGGGTGCAGTAGAACGAAAACAAATCTTATCCTCCGACAACATTTGTGCAGGTGATATCATTCTTGGTCTTCCTTCCTCAGGATTACATTCAAATGGATTTTCCTTAGTTCGGAAAATTATTGAATTATCACGCTTATCTTGGCAAGATCCATGCCCCTTTTCTCCCCACCAAAGTTTAGGAGAAATATTTCTAACACCGACTAAAATCTACGTAAAACCCCTTCTAACAACCATCCAAAAGACACAAAAAATTAAAGCTCTAGCACACATCACTGGCGGTGGACTCACAGAAAATATTCCGAGATCCATCCCTTCGCATCTTATAGCAGAAATTAATTTAAATTCCATAAAAGTTCCTAAGCCAATCTCATGGCTATCTCAGAAAGAAAACATCAATCCTACCGAAGTACTCCGCACTTTTAATTGTGGAATTGGAATGATTGTAGTTGTTAGACCAGATGACGTCCATTCCGTTATCGATATTCTCCAAGAAAATGGCGAAGAAATCATTCACTGCGGAAAAGTAATACCACGTAGCGACAAAATATCACCCATTCTCTACAAAGGATCATTAATTATATGAGTTGTAAGCATATCGTTATAATGATATCTGGAGAGGGAACAAATATGCTTTCTCTCATTCACGCAACAAAAAGAACAAACTATCCAGCTAAAGTTATAGGAGTGATTTCAGACAATCCTAACGCACAAGGGCTTAATAAAGCACAAAAAGAAAATATTTCTACTTATTTGATTCCTTATAAAGACTATCTTTCAAAAGAAGAACATGAAAATGCAATTCTCACACAACTTATCTCCCTCAAACCAGATCTAATCTGCCTTGCTGGATACATGCGCCTTCTGAGCAAGAATTTTATAAAATCTTATAAAGACAAGATCCTTAACATTCATCCATCCTTGCTACCACTTTTTCCAGGGCTGCACACACATCGCCGTGCTTTACAAGCTGGGATAAAAATAACGGGGTGTACAGTCCATACTGTAACTGAAGAAATGGATGAAGGACCGATTATTGCCCAATCCGCAATACCTATCGCCCCAGATGAAACAGAAAAAAGCCTCTCTCAAAGAGTCCTATCTCTTGAACACCTCCTTTATCCTCTGGCGCTTGAATACGTCATACTTGGGAAAATAAGCAGAGCTGAAAATATCCATTATATCACTGGAATAGGATAAAAACTATATTTATCCCGCATATTTTTTATTCATATCGAAGAGTACAGATATAAATAAACGCATGATTCAGGAGTATTCCTGTATCAATAATCAATATTGTCTCTACCAGTATTTACAATATTTTGAAAACGAAATAGACATTATTTCAGTCAATAATTTTCTGAATTCTTCAACGGAGGAAAGCTCGGTAGAAGATCTTTGAATATACAATGCCATTATCCAAAGTCAATTTTATATAGGCCGTTCGCTAGTCTCCATCTAATTTTATAAATATCTTCATAATTTTCAGAAGATTACGTCTTTGAACAATTCGAACACTTGACCTTTTCTGCCAAACGCTGACGATAATAATAAATCTTCTCAATAGGAACAGTCATCGTCTTAGATACAAAACGCGCAAAACGGTATTGTGTAGAAACTGCAGAACGTATTATAAATGTCTGACGATCCTTTATAGATAGTGGCATTTCGTCCGATATAACTTGATTAGCTGGCCAATTCCACTCTATAGAGGTCTTCGCGTGTTCATCAATCCAATAACCAGAGACTGCAATAGAAAGTTTTTTTGCATCATCATCATAAGGGAACATCATAGCCTGTGCCAAATAATGCAAATCTTCTAAATTCTGTCTGGTAATTGTCGTCTCTTGCGCAACAAGATTTCCTATAGCATTCGCGATTTTCGTTACACGCTGAGTAACGGAATAAAGTTTTGATATCTCATAAGTCGCCAAATAAATAAGCAATAATATAGGTAAAATGATCGCTACTTCTATCGCAGCAACACCATCTTGGCGACTACTAAAACGCAAAATATTGCTTCTTATAAATCTCATGTTACTTTACTCTTTAATCTAAAAAAGGCTCATTTTTAAATGCTATAACCGACCTCATCAATATATACCCACCTTTCGTGCCTCGTAACATATAGCTCATAAAATCGGTCATTAATGGCCAATAATAGTAAGCCCTCAACACGTTATACGTCCCAGACCCACCAGGCCTAAAACCAAAACGGCTATAATCTGCCTCATTAGGATCTTTCTTATCATTCACTTTTTTGGGCATAATGGTGGAAATATCATGCAGTGATTGAATCTTCTGAACATCCATAAAAAAACGTTTCTTTGTTGTTTCCTCACAAGAAAAAAGAATTTTTATTTCATCACAAAACATCTTTTTAAATTGTTCATGAGTGGTATTTGCCCTCACTTCACCTGTGCTAATTTTACGTGCCAGAGTATATGCGGTACTATCAAACAGCTGTTCAGCAACCAAAGATATTGAAATCTCTAATATAGCAAAAACCACAAGAAAATATGGAATCACCAGCATGGAGAATTCTATAGCAACAGCACCTTCACGGATCAAAATTGCACGCTTAAAACTTCTCAAAAAGCTCTTTTTCATAATATATACCCAAATCAAATACACCATGCTTCTAGACACGAAAAAGAAAGATACACCGTTATAACATCATAACGGTTAAAATATATTACTTCTAATCAAGACGAATCGATTTAATCTATAAAACGAAAAAATCAAAACAGATAATATATCACCCTGTCTCTTCTGCATTGATCCTTAAGAATATAAACCAAAACTCTAATCCATTCTTTTTTCATAAAAAAAACTTATGATGAGTATACTAAATGCAAAATCTCTACAGGGAATCCACCCATAGATAATACCTTTGCATACTCATCAATCATAGAAAACTTTTTGTGTCCAAAGAATTAATTTTCTCATACATAGTATAAAATTAACATTACAACCAATCATCAATAGATGAATTTTTAATTTCCATAACTCAATATTTATTTCAAACCAGCTACTTTAAACTTTTTAAGAAACCCTATTTTACACAAAATACAAGGTAAAATCTACATTTTCTGTAATTAACAGGTAAAATCTATATTTGTTGTCTTGCTACAGCTTTATTCTGTTCTTGCTTTAAATTAGTATACAATAATAATTTCGTAATCAATTTGACTGGAAAAACCCCATTACAAAGAAGCCCTTATCATGGATAAATTCCTAAAATTATACAATACTCTAGAACGCAAAGTTATTAAATTCCAACCTATAGATCCATCTAATGTTAGGATGTATGTTTGTGGCCCAACTGTTTACGACTTTGCGCATATCGGGAATGCTAGACCCCTCATTGTATTTGATGTATTATATCGCTTAATACGGCATATCTATGGCGCAAAATTCGTAACTTACGTCCGCAACATTACCGACATAGATGATAAAATTATTGAGCGCGCTCGTCGAGAGCATCCATCTGTACCCATTAATGATGCAATACGCATAATTACAGAAAAATCTACTCAACAATTCATCAAAGACACAGAAGAACTAAATTGTCTCGTTCCAACACATCAACCATATGCCACCGAACATATCCCTCAAATGATAGATTTAATCACCCAAATCATGACACATGGACATGCATATGAATCTAACGGAGAAGTTCTGTTTGATACAAATTCTGCTCCAAATTATGGGTCTCTTTCTAACCGCAAGATTGATGAACAGAAAGTAGGGATACGCATTTCAGAGAAATCCCATAAAAAAAATCCTACTGATTTTGTTCTTTGGAAAATATCGAGTGACGAAGAGCCTGGATGGGAATCTCCTTGGGGAAGAGGTCGCCCTGGCTGGCATATAGAATGTTCGGCAATGTGTTCTCACTACCTTGGAAAAACATTTGATATCCATGGAGGAGGACTTGATTTAATTTTTCCACATCACGAAAACGAAATAGTACAATCTTGTTGCGCTTACCGCACAGAAACACTAGCAAACCTCTGGATACACAATGGCTTTCTCAATCTAGAAGGCCATAAAATGTCAAAATCAACAGGAAATTTTATCACCATTAATGAGCTGCTTGAAACAAATAAATTTGGAGGCCAATCTTGGTCTGCCCCAGTAATACGTTTAGCAATGCTCATGACTCATTATCGCGAACCCATTGATTTTACAGTACAACGCTTAAAGGAAGCTGAAATACTACTATCTAAGTGGCCAAACACTGAATCCTCCGATAGAGTGAGCGTGCCTGATTCTTCAGTTCTTTCCGCCCTGCTCAACGATCTCAATACTACCTCTGCAATACAGGCACTCCATAAAGTAGCTCGTAATTGCAACAAAAACCCAGAACTACTTGCCGTATACAATGCCAGTGCGGATATTTTGGGAATAAAGGAACCAAAAAAAACTCTCAATAAACAAGTGTCAGATGCTATTGAAAAATTAGTGCAAGAACGACTTGTTCTCTTAGAGAGGAAAATTTTCTCTGCAGCAGATTGCATTAGACAACAGTTGGAAGCCAGAGGGTTTATCCTTGAAGACCACAAAGATCTTAACAGCGGAAAACGGCTGACTCGGTGGAGACAAAAATAATAACATCAAGTACACATCAAAATTCTACACGTTTACTCAAATAAGTAAATGATGGAAATACTTGCTTCACGCCTGAAATAATAATGAACGAAAATACTTGCTTTACGCTTGGAACAATAATTAACTATGTATAGTCATGATATTGCATTTATTATCATGATCATTTATAAAAATGTAGAAGAATTCTGCATAAAATAACTCTTAATCAAAGGATGAAGTTATGAAAGATGAAACAGATATAGAACTGGCTAGTTCTGATGTTGTCATAAATAGCAATGGTAAAACAAGAGGAATTCCAGGTGTTTTCTTTGTACTCTTCGCTCATTTACTCTGGGGAATGACTCCATTGTATACGAATCTAATGGACGGTATATCTCTTTTTGAAATTATAGCACACCGCGTTATATGGTCTTTGCCGGGAGTATTTTTTGCAGTCGTATACTTTTCCAAGGGTCTATCTCTATTAAAATCCGCCGTTAAAAACACTAAGGTATTGTTGTGGCTTGCAGGGAGCGCATTCTTTCTCGCATGCCACTGGGGTGTTTTTCTTTTTGCACTCTTGTCACACCGAGGATTTGAAACAGCCCTTAGTTTTTACATAAGCCCACTTCTGAGTATTGCTCTAGGATCACTACTTCTTAACGAAAAATGGAATAAACTACAGGTTATTGCAACCTCTCTCACAACTATAGCATTGCTTATTATGACAATTTATAATGGTATTCCAGTATTATCTTTAGCAATAGCTGTAACGTGGAGCGTTTATTGCTTTACACGAAAATCAATTCCAGCAACTCCTAATGAAGGAATGTTTATAGAAATGTGCTGTCTTGCCGTTCCTGCTCTGCTTTTCGTCTTATTATTGGGCACCAACATGTTACCGGATATCAACATGATGACCTACATAATGGAGAATAAGCGATTCTTGCAAAACGTCCCTGACACACTACTATTAATGGGGTATGGCCTTTTAAATTCTATTGCTTTCTGCTTCTTTGCATATGGTATAAAGAATACCAGATTATCTACCGTTGGGATCATGGATTATGTTGCACCAACTATGATGGCAATTAATACTGTTATTATACTAAAACAACCTGTTAGCAACGTCGACTTAGTTGTCTTTTTCATTATCGTTTTCGCTTTATTTATTTATGTAATCCCATCATTTTTAAATAGTCGTAAACAAAACTCTTAAATGAACAATCTATCACAGTATATATACTGTGATAGATTCCCTTTCATCTTACAAAGAACTTACGGATTCAAAAAATATGCTTCTTATTGTTGTACAATTATTATTGAAAAAATAGTTTTTAGGCAATTTGATACAAAAAAATCTAGGAAGCACGTACTTAACACCCCCCATATTTTGTGCAGAATAAATGATTAAATTTGATAGTGAATTGAAGTGTTGTGGATAGGGTATTGTGATAGTAAAGAAGTTGATTAATAAAATAGTATTTTCGCTCCGTCCTTTACTAAACGTTTTGGAAAAAATTAAGCCTTATGCTTGGCCAAAAGGACGATTGGATATCAAAGCAAGGATCATAGGAGCGATATTTTTCCTTATTTCATCCAAGTTAGTTCTTATTGGTGTCCCTTTCTTCTTCAAGTGGGCTACTGAAGCTTTGGTTGAACAATCAACAGCTAAAAATGAGATATTGTATCTGAGTATAGGTATGATCATGCTAATCAGCGCCTATGGTTTAATGCGTGTGCTCAACCTAGCATTAAACCACCTTCGTGACAGCTTGTTCTCCAAGGTAGGTCAGGGTGCAACATGCGACTTATATCGTCTGGTAGTCGCACATGTATACAAACTATCACAACGCTTTCACGTGGATTATAAAATTGGCAAACTATCTTCTGCTATCATCAATGGAACTAAAGCTATTGAGATAATCATCCGGATTATGGTTGTCTATCTTATACCTACAATTATAGAATTTATTATTACCATAGCCTTCTTATGGAACATCTATGGATATGCTTATGTTACTGTCATTTTACTTACTCTCGTGATGTATACTTGGTTCACCATAGTAGCAAGCAACTGGCGTGTTAACCTTTTCAAAAAAATGAATAGAGTAGCACATGATTGTCATGCTAAAATTTTCGATTCTTTGGTGAACTTCGAATCAATGAAATACTTTAATTCTGAGAAGATAGAATTTAAGAAATTTGAAAAATCTATCTCACAATATGAAAAATCAGCCACATCTATCGCAATTTCTCTGGGTTGGTTGAATTTCGGACAAGGAATTATTTTTAGTATAGGCATGGTAGTGCTAATGCTTATGTCAGCTCATACTGTTTATATAGGACAACAAACAATTGGGGATTTTGTCTTTATCAATGCGCTTCTTTCACAGCTTTCTATACCATTAAACATTATAGGAACCATTTATCGTGACTCTCGCCAGAGTTTGATAGAGATCGAAGAACTATTTAATATTCTCGATGAAAAAATAGATATTGAGGATATGCCAAACGCTCAACCTTTAAAAATAAAAAATGGCAGTATAACATTTGATAATGTTTACTTTTCTTATAATTCTGACCGTCCCATCCTGCAAGGAACTTGTTTTGACATCCCTTCTGGAAAAAAAACAGCGTTGATTGGAAAATCAGGAGTGGGAAAATCAACTATTTCCAAGCTTCTTTATAGATTATATGATATAAATAGCGGTTCTATTTGCATTGACGGACAAAATATCAAAACTGTTACCCAAGAATCTTTGCGACAGAATATAGGTATTATTCCACAAGATACCATTCTATTTAATGATACCTTGCGCAATAATATTCTCTATGGACATCCTGATTGCTCGGATGACGAACTTCGTTCTGCCGTTAAAATTGCTCAGCTTGAGACATTTATTATGAATTTGCCTAATGGATATGATACCTTGGTAGGAGAGCGTGGATTGAAACTATCTGGAGGTGAAAAACAACGTATTTCTATAGCACGTGCTGTTCTCAAAGACTCACCTATCATGGTATTTGATGAAGCAACCTCATCCCTTGACACACTTACAGAACGATCTATTCAAGAATCCTTGGATTCATTGTCAAAGAATCGCACTATTTTAGTAATAGCTCATAGATTATCTACTGTTATAAACGCCGACGTGATCATTGTTTTACGGCACAATGGAAAAATTGCAGAATCTGGATCTCATGAGGAGCTCATATCCCGAAAGGGCGTCTATTTCTCCATGTGGGAAAAACAGCAAGAATCTTTAGATCAATAAAACAAATTTAAAGATTTTATGATATAATATAATTATAGATAAGTGTACGTTTTACATTTATAGTTGCGACAGAATTTTGAAGGTTTACATTGCTATTATACTCTGATAGAAAATCTGCTCGATTCTCAAGAAGGTTTTTTGTCCTAAAAAAATCAAGTGAGATTACTGTTATGGAGAAATGCTACTCATGAATCTCATAAAATCGATTCGTAAAACTTTAGTTCCTATCCACTTCCACGGTTGGCCTTTCATAGTGATTTTTTTTGCATGTTCGATATTAGTCGGAATGCTGGCTCAATCCTTGTTCTGGATAGGTCTTTTCTTTACCATTTGGTGCACTTATTTTTTTCGAGATCCGGAAAGGATAATACCCCTAGACCCTAATTTATTCATTAGCCCTGCTGACGGATGCGTATCTGCAATATGTGAAATGGTTCCACCAGCAGAATTAGAGCTTGATAATGAAATGATGTATCGCATTTCTATCTTCATGAACGTTTTTGATTGCCATGTAAATCGTATACCTATTAGCGGTGAAGTTATCAAGAGCTTTCATCGTAAAGGACAGTTTGTAAATGCTGATCTAGACAAAGCAAGTGAAAAAAATGAACGTCAGAGCTTAATCATTCAAACAGAAGACCATGGAAAAATTGCTATTGTACAAATTGCGGGATTTATCGCACGTAGAATAGTTTGCTGGGTTAAGCCACCCATGAGGGTTGAAGCAGGAATGCGGTTTGGGCTTATCCGTTTTGGGTCACGCGTAGATGTTTTTATACCCAAAAGTGCTAATGTACGCGTCGCCCTTGATCAGAAAACAATAGCGGGCGAAACTATCATTGCAGAATTCAACTCGACTAAAACTGCTTTGTTAGTATCTCGTGCTTGATGAAGAACCATTGATCGATTGTTAGGATGATGAAATTTCTCGAGAAAAATAAAGAACATGATATTCTAACAAGCTTAGATTATTCTTCCCATCAAAAAGCGCAACAGGATTTAAGAGAAAGAGAGACGCTTCCTTTTAGATTCGTATTTCCAAATTTAGTAACGATTTTAGCAATTTGCTCAGGTTTCAGTGGAATTGGAGCAGCTCTCGAAGGACGTTATGAAACTGCAGTATGTATGGTTCTCGTTGCGGCTTTTCTCGATGGAATTGATGGACGTATTGCTCGCTTCATGAAAGCAACATCAAAATTTGGAGAACAGCTTGATTCTCTAGCAGATGTCATCAATTTTGGCGTTGCACCTTCTTTAGTGACATATATTTCTGTGCTCCATCCATCTCATGCCATTGGTTGGAGCGTGGCGCTTATGTATACTATTGCAACCAGTCTGCGTTTAGCACGCTTTAATACCATGAATGACTCTGATCAAAAAGAAATTTGGCAAGATGAATATTTCGTGGGGATACCTGCTCCGCTTGGAGCGATGTTACTAATGTTGCCACTATATATCAGTTTTTTGGGTGTTAAAATCACTTTACTATACAGCTATGGATCTGCATTCTACTCCGTAATCATAAGTTTTTTACTATGTTCACGCTTACCTGTTTGGTCTGGAAAAACAATTCATAGAAATATTCGCAGAGACCTTGTATTGCCAATTATTCTTTGCGCCGTATCCTATATCACATTCATGACATACTTCCTATGGCAGGTCATCATTGTCAGTGCGCTAGGTTATATAATAATGCTACCTATTTCATCCTATTGTTGGCATAAACGGTATGGAAAACAAGCACACAACGATACGATTTCAGAAGAATCATAAAAGCAAGCAATGTATGAGAATATTCTGAGTACTATTAAAAATAAAAAGCTAATAATCAATGTGAAAACTATAGCGGACTACATCTTTTATTTCATTGAACATTCAAAAATTATATCCATCCGTATTTAAAACATGTATAAAAAGAATAATCATTATAAAAGCAGGGCAGATAATTTGTTTTGAAGAAGATTAGAGAGCATTTTTTTATTCGTTCAATAATGTGAAACATTCAAAAATATTAAAATGTCATTTACAATAGAAACGTATTAAGGAGTAAAATTGCGTTACCTTGGGTATACCCTAGCTATATGTTTAATCTTTTTAATAGGAGGATTCATATCATTTATACAATATATTCATCATATTGAAGTACCTGCTAATCTTTCTGTAAATGCCATTATTGTATTGACAGGGGAGCCTAATCGAATAGAAAAAGCATTTGAATTACTTGAAAAAAAAACAGGGGATAGAGTATTTATATCAGGAGCACATCGTTCTGTGAGCAAGAAAGTATTACGCCAAAAAATTCCTGTAGAACAAAATTTAGCAGCATGTTGCATCGACATAGGATATGAAGCTCTGGATACTGCAGGCAATGCTAAAGAAGCATCAACATGGATAAAAAAACACGGATATCATACTATTCTGATCGTCACAAGTAGCTATCATATCCCTAGAATACTCATTGAATTACAAAGAATAGACACCACAACAAAGTTTATCCCGTATCCTGTTGTCAGTGATATTGCGCAAAGGAATGATTTATCCTTACAAGTGAAAATGCTAAAGAAGATCCTCCTAGAATATTTAAAGATATTACTATTAATAGTACAAATTTTCTTACAAAATTGCATAGCATAAATTTAAAGGATGGAATTAAGGTAGGTTATAATGATTTTGATTAGATCTTTGATTTTTAATATCCTGTTTTTTCTGAGCATCTTTCTTGTGCTAGTTATTATAACTTTAACATACTTCGTCGCAACAAGAAAAAAATGTTTATATATCGCCAAAATATGGGTCAATATAATCCAATTATTATTAAAATATATTGTCAAAACGCGTATTACAATCGAAGGAAAAGATAATATTCCTAGTTCGGGGTGTATCATTGCAATCAAACATCAATCATCCTGGGATACGTTTTATTTTTTTACGTGTATAGAAGATCCAATATATATATTAAAACATACTGTATTCTACATTCCGCTCGTAGGATTATACTGTCTAAAACAAGGGATGATTGGAGTGAAGCGTAATTCTAAGAATCTGGATATGAAGAAGATCATTAATCGTTCTCAAAAAGCAATGGAACAGAATCGCCAACTAGTAATATATCCTGAGGGCACACGTCGCCTTCCAGGGGACAATCCTATCTACAAAAAAGGAATTTCATATATCTATGATTCTTTAGCAGTTCCAGTCATACCAATCGTCGTACACGCCGGCTTATTTTGGCCCAGGAGAACATTGAAACGGTATCCAGGACATTTTAAGGTACGAGTTTTGGAACAAATTCCCGCAGGAATGCCAAGGAAACAATTTTTTACAGTACTACAAGAAAATATGGAACGTGAAAGTGATAAGCTTTTGCTAGAAACCATTCAAGATAATCCTCACTTACCTCTTCCAGCATCTGTAAAACAGAATCTTCTGAAAAGAACGCAAAATAAGACTTCTTAATAAAGAAACTATCTTATTAGCGTTACCTTGCAACAAAATCACACAATCTACCTTAATCAACTATTAGAATATTACATTAAAAAGATGAGCTACAACATCCAAACCATACAGAGAGCCGTTATATCTTTCTTATATATTATTGTCAGAATAAATGCTTAAAATGATTGAGTATTATCAGATGACGGGGAAATTATTTTAGTAGTCAATCTCTTTTAATAAATGATAAATCATATGCTATGATGATATTATACTAAAAATAGAAAACCTCTAATAGCAGATAATCCTCATTGATTTTTACCACAATATTGATCTAAAATCGAAATTATATCGAAATATTTTTTAGACAGACGCATCAGAATCATCTCTAAATAGATATCTCTGAAAAAAGATGATATCACCCTTGTAAACCTATCGTATATTTTTCTGCTCTATCATGGAACAATTCTTCATCTCTGCCCATCTTAATTTCCAAAAAGTATTCTATAATTAATCCAAAGAAAGATAGAACTTCTTCTCTAAAGCACATGAAGTAAAAATTATTAATCGAGACAGTTGATTCTCTTCATAATTCTACATGAGAATCTCTCTCACGAATTTCTTTAATAATTGGAAAATGCCTCTTTTGAACCGCATTTCCTTTTATCTAAATAAACAACCTCTATTACATGTTTTGAGCGACAGCAAGCGGATATTTACCAATAATTTACATAATATGTGGAATAAGAGATGGCATAGAAACATGCTGTGCACCAGATTTAACCATCGGGATTCCTTGATATAAAATATTTATTACCTCAGCCTGAAAACCCTAGAGGTAACATTTTTCCAAATGTTTCAAAAATAGACCATAATTTCAAGACAAACATCTTATTGTTTGGAGAATAAAAAACTCTCATTCAGTTACAGTCAAGGTAAAATTCGATTTTTCTTAAAAGAGAAATCATCTGATGATAAGAATAAGGGCCGCCTAGAACCAAATGGAATATGTTCATTTGAACTCATATGCGGCGTCTATCAAGAAAAATAACAATCATGCTACCACCCTGCAGATAATACTCTCCATCTACGCAATTCCATATAAGAATCTTCTGAAAATTCGAAATAATGTAATCATCAAAATACAATCTATTAAAGAATCTGGACGCGATAGATATCCTGCTGATACAATGTCATTGAAGAAAATTCTAATCATGCCAATTTATTGCGCCCTGCCCCCGCAGGCATGAATGCCAAAATACATTTTTCTTTTCCATTAAGGCGACCTAGGAAAGGCGGAGTATATTCCATATCCTATCATATACTTATCAGTTATATCATCCTACATTATCGATAATTCTTTAAATATATAATCTACAGCAAAACCACCTGACATGAGTTATAGAACTGTGGAGTGTAATAATATTAACTCGCATTACAATATTCTTGTATGATAGGTCCATTATAATTTCGATAACCATCACCAATTTTTCTGAGATCAAAAAACACTTTGATAGGAATAACAAAATATGGCACCACTCAATATTGCTACTGCTCTTTATAATGATAACTTTTGTGTCCTTGTCCATGATAGTGAGCATCAATTAACTGTTTCTATTGATGCTCCTGATACTAACACAATCTTGAATCTTCTCAGAAATAAAGGATGGTCTCTAACACATATCTTCAATACACATCACCATTCAGATCATACGCGCTCTAATTTAGAGCTCAAAAAAATTTTTAACTGTTCAATATCTGGGCCCCTCATTGAATCACATAAAATTCCTGGGATTGACCATGGACTCTCTGACAGAAGAATCCTCAACTTTGGACAACATCCAGTGGAAATTATTTCGACTCCAGGTCATACACTCGGACATATCTGTTATCATTTTTTAGAAGATCATCTCCTTTTTTCAGGAGATACCTTGTTTTCATTAGGATGCGGCAGAATCTTTGAAGGAACTTCTTCTGTAATGTTTGAATCCTTGCAAAAAATCGCCTCTATGCCAGACAAAACCTTCATTTATTTTGGACATGAATACACATATAATAATGCACGTTTTGCTTTATTATATGATCCTCATAATGAAGAGCTACAACAATATTTCTCCAAAATAAAATATTTAGAGGAGAACAAATACTATACTTGTCCTACCATACTATCCTTGGAAAAAAAAACCAATCCTTTCTTGCGAACAAGTGACGTTGTATTACGAAAGAATTTATTTATGGAAGACGCAAGTGATCTTGCAATTTTTTCTGCACTGCGTAGCCGAAAAGATTTGTTTAAATGAAAAATATCCCACGTAAAAACAATAACATCACAAGTGATAATAATGCATACATAAGAAAACGCATGGTCGTTAACCATAAATTTAGCAATAAACATTGAATATATTATATCATATAAAATTTATAGCAGAATATACCGATTATAAAACAAAGCACATCAAATATGGAACTCATTTCACTTTTTGAATCATTTTTTTGATAAAAATTCTTCATGCGCTTAAATCAATATTGCTCAGATTAAATATAACGAAACAGGACTAGTATTTTTTATATTATAACATTATAAACATATAAATGTGGGTTAGAAAAAATTTGTTCAAATATCTTCGATATGTTATTCTGAACCAATATGAAGAAATGTTTCTCCCTTATAAAGAAAAAAGGAGCATAAAAGAATGTCGCGTGTGTGTGAATTAACCGGTAAAACTGTTATGTCAGGGAACAAAGTCAGCCATGCAAAAAATAGATCTAGACGCAGGTTTTTTCCTAATCTCTGCAAAATTACATTAATTTCAGATATTCTTGGACAAAGATATCAACTGCGTATTTCTAAACATGCCCTGCGATCAGTTGAACATCGCGGAGGATTAGATAATTTCCTACTAAAATCTAAAAAAGAGCATCTCACTGCTCGTACCCAACTTTTACGCAGTCAAATTATCAAGAAATTTGTTAAAAAATCCTGAGATGAATTTGCAGATAATGATACTTGGAATAGGTAATTTACATATCGAAAAATGATCGGTGATGTGGTTCTGCTTTAATTCCCTATAAAATGACAAAGATCTTATCCAAAAAAGAGCATGCTTCATCCATAAAATGAATACGAGGCTTTATCCCGTTAGTGGTCTATATAATTAATATGAGGTCATACCCTTGTTTATTTTATAGATTATCTTCCCTCTTAATTCAGAAAACAATAAAATAGATATTGTCCTAGATATTTGTTTTTTTCCTCATTCTATTGGATTCAATTGAATGATTGACCAAAGATATCCTTGGATTCAGTGAAGGATCACTTCAAAATATTCTTTTTGATACCTGAAACAATACTCAATTATATAGCCTTGGTATCTTCTTGTGCCGATTCTCTCCGATTCCCCGCAACTAGAGAAATTAATAGAAAATATCCATAAAAAATCCTAAAACCCCTGCTTGGACAATAGGGTCAACAAGAATAAAAATCCTCTTGTACCTTTCAATTCCCAGCAATCTTCTATAGTATCCGAAAAATCTAGCAGAAACCAGATTGCTTCAATAAGCGATATGCTTGAATGACAGCTTGGAAACGCTCTTCCGATCCACGATCTCCACCATTCGAATCAGGATGGTGTTTTTTGACCAAATCTTTATATCGTCCTCTTATCTCTTGCGGAGAAGAATCAGATAACAAACCTAATACTTCAAATGCATTAAATTGCAGAGAATTAGTGCGAGTTTCCAATCGATCGGAAAAATGTCCATACGATGATCTAGAATTATGCGCAAAAGAACTATCAGAAGGATACCGCTGCGCATATGAACTCGCCGTCCACGTAAAACGCTCCCCCGTTACCGCATCTTGCTGATAACGTCCAACCTCATCATCAGAAAGCCCTAAGAAATAGTTATATCCCTTATTATACTTTTTAACATGTTCAAAACAGAAAATAAAAAACTGCCCCTCCGCATTGCTCCCTACCGGAGCACGATATTCTCCTATATATTTACAATGATCCCATTGACAAATGGATGACCTAGGATTTTGCGTAGCACCTTTTCGTTTCTTATTGGTTCGAATGCGATCGAAATATTTTGAATCAAGCTTCATAGTAATTTACCATGACTGACTATATAACATAAAACAAGTAAATTCATAAATAGATACTGCATACATAACCACAACCGATAATACCGTAAAATAGAATAGGGAAAAAATGAAAAAATCTCATAAGTCTCTTATAGATAAAATAACAGAAAAAATCCGCATTGCCCTATCTCCCGAAGAATTAAAAGTTATAAACGAAAGCCATCTTCATATTCAACATCAACCACAATTCGATGGATCTGGAGAAACACACCTTCGTATACAAATTATCTCTAAAGAATTCATTGGAATAAAGAGTATATTACGACACAAAAAAATATATACACTATTACACACAGAAATCACAAGTGAGCTACACGCTCTCTCTATAGAAGCCTTCTCTCCTGATGAAAGACATACTTTTGATGACTAATTCACTCCTTATCCTTCTTTTCTTTAAAAAACCTTGTGAACGAAATAACCTTTTATCATACAATGATTTATCATCACAATGACCTCCATCCTAAATTATGTTTATTTTATCCATTAACTCACAGGACAAATACCCTTTAAATTATTATATACACCAAGAATCTTGAAATATTCAAAAACACAACGAATATTGTGAAGATTATCAAGATCACGCACAACTATTCTCTCGTCAATAATTTCTAAAATCAATCAATTTTCTCATTACATGATCTACTGTTTCTTCTATAGAAAGAATAGAGCAACATAAAGTCATATCTGCCTGTGCGTATATTTCCAAGCGTGATTCTATTAATCTTCTTAAAATTTCCTTTGGATTTGCACCATTCAGCAAAGGACGATTGCCACTATCACGAATTCTTTCCCACAAGACATTACAATGAGCCTGCAAATAGAACGTTATCCCCCTATTCCGCATAGACTCACGATCTTTCTCATTGAGAAATGAACCTCCTCCAGTAGCAATAATACAAGAACTTCTTTGTAAATGAACCTGTATGACTTGTGATTCGATATCTCGAAATACATCTTCTCCATAATAATGGAAAAAATTATTTATAGTCATAGATGATAATTTTTCAATCTCGCAATCAGTATCCACAAAAGGAAGTTTCATCCTAACAGAAATCATACGACCAATTGTCGTCTTCCCCGCCCCCATAGCTCCAACAAAAATGAGATTTTTCTTTCCTAGAGCAGCACGTGCACGTGCTGCTATTTCCATGTGAGCATATTTTTCGTTCTGGCCCATTGTCTAAAACCTAATAATCTATATAGATGCAACAAGTTACCTTAATGCTGTCACCTAGAAAAAATTTCATTGACACAATCGCTAAAATTTTTCTACTATTTTCCCATTGGTTGTCTGTCCGAAAGATCGTGCAGATCACATCACAATTAAAAGGCGATTCATTCAAAAGGATCTGATGTTATTACGAAAAAATATATAGAACTTTTTCTTGAAATGATGAGTTCTGAGCGTATGGCTAGTGTGAACACACTATCCTCTTATAAGTCTGATCTTGAAAAAATTCAACTGTTTCTGATCAATAGAGACTCATCATTATCATCCGCATCTTCTGATGATTTGGCTACTTATCTGCGTTATATCTTTACAAGACACTTGAAGGCAGATACTCAAAGGAGAAAAATTTCTGTTATTCGACAATTCTATGGGTTTCTTTGCACTGAAAACCTACGCCTAGATAATCCTGCCAGCATAATTGAACTTCCAAAAAAAAATTATACAATTCCTAAAATTATAGGAAAAAATTCTGTCGCAGCTCTTTTAAGACAAGCCTTAAAAGAAGCGCAGAATCCTTCTCCAGGACAGTGGAAACGAGTTCGCACACTGCTGTTGACAGAATTTCTATATTCTACTGGTATGCGCATTAGTGAACTTGTAACGCTTTCTGCTCACGCTCTAAATTTGGAAGAACGCACAATGATCATTCGCGGCAAAGGAAATAGAGAACGCCTTGTTATTCTTTCTCCTTCTGCTCTAGATGCCTTACAGATGTATAAAAAAATATGTTCTAATAGAAACATAAAGGATAACCCATGGCTCTTTCCATCTACTTCAAAAACTGGCCATCTATCACGTCAAGTTTTTGCACGAGAACTAAAAGAATTAGCTTGGCGTGCTGGCATAGAAGCGGAAAACATATCCCCTCATGTCATGCGTCATGCATTTGCTAGTCATCTTCTTGAAGGAGGAGCTGATCTACGTACTGTACAAGTACTTCTGGGTCATGTAGATATATCAACAACACAAATATATACGCATCTACTACCGGAAAAGTTACAAAAATTAGTTCAAGAACACCATCCTCTTGCCAAAAAACAAGAGCGGTATTAAACTATCACAGTGTTGGTACAATTATTTCACATTGAGAGGATAACATATTACTCCATGCATAATTATCTTGATTTTGAAAAACCAGTCTCTGATCTAGAAGCAAAAATTCATGAACTCAAAAAACTATCTTCTGAGAATGAAAAGAAAGATTTCTCTGAGGAAATTCAGAAATTAGAGACGACGGTTTATGCTATACTCTCAGAAATTTATTCCAAGCTTACTCCTTGGCAAAAAACTCAAGTATCAAGACACCCTGATAGACCTCGTTTTATTGATTATGTTTCCACCCTTTTTACTCATTTCATGCCGCTATCAGGAGATCGTTTTTTTGGTGATGATCCAGCGATGCAAGCTGGGATAGCAAGATTTCATGGTCAATCTGTTGTCGTGATTGGGCAAGAAAAAGGATCTGATACGATGTCACGAATCAAACACAACTTTGGTAGCGCCCGCCCAGAAGGATATCGTAAGGCTGTACGTATGATGCGCATAGCTGATCGCTTTGAATTGCCGATTATATCATTTGTAGATACAGCAGGTGCCTATCCTGGAATCGATGCTGAGGAGCGTGGTCAGGGCGAGGCTATCGCACGCTCCACCGAGATGTGCCTTAATGTGCGAGCGCCAATCATTACAATCATTATTGGCGAAGGAGGATCTGGTGGTGCAATGGGAATTGCGGCAGCCGATCGTGTGTATATGCTGGAAAATTCTATTTATAGCGTTATCTCGCCAGAAGGTGCCGCATCAATCCTTTGGAGAGATCCATCTCGCGCTGAACAAGCCGCCACTGCCATGAAAATCACCGCAAATGATTTAAAAGATTTCTCTATTATTGATGATATAATACTAGAACCTGTAGGGGGAGCACATAGAAATCCTACTCAGATGATTTCTGCAGTTGAGGAGATCATTAGTTCAGCCTTAGAAGATATATCAAGATATTCCGGAGAAGAAATACGTCAAAAACGACATCAAAAATATCTTAATATTGGGAGAAATTTGTAAGCTATCTTCATTTTTAATATTTTTCTCTATATTCATATTCTAGAAAACAAAGAAATCTCCAAGGTGAAAGATTTGTACAATATTTTTTTATATGCACTATTAATAGTCTGCAGTGGATGTAGTCGCACGCAAGATCTTATGATTATTGATAAAGCAGAACATCCTATATCTGCACAGATAATAAAAGACATGCACAAAAAAAGAACAGATCAGCATTATCCTTCTTTAATACGGATTTTTAAAAGCGAAAACATTCTGGAAATATGGAAATATACATATGATGAACAATATATTTTGTTTAAAACATATAAAATATGCACATGGTCAGGCTTAATTGGCCCCAAGATAGAGACAGGTGATAGACAAGCTCCAGAAGGATTCTATAAAATAAGAGCGGATAATTTAAATCCTCATTCAAGATACCATTTATCTATCAATATTGGATTTCCTAATGAGTTCGATATGGAACATAATCGAACAGGAGCTGATATTATGATTCACGGAGGCTGCACCTCTGCAGGTTGCTATGCAATGACTGATAGACAAATACAAGAAATCTATTCCATAATACGGGATTCACTGCGGGGAAAAATGCAATCATATGTGCAAATACAAGTATTTCCTTTCCGCCTTACAAAGAAAAACATGGATTTTTTCCAAACACATTCTTTTTATTCATTTTGGAAAATGCTTCAAATAGGATATGATTACTTTGAAAAAACCCATAAAGAACCTATCGTACGAGTATTAAACAAACAATATGTATTCTTTAAGAATCCCCCAGAACAAAACATCATCTCCTATCACTTATAGCCCCTAACTGCTACCGACGACAAAATAATCCACAAATGTGATTACTTAAAATATTCTCTCAATTATCCCTCTTTTAATAACCAAAAAATTCTGTAAAAAAATATAATCACTCATATTTTATGAGCTATATCATCCTTTATTGTGAAAGAATTTGATTATAAACCACCACTTTCTTTATCTAAAATAGCTATATTATTTAACGATTATATAATATCCTCTATATACAACTATATAATAGAGGGACTCTCCACTCTGTTGGATAACTCAGCTTTGACAAAATGATTATAGAGAGTATAATTCTGAAGCCACTATCTGCGGCATTTTGTTAACTAGGAGTAAAAATTATGGGCAGCATGAGAAGTCTAGAAAAAAACACTCAAGATCTTGATATCCTCCTCATTCACGAAAAAATGCAAGTTGCAATTGAATATCAAAATGAAGCTTGGGCAGGTGGTATGGCAGATGGAATAGAACCAGAAATTATTGCTAATGCTGCTATAATTCAAGCCATTCGGGAAACGGTACGAATCCACGGAGAAGAAAAAGTCGAATTACTTCTCAACTCACTAATGAATCGTATGTTAGCGGGAGAATTTTCTCCTGAGAAAATCATTCAGTGAATAAATAAGCGCATCTCTGATGCGATTCTTAATGAAAAATGTCATCGAAATGTTTAACGTATTTTCAGAATATATAACTCATTAATGAAGCGTAATCTCTAAAAATAAGAGGCATTTAAAACAGAACATCACAAATAGTGTGGTTACCCACTAGCAAAATAATATTTTGTGAACAACCCCAGTATGAGGAACTAAATGCCATCTGTTTATCTATCCAACCAATCTTTTATAATAGTTTGTGGTACCTCCTCTCAGTCTTTTCTACAAGGACTTATCACAGCAGATATAGATAATTTGCCCCTTGGAATTGCGCGGTCTAGCGCGCTTCTCACGCCCCAAGGAAAGATCTTGTTTTATTTTTTAATTAGTAAGCGTGAAGAAAATATTTTTGTATTGGAAATAGATAATAGTCAGCTTGATCTACTTGTAGAAAAACTCCTATTCTATAAATTACGCACGAATGTTATCTTAAAAGTACAAAAAAAAATTGGAACCACCTTATATTGGAATCAAGACAATGCTCCGGAGGATTCCTACTTAATTGATGAAAGATTTTCAATAGCCAACATATTGCTTTATCGAACACAAGGACATAATAAAGGTTCAATGTCCGATTCTAGTGTATATCATGAATTGAGAATTGATCATGGAATGGTTGATCCTAGTATTGATTTTCCATCATCCGCAGTATTTCCTCACGATGTCTTTATGGATATAAACAAAGGAGTTTCCTTCACGAAGGGTTGTTACATCGGACAAGAAGTTATATCACGCATGCAACACCGCGGCATCGCTCGCAAACGTCCAATCATTATCCTTGGAAACAATAGCCTACCTGCTATTGGCGCTCCTATCCTCGTCGACAATAAGCAAATTGGCATACTTGGCACTGCTATAGGAAAAAAAGCACTTGCTATTGCTCGCATAGATAAAGTTATTGGAGCTATAGAAAAGTCTCTTCCACTAACAGTAGGTGATATCCAAATCACACCAAGATTTCCTTCTTGGAGTGGCTTAAATTTTCCTGTTAACAGCAGGATTCAATAATATTTCCACAACAGTACAAAGTTGGTAATCGCAAAGACCTTCTCATATCTAATTAAGCATACAAGACTTAATATCTCTCTGAATTTGATACAAGAAATAGACTGGGCCTTTTTTGTTTAACTCTACCCGCTTATCAATTCATCAAATCAAACCTTAACTTTCCTCTCATGCTTGGAAACATAAGCGATAGGACAATACCTATCGAACAGGCCAATTTTGACAAAACTATATTGCGTCGCCCTTCTATTCTTGGAACGGTAATCTCTTCTGAATTGATCTGAATATGTTTTGAAAGGAATAAAAAATATTTGTATAATCAATTACTTAGATAGACATACCTCTGATTTAAGCCATCATTGATTCTACTATATATTCTTTATTTCCACCCGCACGTATCCATCTTTTGCATTCAGGTGAGGCATTAATAAACCAATCTTCTGCATCAATGCGCTTCTTGAAAGTGCTTGAATGATATCGCCCAAGATTAAAAACAAAATCGCCATGATGCAAGAATAGGAGAAACTTTGAATACTTGGTTTAAATACTTCGTTACATCGTGAAATAAAAGAGCATTGGCCTGTCCATAAGATATACATTGCCCTTCATAGAGACACCACATCCAGTATACCCCTATAGCCAATAAGTCCATATGTCAGCAAGACATCGATAGGATTTTAAATGCAATCCTTCAAAATGTTGAATTAAACTAATTAGTTGCAATCAAGAGTTGATATTTTCAATCTTAAGTATTGACTTCTTTAATTAATATACCTAGGTATAATAAATGAGGTTAATTCTTAGCAAAGGTAGGGTCATTGATGGATATCAAAAAACAACTCGTAATAGCATCTCTTTTGTCAACTACTGCTGTATTGGGTGGATGTGATCTTTCAGAAAAAAAAGCAACACAACCAGTAGCTGGCAACGCAGAAATTTTATATGGTGAAATATGCAAAGCCATAGATCAATTCAATGACGCATTCAACAAAAAACGTGCTCTAGAAAGCAAAAAGAGGCCATTGACTAGAGCAGAACAAGATGAAGTAGATGATGAAATCCACAAAACCACAGATCAAGTCAATGACGCAGCCACAAAAATTGAGGTTCTGGAAAGAAAAAAGAGGTTATTGACTATAGCAGAACAAGATGAAGTAGATGATAAACTAATGAGAAGATCGGAGAGGATCGAAAAAGAAAATAACTCGAAATTAGACTAAATCCTCCCCTCTTCACGATGTTATCAGTATACCAAAAGCCCAAAATACAAGCGATGATGTCTTGAGCGAAAGAGCAAAGGAACGCTAAGGGAGTCCACTGGTGATTATTCCTTCTTTCAGAAGATAAATGACCAATAAAGGAAGCAATAATCCAAAAGAAAGTTGTTAAGGGGCAGACTAAAGCGTTCACCCCATCAATCCATCGAACGAATGCCGCTCTTAATCTTTTGCGACCTTATTCTGGCTCATCTGATAGGATTATCTGCCTTGAGCTCTTCAACTCCGTCTTGTATATCTTCGATACCGCATTGGTATCTTTCCCTGATCCTTTTCCAATTCAATATTCAATCGATCGTGTTCTATTGACCTCTTCTGCATGAGATATTCGGACATAACATATAGTATTCTCTCAAACATAAAAGGAATAAAACGAGGTAAAAACCTCGATATAGTGAATAAAACTATATTGAAACGATTTAACTTAGCTGTAAAATAATGATCTCTTATCTATTTTATTATAGACTTTGATTAATAGATGTATCGTGGAGAAATAGAGATGCCTGCGCTACATGCTTAATAGATATTTATATATGCAGTAGATTTATCAGACGAATACTATCTCGTAGAACATCAATTCAAAGGAAAAAACAATGATTGTCTTAAAAAGAATGAAATCTTATTTATTGTTTTTAATACGAACCATTGGATATATACTCATTACAACAACACTTGTCCTAGGATCAGGTTGCTCTTTATCAAGAAATGTTCGTCCATCCATCCCTGATCTTAGCTTCCTAGAAGATATGAATCATCGTCAATTATTGGATTTCGCGGATATGATGGGTAAGAAATATCAAGCAAATTCTACGGATAAGACGATAGGAATTATATATGCTGATGCATTGAGAAGAATAGGCCGCCCTGAACAAGCACTTGCCGTCATGCAGAACATCGCAATAGTCCATCCGACAGACAGAGAAGTACTTGCAGATTATGGGAAATCTCTAGCATCCGCATCTCGACTCGAAGATGCACTTGATGCCATTGAACGAGCTCAAAGACCCGATATTCCTGATTGGAAACTCATTTCTACCAAAGCATCTATCCTATGCCAGATGGGCAGAAATGCTGAGGCACTCATAGAATATAACAAGGCCTTAGAACTAGCTCCTAATGAATCCTCTATTGTATCTAATCTAGCAATGTCCTATCTTTTAATGGGAGATATAAAAAAAGCAGAAGAAAAACTACGCTATGCTGCAAATATGTTGGGATCCGATAGCCGTGTAAGACAAAACCTAGCTTTGGTTATTGGATTACAAGGACGCACTGAAGAAGCTTATGATATTGCATCACAAGAGCTATCTCCTGAAGAAGCAACAAAAAATATAGCATATCTCAAGTCTATCCTTTCTCAAAAAGATCCTTGGAAAAAGATGCGCGTACGGGATAAAAAAAATCATATACAAAAGACATCATCTCCTGAACCATTAAAGAAACAGTGATGGAGATCATCTTTTGTATTCATTAATGGTTACATCATGACTGTATTCCAATATATACTTAAACAGTAACCCCTTCCATCGAATATAGAATGGGGATCAAACATTAGAAATGCAAAACCCCAGATATTAATCCAAAGGGTTTATGCTCTTCTTTAGACATCTCATGTGATTCTATTCTTAAAGAGATTATACTGTTATAATATCCTCCTATTCATGAGAAAACATCCCAAAACAATCCTATGGATCCTACCAGGATTCTCCATAAGGCAAATACAGCATATCCTCTCTTTGAGACAAAATTGAGCAAATACCGTATAACAATTAAGCCTGTTACAAAAGAAGAACAACAACCTATAATAATTGAAAACCCTATATCATTTACAATAACGGCGTGATTTTTATAAAAATCTAATGCACAAGCACCAATAATTGTTGGGATAGCTAAAAAAAAGGAAAACTCTGTAGCTGAACGTTTGTCTGCACCCAATACCAGAGCACCTACAATAGTAGAACCTGATCGAGATGTACCAGGAACCAATGCAAAACACTGGAAAAGACCAATTTTTACAGCTAAAGACAGAGGATATTTTTGAACATCAAAATATTTCGGCCTAAAATTCACACTATCAACTCCCAATAATACGAAACCTCCTATAATGAGCATAACAAACATAATCGTCGTTTCTTTGAAGAGTATTGATTGAATGAAATCACGTGCAAAAAAACCAAATACAGCGGAAGGAAAGAATCCAAGAAAGAGACTTATCACGAAATAACGTGTGGAAGCATCAAAAGGAAGAGAGGAAAAAATTGACATAATCCTATAGAAATAGAAGTGCAATAAAGCAGCTACAGCCCCTAATTGCACCAATACAATAAAGCTATTTCCTGGTGATTTGATGTCCATAAAATGACTTATAAGCAATAAATGAGCTGTTGAAGATACAGGTATAAATTCTGTTATTCCTTCTACAATTCCTAAGATAATCACCCAAAAAATCGAATCTTCTGTCATCACATCTCATAATATTTTACAAATACCCAAATGCTTGAATCATCAGATATCATATCTTACAATATTTAACTTGATTATTATCGCCATCTCCTATATCGGTCATTTCTATATAATACCAAATATCTTTAAATTAATACTGCCAAAAGTGTTACAATGGATTCTTAAGGTACTATGTCCACACTTTATCACCATCCAATGTCCTCTAGCTCACGATTTATACGCTTAATTCTTCATGAATATGGCTTCACACCCAATATGATAGAAGAATTTCCTTGGGAAAAGCGTCGTGAATTTCTAGAGTTGAATCCCGCAGGAATTCTTCCTGTGTATATAGATGATCATATGAAAGCATTATGTGGTTTTGTAGTGATTTCTGAGTATCTTGATGAAACACATGGTATTCTCATACAAAAAAACCGTCTTCTTCCTGCCGATCCCTTGCATAGAGCTGAAATTCGCAGATTGATAGAATGGTTTTTACAACGAATGGAACAAGATCTTACTCAACCCCTAGTCCGTGAACGTGTTTATAAACTACTGATGACTCCTCAACAAGGTGGTGGATCACCTGATTCAAGAGTATTGCGCATAGCACGCAGCAATATGCGACAACATATGAAATATATGACATGGATTATCAAATCACGCGTATGGCTTGCTGGTGATCATATGAGTTACGCTGACCTTGCCGCTGCTGCATCTATTTCAATACTTGATTATCTAGGAGAGATAGACTGGGAAAATCTTTCCATTATTAAAGAATGGTATCAACGCATTAAGTCCCGACCTTCCTTTCGATCTTTGCTCTCGGAACGCATAAGAGGATTACTGCCAGTTCCGCACTATACCAACCTTGATTTTTAGACATCCTATATTTCGTTTAGAGGCAGAGTTATTCTGGGTAATTCCTGCTACAATACTTATAAATAGAGGGATATAACCTTTTTTATCTGGAAATCAAATAAATAGTCAATTACGCTTAAAAATTAAATCTCTAACACATATACTACAATGTATTCAGCATTCATCCGAAGGAGATTCATAGGATCAATACACTGAATGAAAAATGCATTAACTTATACCTAGCCTCAAATAGATTGAATATCCTTCCTCAGCTAGTATTCTTGGCAATCGCCAAGGACAATGAGTGACTAAAAAAAACTGTACATCTCTTGCGTCTCCTTTCAACAATTCGACGTGAAAAAATGCCTTTTGGTTTAGAAAAAAATCAAATGTTGAGTAGAATTCGCATAGAAGATATTGTTAACTGCGTTATATTTCTGATTACCCATAATATAGAAGGAATTTGAAATATCAGTGATGATGAACCCCCGATCCTTCACTCAATATCACAATAAAAGCTCCTGTCACTATTTAAACAAAACTCTATCCAGAAGAAAACAGATCCCCTGAAATAATATTTTTTCATCATTATTTTAAAGAATTAAAGATTTTAATACCTTGTAATCGCTTAATCAAAAATATCCATTTTTTAAATATTAGAAAAAAATTAATAAATATCTCTATTAAAAACCATCCATCATTACCCTAAAATAAGATTTATTTCCTATAATCCAAAAATCCTGCAACATCAAAAAAATCTGAAAAACCATTACTGCGGATTATCAAAGCTAAAAAGCTCAGTCTGTTCATCATAAGAAAATAATTCTGCATATCTTCCCCAAGATACCACTGAATCAATAGTTTCTTGGGCATATTCTTCAGACATATAGTCTTCTAGTTCATTACGAAAACGCGCAGCAGGTGCGCTATGCGATTCACGCTCATCAAGGACACGTAGAATCAGTTTTACTAACGGAACATATTTTAGAAGATGTTTTGCAAAAAGCTTTTTTCGCGCATCCGTACCAAGATTTGCAAACTTTTTTCCTTCTGCTGTTAGTGTAACATCACCCTCATTTAAATGAACTAATTGTAATAATTGAAGGGTTTCTCCAATATGAAACAGTTCATCTGCTTCAAATTGCAAACAACTAGCTAATTCTGGCAGATCAGCTCTGCCATTATAGGGAGGAGCCATAACAGCCTCAGTAAAACCTGACAATAAATTTGTCGAAACATGTCTAAGGAACATTCCTATTCCTGAACCTACAGCATTTTCTGTCGAATTAGATCGTGTCTCTTTTTTAGTCATAAGAGAATATATTTTATCAACAATCTGCCGAAATTCTGGAGACAATCGATTACGTGGGTGTGGAATAGGTATATGGATTTCTTCGGCTATACGACCGGGATTAGATGAAAATACCAAAACACGATCACACATCAAAACAGATTCCTCGATATTATGAGTAACCATCAAAATAGATTTAATAGGCAACCGACCTTCAATCCATAAATCAATAATATCTGTTCGCAAAGTTTCAGCTGTAAGAACATCCAAAGCAGAAAATGGCTCATCCATCAAAAGAAGACTGGGAAAAACAACCAGAGCACGCGCAAAACCAACACGCTGACGCATACCCCCTGAAATTTCTGTTGGATAGGCAGATTCAAAACCATCTAATCCAATAAGATCTATTGCAGATAACACTCTTTTGCGACGTTCATCTTTATTGATGCCTTTTGCCTCTAAACCAAGCTCAACATTTTCCAATACTGTTAACCATGGAAATAATGCAAAAGACTGAAATACAAGACTAACATCTTTTGGAGGACCCTTGATTATTTGATTTTGAAATACCACCTGTCCTGAAGTAGGATAAACCAAACCTGCAATAATACGTAATAAAGTTGACTTTCCAGAACCAGAACGACCTAATAATCCAACGATTTCACCAGAAGAAATATTAAAATTCACTTTATCCAGAACAAGAAGATGACCTGACGTTTTCTTAAGAAAAAAACTTTGGCAAATATTCTGAATCTCTAAAAGAAAACTATTACCACCAGCAATATTTACCATATGAAACCCTTAAAACCGAAAGTTACGTTCACCGTATACATGAAGAGGTCTCCATAAAAATCTATTCAAGAATAAAACAAAACAACACATCACGCTCACTCCAAGAACAACTTCTGGCATGGTACCTTCTTCTGTTGCTTGCGTAATATACGCACCTAAACCTATTGCCCTAATCTTTACAGAACCCCAATTGACTACTTCTGAAATAATACTAGCGTTCCAAGCACCCCCACAAGCCGTGATAGCACCCGTAACATAATAAGGAAAAATTCCCGGAAGGATAACACACTTCCACCAGCGCCAACCCGTTACATGAAAACTTTTTGCTGCTTCCTTTAAATCATCTGGAAACGCAATTGTTCCAGCGATAACGTTGAAAAGAATATACCACTGAGTCCCAAGAATCATTAATGGTGACAACCATATATTTGGATTAAGATTGTAATACACAATAACAGAAACCATAAGCGGGAAAAAAATATTGGATGGAAATGCTGCCAAAAACTGCGCAAAAGGTTGTATAGTGTGAGCAATACGTGGCCGAAGACCAATCCAAACACCAATAGGAACCCAAATAATTGTCACAATCACAATAAGAACAACCACCCGCACCATCGTAATACAGCCAAGCCAAAATGCATTTAACAAATCATTATAAGTTAAACTCTCTGATACATATTCAAACGCAGTCCAAGCGACACCCAAGGTCACACTACACACGGTGAATAACCAAATTATATCCACTATAAATGAAATTTTCTGATTATGAACAAAAAGAGTAAAATGATCAGGAAAATAATGCCGCATTTTTTTAAAGATACAGAATAATTTTTTAAGGCTACTGGAAAATGGAAGTACAATTTTATAGGAATTATATCCTATAAAACGCAGTAACTGTGTTTTTCGAAATAAAGATAAGACCCAAGAATCAGAAAAATGAGTTAGGGTTGTTCTCTCTAGATGAAATTTATCCGACCAACAAATTATAGGACGAAATAGAAGCTGATCGTAGAGCATAATGACACAAAACATCGTCACCATAGCATAAAAAATAGCTGATAAATTTTGTTCTATAATTGCTAATGATACATAAGAACCAATCCCTGGAAGAGATACAACAGTATCACCAACCACAATCATTTCAGAAGCAACGACAAAAAACCAACTTCCTGACATTGACATCATCATATTCCAAACTAATCCTGGCATGCTAAAAGGAACATCTAATTTCCAAAACTTTTTCCAGCCAGAAAGATGAAAACTCCGAGAAGATTCTTCTAAATCTTTGGGAATATTACACAATGATTGGTATAGACTAAACGTCATATTCCATACTTGACTTGTAAAAATTGCAAAAATAGCAGCTAGTTCCGCGCCTATTACTCTTCCAGGATATAGATTCATAAAAAAGAAGACTGTAAACGTCAGAAATCCGAGGATAGGAATAGATTGCATAACATCTAAAATAGGAATAAGAACCATACCAAGACGACGACTCTTAGCAGCAAGAGTCGCATAAGCAAATGTAAATAACAATGAAATCACTATTGCGATTAACATACGTAAGGTAGTGCGAAATGCGTATGCTGGCAAATATATTACATCAAGTGAGATAGGAACAATATCCACAATATTGCTTGATACAGTCGCCTCATGCACACCATGCAAAAACAAAATTATTATTCCTATCACTAAAATAAAGGCTAAAAAATCAAAAATATTGGGCGCAATATCTCGAGATACAGACAATGGCAAAAAGTTGTATACGGACATTATCTTTCTCCCGAAAAATATCAAACTAATAATATTTTTTTAAAATGCGATGATCTCGAATATACCTACAAAGAAATGATAAGAAAATAATTCAAATATCAGCCAAATCTGGTAAAAAAATAAAAACTGATACCTACATCAAAATACCAATAAAAAAATTTATCGTTATTTAAAAAATGATCGAATAAAAAAACCGGGCCTAGGCCCGGTCTTAAGTTTTTAATCTATAACAAAATTAGATTTTCATTCCGAACCCAATAGAGATAGCATGGTCAAATTTCTCTGTGGATTTAAAGAACATATTCGCGCGATATTCAGCACGAGCTGTGATATTATTAGTCAGGAAAGTTTCAACTCCCACTCCGGCAGCAGCACCGATAGCAATTTTACTCATGATATCTGTTTGACCTTCAGCTGGATGTTTTTGAGAAGCAACAGGACCAGCTGTTACAAAAACCATAACAGGATCTATGTCATACCCTATACGTCCACGAATCGAACCAGAAGCACCAATTGTATGACCCTCTTTTATGTCGGCGGTTCTCATATCATGTATCTTATAGGAAACATCTGCCTCACCACCCCAAACAATACCATCGTCTTCCCAGTTCATGGCACCAAAAATACCAGACCCCACGTAAAACGGATTAGTTTTATAGAAATTATCTGCAACATCTCCTTTAATATTTATACCCGCAAATATTCCTTCCCAGTTTTGGGTAAGAAAATTTTGAGGAATAGCAGTAGTAGGAACAACGCCACGGGTACGGGTACCACTGTTTTGCTGCGTACGAATCTTTTGAGGCCCAATATCAGCAGCTTGTGCAGAACAAAAAGAGGCGAGAGAAAGACCAGACACCCCTGCAGCTATAAAAAATTTACGAATCATTCATATTCTCCATTTTGATTACTAAACAAAGCACATCTCCAAAAGCAAAGGCGATATACTCAAAACGTCTCGAATACTCAAGACCACAACAGCTCCCACATTATCCCTACCACCAAAAAATACAAAAGGTCAGTATACTACGGAAACTATGGTAAATATTATGCATCAAACCTATAGATAATAAAGAGCTAAAGTGTTTTTTTCCGTATTTAATTGATATGTCGAAAAAAATAGTTGTAAAAAAGCAACATTCGCTCTTCAACCCCCACTCAAAACAACCTCATTTACCCAAGATCAATACATCATTTTGATACAATACATGAGTTATTCGAACAACTTGTTTATCACTTCTACTACATAATTGTTAATTAAATCCTGAAACAGGCAAAGATAATACAATTATATTTATTGTACCCCTTATTACTAAGATAAAAATCATCTTTTCTCATTCTCATCAGGATAAAACAATATGCAATACGTATTCCTATAATATATAATGTCAAATGAATCATCAAGTTATTTGATTTTATAAAAAACGATCAGGGTTTTGAACACAGAAATAGCATAATTGCATACTAGGCCATCATACAAATGTACAATACGAATATTATAGCACAACTGAGTAAAAATATGCCGCAATCACCTGGAGTTTATCAGATGCTAGATGATATAGACAAAGTGATCTATGTAGGAAAGGCATATAATCTTCAAAAACGCATCAGAAGTTATATACAACCCAAAAACCACACCCAGCGCATTATACAGATGATTGGTCAAATCAAGAACATAGAATGTATTATAACCCGCACAGAAGTAGAAGCTCTTCTTCTGGAAGCGAATATGATTAAACGTTTAAAACCACGTTTTAACATACTATTACGTGACGATAAATCCTTTCCCTATATTCTCATTACTGATGACCATAAAGTGCCTGCCCTGTACAAACATCGGGGCACACCAATTCGTAAAGGCAGTTATTTTGGTCCGTTTGCATCTGCCGATGCAGTAGAGAAAACCATCAATTCTTTACAACGTTCTTTTCTGCTTCGCAGTTGCTCCGATAGCACATTCGGGAACAGGACACGACCCTGCCTTCTCTTTCAAATGAAACGCTGTTCTGGGCCATGCACAAACGAAATTAGTGCTGAAAAATATATGGAATTCATTAGTGAAGCAAAATATTTTCTCTCTGGAAGCAGTCAAACTCTTAAGGAAAAAATTGCCCATAGCATGAATCAAGCAGCACTGAAAGAAGATTACGAATCCGCTATTTTATATCGTGATAGACTAGTAGCACTCTCTCATATCCAAAATCATAGTGAATCTCATAATGAAACAACTGATTACTTCGCACTCTTCCGAGAAAAAAATCTATCTTGTATACAAACTTTGTTCCTACGATTTGGACAAAACCGAGGAGAAAACGTTTTCTTTTTAAAAACAGATCCGCAATTAACGAATGCAAAAATCATAAGTTGTTTCCTAACACAGTTCTACGACAATAAGCCCTGTCCTGAAAACATTATACTCTCAGAAGAAGTCGAAGAATCTCAATTATTAGAGACGTCTTTTGCTCAAAAGTACGGACATAAAGTAAAAATTACTATTCCTTTGCGCGGAGAAAAGAAAAAAACCATTGATATGATCCTTTTAAATGCTCGAAAAGCATATACAAAAAAAATTGCCAATGAAATATCCCAAAAACAACTTATAAAAGATTTTACAGAAAAGTTTTCCTTACCATATATCCCGCAGCGCATTGAAATATATGATAATTCACACATTATGGGTCATAATGCAGTCGGATGCATGGTTGTCGCTGGAGAGAATGGATTTGTAAAGAATAAATACCAAAAATTTAATTTACATTCTAATGAGGTTAGCACACAAGATGATTGCGCCATGATGCATCTAGTATTAGAACGAAGGTTCTCAAAATTGATAAAAAGAAAAGAGAAAGAAAGCCCCGAATCCCATCAATTTCCTTCTTGGCCAGATGTCATTATCCTCGATGGAGGAAAAGGACAATTATCTTCTGCATGGAATGTATTCAAAAAATTAGACATTGAAAACCGCGTAGTGGCTATTAGTATTGCTAAAGGACCACAACGCAATGCTGGACAAGAAAAGTTTTTTGTAGAGAATGGAAAAGAATTAATGCTTTCCATGCGTGATCCTGTCCTTCATTTTATTCAACGACTTCGTGATGAGGCACATCGTTTTGCTATTACTACCCATCGCAAGCGCAGAAAAAAAATAGCTTATAGTCCACTTGATGAAATTAATGGAATCGGACTCCTGCGCAAACGTTTACTTCTTCAATCATTCGGGACAGTCAAAATGATATCTCGCGCCTCTCCTGAAACACTCACCTCAATAGAAGGAATTTCAAAAAAAATAGCCTGTAAAATTTATACCCACTTCCATAAATAAATATACAGATGATTTACAGGAATTTGATTATAACTATATATTGTCAAAAACAGGTATAGTTCACACGATACATCTTCCGCAAATTCCGTCAGATTTTTCCAAGAGAACTAAATGGCTTACCGTTCATACAATATTCCAAATATGCTTACTTATGGCCGTATCTTAGTTATACCGCTCATTGTCCTATGTTTTATCATGAAGGAGATAGGAGACCTTTCAGGAGCGCGTCATATGCGATGGATTGCTCTTTCCCTGTTTATACTTGCCTCGATTACTGATTTTTTTGATGGATATCTTGCAAGAATCTGGAATCAAACTTCAAATATAGGCCGCATGCTTGATCCTATAGCAGACAAACTTCTCGTATCTTCTCTTCTCTTGTTAATGGCAGAAGATGGTACAATCAATCGATATTCAATATGGGCAGCGATTACAATTCTATGTCGAGAAATTTTAGTATCTGGATTACGCGAATACCTCGCAGAACTAAAAGTCAGCGTTCCTGTTACACGCATCGCAAAATTCAAGACTGTAATTCAAATGATCTCCATTGGATTCCTACTAGCCGGCCCTTCTTGCGAAGATTGGACACTATACATAACGAAAATCGGCACTGTCCTCCTTTGGATCGCAGCAATTTTGACAATTTACAGTGGCCATGACTACTTCCGTGTAGGAATCAAACATATCGATTCAGAAGAATCCCGAGAGTAACACATCCATAACATGGATATAATACTCCAAAGACTATGCATTCGTTACATCAACCTAACTATTACACGCGACCCTTAAATCTTCTCACTTTCCTATCTGTCATATTGTCTTGATATCCTCGAGACCTAAAACCAGGGGCTTTATGATTCTTTAAATCTGGTTTTTCTCCATTTAAAGATTTCATCTGAATACCTTTATCCAATTTTACAGGACAACGCAAAAATTTCACGCCATCTGCTGAAATCTCTATAAAGGTCTGATCAGGCTGTACACGAATCGCCCCAATATTATGTCGACTAATCCCACCACTACGACATAACATAGGTATCAACCATCGAGCTTCAGCTTTCTGTTTGCTTCCAACTGAAAGAGAAAACCATGATGAATTACTAAAATTATCTCGCTCCTCTCCTCCACTTCTTGGATGTTTCGAAGAATCTCGAAAACGATCTTTACCTGAACTAGCTGTAACGGGCTTTAATTCTTCTGGACGACAGCGCCCCGCACGATTAAGACGCAAAAAACCAGCAGCTATTTTTTCAGGATCGTGTTGCGCCAACAAAGCCTCAATTAAATTCTTTTCATTCTCTTGTACAGGATCCATCAACGATGAATCTTTGAGAAGCCTTTGAAAATCACGCTCTAATATTGCTTCTGCTGAAGGCGCCGATTCCCAAGTTGCAGAAACTTGTGCATCCCTAAACAACCGTTCAGCTCGACGCTGCGTATTTTGAGGGACAATAAAAACACTCACCCCTTTTCGTCCTGCTCGACCTGTACGACCACTGCGATGCAATAAAATGTCAGGATTTGAAGATAATTCAGCATGAATAACCAACTCAAGATCCGGCAAATCAATACCACGTGCCGCAACATCTGTCGCTATACACACACGAGCTCTTCCTTCACGCATCATCTGAAGTGCATTACTCCGCTCTTTCTGGCTTAACTCTCCAGACAAAGCTACAACTCGAAATAGATGCCCTTCTAGCATATTTGTGAAACGCGATACAGCTGCACGAGTAGAACAAAATACCAGTGCATTCTTCGCATCGTAATACCGCAATATATTGACAATTGCTTTATCTCGATCACTTAATCCTACTAAAATTGCGCGATAATCTATATCACTATGCTGACGATGCTCAGAAGCTATATTAATACGCACAGCATCTCTTTGATAATTCTTGGCTAAAGTTATGATAGAAGGAGAAAGGGTGGCAGAAAACATCAGCATACGCCGATCTTTGGGAGAAGAATCGAGGATAAATTCTATGTCCTCACGAAAACCCAAATCAAGCATCTCATCGGCCTCATCAAGAATAACTGCCTTGAGACGAGACATATTGAGGCCCTTTCCCCGAATATGATCACACAACCTACCGGGTGTTCCAACAACAATATGCGCTCCATTCTGCAGGTCTCGCCGCTCACGATGCAGACTAACACCTCCAATACAAACCGTAACGACGGCCCCAGTTTTTGCATAAAGCCATTCCAACTCACGTCCAACCTGCATGGCCAATTCTCTAGTAGGAGCGATTACAAGAGCAAGAGCAAGTCCTGCAGGACCAAAACGATCTTTTCCCCCAAGAAGGTTTGGAGCTAAAGCCAATCCAAAAGCCACAGTTTTTCCAGAACCTGTTTGAGCAGAAACCAAAATATCTTTATCTCTCAAATTAGGATCAAGAACTGACTTCTGAACTGGAGTTAAATCAGAATAACCTCGTTCAGACAATGCTTCCCCTATAACTTGAGGAATACCTTCAAAAATGTTCATATATTATATCTTCCAACCCTTTACTAATTAATTTATCGTACAAAAACGCGAAATCATTTCTTCTAATCTTCCATGAAAACCACTATCCATTCGTCCATTAAAAAAAATAATTCGTCCCCAAGTAAAGCATTCTGATAACCAAAATAGTCAAACTTAATTGATTCAGAGCTATTTCCAAAACACTCAAAACAATTCACTTAAAACACAAAACGGGAACAGCCATAACCGCACCTCATTTCAACGTAACAAGAAAGAAAGACCAGAATCACAGCAAGGGAAAATCATAGAATAACCCTCTCCGATTCCCGATCTCTGCAAAGCACCAAATTTTCAGGATGATCAATAGAAAAAACCCATACTATGGCAATAAAACCATAAATAATCACGTTTAAACTTAAACTTATTATGCTTCGTGATACTTCTTTTGTCAATATTACTTATAACATCTTTCGCTTATGACAAAATAGATTAAGGAAATTCCCATCAAAAAAAGCAATAATACTCCAAAAATACAGGCAGAATAAATGATAGCTTAAACTAAAGAACCGAACTATCTTTGAACATCAATTCCTTAATTATTCATAAAACCATAATTTTTGGATAGACACGCAATAATCCAATCTTCCCATGCCCTCCAAGAAGCCAAAAAAAATATCTCCAACACACATAATCCATAACCGCAAACTGTCAATTGTCAAAATGATATACACTGGCAGCCATAAGAACTATTTTATTGGCAAGAATGACAAAATCTTTTAATTCTCATGCACGCTTCCTCCAAAATACACTCTGAAACCGCATAAGAAATACGAATATTCGGACCATAACCAAAAGCAGAACCATGAACAACAGCCACCTTTTCTTGGTCCAGTAATTCATCTGCAAAATCTAGATCATTTTTTATAACCTTTCCAGAAGGAGATATTTTTCCAATCAAATCCTTACAAGAAGGGTATACATAAAAAGTTCCCTCAGGAATGGCACACTTTAAACCAGGCGCTTCTTTTAAGCCAGCAATACATAGATCACGACGAGATTCAAAAATATTCTTATTGCGCAAAATAAAATCCTGAGAATTATTCAGCGCCTCTATAGCGGCCCACTGGGCTATAGAACAGGCTCCCGAGGTCTGTTGCCCTTGCAAAACAGTCATAGATTTTATCAAATTTAATGCACCCGCAGCATAACCAATACGCCAACCAGTCATTGCATATGCCTTGGACACACCATTTACCACAAGAGTCCGTTCATACAATGCTGGCTCAACATTGAGAATATTTTTAAACTGGCAACCACTATAAACGATATGCTCATAAATATCATCTGAAAGCACCAAAACATGTGGATGTTTTACTAAGATATCAGCCAAATCTTTCAATCTCTTATCGGAATAAACGGCCCCAGAAGGATTAGAAGGAGAATTTAAAATTAACCACTTCGTTTTCGGAGTGATAGACCGCTCTAGCACCTCTGGAGAAATCTGAAAATTATCTTCTTGTTTTGTATTAACAAAAACCGATTTACCACCACAAATCGCTACCATATCTGGATATGAAACCCAAAAAGGCTGAGGAATTAAAACTTCATCACCCGGATTTATTGTAGACATAAAAGCATTAAAAATTACATGCTTTGCTCCAACGCCCACTATGATCTGATCAGAAGCATAATGAAGATTATTATCCTTCTTAAGCTTGTCAACTATAGCTTCACGCAGTGGCAAGACACCTGCAACAGCAGTATACTTTGTCTCTCCCCTTTCCATAGCACGGATAGCAGCATATTTAATATTCTCTGGCGTATCAAAGTCAGGCTCACCAGCAGTAAGACCTAAAACCTCCACACCCTTAGATCGTAAGTCGCGAACTTTTTGTGCTGCAACAATAGTAGCGGAAGGATTTACGCGACAGAGAATCTGAGAAAGAAACGTCATCCTATATTATCCCTATTATTAAATACCTACGACAAGACGATTTCCAGCATCCCAAACTACAAAGACCCAAATGCACAGAACAGACATCATCAGCTATAAATAAAAACAATGGAGCGGGTAGCGGGAATCGAACCCGCGTATTCAGCTTGGAAGGCTGCTGCTCTGCCACTGAGCTATACCCGCAAAACACTTAACACTATACAATGGTGGAGGGAGTTGGATTTGAACCAACGTAGGATAAACCAACGGATTTACAGTCCGCCCCCTTTAACCACTCGGGCATCCCTCCAACAATATGCATAAAAAAGCAAAAATCACTACACAATAAATTGTTTTATGACCTCCAAAAGCATAACTGTCAACAGAGGTTATTCAAAAAACAATTAAATTCTTTTTCAAAACACATAAATACCCATAACTGATACACTAAAATATATCTATAATAAAGAGACTAAAATAACATTAGAGCATATATTCCACCAAAGGATAATAGAATTATGAAACCTCCATCACAAAAACTGAGTAAGAAAATATCTTCACCCAAAGATTCTCACTACGCAAAACTTCGCAGAAACCATCGCAAAAGAAAAAATTTTGTACAGACATTGGGAAAGATACAAAACGTTCATCATCAAAGCTCACCTCAAGACGATACGCTATTCTTATATGGACTGCACACTGTATGTGCAGCACTTAACAACCCCCAACGGAAAATATTCCAATTGTTAGCAACACGCAATGCTTTAACACGTTTAAATGAGACCATAAGTATACCCCTATCTTTTCCTACTAAAATAGTGTTACCACAGGAAATAGACCGACTTGTTGGAAATCAATCAGTACATCAAGGGATTGCATTAGAAACACTGCCCCTGCCCCCTCAAACACTTGATGCAATTCAGAAAAGCAAGCTGCTCATAATACTAGACCAAGTGAATGACCCTCATAATATAGGCGCTATTTTACGATCAGCTGCTGCTTTTTGTTGCGATGGAATCATTACCACTCAACGATATAGCCCTAATGAATCAGCTGTTCTGGCTAAATCTGCCTCCGGAGCACTGGAGCACGTTCCCTATATTCAAATTAGCAATCTAGCAAACGCTTTACAAGAAATTCACTCACTTGGATTTCAAACGATAGGACTCTCTTCAGACAGCCCTGAACCTCTTGAGAAAATAATTCAAAATGACAAAATCGCCCTTATTTTAGGATCTGAAGGAAAAGGATTACGTCAAAAAACAAAAAAAATAACCACTTCCATGGCCCACCTGAACATGCCTGGCGCAATCAAATCTCTCAACGTATCAAATGCTGCTGCCATTGCCCTCTATATAACCAAATCTATCTCTCAACCAAATACTTTGGCTTGATTTGAACGTATCCTGCTCTGATTCCACCGTATGATCGAATTCGCCGTAAACATCCTTATAATTTTTTATGTGTAAAAATAAAACCCTTGATTAGGTGACATATATCTTCTTATAACTTCAGCAACCAAAGCAACAGGAGCTGCCAATACTGGAGCCCACCACAGCAACCAAGGAATATCGTCCCATATATTTCTTTTCTGTGAGCTCACTAATTAATTCTGACCAACTGGTCTGATAATCCTTTGTTGTCATCCATTTATTAGCGCTCTCTCGTGTGTTCGTGATTTTGTTTAAGTTAAGATAAGGCCCGTCAGTAGAGAAACAAAAGGGGAAAAATCTTCTCCAGAGAAAACAAAAGGAGGGTATCGATGATGAACTAAAAACAAGAACGCCTTTAAACTTTGCGTATCGTATATTTTTTAGATCATTCGCTGCCCATGGGGTCTCTTTTTCCTCCAAAATTGGATCGCTATTATCAACATCCCAAATCAAAGTTTTTTTTATGCTGAATGACCAAAATTGGGTATGATTGGGTATGATTGGGTATGATAGACCGCCATCCCTCCTGATGAACAGGAATTTTCCTCACGGGGGCGCCCCAAGCCTGCGGGTTAATCCATCTTGAGGAAGAGGAACATAGTTATGGCATTTAACTAAAATCGACCGATAGATAGATAAATCTGACCGTGATTCATGGATGAGAGGCGATACCTCCCCCACTACTAAAAGAATTCTGGACTTGAACTACTTTCATTATTAGCCCCACTGCCAAGGTTGATTATCTCTTCCAGACCTTTCTTGTTCTTTTGCTTCTTCAAGAGCAGATTTAAGCTCCTGAGACAAAAAAGCTTTTTTTGACTCTGACTGAACCAACCGGTCACATAATGTCACGGCTAGTTTGAGGACAACACATTCCCTAAACAAATGATCCCATCTCCTCGGATCTTCCACGTAACGTATATACTTGAGGCGTATCGGCTGGTCGTTTGAGGTATATATATATTCACCCAGAACTTCCCAATCACGTTCCGTATGAAGAAGAGAGATAAAACCAGAAGGAAAACGAAATTTATACGTTCCGTTATCCTCCCAATTTATACGAGGAACAATCTGGACAGTTTCCGCAAAACCCCATGAATACCTCCTTAAAAGAGACCCAATCACAGAAGGTAAAGCCAATCGGCAGTCTTTGGCGACTTCAGTATCTTCCTCTAAACTGGAAATACCTTGCACCCCTAACTTTTGTAACGCCTGATTGGCAATGGTATCAAGAGTAACCACTTGTTATACCTCCAGTTCTATTTATCCAAATCCCTTGTTTTTGACTTTTTTTATTCACGACTACGCCTCCATTTCAATATATCCAACATAGGACTCTTCATTGCGGGTAGCACCATACCTACATTCAGCGTAGATGAATTCACCCTCCACGGGAGAAATTTGGCCAATTTTCACATTTACACCATCTGCCCAAAGAGCAGAGCTCAAACCGCCTTCTGCCCAGAACAAGGCATGGCTCTTCACTTCCGAAGATGTGTCTATGTATGAACGTAGCATAATCACTGGGGTATTGGTTGGTTTTCCATCTGCATCATATATAGTCGGCTGTCTTGTTCCTCCTGGGAGATAATTAGTAACAATGATCTGGAAACCTGCGAAGTGAGTAATCTCACCCTGTTCCAACTTTACCCGATCAATATAATCCTTGCTTGTCATCTTCAATTCAGTAAACATTCTCTCGTAAGTTGCTGGGGATACGGCTAAATATCTTTTCACATGGTGTGGAACACCATTAGACTGGAGCTTCTTAGAGGCTAATAATATTTTGTCTAACCAATGGCCCCTAGCTGCTCCTTTATTCAATCTTTCATCAACTTTAATAATCATGTCATTGGAAAAATCTTGTTCAATACTATTGCCCACCGGACCCAGTATGTTCGTTCCGAAAGCCTGTATTACTAGGTGTTTCTGCATAGCCTCTCTCAAACCCATAACAAGTGGCTCTGCTAACGAAGTGAAGGGATCTTGCATCAACTGTTTCTTATCTTCCTCATCGATCAAAACTGGTGAAGCAAAAGAACGGGGCGTAATAATACGCTGTAGAAGATTAGAATTGTATCTTGGTGCTGTATTACCCACTTTTTCATATGCAGGAATTGGAGAAACCAAATTGTATATCGTAGCCTGCCCTTGACCTTCTAGGTTGTTCACTTGGCGGCATCCACCAATAATACCATCTGTAATCTTAGACAAACGCTCCTTAAGATGGTCGCTAACTTTAGATTTTAGAATTGAATCGAAATTTTGTGCTTTATTTGACATTATTTATTTTCCTTATATTTTGTTTTGAGCAGTTGCTCGGTTTACGCTGTCGAGATGAGCTATAGCTTCAGAATCTCGGTTATTGTATTTTTCGACAAATTCGGGGCCCTTCATTAGTTCATCAATTCTCCTGTTGGCATCACTAGGAGCAATGTAAGTTTTGCGAACACTTCTTGTGGTTGGTGCGCTTCCCAGTTCTGAACCATCTTCTCCAATAGCGATCATAGTTTGAGCAAAAGCACGGGGATCCTGGAAAAAAAATCTATAATGATTATGGCACAATTGGTAAGGTGCTAGACAACAACCAAGAGAGAGTTTGTGTATCCTCTATAAGCGGTGCAAGCGTTTCATATACATGTCTATGATAGTCATTAAGCCATGTTATCTCCTCAGACGTAAGCAGTGGAACAAGCACGAGATTCCGATCTATCGGACAAAGGGTGATTGTTTTGAATCCAAGCATCGGGCACTCACCACCATCAATCTTCTCAGGATCAGAAACATAAAGGACATTTTCAATACGAATCCCAAAATCATTTTCCCTATAATAACCTGGCTCATTCGAAAGAACCATACCAGGAAGAAGAGGCTGTCTATTCGTTCTAGAAATTCCTTGGGGCCCTTCATGGACTGGTAGAAAAGAACCAACACCATGACCAACAGAATGAGGAAAATCCGATCCTGCCTTCCATAAAAAAAGACGCGCTATACTGTCAAGATCACAGCCGCGTGTACCTTGGGGGAATCTCACCATTGAAATTGCTATCATTCCCTTCAAGACTAGGGTAAAAAAATACTTCTTTTCATGATCCACATTACCAATAGCGATTGTTCTCGTTATATCAGTTGTGCCGTTAACATACTGAGCGCCAGAATCTAACAAGAACAATTCACCTTCTTGTAAAAGGCGATTACTTTGCGCAGTCACTCTATAGTGAATAATGGCACCATGTGGACCAGAACCAGATATCGTGTTAAAAGAAATATCCTGAAGAGGATTATTCATCTTAAGGCCTATTTCCCTGCGGAAATCCTCTAATTTTTTCACAACATCAATTTCAGTAATATCTTGCATATAGTGTGAATCAAGCCACGAAAGCAAATAGACCTTAGCTATTCCATCTTGAATATGAGCCGATATCATCCCTTCAATTTCAGTTGTATTTTTCGTAGCACGTGACAAAAAAGAAGGATCTTGACCTTCAACAATAACCCCATTGTCTTGAGAAATTAGTTTGAAAAAATGATAAGGAATCCACTTTAAATCCACAAGAATAGGGATATTTTTCCGTGCTAATTCTGTCAAACGAGAATCAATCATTTTTATTTCTAAAACCACCGCTATGACAGATAAAAATTCTCTTACTTCTTGATTAACTCCGTTCTTATGGAGAAAGATTTCAGCTTTCCCATTCGCATATATGATAGCTCGAGACAAAGGATATGGCGCACACGGAACATCAAATCCACGAATATTAAAAATCCACGCAACAGATGAAGGATCACATATTAAAACTGCCCCCAATTTCTTGGAATTTAGCTCAACACAAATGTCTTTTATTTTTTCTTTAGAACACTTTCCTGCATAAGAAATACGCTGAATTGCAATCTCACTTGTCAATAATTGGGGCTGATTTTCCCATATGCAGTCAATAGGATTCAACAATAAATCAACCACCGTTCCGCCTATTTTACTCAATGATTTTTGCAAAATAGATACTTCAAAAGCCGAACTCAATCGTGAATCAATACCTAAACGAAGACCTAACGGCGCATGATTCGATATCCATATATGCAAAGGTTCGATCACAATATTTTTTATAACAAATAATGTGGTATCAACTTCCTTTTTTACTTGAATTACATAACGCCCATCAACAAAAATAAATGCCTCTTCCCGCAATACAAGCCCTATGCCCGCAGATCCCGTAAAACCTGTAAGCCAAGAAAGTCTTTCAAAATGCGCAGAAACGAATTCACCTCTATACTCATCTGCACGTGGCACAAGAAAAGCATCTATCCCCAATCGATCAAACTGCAGCCTTAGATTGTTTATCCTCTCAAATGCTTTTTCGTGTGATAACAATTGCGTCTCAAAAGATTGAAACATACTCTTCTCCCGACTAATCGATTGTTTTAAAAAATAGACAATGTGTGCAAAAAATTCATACAATTTATGTAAGAATCATAGATTCCTTGTACCCTTGTTGATGGTATCAAAAAACCTATCAAAAAAAAGCGTTTAAATTGATGTAAACTGATTTTATAGATTGGATTCCAAACATAACTATTAGCGCATATCTCCGGCTATGATGCCATTAATATTCTCAAAACCAATTCATTATGCCATCTAAAATTGTGAATTTTACTATAAAATCACATTAATAGCACGATATAAAATCCTGTTTTTCCACCTATAAATCACCTACCAGTCATATTATCAATATTATCGTTATTGAATTATATTCCAGAAGTAAATTATTAACCGATTTTTACTATGGTCATAATAGAAAGAGAAAATTAACCTTAAGAAGAAATATGAAATTATCAAAAATTGACTCACATTGGGACAATCATCCATCCAAGAGCGTTGATCTCAGACGTCTTCTTCCGCCATGGCACGAAGCATTTCTCCTCGCTCCTAACGTTCGTTTCACACGCACACCTGAAAACGAACTCAATCGCCATCATAACCATTCTCCGTCACATGATTCCAAAGCCACAGAGAATCATACATTTAGCGAAGGCCTCAATAAAAAATTAACAGATGAACATCTGAACTCAACCAGTTCTCTTGCACATTTAAAAACTCAACTGATGATGAACAGAGATTCTGTTGGCAAAAAGTTGCAGAACAAAAAAAAATCGCATCCATTTCATATTGTTAAATATGATTCCCCTGATGCTCACTTTAATACACAGAAAGAAAACATTTTATCATCTACGGCAAACATTAAAACAACCCATCAAATCACCAATATTACGCAAAATGTGACATTTTCTTGGCTATCGGATTCTGCTTTCTTTGAGGGATTCGCTTCCTATAATCCCCTTACTTCTTTCACAAATCAAGTAAACATCTTATCCAAATCATCGAACATACCAAGCAACAATTCGGAACATGAAAACGTTATCTCCAAAATATTCAAAACTCCAAAATATCGCCAAGGAGAAGAATCTGCTACCACTCATGCACCCATTATTCCTTTAAAAAATAATTTTATTGACCAAGAAACAATATATTCCAAAGAGACATCTTCTAAAAATTCACTGGTATGTGAAAAAATAGAAAAAAGTTATGAGCCGCCCTGTTCTTCTTTTTTACAAGAAAAACCACATATACCTTTTCAAAAAGAGAACCAAGAATATATTGAAAAGCGCGCCCAATTGTTGGAAGACGTACTGACAGACTTTGGAATTCAAGGAGAGATTATCAATATCAATCCTGGTCCTGTGGTCACTCTGTATGAATTCGAACCAGCTCCAGGAACAAAATCTTCAAGAATCATAGGATTGGCTGATGATATTGCCCGATCAATGTCCTCTTTATCAGCTCGTGTCGCTGTTATACCTAAACGTAATGCTATCGGCATAGAATTACCGAATGATGCACGAGAAATCGTTTATCTTCGTCAAATTATTGCTTCCCGAAATTTCTCCCATACGAAAGCAGACTTGGCTTTGTGTCTTGGAAAAACAATTGGAGGTGAATCTGTAATAGCCGATCTTGCAAAGATGCCCCATATCCTTGTAGCAGGAACCACTGGATCTGGAAAATCTGTTGCTATCAATACTATGATTATGTCATTGCTTTATCGTCTTCGTCCTGAAGAATGTCGTATGATCATGGTGGATCCAAAAATGTTAGAACTATCAGTTTACGATGGAATTCCACATCTTCTCACACCAGTAGTCACAGATCCTAAAAAAGCTGTTATAGCTCTGAAGTGGGCCGTGAGTGAGATGGAAGAACGGTATCGCAAAATGTCAAAATTATCTGTACGTAATATCAAGAGTTATAACGAACGCATTGCAACCATCAATAGGGAAAAGACATCTCCTTTTGATGAGGGGGAAAAATCCACAAAAGGATCCTGTGATGATATGCACCCGATCCCTTATATTGTCATTATCGTTGATGAAATGGCAGATTTGATGATGGTCGCAGGAAAAGAAATCGAAGGAGCCATTCAAAGGTTAGCACAAATGGCCCGCGCAGCAGGGATCCATTTGATTATGGCGACACAACGACCTTCGGTAGATGTGATTACAGGAACAATCAAAGCAAATTTTCCTATTCGAATATCTTTTCAGGTTACTTCAAAAATCGATAGTCGCACAATCTTAGGAGAACATGGAGCGGAACAACTTCTTGGACAAGGAGACATGTTGTACATGTCTGGAGGAGGACGTATCCAACGTGTGCACGGCCCCCTTGTATCTGACATTGAAATTGAAAAAGTCGTCAAATATCTCAAAACACAAGGACATCCCAAATATCTCCACACTGTTACCACAGAAAAGGATAGGGCTCACTGCCAAAATAATCCTAACAAAACAAAAGAACGCGATTCTCTCTATGAGCAAGCAATTCACCTAGTGATAACCAACAAAAAATGCTCAACCTCCTTCATTCAACGTCACCTACAAATTGGGTATAATCGAGCCGCCTTACTGGTCGAACGCATGGAACAAGAAGAACTTATAAGTGAATCCGATCACGTGGGAAAGAGACATATTTTTCCTGAGAGATTACTTAAATATTCCGATGAAATATGATACATATGATTAAAATGACTAGATAGAAGCAATCCCATTAAAGAATATGATCTCTCTTCATTAAATCATCGCCTCATCAAAATATATTCGTTCTTATATAACAGTTAAACTTATCATATACGCTTAGCATAAGTATCTGTATTATACTTGAAGCCAAGAGAACTCCAGGTTTGATCCATATGCGTAGGAAGCGGAGCTACTACCTGCATCCTCCCTCCTTCTGGATGAGGAAAATCCATAAAACGAGCATGCAGATACAATTTATTTTGAATACCCTTGAAATCATTCTCTTTGGGATTATGTGTAAAATATTTTTTATCTCCTACGATGGGATTTCCCATATGAAGAGCATGAATACGCAATTGATGCGTACGCCCTGTATAAGGCTGCATTTCTAACCAACAAAAATTTTGCGCAAAAGCATCAATCACTTTGAAATGAGAAATAGCATAACGAGCCCCCTTCTCATTCTGATCCACTACTTTTACATGATCTCCTCCAACTTTTCCTGTTTTTACTAACCAATTGGCAATACATCCCTTTTTATTATCAGGAATCCCTTGAACTAATGACCAATATATTTTTTTAACTCTACGCATTCGAAAAGATTCCGTAAGATTCTGAGCTGCAGCACGTGTACGAGCCACAACCAAAATCCCAGAAGTTTCTTGATCTAACCTATGAATAAGACGCGGCTTTCTTCCTTGCGAATCCAACCAAGATTCCAATATCCCATCCATATGATATGTAATACCTGAACCACCTTGAACGGCCATTCCAGCAGGCTTATTAAATATATAAATTTTGCTGTCTTCATACAATAAAATATGCTTTAAAAAGGCTGAACGATCCAAATAACCCTTAGATGAATCAATGACATATTTCTCTCTATTTTGATAATTCACAGTATTAACAATAGGCGGGATTCGTACGCATTGTCCTGATTGTACCCGATCATTTGATTTCACACGCTTCTTATCCACTCTTATTTGACCAGAGCGTAAAAGTTTTTGAAGATTGCCGAATCCGATCTGCGGATAATGGGCTTTAAACCAACGGTCAAAACGCATATTATCTTCATCGCTATCAATTATCACATTTTTAACACATACCATCAAAGGGATTTCCTCATGCCAAGGAGGGTATCCTCCATATTTTCCACATAAAATCACAAAACACCATCATTGATCATCAAATAAATTTTTTGAAAAAAGACACATTGAATCAATAGAACTTATATTGCGTATTTCTATTTATCCCACAAAATATCATAGAAAAAGAATTGTTTTGTATACAGATAATCCTTTGAATGATACAAATCTTGTTCTTACTCGTATAAAAAAAATTACATCACTTATTCATCTTGTTTTTTGCTTTCCACATTATATCTATTTACCAGTGACCACAAAATGTTATACTTCCTACTATGTTCGTACTCGCACACATATCGGATCTTCATCTCAGCTATCCTTCTTCTTTCTCTGAATTATCCTTCAAAAGACTTGTTGGATTAGCGAATTGGCATTTGAATAGAAAAAAATATTTTTCTCATAAAGTGCTTGATTTATTAATCAATGATATTCTATCCCGTGATGTCGACCATCTATCTATTACCGGTGATATTGTTAACTTGGCCAACAAACGAGAAATCTCTGCAGCTACGCATTGGCTTAAAAGCATAGGAAAATCTATCGATATCTCAATTGTTCTAGGAAATCATGATACTTATGTATGTGGATCCAAGACAAAATCCACCCATGCATGGAGAGACTATATCATTGGAGATTCCTCTGCTATAGGAAAACCCGTCTTTCCTTACCTACGTGTGCGCAAAAATATTGCATTTATTGGCTGTTGCACTGCAATAGCCACCCCACTTTTTAGCGCTAATGGATGCTTCGGGGAAAAACAAGCTTATGAGACTGCTAAACTCTTACGACAAGCGAGTAAAGATGGTCTTTTCCGAGTTATTATGCTGCACCACCCACCTATCGCAAATATAACTTCCATATATAATCGTATGTTCGGTATCAAACGTTTTCAAGATATGATTTTACATGAAGGAGCAGAATTAATACTGCACGGACACACACATACCAATAGCCTACACTGGATCCAAGGCATGAAAAAATTGACACCAGTAGTAGGAATCGCATCAGCTTCTCAAACAATAAATACAAAAAAACCCCAAGCGTCTTATAACCTATTCTATATTGAAAAGCCTTACAACGATTGGGAGCTGAGAGCTGAAAGATATACCCTTTCTCCAGATTCTAATCACATCCAAAAAGAGTGTACTAATATTTTTTTATAAAAATATAATCTGGTATACACCTCAAAACGAGGTTTTTCTCATCTCAAACAAGCAATCCGAACTATAATATCTTTTATAAACTGGAGTTCAAGTTAGGAATGGAAGATTCAGATATGCTCAATAAAACTAAATTATCCTATTCAAAAAAGCATATTCGTTCAAACATGCCTGAGTCATTATAAATTTTTTGACCAACAAAATATTCTAAACATGGATACAACAAGCAAAATAACAAGAAAAACTGTTCGTATGAAAACATGGTGGATATTTTGAAAGAGTATAATAATATCAGGAATGATTTTTCTTTTCAGCGAAACGGTAATAGGATATAATTCTATGAATACCGTATATCATGCCTATGATACCAATATCGTTGCGAATTGGTATCATTCTTCTTAGTTAGATTCTCGTTCTATCAATCAACTTTATATCATCCCATATCCACGGAAAATTATGGAACATTCATTTGATAGTTGCAATCATATTCAATTATTGATAGCTAGTGATGATGCTACCGGCAGGATGGACAGATGGCTAACTCTTAATCTAAAAGAAAGATTCTCACGATCATATGTTAAAACGCTCATTACAAATGGCTCTATCCAGGTCAATGATGTAATCTCCACTGATCCGGCACGGAAGGTCTTTCCTAGAGATAACTTTCTCATCATCTTACCTCAAACGCAACAATTAAGCATTTGTCCAGAAAATATAGCCCTGAATATCCTTTATGAAGATGATGATATCATCGTGATCAATAAACAAGCAAATCTTGTAGTACATCCCGCTCCTGGGCATTGGACGGGAACCCTAGTCAATGCGCTGCTCCATCATTGTAGAGATAATCTATCAGGCATTAATGGCGTAAAACGCCCTGGAATCGTACATAGATTAGACAAAGATACAACAGGAGTTATGGTGGTCGCTAAGAATGACATCGCACATCAACAACTTGCCAAACAATTTGCCGATCACGGAATCAATCTGGGATTAAAACGTTTTTACTATGCCTTGATATGGGGTATACCATCTCCGGATTCTGGAATAATTAATGCTCCATTAGGACGTTGCACATCTAACCGCTTGCGACAATCTATAAAAAGAATAGGAGATAAAAAAGCAAATAGAGCTGTCACTCATTATCAAACAATTGAAAAATATAATCAAAATTCTAATTGTGCCATATCGTTAATGAGATGTCGTTTAGAAACAGGTAGAACACATCAAATTCGTGTACATATGTCTTATAAAGGACATCCTCTCATTGGAGACCCTCTCTATGGAAAAGGGTTTAAAACCAAAGAAAACATCATCCATCTTGCCGCAAAAAATGCAATTTCTTCTCTTGGCCGACAGGCATTGCATGCGTATTCGCTGTCTTTTAATCATCCTCGCCACAATCAAGAAATGTGCTTTGAAGCACCCCTTCCTGAAGATATGATCAATATAATAACTATACTAGATAAAAAATAAAAATCCTATTGGCATTCTCAATGTTTAAATATAAACTTACCTGTTGCATCTATTAAGGGATATTATATTCCTGTGAAAACAAGTGTTTTGAAACGAAATGGCAGTCAAAGAAAATATCGCAACGTAATAAAGAAGGCAAATAATCTCATGACCCATAGAAACATGCCAATAATAGCAAATGGTGAAGTTGGACTCAGTCGTTATATTCACGAAATAAAAAAATTTCCTATGCTGGAAAAACAAGAAGAATATATGCTCGCTAAAAGATATCATGAGCATAATGATTTAAATGCTGCTCATAAACTAGTAACAAGCCATCTAAGGCTCGTTGTCAAAATTGCTATGAGTTACCGTAGATACGGTCTTCCTATCGGTGAAGTTGTCTCAGAAGGAAATATAGGTCTCATGCAGGCAGTGAAAAAATTCGATCCAGAACGCGGTTTTCGCCTTGCTACATATGGAATGTGGTGGATTAAAGCTGCAATGCAAGAATATATCTTGCGTTCATGGTCATTGGTAAAAATAGGTACTACAGCTAACCAAAAACGTCTTTTCTTCAATCTACGTCGTTTAAAAGGACACCTGCAGGCCATCAATGATAATAATTTAAACCCCGAACAAATCGTCGCAATTGCAAATAAACTCAATGTCTCAGAGTCAGAAGTAATCTCCATGAATTGTCGCTTATCTGGAGATGAATCGCTCAACGTGCTAATAAATTCTTCAGATAAAAATTCCAGCCAACGCCAAGATTGGCTTGTTGATGATCATGATAGCCAAGAACAAACTATTATCGAACAGGAAGAACTAAAAAATCGTCGCAACATGTTAACACGTTCTATGTCAGTATTAAATTCTCGTGAAAGAAGAATTTTTGTAGCACGACGCTTGAATGAAAATCCCGTAACATTGCAAAATCTATCCTCCGAATTTGAGGTGAGCCGTGAACGCGTACGACAGATAGAAGCACGTGCTTTTGAAAAAATACAAGAAGAAATGCAAAAACAAAAGGAGAGATACTCTTCCAATATGAGTACAAGAAAAAATAATACACCCCAGAAGAAATGTCTATAATGTTATAGGTCCGATAGTGCTATATCAAAAATAAAGCGCTTCAGAGAATTAGTGTGATACCTGAAAACCAAGGACTATTATTGAGGTCTATTTTCCCAATTTAACATTGCATTATTAAAAATTTCCATCCCCGTTTTACCTTTATCAATAGACAACACTATTTTTTTACCACTACGCCAAGTAACAAAAATATCTATCCATCGATATTGCGCCAAAATTTCCACATTACCGGCAGGATCATCCGGAGAACCTTTTATTGAAACCAAATAAGAATTTTTAGCAATTCTAAAAATATTAGCATCAAAAATAATACGTGGACCCATCTCTGTTTTTCTCATAGAAACTTGACGAAAATCGACAATATCGTTCTGACTTTCTTTAGGGGAAAAGATTATTTCCATTAAATGAGTTGCGGATAAAGATACATCAAGATTGCGTTTTAAAGTAATTGATGCAGACAATTCATTGTTCATAATAGAAATATCACCTTTTATCACCGAATCCTGCTGCAGTGACCAAGCTACATTTCCTGAACCAATAGGATTCCCACTATCTGGGCCAAAAAAAGCCATACTTTTTCCTTCAATGGCACTCATTTTATCCAGCGTGCCACTATGCTTTAAAGAAGTATTGAGAACAACATCCCTAATATTCAAAGAATTAGATTGTCCCATATCAACTTCTGAGCCATTTTCTAATAATCTGCGAGTAATCTTTGCAGGAATATTAGCAGAAAAATGCTCTTTTTCCTTATTTGCCTCTGGGATTTTTCTTGCCAAAGCATGTGCAATATATTCCTGATTATTCCAAAAGGAATAAGAGAGACCCATTATCCCAAAACAAAACATTAACACCACAGAATATCTTAAAAGTTGATACTCTAATAATTTAGCATAAAATTGTAAAATACCACGCCACGTGTATAAACAATATTTATGCACCATAATAAATGCAGTACGAGATATAGAAACAAATTGTTCATACTTAATTTTTCTTAAGAATTTCTGATCATTCTTAGCTGCCAACTTAGAAAAAATTGAAGGTCTTCGCCGATTTTTCGAATGAACCGAGGAAATCAAAATATTTCTCAGCCTCTGAGATGAATGCTTTGAAGAAAGATTCGATAGTACTTTTTTATTCGCCTGAGTAGATAAAGTATTGGCTTTTATTTGATAATTACTATCATTTGTGTTTTTTACAAAAGATGAAATAGGTGTTATCCGAGATGTAAGAAAAAGACGATTGTTAGAATGAATACTCTTCTGGGAAAATATCACCTCATTCTTTTCTTCCATGGATTGAGATACTGTCTGATACTGCTTCTCAATTTGTAAAATGGAATTCTCCAATTTGCTCAGCTGACGATCTGAAATTTCTTTGGGAGGAGTCGGTTTCATAGCCTTTAACTGTCGAGAAACAGCAATCCGAGCACGCTCATATATTTGAACACGCATCTCAGGTGTATTCTCAGATAAATTATCTATAGCTCGTTGAATTACTGATATAAAATCTACCATTTATAACATCTCTATCGCTTCCAATTAAAAATTGGGGACAAACTATATGAAAAATACCCTAACCTTCAAATGGATTAGATACAACAAGAGTATGACCTCTTTCCGAACCAACGGACAACAAAACCACTGGCACATCCAATATCTCCTCTATTTTGCGTATGTAATTGATCGCCTGTTCAGGAAGATCAGACCATTGACGTGCCCCAGCAGTAGGCTTCTTCCACCCCTCTAATACCATATAAATAGGTTTACAACGAGCACTATTAACTGAATAATCTGGAGAAAATCCTACTTCACGACCATCAACCTGATATCCAACACAAATTTTTACTTCATCAAGTCCATCAAGAACATCGAGTTTTGTCAATGCTATTCCTTTAACACCATTAATAATGACAGAACGACGTACTGACACCAAATCCAACCAACCACAACGACGTTGACGCTTGGTTATTGTTCCAATTTCTTTTCCAACATCTCTCAGGAAATCACCAGTTTCATTATTCAATTCAGTAGAAAAAGGCCCTTCTCCAACGCGCGTCGCATAAGATTTCACAATTCCAAGAATATATCCTAAAGAATGAGGACTTATTCCAGATCCAATAGACGCTTGTGCAGACACTGTGTTTGAAGACGTAACAAAAGGATAAGTTCCATGGTCAATGTCCAAGAGAAAACCCTGAGCTCCTTCAAACAGAATATTCTTGCCTTTACGAGTTTCATCATCAAGGAAAGACCATATGATATCCATAAAAGGCAGAATTTTCTCTCTCGCAAAGGTTAATTCTTCCATTATTGTTGCCAATAAAACTTCCTTTCCACCAAAAGAACGTCTTAAGGCATTATGATGCAGCAAAATCTGTGCAATTTTATCCGATATATGCTCTATATCAACAAGATCCATCACACGAATAGCACGCCGACCTACTTTATCTTCATAGGCTGGACCAATACCCTTGTGCGTTGTTCCGATCTTGGTGCCGTGAGGGAAAGAACTCTCCCGCAACATATCAAGCTCTCGATGAACAGATAGAACCAAAGAAGCATTATTGGAAATACGTAAATTACTAGGTGTAACATAAATCCCTTGACGTTTTAAATTGTCTATTTCAGCAACCAAAGAATACGGATCTATCACAACACCATTACCTATAACAGATATTTTATCAGGACGAACTACACCTGATGGAAGAAGAGATAATTTGTAAATAATCCCATTGATTTTTAAAGTGTGACCTGCATTATTTCCTCCCTGAAATCTGACAATTACATCAGAATTTTCTGAAAGCCAGTCAACAATTTTGCCCTTTCCCTCGTCACCCCACTGCAATCCAACCACAACTACATTCGTCATTAAGAATCTCTTTCTTCTGTTATCTGATCCAAAAAACAAGTCTTATGAAGATAATTATACAATATTTGTCTATAAATAATTGTATTTAATAAAAAGAATTATGAACAGACGTAATATACACTTAATCCAAATTCTCTTATCAAATAAAACACCAAATGACTCCAGTATGAGAATACTTGGCAGAATCACTAGATACAATTAATTTTTTATTTTGATGTACAAATGATTGTAAATCTCACAAAAATTATTTAAAATGACGCCAGGATAAATTCATGATGCCATTAATCGCTTTTGAAAGATTTCTTGATTTCCGATTAATGAACACGAACAACATAGGCGGGTGTGGCGGAACTGGTAGACGCGACGGATTCAAAATCCGTTTTTGGTGACAAAGTGTCGGTTCGATTCCGACCATCCGTACCATTTTAGAGATCTGTAATATATAAGGATAAATTCTTTATATAAAAAAAATTGAGCTAAGTAACTACGTTTGACACCAGTAATTTTTAAGAGATTTTCCCATACCTCATTGGTCGCATTATGCTATAATGCGCAGAACATGCAGAACTAAACCCGAAATTTTACCAAAAATCGAACCATCCTAACAGCATACACACTGATCATTATTGCACAAATCAACAAAAAATAGACTAATAGCCCTCAAAACACTTATTAATTGCATTAATATAAGAAGAACCTTTGATTGAAAAATATTTTCAAATAATACCATGCACCGCGAAAATACAGGACGGAAAACTCTCACCACGATAAAATAACAATTCACATTTCTACCAAGGGAGGTCAAACTGTTATAACGCAAGGCTTTATCCTCGCTAACATAGAAGGATAACCAGCAGAATTATCATGTTAACATGATCAAATATGTTGATTAGAAGTCATATAAAATACTTTGAAATATTTTTTGATTACCTATTGATATAGATAACCACATACCAAATTAATCTGCATACAGTCCATTCAAAACAATAGGTTTCATAAGCTACTTTGAAAATCCTCGCTGGATACTCTACTGCGCAAATAAAACAAATCCATTAAAAATTGCTCTAACTGAGATCTTTGTTCAACATCAGATAGATTATCAAGAATAGACTGATAGTCCTCAAAACGCTTATCAATTGCCTCAATACAAGCAGCACCATTAATTGCAAAAATATCCTCTGCTAATACCGTACACCGCGAGGATATAGAATGAGAAATTCCACCAACAACCACATAACGACTCACATCCCTACTAGGGAGCTCAACTGTTATAATACCGGGTTTTATCCTCACCAAAACAGAAGAATGACCCGCAAGAATTGTCATATCACCAGATTCAGAAGGTAGAATAACAGACCTAACCTTTCCGGAAAAATGCCCTTTTTCAGGAGAAATCAATTCAAAATAAAAATCGTTTACTAGAGACATAATATCCTAAAATCGCAAAATCTAAACCCTATAAAACCAGTCAACTTGATTCAGCTGATAATATCTTAGCTTTTTCAATAGCCTCATCTATTGAACCAACCATATAAAACGCAAGTTCCTGGAAATGATCATAGTCACCTCGCACAAGTTCCTTAAATCCCCTAATTGTATCTTCTAATGGAACAAACTTACCTTTTGTACCTGTGAAACCTTCAGCAACATGAAATGGTTGAGACATAAAACGCTCAACCTTGCGCGCACGTGAAACAACTAATTTATCTTCTTCTGACAGCTCATCAATTCCAAGAATTGCAATGATATCTTGCAGAGATTTATATCGTTGCAATAATTTTTGAACTCCACGCGCCACATCATAATGCTCCTTGCCGACAACCCCCACCTCTAATATACTGGAATTAGAATCCAAAGGATCAATGGCCGGATAAATCCCTTTTTCGGATATGCTACGCGATAAAACAGTTGTAGCATCAAGATGTGAAAAAGAGGCAGCCGGAGCAGGATCCGTCAAATCATCCGCAGGGACATATATTGCCTGAACAGAAGTAATAGATCCTTTTACGGTCGTCGTAATACGCTCCTGCAATTCTCCCATTTCTGAAGCAAGAGTAGACTGATATCCTACAGCTGAAGGTATGCGTCCCAATAAAACCGAAATCTCTGCATTAGCCTGAGTAAATCGAAAAATATTATCTATAAAAAACAAAACATCTTGTCCTTGGTCTCGAAAATTCTCAGCAACTGTCAACCCTGTCAAAGCAACACGAGCACGAGCACCCGGAGGTTCATTCATCTGACCATAAATCAGTGCACACTTTGATCCCACTGCAGAACCATTGTTTTTAGTTGGATCAACATTTACATTTGAATCGATCATTTCATGATATAAATCATTTCCTTCACGAGTACGTTCACCTACACCAGCAAACACCGAATAACCACCATGTGATTTCGCAACATTATTGATTAATTCCATGATTAATACTGTTTTACCAACACCCGCACCACCAAAAAGTCCTATTTTACCTCCTTTTTGATATGGAGAAATCAAATCAATAACCTTAATTCCCGTAACAAGAATATTTGTATCAGTGGACTGCTCTGCATAAGAAGGCGCCAATTGGTGTATTGCACGTCTTTTAGAAGAAAGAATAGGACCCTGTTCATCAACAGGATCTCCGACAACATTCATAATACGACCTAAGGTTTCCTCACCCACAGGAACAGTGATCGGAACACCAGTATCAATTACAGCATCACCTCGGCTCAAACCATCTGTTGTATTCATAGAAATACATCGTACCACCCTTCCACCTAAATGTTGAACCACCTCAAGGACAATACGTGAACTATTATTAGTTACTTCAAGAGATCCAAAAATCGGTGGCAATGAATTCTCAAAGGAAACATCTATAATAGCGCCCATAATCTGCTGTATTGTACCAATATTCTGAGTTTCTTCGTTAGTAGTAACAATCATTTCCTCTTTTTTCTTCTCCATTGCTTTATACCGCCTCTGCACCTGCAATTATTTCAATGAGCTCAGTAGTGATACGCATCTGACGCTGACGATTATATGATAGATGCAACCCTTCTGCCATCCGATCAGCATTACGAGTAGCATTATCCATAGCAGTAATCCTTGCCCCTACCTCACTCGCCTTACTTTCTAAAAGATACCATAATATCTGAGCAGAAATATACTGACATAAAATTTGCTCAAATACTGAATATATGGTCGATTCATAACGATAAACCGACAAATCTTTTCCCTTCTTCTCTTTTAAATCCTGCACAAAATTCACTGGTATCAATTTTGAAACAACAGGTATCTGTTGCATTATTGATATGAATCCTGAATGCAAACAAAAGCAAACATCAAATACACCGTTTACAAAAAGAGACATGACCTTACGAGCGATATTCTGTGCCTGAAAAAAATCAATCTCTTTCTGAGAAGGTAGCTCTATATAATCAATGATCATAGAAGAAAATTCTCTATATAATCCTTCATAACCTTTCTTTCCTACTACCAATATTTTGATCTCTTTACCATCTGAAATAAATTCTCGAATACGATCCCTCGCTAAACGAACAATCTGGGAATTAAAACCACCGCATAATCCTCTTTCAGACGCAAAAACAATGAGTAGATAGACCGAATCACGACCTGTACCTTTTATAACTAGAGGAAGATCTTCTTGAGAATACTCATCAGTGACACATTTCATCAAACAATCTTTTATACTGACTTGATATAAAAGAGAATTCTGTATAGCAGCTTGCGCTCGGCGCAACTTCGTTACTGAAACCATTTGCATAGCTTCAGTAATCTTCTGCGTCTCTTTGACAGAGTGTATGCGATTTTTTAATTCTTTTAGCGAAGCCATTATCTCAATTTATCCAATGTCTCAGTTAAAATTTTTCAAAAAATGATCAATTTCAGATCTTAACCGCTTGCTAATATCATCAGTCAGTACCTTTTGCACACTGATATCTTCCAAAACCTCTTGAGAAGATCCTCGCATATAAGATAAAATTTCTGATTCAAATCTACCTATCTCAGACACTGCAATTCCATCAAGATATCCATTAATACCAGCAAATATCATAACCACCTGTTCTTCTACCTTTAACGGGGAAAATTGTGGTTGTTTTAAAAGCTCTATGAGCCTTTCACCTCTATTCAAAAAATTTTGGGTAGAAACATCCAGATCAGAGCCGAATTTTGCAAAAGAAGACATCTCACGATATTGAGCTAATTCTCCTTTAACAGAACCGGCCACTTGCTTCATAGCCTTTATTTGAGCAGCAGAACCAACACGCGAAACAGACAACCCGATATTAATAGCTGGACGAATACCTTGGTAAAACAACTCTGTTTCTAAAAAAATCTGTCCATCTGTAATAGATATTGCATTAGTTGGGATATAAGCTGACACATCATTTACTTGCGTTTCTATAACAGGAAGGGCAGTCAGAGACCCTCCTCCCAGTGCATCCGACATCTTTGCAGCCCTCTCTAACAAGCGCGAATGCAGATAAAACACATCTCCTGGATACGCCTCTCTGCCGGGAGGACGTCGCAAGAGAAGAGATATTTGACGATAAGCTACCGCATGCTTGTATAAATCATCATATGCAATCAATGCATGATATCCAAGATCGCGAAAGTACTCACCCATTGCACAACCCGTAAAGGGCGCCAGAAATTGCATTGGAGCAGGATCTGAAGCTGTTGCCACGACTACAATAGAATAACTCAGAGCTCCTCGAGCCTCCAAAGCTTTAACAAACCGAGCAACTGTAGAGCTTTTTTGACCAATCGCCACATAAATACAATATACTTTTTCTTTTTTTGAACCAATATCATGGAAATGTTTTTGATTTAAAAAAGTATCTAAAATAATTGAGGTCTTCCCAGTTTTTCTATCACCAATGATTAATTCACGTTGACCTCTACCTATTGGTATAAGCGCATCTATAGCTTTTATACCCGTTGACAACGGCTCACGTACAGACTGACGTTTTATAATTCCTGGCGCATCGGCCTCAACACAAGCTCTCTGTTTGCATTTAATAGGACCCTTTCCATCAATCGGATTTCCAAGAGCATCGACAACACGACCCAGAAGCTCTATACCAACCGGCACATCAACAACACGACCTGTTCGCTTGACAACGTCTCCTTCCACAATTTCCTTATAAGCCCCAAGCACAACTATACCAACATGATTGGTTTCCAAACTGAAAGCCATGCCATAAGCACCTTTGGAAAATTGAACCATTTCCCCTGCTTTAATCTTATTAAGACCATAAACCTGGGCAATACCGTCTCCGATAGATAAAACATATCCTATTTCAGAAACTTCAGAAACATCACTAAAATTCTTAATCCTTTTTCTAAGGATATCAGAAATTTCTGCGGCATTGATATCCATTAATCAACCTCTTTCAACATAATACCAATCTTAAGCAATTTTGTACGCAGAGATACATCAATCTGATGACAATCGACCTCTACTATAAAACCACCCATCAATGCAGGATCTACTGTTATATCCAAGACTACACGCTTACAAACCATCTTTTCCAAACAATCCTGCAATTGACCTTTTTGTTCCAAAGATAGTTGCCCAAATGTTTTAACATGGGCTATAACTTCATTACGATAATACAAACAGACCGCGTGAAAAGAATCAATAATCGAAGATAAAATTGACAACCGACTATTAGCAACTAAAACTCGCAAAAAATTTGCTGTTTTTACACAGAAATGCGCTTTATCTATCAAGTCACTTATGACTATCTTTTTATCCCTCATAGAAATAATAGGATTATTGCAAAAAGATCTCAAATCATCGGAATCCACAAGGAGCATTTCTAATCGCTCCATATCAGTTGCAACAATATCTAAAACCCCTTCGGCCTTTGCAACATGAAATAAGGAGTGGGAATATATCCTTGGCAAACCAGCAAACTGACCAAATGAGTGAGACACGAACACCAACCTCTTAAATCAAGCAGGAACTAAAACTTTATAATTAAAGAACCTTAAGATCAAAAATTTATCTTAACAAAAACACTAAAAATTACTCAATACGAGAAAAACAGGACATCTATATTGAAGGACAGAATTTAAATAATACAAAACATTCACATTACAGGCGGAGAACAAACCCCTAAAAAAATAATCCTCAACTATCATCATAAACTATCTATAGCCCTAGATACCATTATCCATTATTTCTTAAGCACATATTCCTCAACTATACCTCTTTTAAATTATCAAGCAATAAATACAGATATCTCTAAAATATGTAAAGACTGTAACATATAAACAATATCATTTCATACTAAAAAATTATATTTCGAAGACATCCTAATGATTCCAAAAAAATGATGTTTTTCCTGACACTCCTTTGATCTCAGCCTAGAAACATTTAGCATTCCTCGACGGACCATTTATATATTACATTACTCTTTAACAATAAAATGATATCTCATATATATCACCATTTATTTCTATAAAAATAGTCTTATATAAAACTTTGTGGATCTATATCAAATTGTACATGAAGCGAATGTGGCTTTTTAAGAGCTTTCTTACACATATCAACGAAGAACTTTTGCAAATTGGAACGACGCTGCCCTTGAATCAACAGTCGAAAACGATATCGTTTACGCACCTTAAATAATGGCGCCTCTGCTGGCCCAAAAACGGAAATATCTGACGACATAGGAGCACTATGTTTTAGAGAACATGCATATGCTTCTACTTCTTGACTTTTTTCTCCTGAAACAATCACTGCAGCTAAACGTCCAAATGGAGGCAATGAAACCTCTTTTCTGGTGCGAATTTCAGATTCATAAAAAGCATTAGAATCACCTGAAATAAGTGTCTGCATAACCGCATGCTCTGGCTGATATGACTGAATCAAACCAAGGCTTTTGAGACCAAAACGCCCAGCACGACCCGTTACCTGTGACATCAATTGAAAAGTTCTTTCGGAAGCCCTCAAATCTGCACCAGAAAGACCCAAGTCACCATCAACAATGCCAACCAAAGACATATGCGGAAAATTATGCCCTTTTGCGACAAGTTGCGTACCAATAACAATATCAAATTCTCCCTTAGAAATGGCCTCTAATTGCAATCGCAACTTCTTAATACCCCCGTCTAAATCAGAAGATAAAACAGAAATACGCGCTAATGGAAAATACTCCCGCACTTCCTCAGCAACACGCTCAACTCCAGGGCCACACGCTATCATACGCCCAACTGCTCCACAGTGAACGCATGATTTCGGATATACTACTATATAACCACATTGATGGCAGTGTAACTTATTTCTAGAACGATGCTCTACCAACCAACAGGAACAATATGGACATATCATCCGATTTCCACATGCATGGCATAAGGTAAGTGGAGCGTATCCTCTTCGATTCAAAAACAGCAAAGTTTGCTCATTTCTTTCTAAAGTAGCCCTTATACTGTTGATCATTTCCACAGAAAGAAATTTTCCATATTCTATCGCCTGATTTCTCATATCAATTAATCGCAATTCAGGTAAGGAACTATTCTGATATCTTGTAGGCAAATGTAAAAAATGATAGCGTCCGCTCACCCCATTGACTCGGCTCTCTACTGATGGAGTAGCAGAAACAAGAACAACGGGGAAAGATTCGATTTTTCCACGAACAATAGCCATATCTCGTGCATTATAAAGAATTCCATCTTCCTGTTTATACGAAAGATCATGTTCTTCATCCACTACAATCAGACCCAGGTTTTTGAAAGGTAAAAATAAAGCAGATCTCACTCCAACCACTGCTGATATTGTTCCCTGTGCTACTTGTCTCCATATTCTTCCACGCATACCCAAAGAAAGAGAAGAGTGCCATTCAACAGGTTTTACACCAAAACGCTTTTCAAAACGTTTTAAAACATCAGATGTCAAAGAAATTTCCGGCAACAAAATCAATATCTGTTTACCCAAACTCAAAACCTCTGAAACAATTTCTAAGTAAACCTCTGTTTTCCCAGCCCCTGTTACTCCACTAACAAGCAAAACCGAAAAATTCCTACATAAAGGGAGAATCTGTCTAACAATCGCCTGTTGACTCTGACTCAATACCGGTAAAAAAAAATTAATATCTGGCGACCCCATGGCAGAACAAGAATTCAAGAAAATCTGTTTAATGGTTCCCTGATTTTTAAGCCCCTCAATCACACTAGATGATACTTTAGCTACACGAATGAGATCCTTTTTTTTCCATATTTTCCCCTCTTTAATCTTATTTATTACACGAAGACGAGCAGCTGTATTAATCCGAGGCAGAATCCCAGTAAATTGAATGTTTTCTTCCGTTTTTTCCAACTCTGAAAGAGCAGAGACGACCATACGCGCAACTAATCCCAGTGACGACAATGTATAATTGGAAATCCATTGAATAAATTCACACATCTTCTGCGATAGTGGAAAACAATCATAGCAATATTCAATAGGACGCAATTTATACGTAGGTATTGTCTGCGCTGATTGATACCACACCACTCCAATTACAATGCGCGATCTCAAGGGAACTCGCACAATAGATCCTAGCTCTACCCGCATCCCGACAGGAATAGAATAAGAATATGGGCCTGACGATGCCTGAAGAACCAAGACAGAAACACTAGGATGAAACGTTTCCGCCAAGGAATCTTCTAACGGACCCATAACATCATCTCACACATATTATTGCCGTCATTGCATATCATTTCTTTGTGATGAATAATTCAAAATACAACTGCGACGTTTGAATTAAATTCATGTTCCCTATTGCAATAAAAGAGAAACATTCTTCCTTAATAACCAATACAAAAAGTCATTATAATAATTATCGGCAAACTAAACTAGAACTTCTAGGAGTAGAATACTATCACAAACAACAATGCCAAGATCCTTGTTCAGGATAACTGAAAACAATTTGGCAGGCCATATTGTGTTATCCTAGATATTCACAGAAAAAATATTTTTATACGGAAAATAGGGCGGATAATTTGCCAAGAAATATGAGGGAAAATACGTATTTACACCATTATGTTACGCAATTATTCATACAATAATATGAGGCATAAATATCAATATATCTCAAATCCTATACAAATAAAATCACAGCTAAATATTAGATTCAAAAAACGCCATAGACACAAATATCCCCACCTAATATGGCATGAGTTTATGCACGAAAGAAAGATTTTTGATATTAAAAATATCTTTAAATTGAGAGTTATCACGAACCAAATACTCAATAGTATACTTTTGCAAAACATCAAAGAAGGCATTCAATGCCTTGTGTAACACCAAATTCAAGTTACAACTCTCCATTAAAGGACAGGTAACTGTGCTGTCAAAACACTCAGCTATATGAAAAGAATCCTCTGTTGCCTTAACCACATCCAAAACAGTAATCTGATCAGCTGGCCGACAAAGACGAACCCCGCCACTTCTTCCGCGCACGGTTTCAACGATATTTGCTGTTATGAGAAGATGTAGAATTTTAAACAAAAAAAGCTCTGAAATACCACAGGACTTGGCAATCTGAGAAACAGGATTAGTGCTATCTTTATTGATGGCACAATACATCAAAACACGTATTCCATAATCAGTCCGCTTAGTTAGGTGCATTTTACTCTATTCCTATTATATTATTTAAATAAAAATCGCTAACAAACATATTATAAAACAATATTTCTGTATTACAAGTGCTACAATGAAAATTGTATACTAAAATACGCAAGTAAGAAGAGAAGAAAAAACCATCCCTCTTCTTACTTTTATATTGTAATCAATTGTAACAATATTATGCAGCGACCAGTTTTTGTGATTCAATCATCTTTTCAGGCTCTTTTGAAGATTGTAAAATCTCAATACGACGCGGTTTCATTTTTTCTGGAATATTACGCAATAATTCTAAGTATAAGAGACCATTTTCTAAAGATGCAGATTTAACCTCTACGAAATCTGCAAGCTGGAAACGATGCTCAAAAGCACGTCTTGCTATGCCACGGTGGAGATACTCCACATCTTTTTCTTCTGATCTCTTCTCACCCCTAACCATTAACGTAGTAGTATCAGCTTCTATGCTCAGCTCAGAACAATCAAAACCAGCCACAGCAATCGTTATCCGATACTTATTCTCACCTGTGCGCCCTATGTCGTAAGGGGGATAGGAAGAAGATTGACTTGGAGACCCTAAATCATCTAGCACAGAAGAAAAGATAGAGTCATATCCAATTGCGGAATTATGAATTCGGGAAAGATTTATACGCATAATGCCCTCCTTATAAAGCGACCATTTAACCTATACTCAACCTATCTCTTACAATCCCTAGAGACAGGAGCCGTAGATCCTACAAGGCATCTACAAAATTGATGTAGTCATTGCATTCAAAAATTTCAAGAGATCTTTTTCATATTTTTCTACAAGAATCAAAATTAATTTTAGATCTCATCTCTTCACATCCTGACCACAAAGAATCTGGGTATAATCCTATACAACATCTGTTCTGCTATCTAGGTGATGCGCAATGAGCATGCATAACTTATATGCCACCTCCGTCTTCAACAATTGAGGCCATTGCTTCACTCCTTCGGATGAAATAATGCTTACTTGATTATAATCCTTTTCTATAAATCCACTTTCTGGCGAAATAGAATTGGCAACGATAAAATCCGCCCCTTTATCCAATAATTTTTCTCTAGCATATTTCACAAGACCGTGTGTCTCCGCCGCGAATCCTATGACGATGGACGGGCGACATTGATGGTGCCCTATAATTTTCAATATGTCGGGATTCTCAACGAGATCTAATCTCATGGAATCCCCCTCTAATTTCTTCTGTTTAATTTTTGTTTTTGATATTTCAGCGCACTTCCAATCTGAGACGGCAGAGACCATAACAGCTATATCTACAGGAAGGGCTTTTAGTACCTCCTGTAGCATTTCTTCTGCTTTTTCAATACGAATAGTCACAACATTAGATGGATTGGGAATTGATACAGGGCCTGATATTAGGATCACTTCTGCGCCAAGATATGCTAATTTTTCAGCAATTGCATGCCCTTGGCGGCCTGAAGAACGATTTGTAATATAACGCATAGGATCTAGTGGCTCATATGTTGGCCCCGAAGTAACAACAGCCCTCCGCCCTTTTAAAGGTAAATATTTTCTGTCATTCAATAATAATTGCACACGCATAATAATATCAGGCGGCTCTGACATACGCCCTATTCCTGAACCATTATCTTCAGCCATTGCACCATTTTCAGGGCCGATAAAGTGATATCCATCTCCTCGCAAGAGCTCAACATTGCGTTGCACCGTTACATTAGACCACATCATAAAATTCATTGCCGGAGCCAGAAGAACGGGCTGATTCCCTTTCGCCAACAAAACTGCAGAAGCAAGGTCATTGACCATACCATGCGCTGTACGAGCGATAAAATTAGCAGATGCAGGCGCCACCACAAATAGATCACAATTTTCTGTTAATTGAATATGATTCCCATCACAGTCATTGCGCAAAAACAAGTCTGTATACACACGACTATTAGATAGAGCGCTTACCATCATTGGAGTGATGAACTTTTGAGCCGCACTCGTTAGAATCGGAACAACAACAGCACCTCTTTCACGCATCCTACGAATAAGTTCTAAACTTTTATAGATGGCAACACTACCAGACATAATAAGAATTATGCGTTTTCCTACAAGATTCATCCATAAATCCCTATCGTATAGTCACTATAATATAAATAAGAGTTATAAAAATGCTTAATACAACTATTGTCTCTAAAAAACTTGATGCACGATAAGAAGATTTTCTCTTTGAAAAATCAAAAAAATCTTCTTTTTCTGAAGCTTCTAGCAGCGCTTTAGAAACTTTTTCTATTGAAGAAGAAAGGTGCGGTGTTGTCTGAACCAATCTGACAGCTTCATTGATTCCATCCTGAAAACAAGCTATTTTCCCCTTTGGCCCAATATAATCACGAAGCCACGATTCAACAATCGGTTCGGACGTAACCCACATATTAAATTGCGGATTTAACATACGTGCAACACCTTCTACAACAACCATGGTTTTCTGAAGCATCACTAATTCAGGACGCGTCATCATATCGAAGAGATCTGTTATCTCAAAAAGCATTGTCAATAATTGTCCCATGGAAATTGCATCCGAAGATTGACCATGAATTGGTTCACCTATAGCCCTTATTGCCTGCGCAAAAGAAGCAACATTATGATGACGCGGGACATAACCCGCTTCAAAGTGAACATTTGCAACACGCTGATAATCACGGGAAATAAAACCATATAATATCTCAGCAAGAAAACGCCGCTCTCTCTTTCCCAATCTTCCTGTAATGCCCATATCAACTGCTACGATACATTCCTGAGAATCAATGAACAAATTTCCCGGGTGTAGATCAGCATGGAAAAATCCATCCCGCAATGTATGCAATAAAAATGACTGAACCAAAGTAACCGATAAGCGTTCTAAATCATATCCCAAGGAACGCAATTTTTCCGTATCCGATATTTTGATTCCTTCTACCCACTCCATGGTAATGACATCACGTCCTGTCCTACTCCAATCAACCTTGGGGACACGAAAACCTTGGTCTGAAACAATATTTTCAGCCATTTCCGAAAAAGCAGCAGCTTCCAGCCTCAAGTCCATTTCCATTTTTGTCACTTGTTCCAGCGTATGCACGACTTCCAATAGACGTAATCTCTTTACAGACGGCATCAATCGTTCTTGTATACGCGCAACCAAATACATAGTCTTAATATCTCGAAAAAACCTCTGCCGCACACCAGGGCGTATAATTTTCACAGCAACCTTACGACATCCATCAACATCATTAATAATTGCTGGATGCACCTGTGCAATAGAGGCCGCTGCGACAGGATCATCAAAATGACTGTATAATTTCTCAATCGAACATTTCAAAGAGGAAGATACACATGATTTCGCTTTATCTGTAGAAAAAAAGTTCATCTTATCCTGTAGCAAGGATAGATCTTCTGCCAATTTGAATCCCACAATATCAGGGCGTGTTGCTAAAAACTGCCCCATTTTAACATATGAAGGACCAAGGCGCTCCAAAGCACGAGCCAAACAATCACTCCGTTGACACTTCTTTTTTTTTCGACGCACAAGAAAAAAGGTCATTTTCTTGATAATAACCACCGCAAATGGCAATCGCTCAGAAGGTAAAGATGCAATAACTCCTTCTCTCACTAATACCCAGCCTACACGTAAGAGATCGTAATATCCCCAAAGAAAAATACTCATAGAGCCCTCAAAATTTCCATCCAGAATGGAGCGCTACAATACCACCAGTATAGTTTGTAAATTCTACTTTGGAAAAATTTGCATCAGCGATTATCGCGGAAAAATCTTGCTGCTTTGGAAATCTCCTAATAGATTCTACTAGATATTGATACGGCTCATCGTCACCTGCCACTAATTTTCCTATTTTCGGAATGAATTTAAAAGACCAAGCATCATATATTTTCCTCATCATGGGTTCCTGCACCTCAGAAAATTCCAATATTAACAATCGTCCTCCATATTTAAGGACACGATGAATTTCTTGAAGAACCAATTTTATACGCGGCATATTACGGATACCAAATGCTAATGTGCATGCATCAAAACTATTTGATGGGAAAGGAAGACTTTCGGCGTCTGCTTCGACAAAAGAAATATTATATTGTAGACTTTCTTTGAACGCACGTTCTTTGCCTTTAACAATCATTGCGCTATTAATATCTGCCACTACAATCTGAGGCTGCCTATCTGAAGCTTTTGCAATACGGAAAGCAATGTCACCTGTACCACCCGCCACATCCAACACACGATAATCGACGGATTTTTGAGGATTAAGAGCAGTTACCATCGCCTCCTTCCAGAATCTGTGCAATCCAAGAGACATGAGGTCATTCATCATATCATAATGGTGAGCCACTCTTGAAAAAACATTATTCACCATATCCTGCTTGTCTTCCGCCGGCACTTTGCGAAATCCATAGGAAGTTTCCATCCCATCATCAGAATCAAAACGATCTTCCAGCATATACCACCCCCATAGACCATCAACAAGAAAAACTCTTCTTGTAATTCAATATTGATTATTGCACATTATCTCTCTATCACACTCTAAATATCTGCATTTACTGTCAAACCGGCCACAATTAGACTCTGCATAGTTCAGCATAAATTACCATAGTCAAGGCTATCTATCTGAAAAAACACATACCTCCGATATCCGTAAGATAGAGTTTAAACCTGTAGCGTAAAGAATTTCCCTATGCCTGAATTACCCGAAGTAGAAATCATTCGACGCAATCTTATACCTGTTATGAAAAACATGCGCTTAAGCGAAATACGTTTAAATCGGAGAAATTTACGCTTTTATTTCCCAGATAATTTTACGTCAGCTGTACGGGGACGTAAAATCCTCAATGTTTCTCGACGTGCAAAATATTTGATATTTGAACTGGAAAGAGACCTATCAATCATTACCCATTTAGGCATGTCCGGATCCTTCCTCCTTGAAAATGACAGAACAATGATTCCTAGCATACAAAGAATTAAAAACCCTCGTCATGATCATGTTATTATTTTCCTTGAAAACGACTCCAAGACGCAACAATATTGCATTATCTATAATGATCCTCGTCGTTTTGGATTTATGGATCTCTTTACGACCAGCTTAATAGAACAATATCCTCCTTTCATACAATTAGGGCCAGAACCAACAGATAGCACGTTTAATACAACGTATTTAACCCATCAATTCTATAAACGAACAGGCAACTTAAAAGGCGCTCTTCTCGATCAAAAACTAGTAGCTGGGCTTGGTAATATTTATGCTTGTGAAGCACTATGGCGTGCTAGACTCTCCCCAATACGGAAGACAAAAAGTCTCGTCCAGGAAAGCAGCATAGAAAATATAAAACTCTCTCACCTGATTCAAGCAATCCGAAATGTGCTCGCTGACGCTATCAATGCTGGAGGATCGTCATTGCGTGATTATGTACATATCAATGGTTCAACAGGTGGTTTTCAACATTCATTTGCCGTCTATGGAAGAACAGGCGAGTCATGTCCATCATATTGCGGACAAACAATTCGTCACATCGTTCAATCCGGACGCTCTACCTTCTACTGTGCATATTGTCAGGAATAAATTCTAGCATATATCCATACAATCTCTAGGTTTATATATTGACGATGATCTATTCTAAAGCTATTGTGGCGGAGAATTTTTAAAATAAAGAAATATTTCAATTGTTTGGTTTATCATTATACCCCAAATACTCTACAGAAAGATGAATAATGCGTTGCTCTTCTTCTGCTTTGTATATTTTGCTTCCTTGGGTGTAATCTTCTTGACGAAAGGTGCTTAATGGCTAATACAGAATCTGCAAAGAAAATGGTTCGCAAAATTGCTCGCCGTACATTGATTAATAAGAGCAGACGATCTTCTGTTCGCTCTTTTACACGTCGTGCGAATGAAGCGATTACCTCTGGAAATGTTGATGGGGCAGCTGAATCTTTCAGGATAGCACAGTCCTTTATACAACGCGCTAAAAGCAAAGGAATATTACACAAGAATACAGCTTCTCGCAAAGTTTCTCGCCTTGCTCGAAAACTAAAGAATATGGCCCTGCCCTCCTAACTAATTTATTTTTTTCTTTTCTCCATCTAGAAAAATATAAGGAAGTAATCATCAGCAAATTGTTGATGGTTACTTTTTTTATTTCATAAAAAGATTTTCCTTATACGCAATTCAGAAAATCTCCTGCTTCTTTGACAAGAGTTCTTTCTTCTACACAAGAACTAAGACAAAAAAACAACAAATCATTTTTTTTATTTTTGATTTCCAAATTCTCAATGCTATTGGACTCATTTCTATACGAACATATTGGTTGAAAAACACGAAATAGTCCTTCCATTTTGAGCAGTGTTTTTTATTTATAATAAATATCAACTTTATTTTACATTATGCTCAAGACCCTAATTTTTTGAATCTTGTTGATTCAAAAGCGATTCTTTGTTCCCCTACAAAACCCTTAAAACATCTCTTTGAAAGTCAATCCCTTAAAGCCTTATTCGCTGCAAAAACCGCATTGATCTTATCGATTGTTCCTGCCTAAATAGGACTCATGACGCAATGGTTTGAGAGGGAACTTAACCTCCTAAACAACAGATTTGACGCATAAAGAACCGTTTGTTTTTTCAACCCCTGCTTTTACAATTTTTTTTGGATAAACTAAAAATTGCGGGGCATGAAGCAGGGACAACTGACGATTTAGCTGAGAGCAAATATTTTCGGGATTGATTAAAGATTAAGAGGTTGTATCCACAAAAAACATCTTTTTAAGTTGTTTTGTAATAGGTTTCAGTGAAAGGCAACATAATGCAATTAAGAGGAATATCTGCTTGTATTCAAGAAAGTGACTTAGCTGAGAGGACCTTAAACATAGATACGGATGCGAAGTGTCTAGAGATAAAGTGCGAATCACTATTTCAAATCGTTTCATCACGACTCAGGGATCAAGTTGGTCCGGATGTCTATTCTAGTTGGTTTCAAAGACTTAAACTCCATTCAATATCCCGCAACACAGTATGCTTATCTGTTCCGACAAATTTTTTAAAAGCTTGGATTAAGAATCATTATCTCGATACCATCAAGAGACTTTTCCAAGAAGAAAACAATTATATTCAAGGTATTGAAATTATTGTAAGATCTGCAGCATTGGTTCCTACAGAAACACCTAAACCACCTAATCCCTCTATAACTAAAGCGCCTTCAGTCGATACAGGCAAAGCTGGTCTCGTTGCAGGGAAGAAAGCAGTTAATCCCGTGATAGGATCACCTCTTGATAATCGCTTTGTATTTTCGACTTTCATAGAAGGCTCTTCTAATCGTGTGGCTCTTGCTGCTGCTCAGACAATTGCAGAAGTCCATTCTCCCAGCTTCTCAGTCAGATTTAACCCCCTCTTTATCCATGCTTCTGTTGGGCTAGGTAAGACACACCTTTTACAAGCTATTGCCAATGCTTCTATTGAGAAACAGCCTGATTTGCGAGTAGTCTATTTGACGGCAGAATATTTTATGTGGAGGTTTGCCACCGCTATACGTGACAACCATACTCTTAACCTTAAAGACAGCCTTCGTAATATCGATTTATTGTTAATTGATGATATGCAATTTCTGCAAGGGAAGTTAATCCAGCATGAATTTTGTCACTTATTAAATTCTCTTCTGGATAGCGCAAAACAGATTGTTGCTGCAGCTGATCGCCCACCTTCCGAATTGGAATCTCTTGACCCACGCATACGCTCTCGTCTCCAGGGAGGTGTTGCACTACCCTTGGGCTTACATGATTATGAAATGCGTCTTTCTATCCTTAAAAATCGTCTCAAAATGGCCCAAAAAGAAGATCCTAATCTTAATATAGCTGAAGAAATTCTTATACATGTTGCCCAAGCTATTACAACAAGTGGGCGAGAATTAGACGGGGCATTTAATCAACTTGTTTTCCGTCATTCATTTGAACCTATTCTCACGGTAGAAATCGTTGACGAAATGTTGTCACATCTCATTAATGCTGGGGAAGTTAAAAAAATTAGGATTGAAGATATACAGCGTATGGTAGGGAAACATTATAATATTTCACGCAATGACCTTTTATCTAGCCGCCGTGTCCGTACTGTGGTAAGGCCTCGCCAAATTGCTATGTATCTTTCCAAAGTTATGACTCCACGTTCCTTTCCAGAAATTGGCCGTCGTTTTGGAGATAGAGATCATACAACAGTTCTACATGCTGTGAGGAAGGTAGAAAACATGCTGCAAACTGATCCCATTCTCAAGAAAGAAGTTGAATTACTCAAACGACTCATATCAGAATGATCCTGTGATTTTATAAACGTCATTTGAAATCTTATTATCATGTCGCGGAGAGATTGCATTACAGGAAGGAAAGTATTCTTGACCATAGATGAGGCCGCTTTTGGTTTTGTTCTGATCGTAAAAAATTTGAACAATCCAGAAGGACACTCAAGAAGGTAATTGTTTGCAATTATAATGGATATGAAAACATTTACCTTCGCGGATACGAAGCGAAAGAATCTGTTTTAAGAAATTATTTTCTAGAAAATTATTTCATATCAACGCAATAAGTCAAATGAATAGTTGTTATCATTTGATTGATATTCTTTCCCATATACCAAAATTAGTATCACACATAGAATATCTTCTAGGCAGAAAGTTCAGCAATTATTGTATCAAGCATTATCATACCCAATTGAGTGCATCTTATCCTTGAAGAATTAATCCGTTCAATGAATCCTTGTTCCTGAAGCCTTTTTTCACATTTAGAATCCAACTGACGTCCTGCCAATCGTTCCCATACTTTTACATCTATTCCTTCCCTTAATCTCATTCCCATCATTAAGAATTCATCAGCTTGTTGTTCACAACTCAAAACTTCTTTTTCGATAACAGCATTTCTATTCTTTTCTATCATCTGCAACCAACTCTCGGGATGTTTTTCGACAGACATTGCTATCCGACGGGAATCCATATGAACACGACTATGTGCTCCTGGTCCCATTCCAATGTAATCGCCATATCGCCAATAAGTAAGATTATGCAAACTTTCTGATCCAGGACGAGCATGGTTGGACACTTCATAAGCATAAAGACCATGTGCATTGGTAATATCTTGAGTCAAACAATAAAGATCTGCTGACAATTTCTCATCAGGAAGAATAAGATTTCCATTGATATGCAGCTTGTAAAACAGCGTCCCTTTTTCAATCGTTAACTGATAAAGAGATAGATGATCAACCGCATAAGAAAGAGCTTTTTGCAATTCTACCTCCCATTGTTCCGTGGTTTGTCCTGGACGCGCATATATAAGATCAAATGACATACGTGGAAAGATATCACGCGCTAAATTAATTGATCTAATAGCCTCGGAAACATCATGATTACGGCCTAAAAACTGCAATGATTCATTCTCTAGAGATTGTATGCCAAGAGAAACACGATTAACTCCAGCCTTCTTATATCCTAGGAAACGATCTGATTCCGTACTTGATGGATTAGCCTCAATAGTAATTTCAGAATCTGATTGTACAATCCAGTTCTTTGCAATATTATCAAGGATAATGGAAACGTTCTGAGGAGATACCAGAGAAGGAGTCCCCCCTCCAAAAAAAATACTGGAAACAGGTTTAGACCCAGTGAATTGCTTCATCCAGTCCATCTCCACAAGAAGAGCCTGAATAAAGCGCTCTTGATCAACTTCATAGCGCCGAACATGGCTGTTAAAATCACAATAAGGACATTTTTTAGCACAAAAAGGCCAGTGAATATAAATTCCTAAACCAGCAGAATTCTGCTGCAAAAGATCGTCGGATCTAGGATATTTCATTGATCATCTCCTGATAAACAACCATCAAGAAAAGATTTTAACGCACGAGATCTATGAGATAAAAGCACTGTATCATCTAATGTAGACAGTATTTTTTCTGTGATATCCCCATTTTTTTCTTGCTCTGTCATTTCTCCAAAAGTACGATCGCAGCCTTTTGGCTGAAAAATAGGATCATATCCAAACCCTAATTTTCCACGAGGAGGCCAAACAATCGTTCCATCCACCCTTCCGCGAAAGAGTTCCACGCAACCATCTGGCCAGGCAAGGCATAAAACTGAAATAAAATATGCAGAACGCAATGGAGAGGTATGAGCATTTATAGCAAGGAGAGCATTTTCAACTTTTTGCATTGCAACATAAAAATCACGCTTTCCAGAACTCGTCTCAGCCCATCTAGCACTATATATTCCTGGCTTACCACCTAGCGCATCCACTACGAGACCAGAATCATCTGCAAGAGCAGGCATTGCTGTAACCTGAGAAGCACTGACGGCTTTAATAATTGCATTTTCTTCAAAAGTATTACCTGTTTCTTCAGGGATAATAAGACCTAATTCAAGGGATGATTTTACTTTAAAATCTAATGGCTGAATAAGATTACGAATCTCGTTTATCTTGCCATCATTATGACTTGCAATGACAATACTTTTTTCAATCAGCTTACGCATTAAGAATCAATCCTAGAAATCACCTCTTTCTGCAAACAAATTAAATCGGCAATTCTCTCTCTCGCCAATTCTTGCATAGCCATAAAATCCTCCTGAAGAAATGCTGCACCCTCTGCTGTTGCCTGAATTTCCACTATATTCCCTGAATCAGTCATAATAAAATTAGCATCAACATCAATAATGGAATCTTCTGTATAATCAAGATCGACTATAGTCTGACCACGTAATATACCACAAGATATCGCGGCCACATGACCTTTAAGAACTTTTGACATTTGGAAATGACGATTACACGTCTCCATGCGTTGCAAGCAGTCATGTAAAGCAATCCACGCACCAGTTATTGCTGCCGTACGCGTCCCTCCATCAGCCTGAATAACATCACAATCTACGATAATCTGACGTGGTCCTAAAAACTCAAGATTTACGACTGCACGCAGCGAACGCCCGATAAGGCGCTGTATTTCCTGCGTACGCCCTCCTTGTCTACCACTGACAGATTCCCGTTTCATCCGACTGCCAGTAGAACGTGGTAACATCCCATATTCTGCTGTAATCCATCCATGCTTGGTGTTGCGCCTCCATGCTGGAACCTTATCTTCAAGCGTAGCAGTCGTTAGCAAGTGTGTATCACCAAACTTGACTAAGCAAGACCCTTCAGCATGTTTTGAAACTCCTCTCACCAATGATATTTCTCGCATCTGATTTGCCTTGCGACCTAATAAGCGCATAATTATCTCCCAAAATTTTTCCAATATCCTAACATATTGCAACAAGAAAAAACTATAACTGTTGTCAATCTTTATGATAAAAGTATGCATTATCTGGTTCAATATTTAAAATAAAGCATGAAGAAATCAGATTATTTCCTCTTCACAAACTCGCTACCACTCTTTCAGAAGTGGAGAGTATTCTATACATGCATATCTTTTAATGGAAATATCTTAACAAGACGAAATATATACCAACAGAGAGGACAAGATAAACATCAAGTCTTTGAGATGTGTATCCTCCTCTTGCGAATATCATATAGCCCCCTAAAAAACAGACAGATTAAATGAAAAATTTGTGTAATTAAACAGTTTATTCTATTGTTTAGAGGAAGATTGAACGATGCTCCAATGATATACTCATAATCCAAGGATTCTTATTATCATGGAGTACTCCTTATTATCTCATGCGTATATTGTCAGAAATATGTAAAAACAACAATTTATTCACTAAAATTATCACTACCTGACAACTAACATATTAATACGGAGCTATAACCCGTATTAATCATAAGATTCTATGCTCTGAGATTTGTTTTTAGCATTTTTATCGAATATATCCACATTGAAAGTATTTACATCACCAAGCAGGCGAATAAAACAGGATGAAAAGTGAGATAACAAACTTTCACCTGTTTCAGGTGTGGCAGCCATGGCATTTCCTACAACTCCTTCAGCATTTAAATCTTCCATAGTCCACCCAAAACTATGAGGCCCATATGCACGCAGGTACGTAAAATTTCGTGAGAATTCTAATTGTCGTGAAGAAAAATTTTTAGATAAATTCATGTTGACCAAATGAGGTGCCAGCACAAGCATCATACTTGTTTCTGCTTCCCCTCCATGTATCCCAATTTCCTGTTCTAAAAATGTAATCAAACCATCGGGCACACCAAATCTTGACCAACTTGTCGATACTACCAACATTGAAAAACGCACTCGTGCTTCTGTGGAGACAATAGATATAAGCGGCGAATTACCTCCATGCGCATTTAATAAAACAACCTTGCGCACCCCGACGGCCCCTATATGACCTATAATCGCCAACCAACGTTCTATAGCTTCGGCATAGGAAAGAGTCTTTGTCCCAGCAGCATACATATGCTCAATCGAATACCCAATAGGTTCCACTTGCATAAATGTAACAGGAAGTGTGGAAGGAAGTATCCTGATAGTACGTTCAACCAAACCATGTGCAATAATAGTATCAGTATCCATCGGCAAATGGGGACCGTGCTGTTCATATGCTCCACAGGGTAATACAACTATCCAATCTTTACGTTCAACGCTCTTTGAAGAAAAATCATTGTCCTCAAATCTAACTGCAGGATTCACCATTTAAATAATCCTTCCTGAATGTACAATATCTATAAAATAATGGAAAAAATTTTAAAGATTCGTATTCCTTCCCCCATATTATCTCGTATCATCTATTTTTTCGTATAAGATATACTATCCCATACTCTTTTGCACAATTTAACGAGGATCTCCCTCATTATATACCATTGATGTATAATTATATAACAAAGGAAAATCCTACATGCGTTTAGGCGGACAGATTGCAGCAGCTATCGAGATTCTTAAGGACATTCATCTGCATAAAAAACCAGCAACTAATTCCTTAAAAGATTGGGGTTTATCTCATCGTTTTGCGGGATCTAAAGATCGTGCATCCATTAGCAATATCGTTTATGATGTCCTGAGAAAATATCTTTCAAGCGCCTACATAATGGATGATGACAAGCCTGATTCTCTTGTATATGCAGTAATGCTCAAAGAATGGAACATTCCCTTCGAAGAAATTTCCGCAACTTTACAAAATGATCGTTTTGCCCCTCCCCTTCCATCAGAATCCGCCATTGCATCGCTCAATTCTCGTCACTTAGAAAATGCCCCTCTATACATTCAAGGGAATATCCCTGAATGGTTACAACCATCAATGCAATCTCATTTCACAGAAAATTGGCTTTTAGAAGCACAAGCTCTCTCTACACGCCCTCCATTAGATTTACGAACCAATACACTAAAAGTAAGCCGTCAAAAATTATTCCACAACCTTCAATGCCATGGCATACAGTATTCCACCATATCTCGATTTGGACTGCGTATCCCTGCAACACAAAGAACATCGCATTTACCTAATATCACGAACGAACTGTCCTTCCAACGCGGGTGGTTTGAAGTACAAGACGAAGGGTCACAAATAGTTGCAGAATTATCTGCTGGCCAAGGTGGATCGCAGATTCTAGATTTCTGCGCTGGTGGAGGAGGAAAAACGTTAGCGCTGTCTATGTTATTAAACAATAAAGGACAAATTCATGCTTGGGATAAAAACAAAAGTCGAATAGCACCTATTATTGCTCGCATCAAACGTGCTGGAGCTCATAACATTCAGGTACACAGCAGTTTAGAATCTTTGCAAAATCTACGAGAACATTTTGCAACAGTTTTGGTTGACGCCCCTTGTTCTGGAACCGGAACATGGAGACGACGCCCTGAAATCAAATGGCGGCTTTCGAAAAAAAATCTTACAGATAGAATTATAGAACAAGAATACATCTTGAAGGAATCATCTCAATTCGTAAAACCCAGCGGTCACCTTATTTATATCACTTGTTCTATTTTACCTGAAGAAAATATTCAACAAATCACTCGTTTCTTAGCACATCATCCTCATTTTAAAATTGATTCCATAGTCAACGATTGGAATAAATTATACGACTTGAAAAATCACCGACCACTATTTCTCGACAGCGGATGTTGTTCCCTTACACCATTTTCAACTAATACAGATGGGTTTTTCTTTTGCAGACTCAAACGTCATACCTAACGTTTCTGTAAATCATTCCTATTTCAACGGCTAACACGAATGTATTCGTATTCCTAGAGAATATCATCGGTCATGAAGCAAAATCCCTGACAAAAATCTTATTCCATTTTCCCGCAAGATGACAACAGTATAGAAGATCTATTGAAAATACTAAATAGAATACCCCAAGCACAAAACGTAGAGATAATAATGCACGAAAAACAACCAATTTGGCATATCCATAGGATCTACAGAATAAGCGCACAATCCGCTATAAACTCTTTTGGAGCAAAAATAATGAGAAAGTTTTTGTTTGGACATTTTTTAACCAATATTCTTTTAACTTTCATCCTTCTATCTAGCTTTTCTCACACTTTAGCAGAAGTCACTTTAGTTGATGTATTGCGACAGCACACTATAATCGCGCATGCACAATATGAAGATGCCCTTATAGAATCCAAAGAATTAGATCATGCTATACAGCTTCTCATTGCCTCGCCTTCCAAAAAAAAACTTGATAATGCACGCCTTGAATGGATCAAAGCACGTATCCCATATCAACAGTCCGAGGTACATCGTTTTGGACATAGAATAATGAATCTGTGGAATCGAAAAGTTAACGCATGGGCTTTGGATGAAGGTTTTATAGACTATGTTGATAACAATTATGTCAAAGATGATGCAGAAAATCCACTAAACAATGCCAATATTATAGCGAACAATAAAATTGTCGTAAACGGAAAAGAAGTTGATACGTCAGTTATTTCTCCTGAACTTCTCCAAAATTTGCATGGAGCGGGTAATATAGACACTAATATTACCACCGGCTATCACGTTATAGAATTCCTTCTATGGGGACAGGACCTCAATACAACGGTCCGTGGACCAGGAAATAGACCGTATACCGATTTTGACACAACACAATGTACAGGAGGGAATTGTAAAAAACGTGCGGATTATCTTAAGGCTGCTTCGAAAATTCTCATATCTGATTTAGAAAAAATGACACAATTATGGAATCCGGATGGAGAAGTCACTAAAATGATCATGCAGGATCTGCAATCTGGATTAAGTGCAATGGTTATTGAAATGAGCTCTCTTTCTTATGGAGAATTAGCGGGAGAACGTATGAACCTTGGGCTTGTACTGCATGATTCTAACCAAGAAATTGATCGTTTTTCAGACAACACGCATGCATCCTATCTCAATAATATCATGAGCATTATGTCTAATTATACAGGAGAATACACGCGCATTAATGGAGAAATAATCCGTGGTCCATCGCTATCAGATCTTATAAATAGTAAGAATAAGAATTTAGATTCAGAGATCAAAAATCAATTATCCAAGGCCCTCAAGGATGCCTATATCCTAGCAGAGCGTGCAGAACACCTTGAATCCTATGATCAAATGATCAACTCAAATAATCCCGAAGGAAACAGAATAGTACGCAGTGTGATAGATGATCTGATTACACTAACAGAATCATTAAAGAAAATATTCATAGCCCTTGATTTAAAGGAATTCACTGAGTTTTAGAAATATTGCGATTTTTTTATTAAAGATAACAGCGATCTGATGCTTTTGTTGAAAAAATAGGGAAATCTATTCCTAGGTATAGGATGTTAAATGTGAAAATATTTTTTTAATTTTCCTCACTCTCTCATCTAAACCAACCGCATGAGATAATGACATACCTATCTGGGTTAGACTAGCTTCCTAAACTGTACAAGAAAGTTAAAATATTTCTTTGTCTTCTTTTCATAAAAATTTATCGTATTATACAACGCCATTCCAATTGGAATTTTCTTTTTCAAAATGCTTTCATGATCAATTTTACTATTGATTCTAAAAAATATTTAGGCAATATAGTCCTCAATATCTTTGCTGTCATGGGATACATATTTATCTCGAAAGACGATATAATTGAGCGGGTGTAGCTCAGAGGTAGAGCACAACCTTGCCAAGGTTGGGGTCGAGGGTTCGATTCCCTTCGCCCGCTCCAGAGCTTATTCTCAAATTAATCCTTGTCGGCGCTCTTTCCTTGCCTTAGCAATGAAACGAGAATGTCTTTAATTCGTATCTCAATTCTATATATAGTAATCTGCTCCGTATGTTAGCCCATTTTCTATATCTTCTTTTTTGGAAAATCTTTATATAACATGTATAATATGCAATCAGATATATCGCTGTAACCCATTGAAAATTGTAAAAATATGCACACGTTCACATATATCTTACATTTTTTTAGAAACTAGCAGTATCATGACAAAAGGAAATTTCTGTATCTTTTCTCTATCAATTACGGATCTATCCTCATCTGTGATAAGACTCACAATATCCCCTAAAACACTTGTTAATGTGCAAATATATCAACATTATCCCAACCCAACAAATCCAATTCAGCCCTATGTATTAAAAAATTAAAGCAAGATAAGGCCAAATCTAACCGCTCCATCCGTTCTAGTCTATCCATCAATTTTTTACGCAATGCATGCAGGTAAAGTACATCCGAAGCAGCATATTCAAGCTGTGCAGACGATAAACATTCTGCGTCCCACTGAGATGATTGCTGTGATTTTGATATATCAACTCCTAACATTTCTTTTAAATTATCTTTCAGCCCATGATAATTAGTATAAGTTCTAACCAATCGTGAGGCAATCTTTGTGCAAAAAATTGGTTCGACTATAACTCCAAAAGTATGTAATAATACTGCAACATCAAAACGGCCATAATGAAAAATTTTTTCTCGTTTTTTATCAGAAAGCATAGAGACAAGATTAGGGGCGGTTTTTTGTCCGGCAGAAATCTGAATAATATCAGCCGTTCCATCTCCTGGGGACAATTGAACAACACAAAGTCGATCTCGCCGTGGAATTAAACCTAGAGTTTCTGTATCTATCGCAATCAGATCAGTATATCTCCCGAGACATTCAATCGGAATGTCTCCACTATGTACACGTATAGTCGTCATAATATTCTTTCTTATTTAGTTTTAATGCGCATAGAGCTATTATGCACCTTTTGTCAATTCAAAATATCTCACAATATTATTGTAAAATCTATGCAAATACCGTCGTTTTGATGCGCCGCATCAACCACAAAATGTTACTTTTATAATACATGCCCCATTCAATCCAAATAAATCCATATTTTTTGTTTTTGATAGGAAATATATTATATATTACTATCGCTGAATCGAACTTCCACTGTCTTGTCCTTGATCATATATAATATGCTATTTAAATTTAGTGCGTCTTTGTTTATTGTATATTCTCTCATTCATTGAGGTCAATATACATATAAAATGCTATATATCTATTTGATAGTTTACTTTTTATTTTAAAAATATTCAATTTTTGGGTGCATGAGAACGTTTTCATAGACAAAAGAATAAAAACTTAATAGTACCAGTGTTAATTGGTATACCTACACAGGAAATATGCTAACAAAAGAAAATAAATATGAAAAGAAGATCATTAGTAATAAAGCGAACTTAAGATGCGTACAGCCATTAAAAAATATACGGATTCTTTCCGAGATGACAATGGAGAACTACGCAATGGAATGATTTTAACTCATCTATATTTAATTCATAATGCCACGACTTTTGGAGCATTCATATTTGGTTTATTGGTTGGCGGCACAGAACAAGGCGTCATATGGTTTAGCGCCATTAAGGCATGCTTTCATAGTGTGTTTTTTGTCTATAGCATTTGTTCTATAGTAATGAAAAAATATCTATAGAAATGATTAAAACCTATACAATATCGAGGCAATTAAATATTGAATAAATTTCAACAAGTAATCAGAATATCTAAGAAGAAGATCTTTATTGATTGTTGCACTCTCACGATTAAACCCTTGGAAATATTAGAAATATCATATCAATTGCATTGGGAATTCCATGAAAAAAATTCAAAATAATAAGTCTTGGGAAGGAAAATGGGAAACATATCGTTTAGGAATAACTTCCCTGTCATTTCTCTGTATTTACATCTTTTTTGGTTACTATGAAATGTTTCTTTTTGAGATAATGAAAAAAGTCTTATCTTGCATACAGGTCATATGTTCACTGTTTAAGAAACGCTATTTATAGAAAAAACGCAACTGTTGTCTACCTACCTCATTCTATCATTGAATCGACAATAACCCTATCTCTGTCAGCCACAACTTCTCATCTCTATTTTTTGAATAATTCTAGCGAATAAGCCATAATTGGCTTAATATATCCCAATCAAAATTGCAAAAAATTGGTATAAATCATATTTTTCTCCTCTAGAAAACATTATTTGTCAATATGATATCTTTTCCTTCATACTACTCCTTGTAGTTATGAAGTTCCCTTCTTATATATAAGACGTGAGTAGAATTCATTTTGTATTATTAGTGTGATTATTAGGGGCTGTCGATGGAATGCTCTTCAGAGGTCCTAGCAGCCTGCTTAAAGGAGAAGAAATTATGTCAAAAGTCATAGGAATTGACCTCGGCACAACCAATTCGTGCGTTGCTATCATGGACGGAAAAAATGTACGAGTAATCGAAAACGCAGAGGGAATGCGTACTACCCCTTCTATGGTTGCATTTACAGACGACGGAGAAAGGCTAGTAGGCCAACCTGCAAAACGTCAGGCTGTAACCAATCCTAGCCATACGGTATTTGCGGTAAAACGCTTTATAGGACGACGCTTTGATGATAAGACTGTTAAGAAGGACATAGCTTTGGTCCCTTATAAAATTGTCGAAGGAAAGAGTGGAGATTCTTGGATTGAAGCACATGGTAAGCAATATTCTCCATCTCAAGTATCTGCCATGATTTTGCAAAAAATGAAAGAGACAGCCGAAAATTTTCTAGGTGAAAAAGTTGAGCAAGCTGTTATTACAGTACCAGCATACTTTAATGATGCACAACGACAAGCAACTAAAGATGCCGGTCGTATAGCTGGACTTGAAGTATTACGTATCATCAATGAGCCAACAGCCGCTGCATTAGCGTATGAATTAGATAAAAAAGAAGGAAAAACAATTATCGTCTTCGATTTTGGTGGTGGAACCTTCGACGTTTCTATCTTGGAAATTGGTGATGGTATTGTTGAAGTAAAATCGACCAACGGTGATACATTATTAGGTGGAGAAGATTTTGATTCATGTCTTGTCCAGCACATATGTGATACTTTTAAAAAAGAAAATGGCATTGATCTGAGCATAGATGCTCTAGCGCTGCAACGCTTGAAGGAAGCAGCAGAAAAAGCAAAGATTGAATTGTCATCAGCACTACAAACAGAAATCAACCTTCCATTTATTTCTGCTAACAGTGCAGGTGCTCAACATCTCAACATGAAACTCACTCGCTCTCAATTTGAATCTTTGGTTAGTCATCTTATACAGAAAACTATTGGACCATGTAAGCAGTGCCTACAAGACGCAAAATTATCTCCTAGTGACATCGATGAAGTGGTATTAGTCGGTGGTATGACCCGCATGCCAAAAATTCAACAGTCAGTTCAAGAGTTCTTCAACAAAGCCCCTAATAAAGGTGTTAATCCAGATGAAGTCGTTGCCATGGGAGCAGCTATACAGGCAGGAATCTTACAGGGAGATGTAAAAGATCTTCTTTTACTTGATGTCACCCCACTCTCTCTTGGTATTGAAACTTTAGGTGGAATTTCAACAGTCCTGATTCCACGCAACACTACTATTCCAACAAAGAAATCCCAGGTATTCTCAACCGCCGCTGACAATCAATCAGCAGTGACCATACGGGTCAATCAGGGCGAAAGAAAAATGGCTTCTGATAATAAGCTATTAGCTCAATTTGATCTCATGGGTATCCCTTCTGCTCCTAGAGGAGTTCCTCAGATAGAGGTAACATTTGATATTGACGCCAATGGAATAGTACAAGTCTCAGCAAAAGACAAAGGAACAGGAAAGGAACAACAAATCCAAATCCAAGCTTCTGGCGGTCTTTCTACTGATGAAATTGAAAAGATGGTCAAAGATGCAGAAATGCATTCAGACATGGATCAGAAACGTCGTGATGCCATTGAAGCAAAAAACCAAGCAGAAAGCTTGATACATTCAACACAGCAATCGTTGAAGGAACATGGTGATAAAGTTTCCGAAGAAGATAGGAAATCTATTCAAGAATCAATTGATACACTACAATCAATCGTTAATGAATCTGATTCTGAAGAAACAAAAATCAAAGAGGCAACTCAGAAACTCATGGAGTCTTCTATGAATCTTGGAAAGGCTATATACGAAGCACAAGAGAAACAATCTCAAACAGAAGATGCTCCTCAAAATGCTAAAGAAAAGGATGATACGACTGAAAAAAAGGATAATGTCGTAGATGCCGACTACGAAGAAATCAAGGACGATAAGAAAAAAACCTAAGGATTTCTTACGAAGCAAAAAAGGTAAAAAGCATTGGAAGAGATCCGGTCGTTTAAAAGCGATCGGATCTCCATCATTGGAGAATCCATCATATGACAAAGGCTGATTTCTATAAAGTACTGGGCGTCAATCGTAATGCTACTGACAAAGAGATCAAATCTGCATTTCGAAGTCTAGCAATGCAATATCACCCTGACAAGAATCAGGGGAATTCTCAGGCGGAAGCAAAATTTAGAGAAGTAACCGAAGCCTATGAAGTGCTCCGTGACCCTCAAAAACGTTCTCTTTACGACCAATATGGTCATTCTGCCTTTGAAGGTGGGCAACAATCACATAGTACTGCGGGATTTGGATCCACTATGGGCGGGAATAGTGTTTTCTCTGAAATTTTCGAAGATATCTTCGGAGAAATGATGGGTTCTGGGCGCAGTGGCAGACGATCTTCCTCCGCACAGGAGCCCGGAGCAGATCTCCGTTATAATTTGGAAATTGCTCTTGAAGACGCTTTTTCTGGAAAAATGATACAAATTCGCATTCCAACCGCTGTCAGATGCAATTCTTGTTCTGGATCTGGGGCAAAAGCTGGAACTTCCCCGCAAAATTGTAATATTTGCAACGGTTCTGGACGAGTATATACTACCGCTCAAAGTTTTTTCTCTGTTGAGCGCACATGTTCTACATGCAAAGGATCTGGTCAGATAATCTCTAATCCTTGCTCTAAATGCTATGGACAGGGTCGCGTAGCGGAAGAAAAACTCTTGTCTGTCAACATTCCCCCAGGAGTTGACGATGGAACACGCATCAGATTGTCCGGTGAAGGTGAAGCTGGACTAAATGGTGGAAATTTAGGAGATCTATATATTTTTATCTCTGTAAAGAAACATCAATTTTTTCAAAGAGATGGCGCAGATCTTTACTGCACAGTTCCCGTCTCTATGATCACGACTGCAATTGGAGGGACTTTTGACGTAGCAACACTTGACGCTACACACTCACGCGTTACCGTACCCGAAGGAACTCAGACAGGAAAAAAATTCCGTCTTAAAGGAAAGGGTATGCCTGTAGTTAATTCTTCGCGAAAAGGTGATCTTTACGTCCAAATTCAGGTAGAAACGCCACAAAAGTTAAACAAACGCCAGCGTGAATTATTGGAAGAATTCGAAAAGATATCTTCAAAAGACAATACTCCTCAATCTGTAGGATTTTTTTCACGCATGAAGGACTTTTTTGACGGTCTTGGAAATTAATTTTTTCAATATCTTCAAGATTGGTAGAATTACATCGTAAAATCAATGGATCATCCGCACGCTGTTGATCAGCAGAAATACGGCGACTCAATGGTGAATGCAGGAATATTCGATATGGTTGATAACCAGGTTACCGTAAAGCGTTTTAAGCGCGATGAAAGTGGCGTATATTTGATGCCAGAGAATGAAAAATATAAACCTATCCGCATACAAAACCACGAATCCCTAGAGATGTCTGGTGTCGTTTCAGGTGTCGTGCGCGACGTGGTTGCATAAGGAATTTGAGATGTTGAATTTTGATCATAAATGGAACTTTAATTCACCTGGGAAGATTCCAGACCCAATTGTGGATGAATTTTCCGCTATCATTACCAAGATTTCGCAGGGTCAGCAATATCGCATCGAGCGTTTTAAGCACTACTTTGCACAGGCGAGCGGCGACATCTCGTCACCGAGTACCAAAATAGATTGGGCGCATACGGATTTAGAAAAGCACATGAATGATGCGTCAGTAAATGCGCCATTGTTCATCGCGGCTTTTTACAATGCATGCAAAGAGTTGGAAAAAGATCCAAATATTCCACTGCCCACTGTTTTTGATATCAACAACATTTTAGCAAAGCACCATGCCAACTATCGAATAAACCCGCCAAACCTTGTAGCCCTTGATTCCATATACACGCCAGCGCCGCCAAAAATTCCTGCATCACTAGATCAACAAGCACGGGAACGTATTCAAAACTCTATGAGCAAATCGCAACAACTGATGTCCGAAGGCATGCATCGTCAGGCGGTGCAGGAGGCGCTTTGGCTGTTAGAATCCGTATCGACTGCTTTTCAAGGGATAAAAAACGGGGAAAATTCAATCACAGCAAAATACTTCAATAAAATTATGGAAGTTCTTAAGCGCAATAATAAAGGCACCGCCCTAAAATAAATCATCTCCTGGATCATGAAACTACACGGATATTTGTCCGCACCGTCTGGTGGTGGCACTCGGCATGGCATAAATCTCAAAGAGGGCGTTGACCCCACACCGAGTGAAGCGCAGTTATATTACAATCTGATTATGAGCTATGTTTCATTTTTGCTTTCCGAATATGAGAGGTTAGAAACCTCGGAGTGAGTGCTACGCACTTCTGGAAAGACTCCCTTGGGATTAAACGACTACACGCTTCCGGCGGGCGGTAAGTCCAGTGAAAAACGCTTTGAATTGGGACGCAAGCGCAGAATTCCGTTAGCCAGAATGCGGTCTATTTCCTGGATAATTTTATGCTTCAAGGCTCCCTCATTCATACCTCAACCATACAAAAAGGCATGGCGCGTAATCAGTGCAGAACCTTTGCTCTTGGCTACGAAAGTCTTCACTCGTGCATTGATTTTTGGAGAGGAGTGAGCGCCACGAAACACCGACAATCAAAACCCTTATTTTTTCAGTACTTACCGAACCGTACATGCGACGCAAATGTTCGGCAATCTCTCAGAGGTTTGGGCAAAAGAGGCTCTGGCCTGGAGGGATCGGGGACGAATGATGGTTGGGAACCAGTGCCCTTCTTTTCGCGCTACCCGCTAGGGTTTGACACTTACGCCGCTATCAGCATGCGGCCAGAAGGGTTGTAACTAAGAAAATGGAGGAGAGAGGGGGATTCGAACCCCCGATACCATTATGGTACTCCGCATTTCGAGTGCGGTACATTCAACCACTCTGTCATCTCTCCAAATCAAATATCTTATATTATCCAATAAATGAAAGCATAAGCACAAGAAGTGACTTTTAATTTCATACTTTCCTTGACATAGAATGCAGGTTTGATTAGCTAATATGATCAGCAGAATTTAGCAATTTCTAGAATGAGAATGTCATGATTATTGTTCAACTTCAATAAATAATTTAAACCTTATTGGTATTTAAATTATATTTATGCAACAATTCAATGATCTGTATGATTTTTAGAAGATGAAAGGATATCTTATGTTTGCAGTGATAGAATCTGGGGGAAAGCAGTCCCGAATAGCTGCTGACGATACCATCATGGTAGAAAAGCTCCCTGCCAAAGATGGCGAAAAGATACGATTCGATAAAGTGCTTGCAATTGAAAGCGATTCATCCCTTTCAATAGGGACTCCTTGCGTAGAAGGAGCATATGTTGAAGCCGAGGTGGTAAAACACCTTCGCATGAAAAAGGTCATTATTTTTAAGAAACGCCGCCGGCAAAACTCCAAAAGGACGAGAGGGCATCGTCAAGAAATGACAGTCGTGCGTATAACTAATATTGTTTCTGCTTAAAAAAAATATCTTTACAATATAAAAACTGATAGGAAAGTGTAATGGCAAGTAAAAAATCTGGTGGATCGACGCAAAATGGAAGGGATTCTGTAGGTCGAAGGCTTGGTGTAAAAAAATTTGGCGGAGAATCTGTGATCGCAGGAAATATCATTATACGTCAACGTGGGACCCGCTACCGTCCTGGAGCGAATGTCGGCATGGGAAAAGATCATACACTGTTCGCACTTATTGATGGAAATGTACAATTTAAAACTCTCTCTAAGCAGTATCCATCTGTATCTGTGGTTCAGCGCAAAGAAATTTCTGAATAATTTCGAATGAATCATCCTCTGATATTTAGTCTAAAAAACATTCATTAGGTACGCTCTGTAACAAAACATAAAATATTTCTTGACCGATGTTATTGTGTCTTTGTTTTTGAGAAACCATATTTCTTGGAAGTATGCCTGCACTGCGAATATATATTGCTCTATAATAAAAATTAGAAATTTATGTAGGAGTATTTTTCATATAATCATAGAAAGAAAGCCATAATGGGTCCTCATGCTGAAAGAATTTAATGAAGTTTCTAGATGAAGCAAAAGTTTACATCAGATCAGGAGATGGAGGAAATGGGAGCGTTTCTTTTAGGCGTGAGAAATTTATTGAATTCGGTGGACCAGATGGTGGATCAGGTGGATGCGGTGGCGACGTTTGGATTAAAGCGGTCAACAACCTCAATACCCTTATAGATTTTCGTTACCAACAGCATTTTAAAGCACAACATGGCAAAAACGGAAGGGGACGCAATTGCACTGGGGCCAAAGGATCTAATGTTATGCTCACTGTTCCAGTTGGAACACAAGTTTTTGAAGAAGACAAAACAACTTTCATTTGTGATTTAGATCAAGAAGGAAAACATTTTCTACTGGCTGGCGGCGGCAATGGCGGTTTCGGAAATATTCACTTCAAGTCATCAACAAATCAAGCCCCCTTCCATGCAAATCTCGGATTACCTGGAAAAGAACAGATCCTTTGGCTGAAATTAAAAGTGATCGCTGATATTGGAATCATTGGACTTCCAAATGCAGGAAAGTCCACCTTATTGAAAACTCTTACACGAGCAAAGCCTAAGATCGCTGAATATCCATTTACTACGCTATATCCAAATTTAGGCTTAGCAAAAATAGGATACGAAGAGTTCCTACTGGCAGATATTCCTGGAATTATCAAAAATGCTCATAAAGGCGCGGGTATTGGCGATCGGTTCCTACAACATATCGAGCGTACCCACATCCTACTACATATTGTATCAGCCCTTGAAGAAGATATAAAGGATGCATATCAATCTGTCCTACATGAGCTCTCTGCCTATAATGGTAATGGTGAATTATGTAAAAAATTAGAAATCGTTGGACTTTCTCAAATAGATACAGTTGATGACAATACTATTTCCAAAAAGAAAAATGAACTTGCCTCTATATGCGGGCAAATTCCCTGTGAATTTTCCTCTATAACAGGACGTGGCATACCAGAAATATTGAAATTGCTTCATGATAAAATTGTATTGATACGAGAAGGAAACGATTTTTAACGCAATACTTGTTTTTATATCTTCGAATTTTCTGAATTATTAGAACTACTGACTTCAGAAAGTCAAAATAGCTACATCTCCTGATACATTCGGGGTATTTTAATCAAGAGAAAATAGCTCCATTCTTAATGATTATATTTACGACTATAGATAATAAATAGATATTTAATCAGGACAATCCCCTGACTATTCATCATATTAATTAAAATTAAGGGCGATATTTCTTCTTTACAGCATTTCATAAACCATCAAAAATTAATGGTTATCACTAAACATTAAATCATCTTATGATAATCCATGTCATTCCTGCTACCCTAGAAAAAAAGTATGAAATAAATAAGGCAATTAAATCAATCGCTTTAGTATCGGAAACCATAATACACAAAACCAATTTATCGACATATAGATGCGCTACATCATTTACAATACCTTTTTGATGAACATCCAAAAACTTATTTTTGTTGTGGAATCAATTATTTTCTTATATCTAAATAAATATTCTGATAGGATAAAAATAGTTTTTTGCATAAAAAATCCAATGAATCCATTGCTTCTCATCTAAGCCTATAACAAATGCAAGTTAACTCATTTCTCTCATATTTTCGATATTATTGCTGAAAATTCAAAAATAATGCAGGACATCCAACTTACCTTGAACAAAAATATTATCAAAAGAGTGACATGCAATATACCAAGATAAAAAATAAATCCCTGCAAAATGTCATGTGCATGCCGCATATACAACCTGGAATGAAGATTGGTTTGTTTGGGGGGACTTTTGATCCACCACATTACGGACATATAGCGATAGCTAATATTGCTCTCACAAAACTTGGCTTAGATCAATTATGGTGGATCATTACTCCATCTCATTCTTTTAAAGATTACAGTTCTCAACCATCTCTATCAGAGCGCATTGCCTTAAGCACAAAGCTTGTCAAAAATCCATATATTCATATCACTGCTTTTGAAGCTTCGCACAATTATACACATACTTTTAATACAATATGTCAAGTCAAATCCCGCAGTAAATCAGTGCAGTTCGTCTGGATCATGGGAGCGGATAATATTAAAACGTTTCATCAATGGCATCATTGGAAAAGACTTGTTAGGACAGTTCCTATCGCTATCATAGATAGATTTGATACAACATTAAATTATATATCCTCTCCGATGGCAAAGGCTTTTAATTATGCTCGACTAGATGAATCACTAAGCAATACTTTATGTAACAAATCCCCTCCTGCTTGGATATTTATCCATAATAGACATTACATAATCAGCTCTACAATCCTCCGAAAACAGAAAATACATAAAAATAATTTTGCATAAAATTGACTAATTTACATCAAAAAAATGATTCATATACCCACTGACTATGCAAAATATATCACATCTGCATATAATTTTAAAAATCACAGAATATGGATATAGTCATTAGTCATTCTATTTTACTAAAAAAATCCCTGTTTGATAGAAGCATCAAAACAATATTCAATCCAAAGGAAATGAATAAATATACGATATTGACAACAAAACCGCATTATCAACAACAATAGTTATGATAGTGATATTTTAAAATCAAGAAAACCATAGTAATTCGTGTTTTCTACTAATGGTCACATGACAATAAAACAATCCCCCGCATGACATACGATAAGCCACAACAACAAGGATCGTAAGGAAATACATAATTTTCCAAATGGTGCGCCCGAAGAGATTCGAACTCCTGACCCCCAGATTCGTAGTCTGGTACTCTATCCAGCTGAGCTACGGGCGCATCAATAACATCTACTCTCTGTAAATTGATATGGCGAATATTGCAAGAAGCGTTTATCAAAAAAAGGTTTTTTTTTAAATAATCCTCATAATTTTTCCAAATAAGAAATAATATACCCTTTTCAATGTTAACTTTTTACAGATCACTAGGTATAGTCTTCTGCTACTGCTATCACCAAATATTGAAATATGTTATTTGTTTTATAATCCTCAACAACAATTATTCTTAATCACCCAAAATATATATTATCTCCGTATTACAAATATGTAATTTTTGAATGATGATTAGAAGGAAATGACCAGAAAAATACTAAAAATTATTGAAGAAGATCTAATACATGATGAAAAAATATCAGCTCAAATCTAAAAATATTTACGCTGATATCATCAAAAATGCATAAGGATAAAATCTATATCTTATTATACATCTAATGAATTGACTCATATCAACATTATAATGGCACAATATTTATTATAACATCTGTGCCATTTGTTTGGATAAAAGTAGTACAATATTTATATTCTAAGAAATCACATGAAACAAAAAGACTGATACATCACCGGAATAAGAGATGTCAAATACATCACATAATTTACTACTTTTCCACAAAAAGAGATACTTAGATCATTCATTAATCCTCTCTTCCAAAGCTTAATATGGAAAATCTATCTCATGGAATGCATTTTAATGATAAGACACGTTACTAAAAACATCTGAATTACATCCCATCACACAATGAGAATTTTCATTCTATTCAAGCATATTCTTAATGTCGATAATATGGAGGAAAATCAAAATTCTCTTTTCATACCAATTTTTATACAGGATCTGAAGAAAATAAAAAACAAGGGGAATGAGCCGTAAACATAAAACCATAGACTATGCATCTGCTTGCGAAAACCATGCAAACCAAGCAAGCTAAATATATTGGAAGAAAAAATAAACCAGCCATTATGGATAGTTATAAGCATCCATAACTGGATGAATTGGAACAAAACAACTGATTACATGGGAAGAAACAAGTCAACCAAAAACCCTCATTCTCCGCTATACCACTATAATGCAGGTACCATCAGCATCTCATATAACTCAACCAAGTATCTGATAGTCAATTTCCAACATACTATCCACTAAGTAGACAGGATAAAATCTCAAACATTGCCAAAACAAGATTCTAATAATTGAATTTGTGTTTGAACATGATTTGGTTTATGGGAAGAATATTGAAAATATGGATCGTAAATTTCTTTATCTAGCAAGATGATCCTTTTTTGAAGTTGCAGAGAACGTTCCACAAGATTTCTAAAAAAGCACGGCATTTCATTCCACTCTGCAGAAAAACCACCTACATCAGACGAATCAAATTGTATCTTTTTTTTCTCCATAATTACTTGTTCAAGAGACATTTCTCCATTTTCCAAAGCACGCTGCATTAATAACCAAGAAACCATTTGCATCAAGCGTGTCGTCAATAGTACCGATTCAGAAACATATAATCCCGACACAGCACGAGGCAATGTTTTGGACAATGTTCCCCCTTCTTTGTCAAAATAATGAGACGTCTCCTCTACAAGAGACATACTCTCTGTATATAGAATCTTTAATCGAATAGAAGACACTGTTCTACTCATAAAACTAATCGAACCCGAAACACGATTAGACATATATTAATCCTTATTAAAACTCACCAAATCCATCAATTCTAACGAGTCTAATCGTTACCTGAAAAAGATTCTATAATAGAAATCCACTAACTTCAACTGAACGATATAAGCGCTTTTCATATAAAACTAATTTCTATAATTTTAAAATAGCCTATCATACTTTTCCAAAACTATTTAATAGTTTTTATTTCTAGCGCTTCCTTCCAGTTCCCCATGGTTGCCAAGCCATTCATCCGAGCACGATGCGCTAAAATACCTTGTGCTAAAGCCACATTATCTTTTATACCATTCCATGCACGTAGCGCAGATTCCTGCAATGCACGACCATAGGAGAAGCTTAATCTCCAAGGACAATTTCCTATGATATTCATTGCCGATAAACGCGCTGTAGCATCCTGTTCAGACTGTCCTCCCGAAAGGAATGCTATGCCTTGAACAGCAGATGGAACCGCACGCTTCATTGTGCGTATGGTCTTATACGCAATTTCATCATCTGATACTCTCTGTGCATTTTTTCCAGGAAGAACCATATTAGACTTCAGAATCAATCCTTCTAAACAAACTTTCATAGCAGATAATTCATCAAACAACGTACGCAATACAAATTCTGTAACCTCCGCACAACGTTCAATGGTATGATCTCCATCCATCAAAACTTCAGGTTCTACGATAGGAACCAAACCAGAGTTTTGGCAGAGAGCCGCATAGCGAGCCAATATATGCATATTAGCCTTAACAACGGCATTATTTGGCAATACATCAGATACCGATAAAACAACACGCCATTTAGCAACACATGCACCAGCCTCCTTATATGATGTTAATCTCACATCTAAATCATCCAAACCTACTGCAAGAAATTCTCCTGCGTATAAAGGAAAAGGCTTTAATCCACGATCAACCTTAATCCCTACTAATACATCAGAAGAAGTAATAAGATCGACAAACGGTGTACCATTTTGGATTTTTTGATAGAGGGTCTCTTCATAAAGAAGAATACTAGAAATATATTTCATGGCTTCTTTAGAACGAAATAACATCTCCCGATAATCACGCCTTGTATTTTCTGTGGATTCCAGATTAATCATATCAAAACGCTTTTGTATGGTTGTATTAGATTCATCAGCCGCTAAAATTCCTTTTCCCTCACAGAGTATTTTGGCAACTAAACTTTCAATTTTTTCCATTATTATTCATCTCCATCACACATCTCCTATCAGAAAAATTTTTCTTAATGACCATCCAACCAGATTAATGAGCATCCTCCATACCTGCGCTTGCAACTTGCTTATTCAAACGCAAACATTTATCGCCATCATATAATGCAGCAATTCCAGGTAATTCCTTTCCTTCTAACCATTCAAAAAAAGCTCCCCCAGCAGTAGAAACATAGGTAAAATCATTAACTGCTCCTGCGTGAGAAAGCGCTCTTAGCGTATCACCACCACCTGCAATAGAAATTATGTTTTTTCCTTTTGTCAGATGGGCTACATGACATGCTATTTCGACAGTAGAGCGATCAAAAGGATCCACCTCAAAAACACCAAGAGGACCATTCCATATCAAAGTTCTGGCCTGTTCAATAGATTTTTTAATATATTCCACTGTTTGAGAACCAATATCTAATATCATAGAGTCTTTTGGAATAGATTTGATAGAAACATTCTGTGTCTCAATTCCTGCTTCAAGCTTTTCAGCTACAACGACATCTTTAGGTAAAATAATCTCACAACCAGATTTCTGAGCCTCCAAGACTATCTGGCGTACACTCTGATCACAATCATGTTGACACAATGACCTCTCTATGTTCACCCCCCTTGACGCCAAAAAACTATTCGCCATACCTCCACCAACAACCAGAAAATCAACTTTCTTCGCTAAATTGACTAGCAGGTCAATCTTTGTAGAAACTTTAGATCCTCCTGTAATCGCAATAATCGGCTTTTGAGATAGATCTAAACATTGATCCAGCATACTCAGTTCTTTTTGCATAGAACGACCAATACAAGAGGGCAAGGAGCGCGATAACCCCTCAATAGAAGCGTGGGATCTATGAGAAACAGAGAATGCATCATTCACATAAAAATCGCCATTCTCTGCTAACATCTCTACAAAATGCGGGTCATTGTTTTCCTCTCCTGAATAAAAGCGGACATTCTCAGCAAGAATAATACCTCCATTTGATAGAGCTGATACTTCCTGAGACAACAAAGAACCTATACAATCCTTAACAAAGATAATTTTTCTTTTAAGAATACATTCCGCAACATCTGCCACTTGCCGCAAAGAAAATCTATCATCTCGCTGATTTTGAGGACGTCCCAAATGAGAAAGAATCACAACCTTTGCTTTTCTTTTTACAAGCTCAATAATTGTAGGAACTACACGCTCAATACGAGAAGCATCCGAAACTTTTCCTCCTATAAAAGGAACATTCCAATCAACACGCAACAAACAACGAAATCCCATAATATCGGGAAGATCATCCATGGTTCTAAGATATTTCACAATTCCAAACTTTCCATTTATAACACCAGAACACATGAAAAAACAAATCGATCTCTTAACAGATCATGTCATATCTTACCTCTATACTCAGCAAAGCACTGCTTTTTCCATCCTCTAGGCCAGCCTTCCTATAGCTGATGCGGTATCTAACATACGATTGGAGAAACCCCATTCATTATCATACCAAGAAAGAACTCGTACAAGGTTTTTGTCGACTACTTTTGTCTGGTCAGCCGCAAATATAGACGAATAAGAACTATGATTAAAATCCACAGATACTAAAGGAATCTCGACATATCCCAGAATATTTTTTAATTCTCCCTCAGAATAGGCTCGGATCGTCTCATTGATCTCTTTAACACTGACATCACGACTTGTCACCAATTTCAGATCCACCATTGACACATTAGGGGTGGGAACTCGAATAGATGAGCCATCTAATTTACCTTTAAGATTTGGCAAAACCAATCCCACTGCTTTTGCTGCTCCCGTAGATGTCGGTATCATTGATATAGCTGAAGCACGAGCACGATAAAGATCACTATGTCCTGCATCTAGAATATTCTGATCACTCGTATAGGAATGCACAGTCGTCATATATCCCTTTTTAATGCCGATAACTTTATCCAAAACATACGCTATGGGAGCTAAACAATTCGTAGTACACGAAGCATTTGAAATGATGATATCATCATTGCTTAAAGATGTATGGTTAACACCGTATACAATGGTTTTATCCGCATCCTTACATGGAGCAGATACCAACACTTTCTTAGAACCATTGGATAAATGAAAGGAAGCTTTTTCTCTGGTTGCAAAAAAACCTGTGCATTCCATAGCTATATCCACATCCTTCCATGGAAGTTGCCGTGGATCACGAATGTTTGTCACCTTTATCGGACCAAACCCAACATCTATTGTATCTCCCACAATATGCACATCTTTTGGACATTTCCCATGCACCGAATCATAACGGAGCAAATGGACTATAGTCTCTATGGGATTAAGATCGTTAACAGCAACAACCTTTATATCATCCCGCTCAGATTCAATTAAAGCGCGAATAATGCACCTTCCAATACGACCCAAACCATTTATAGCAATCTTACTCACCATATTTATTCTTCCTTAAATCATTGAAAAACAAAATATTATGCCAATAGCTTCCTATCAACTGCTGCTACTATTGCAGCAGATTCTATACCAAAATGCTGGTAAAGAAGATCACAAGATCCCGACATACCAAAACCCTTCATACCAATAAATTCACCATCCGATCCTATTAAAGAATCCCATCCTTGACGCAATCCCGCTTCAACCGCAATATTAATTGGAGAGGAGCCTATAACTTGTTTACGATATGCATCCGGTTGTTCAAAAAACAATTCAAAGCAAGGAACTGATACTACACGGGTAGAAATATTCTTAGCGATCAGAATATTACATGCTTCCACAGCAATTTTAAGCTCAGAACCAGAAGCGAAAATTGTCACCTGCGGATTAGGAGAAGAAATAAAATCATAGGCACCCAAAGAACATAGATTATCTTCTTCCCACTGTGTTCGAAGCAGAGGAAGATTTTGTCTGGATAAAGATATTACAGATGGCCGATGTGATTTCAAAGCTATTTGCCAACATTCTAAAGTTTCTATTGAATCAGCGGGCCTCAAAACCAGAAGATTGGGTATTGCTCTCAATGCTGCCAAATGTTCAATAGGCTGATGCGTAGGACCATCCTCACCCAACCCTATAGAATCATGGGTTAAAACATGAATAACTCTTATACCCATTAAGGATGCTAGTCTAATAGACGGGCGACTATAATCAGAAAACACCAGGAAAGTTCCCGCATATGGAATCATTCCTCCATGCAATGCAATTCCATTCATCGCAGCAGCCATAGCATGTTCACGCACACCATAATGCAAATAACGACCTGAAAAATCACTCGTCGAAATAGATTTCATTTGACTACTTTTCGTGCCATTAGATCCTGTAAGATCTGCTGATCCCCCTATTACCTCTGGAAGGACATCATTGACAATTTCCAAAACCATCTCTGAAGATTTTCGAGTCGCAACGTCTGGCTTAGAATGCAAAATATTTTTTTTATATTGCACCATAGTTTGATCAAAACATTCAGGCAAATCACCTGCAAATCGACGTGTGAATTCTTTCTGAACCTTTATATCAACAGAAGAAAAATATTGTTTCCAATCAGATCTCTTTTTAGAGGAATGCAAACCCGCTAAACGCCACTCCTTCATTATATCATCAGGAATACAAAAAGGCTTTTCATTCCAATCTAATGCCTTGCGAACTGCATCTGCTTCTTTCTGCCCTAACGCAGAACCATGGACCGCATTGGTTCCCGATTTATTCGGCGATCCAAAACCAATAATCGTTTCACAAGCAATCATTGTAGGTTTGTCAGAATATTGGGCTTTCTGCAGAACAGATTCAATAGCACACGGATCATGCCCATTGACAGAAAGCGTATTCCATCCAGAAGCACGAAAACGGGAATGCTGATCCGTGGAATCCGCCAAGGAAATAGAACCATCTATCGAAATACCATTGTTATCCCACAGAACAATCAATTTATTCAGCTGAAGATGACCTGCCAAGGAAAGTGCCTCTTGGCTAATACCTTCCATCAAGCAGCCATCACCAACCAATACATATGTATGATGATTAATCAATAAATCGCCAAATTCGTCCCGCAATTTACGCTCAGCGATAGCCATGCCAACAGCATTTGCAATTCCTTGCCCAAGAGGGCCAGTAGTAGCTTCAATCCCAGAGATACAACCAAATTCGGGATGCCCTGCTGTTTTAGAACCAATTTTTCTAAAATTTTTTATATCTTCAATTGTTATATCCTGATAACCCAGTAAATACAGCAATGAATAGTACATTATAGAACCATGTCCTGCCGATAAAATAAAGCGATCACGATTTGGCCATGATGGGTACTTAGGGTCAAAATCCATAAACTTCGAAAAGAGCACAGTAACAACATCTGCCATTCCCATAGGCAATCCTGGGTGCCCAGAACGAGCATTTTCTATCGCGTCTATCGACAAAAACCTAATAGCATTTGCCATCCGTTTATATCTATTATCAACATTCATCGCGGTTCCATGTTCTCCTCCAATGGAGATTCCTTATTACATTGATCTATTCAAAAAAATATACAAAAACACCCTATAATCAAAGGAAACGCACAAATCCAAACAGATAAAACAACAAAACAAGACATGAGATGCAGATTTGTGAATACAAATATACCTGTGGTTACAGTAGACCAATAAAATGATTTGCTCAATAAGCGCGCTGAGATTAATTGCAAAAAATCTTGGAATTATCTCCAAATGATTAACGTCTCTCAGAAAAACCCTAACACAAAACATTCATCGCTATCATCCCATTGATTTAATAAAAAATGTACTATTTAACATCAATAGATTCCACTAAATCAATCAACAATGAACACCACATTTTTCTAAATACAAAAGTCTACTCAATCCATAAAAATCATCTTGATTTTGAAAGGATATACCTTTTACTTAATGTGAATATTGTAAACTAATCTCTGCAAATAAAAACACCATGAGCAATTGGTAATCATCATAGAAATGATTCATATTCTTCTGAGATAATACTTCTGAAAAACGACTGTTTATAAGGACTTTACATGACTCCGAAAGAACATAAACATCTGCTACGCAAGAAGAAAATTGTACTACGAAATCTGCTCTCCCCCGAATATCGTCTCATGAAAAGCACATCTCTCGCAATCCGAGGAGAAAAGGATATACCATTTAAAATGGGTATGAAAATAGCAACTTTTTATCCTATTCTATCTGAAGTCAATGTAAATCTCCTTGTCGAAAGGATAAAGAAGAATGGTTATGTGTTCTGCCTACCAGTTATTGTCAATGGAAAAATGGTTTTTCGCCAATATAATCACCAAGAAATACTTGTAAAAGCACAATTTGGAACTCTATCCCCCCCACCAAGTTCTCCAGAAATTGATCCAGATCTGATACTAATGCCACTTATTGCTTTCGATTCTAACGGAAATCGTATAGGATATGGCAAAGGGCATTATGACCGTGCTATAGCTGATGCTCGCCTCAAAAGGAAAGATCCTTATCTTGTAGGCATTGCATTTGATATCCAAGAGACCTCAAATATTAAAGTTGAGCCTACCGATATTCGTCTGCATGCCGTCCTTACTGAAAATAGATTCAATCAATTTAACCAGAGTGTGGCTAAAATATGAGACTTTTATTTCTTGGTGATATCGTCGGAAAAACAGGACGATCCATCGTATACGAAACATTACCTAAGCTCATTCGTGACTTTAAACTTGATTTCGTCATCGCAAATGGAGAAAACAGTGCAGGTGGATTTGGTATTACTGAAAAAATACTTTGTGAAATGATTGACGCTGGAATTGATGTAGTAACCACAGGAAATCATGTCTGGGACAAACGAGAATCCCTAATATTTTCTCAGCGCCACCATCAATTTCTGCGACCTGCAAATTATCCTCCTAATACCCCTGGAAATGGATCTGGGCTTTATCATGCCAAAAATGGTGCACTTGTCCTCGTCGCAAACCTAATGGGACGGGTTTTTATGAATCCTATATTAGACGATCCATTTAGAGAAGCTGAAAATATTTTGAACATGTGCCCCTTAAAAGAACAAGCAGATGTTATAGTTTTTGATTTTCATGCCGAAACAACAAGTGAAAAACAGTGCTTTGCACATTTTGTCGACCGTCAAGCCAGCCTTGTAGTGGGAACTCATACCCATATTCCCACCGCCGATGCTCAGATTCTAGATGGTGGTACTGGTTATATGTCCGATGCTGGGATGTGTGGTGATTATAACTCATCTATCGGATTGGACAAAGATGAGCCCATCAATCGTTTTATTACTCAAATTCCACGCAATCGCTTTGTTGTTGCAGAAGGCCCTGCAACATTATGCGGCGTTTGTGCCGAAATTTCTGATCTGACAGGACTGACTGAAAAAATTACTCCTGTGCGTATAGGAGCTCGTCTTCAGGAGATCCTGCCGGAATTTTGGAATTAATTTCAAAATACATCAGCGGAAAAGGGTGGTGCTATTCTCATGAATAAATTGTTTGTATACCGAAGGAATGATATCGATGGCTGGACATTCTCAATTTAAAAATATTATGCATCGTAAAGAACGCAAAGATTCCTTGCGATCAAAAATATTCTCTAAACTATCTCGGGAAATAACTGTATCGACTAAATTGTCCGGACAAGATCCTTCAGAAAACCCGCGTCTAAGAATGGCCATTCAAAATGCCAAGAATCAATCAATGCCTAAAGAAAACATTGAACGTGCGATTAAAAAAGCCAGTAGCCAAGATCTGGCAAATTATACGAATATTCGATATGAAGGCTATGGTCCTGCGGGAATTGCACTGATTGTTGAAACATTAACAGACAATCGCAATCGTACAGCTTCTAATATACGTTCTATTTTTACCAAAGCCAATGGATCCCTTGGGGCCGCAGGTTCCACTACTCACTTCTTTGAGCAATTAGGAGAAATCCTTTATGACGCAACAATAGGAGATTCTAATAGAGCTATAGAAGCTGCTGTTGATGCTGATGCCGAAGAGGTCTTGACTAAAAATAAAGAATATATCTTTTATTGTGCATTTGAGAATATAGGTCAAACGTCTCATCAATTGGAAAAAATGATCGGCGAAGCAAGAAGTATAAAAGCAATATGGAAACCTAAAAGTCTTATACAAATATCTGACCAAAATATAGCTCTATCAATCATTAAAATGATCGATACTCTTGAAGAAGATGATGATGTCCAAAATGTCTATGCTAATTGTGATATTTCTGACGAAATTATCGAGAGCATCCATTTTTAACAGGACAAAATTTTATAACCTCGACAGTAAATATATTATCTTACATACGATCTCATATTATTCTTTGCATCCGAAAACATCACCTCTATAAATAAAGGGATCATAAACCATACTAAGATTACTCCTACTGAACTGATAAGCCTCTGTTATCTTTTTCCTCTCAATAATGCCGATATTCTGAAATCTGCACACCATCATCATCGCTAATACTACATAGCGGGTATCTCGGCGACCAAGCCTATCATCGATATGGAACGTAGGATAAGGTACAGGCCGTGTTCAAAGTCGGTGTGCACAAACGTATCCCTATGAAGGCGATTCAGACGCCTTTCATCCAGAAAAGCCTGATTTTCGATGGTGACGAGCGCGCTATGACGCCGAGCCACAGGTTGCCAGCAAGGGTCTACCACGTTCTGAAAGCCAATCAAAACGTCAAAATGACGCTGCAAGAAGTGAAATGGATTCTCTCGCGGTTTACGTGTGAAATGCGTTATTTCCAGTGGGACAAAACAGATTGTTGCGGCTGCTAATCGCCCGCATTACCGTCAATCCTCCCCTGTCTATCAGCTACCAACCCAATAATATCGCTGCGATCTGTCAAGAAATGGCAACGTTAGATGACATCAATGGAGGTAAAAACCGTATGCGTATAAGAATCGAGGAAATCACCATTGAGATCGGAATAAACGGCACCGTACCCGTGCACATATCCATCAATATCACCCGCAAGAGCGAATGCAGGTTCATTATGACGCCGAGCAGCGCCGAACTGCAATACGTCCGCCGGCCGCTCCAATCCGATGATTTCCGCGATTGTTAAGGCGCATAAGTGGCAAGAGGAAATCGATTCAGGGAAAGTTAAATCGCTGAACTTTGCTGCAAAAAACGGGAAAAATTATATTGTCCTATATTTATTGTCCTATATTTCACGGCTTTACCGACTCATTCTACAAGCGCCGGATATTATCGAGGCAATCCTCGCCGGTAGTCAGCCGAAAACCCTGTCCCTGATTGATTTGCTCAAGCCTTTTCCTGTCTTATGGCCAAAGAAGCGGGAACGTTTTGATTTTTAAATGAAAGCCAAATATCCGGCAGACTCCAATTTAAGGCCTACACCATATAATAAACTATAAAACATTGCTTTTTATGAATATACCGCCTATTTTGCAATCAGAAGTTTATCTCCACGAGGCTGATGATTAATGATAACTGCTTACCATGCAAAATATTACGCGCATGATCTTACCAAGATCGGAGCCTCAACGCATGCGGATCGTCTTTCAACATCCCTGTTTGATGCCAGCGTTGATCTCAATCCTCACCAAGTAGAAGCTGCACTGTTTGCCATTCGATCGCCGCTTTCAAAAGGGGTGATTTTAGCCGATGAGGTGGGATTAGGAAAAACTATAGAAGCTGGTATTGTGCTTTGCCAGTTTTGGGCTGAGCATAAATGCCGTCTGCTGGTAATTTGTCCAGCGAGTTTGCGCCGCCAATGGTCGATTGAGTTAGAGGAAAAGTTCAATTTGCCAAACATCATTCTGGAAAGCGCTTGCTTTAAATCCAGAAAAAAGAATGAGGGCTCCCCGCTAAAGCAGGAAAGCATCGTGATTATCTCTTACCAGTTTGCCAGCCGTTATAATGAGGAGCTGCGTAAAATCAATTGGGATCTGGTTATCATCGATGAAGCGCATAAGCTGCGTAACCTTTACAAACCCGACAATAAAATGGGCAAAAATATCCAATCCGCTCTGAGTAAATACCGAAAGGTGTTATTAACCGCGACGCCGCTGCAGAATTCATTAATGGAGTTGTATGGTTTGGCAAGCTTGATCGATGACAGGATTTTTGGTAGCGCAAAATCATTTAAGGCTGCCTATGTAAACAGCACGCCGAACGCTGAAAAATTGAAGGACCGGCTTAAGCCATTCCTGCAGCGCACCTTGCGAAACCAGGTACTTGAATATATCCGCTACACAAAGCGGGAAGCTATTATACAGCCCTTTACTCCTACCGAGGAAGAACAGCGGCTATACGACGCTGTATCCGACTTCCTGCTGGAGCAGGACACCTATGCCATTCCTTGGGCGCAGCGCAAATTAGTGGTGCTGATTATTCGCAAGCTCATGGCCTCTTCCAGCTATGCCCTTATCGGAACGCTTAAAATGATAAAGCAGCGCTTGGAGAATATGAAGCAAATCGGTAAAGCCAAGCCACTGGACATTCGCACCGTGATGGTTTCGGGAAATGACCTAAGCAGTGAATATTTAGAGGAGGAAGAAGAGCCGCCGGAGGTAATAAAAACCGCCAAAGGCAAGCCCGTTGACTTGAAAAAGCTGCAATATGAAATCAAGCAGATCGAAGGCTTCACTACGATTGCCCGCTCGATTAAAGTAGAATCCAAAGCGAAGGAACTGGTCAAAGCGCTCGATATCGGATTTGCCCGCATGAAAAAATTGGGCGCCGAGTGCAAGGCGCTAATCTTCACCGAATCTAGCCGCACGCAGCGCTACCTGAAGGAATTCCTGACCGACCGTGGTTATAAAGGCAAGATCGTCACTTTCAACGGCCAGAACAACGACGATCTGGCGCGTAGTATCTACCGTTCCTGGTTGGATAAAAATACAAAAACAGGGCGCGTTACCGGCACGTTGAATGTCGATGATATGCGCATGTCTCTGATAGATTTCTTCCGCGACGAAGGAAAGGTGATGATCGCCACTGAGGCGGCTGCAGAAGGTTTGAACCTCCAGTTTTGCTCACTACTGGTCAATTATGATTTGCCATGGAATCCGCAACGCGTTGAGCAACGCATTGGGCGTGTCCACCGCTATGGTCAAAAGCACGATGTCGTTGTGGTAAACTTCCTCAATCAAACGAATTGGGCAGATCAGAGAATCTATGCATTGCTCAAAGAAAAATTTCATCTTTTCGACGGTGTGTTCGGAGCTTCCGATGAGATTCTGGGGCGTATAGAGTCTGGCATCGACTTTGAAAAGCGCATCTTTGATCTTTGGGAAACGTGCAGAAATCCGGAGGAGATTGAAGCCGCATTCCAACAATTACAGGAAGAGCTGGATGAGCCAATCCAGGAACACATGTCACAAACCCGGAAAAAATTGTTTGATCATTTCGATGCAGATGTGCATCAGCGCTTGCGTGATCGCATGCAATCGGCGGAGAAGCGCATCGATGAAGTCACCCGCATGTTTTGGGGGTTGGTGAAGTTCGTCTATACCGTGAAACATTCTAACGAAAACTCGCGTTTTTACTTTAACGACGAAAAATTGGTCTTTGGTATCGACGAGGCCTTTATTAAAGCCGGCGCGCGCTCGGCTAATGATAATGAGCGTGTGCCAATATATTATTACATCGATACCAGCCCACCGGAAAAACTTGATCCACTTGCTCTGGCCGTGCGCCGCAAGCGCAAAAGCGACGATCTTAAGCATCCTGTTACCGGCTATCCTTGCAGACTGTCCAGCTTGGAAGGTGAAATGGCGATAAAATCGGCCAAAGAGATGGAAACCAATCCTGCGCACCTGGATTTTAATATTTCACAGCATCCGCACCGTATCGCGCTTCTAGAAGAATATGTTGGCAAATCCGGCTGGCTATTTCTCAATCGGCTCACCTTGGACATCTTTGAGAAAACCGACCAGTTGTTCTTTGCGATATGTGATAGCGAAGGCACCATGCTCAAGGAGGAGGTCGGTGAAAAGCTCTTTCTGCTGCCCGCAACGTTTAAAAAAGGGTTTAACGCCTGTCCCTATCAGGAGTATATCGATGCTACCTTGCGCGCACGCACCAATGAGCTGATAAAGCAGGCAGAGCTTAACAACCACAGCTACTTCAACGAAGAACTGGATAAACTCTACAGCTGGGCGGAGGATTTGAAAAAGGACTTGGATATTGAAATAAATCGTCTCGACAAGGAAATCCAGGGGCTTGACTGGCAGTCAAGGCAAGTGCTCGCCCTCCAAGAAAAGCTGGCGTTTCAAAAGGAGAAAGCTGCCTTGGAAAAGGACCGTTCAAATAAAAGGCACGAATTATTTTCTTCTCAGGATGAAATCGATAAAAAGCGTGATAGGTTGATCCAACAAATTGAAAAACAGCTGCAAAATAGCAAGTCTAGTGTTGAAGAGCTATTTAAGATCAGCTGGACATTATATTAAGGACGCACGATGACAAAACAAAAACTAGAACTTACCTGGATAGGGAAAGAGAAAACTCCAAAGCTAGAGCCGCGCATTTTATTGGAAGATTTACAAAAGAGTTACCATGCAAAAGAGCGTCGTAGCGAAAATGACATTTACAATAATGTACTGGTTCATGGCGACAACTTATTAGCTCTACGCGCGCTAGAATCTGATTACGCAGGAAAGATTAAATGCGTCTTTATTGACCCACCTTATAATACCGGCTCCGCCTTTAAGCATTATAACGACGGGTTAGAACATTCTATTTGGCTTGGACTGCTGCGTGACCGCCTGGAGATAATAAAACGGTTATTAGCGACAGATGGATCATTATGGATCACTATCGATGATAACGAGGCGCATTATCTCAAGGTAATGTGCGATGAAATATTTGGACGACCAAATTATAAAACAACTATCACATGGCAAAAAAAATATAGTCCTAGCAATAACAATAAAGGATTAGCTTCGATCTGTGATTTTATCCTTGTTTATTCAAAAAGTGAAAAATTCCAAAACAATCTTTTACCGCTCACTGAAAAAGCAAAAAAACGCTATACAAATTCGGATAATGATAGTAGAGGCCCTTGGATATCAGTTGGTTATAGTAATCAGAAAACTCCTGAACAGCGCCCCAACCTCTGCTATGATATATTAAATCCTAATACCGGCGATCATATTAAAAACCTTTACAAGGCATGGAAATACGCGCCTGAAACTCACCAAAAGCATGTTGCGGAAAATAAAATATGGTGGGGGAAAGAGGGAAAAAATGATACTCCAAGATTAAAATTATTTCTAGCAGAAGGACACGGAATGACGCCTCATAACTGGTGGCCCCATGCAGATGTAGGACACACAGATGAAGCCAAAAAAGAAATGATTTCTCTTTATGGTGCAGATGACGTCTTTGATACTCCAAAGCCTGAAAGGTTGTTGAAAAGAATTTTGGAGATTGCTACCAACCCTGGCGATCTCGTTCTCGACTCTTTCGGAGGCTCCGGCACCACAGGCGCTGTAGCGCATAAAATGGGGCGGCGTTGGATAATGGTGGAACTAGGAGAACATTGCCATACTCATATTGTTCCGCGCTTGCAAAAGGTCATTAATGGCAGTGACCAAGGTGGAATATCGAAGGCAATTGATTGGCATGGCGGCGGCGGATTCCGCTACTTTAATCTCGCGCCCTCTATGCTCGAAAAAGACAAGTGGGGCACATGGATTATCAGTAAGAAGTATAATGCAGCAATGCTAGCAGAAGCTTTGTGTAAGATCATGGGTTTCAAATATACGCCCAGCGAAGAGCATTACTGGATGCATGGTCAATCCAGCGAATCCGATTTTATTTACGTCACCACGAAAACTCTCGATGATGCGCATCTGGCCGCGATTTCCGAAGAGGTGGGCGAAAAGCGCTCTCTCCTTATCTGCTGTTGCGCTTTTCGCCTCGAAACTGGGAAATTTCCTAA